>NZ_CP134700.1:2793488-3491860 GCF_031852275.1 Halovalidus salilacus | reverse complement strand
CGACGTTCGACCCGTGGGCGGGTTCGGAGATCATCGAACAGGAGGCGCTCTCCCCGTTCGCGATCTTCGGGAGCCACTCCTCTTTCATCCACTCGTCGCCGAACTCGACGATCATGTTCGTCCCGAAGCCGGCCGAACCGACGGCGGAGCCGATCCCGGGGTCGGCGCGCCACAGCTCCTCGGTCACGATGACGCTCGAGAGCTTGTCCATCCCGGCGCCGCCGTACTCGATGGGGATGCTCGGCGCGACGAAGTCGTACTCCGCGGCCTTCGTTCTGATCTCCTCGGGGTAGATCTGTTCCTGGTCGTACTCCTCGGCGACCGGCTCGATCTCGTTCTCGCCGAAGTCGCGCACCGCCTGGCGGATGGCACGGTGCTCGTCCGTTAGCTGGAATGCCATTGTGTAGCGAGTTCACACTCCAGGGAAAAAAACGTTGTTAAGCAATCCCGCACGGACGGAATCACTGTTAAGTCCAACTATCACTCGTTCGAGCGATCAACCGATCGAACGCGACCGCGGTCTGCGGATCGCGCAATCCGCAGACCCGATACGGTTACTGCGGGGTTTCGTCGAACCCCCGCCGTCGCCCGTCGTCACTCCTCGTCCTGGATCTTGAACTTCTGGACCTTGCCGGTCGCCGTCCGCGGGAGTTCCCGCACGAACTCGACCTCTCGGGGGTGTTTGTACGCCGCGAGGTTCTCGAGGCAGTACTCCTTGATCTCCTCGGGCGTGGCCTCCGCGTCGGGCGTCGGGACGATGAACGCCTTGACGGTCTCGCCCCGGCGCTCGTCCGGAATCCCGACGACGGCGGCGTCGGCGACGTCGGGGTGCTCGAAGAGCAACTCCTCGACCTCGCGCGGGTAGACGTTGTAGCCGCCGGTGACGATCATGTGCTTCTCGCGGTCGACCACGTAGAAGAAGTCGTCCTCGTCCCAGTAGCCGATGTCGCCGGTGTGGAACCACGTTTTCCCGCCCTCTTCGGTGAACGCCTCATCGTTGGCCTCGGGCAGGCCGTAGTAGCCTTTCATCACGTTCGGTCCGGAGACGACGAGTTCGCCGGTGATCTCGTCGAGATCGGCGTCCTCCTCGTCGACCGGCCCGCGCTCGACGCGGGGGACCTCCTCGAACGCCTCGTCGACGATCTTCGCGTCCATGCCGTCGAACGGCTGGCCGATGCTCCCCTTCCGGCGCGCGTCCGGCCCGTTCGCGTGGGTCGTGGGACTCGTCTCGGTCAGGCCGTACCCCTCGTAGAGGGTGACGCCGAACAGCTCCTCGAACCGCTCTAAGACCTCCATCGGGAGGCTCGAGCCGCCGGAGTTCGCGAACCGGATCGAGGAGAGGTCGAACTCGTCGGCGTCCGGGTGATTGATCATGTCGTTGAACATCGCCGGCACCCCGAACATGACCGTGATCTCCTCTTCTTCGATCAGTTCCATGACCTCGGCGGCGTCCCACTCGGCGACGGGGTAGTAGCCGGCGCCGTTGAACAGGCCGCCGTTCATCACGACGGACATGCCGTAGATGTGGAACAGCGGCAGGACGCCGATGAGGGCGTCCTCGGGGTAGATGCCGCCGATGAGGTCGGCGTTCACCTGCGCGGTCCACGTGAGGTTGTGGTGGGTCAGGAGGACGCCCTTGGGGGTGCCGGTCGTCCCGCTCGTGTACGGCTGGACGGCCACGTCGTCGTCGGCCCGGTCGACGATATCGAGGGTCTCATCGGCGAGGAACGCTTCGAAGTCGGTGGCGCCCTCGACCTCGTCGCCGACGCTGATCACCCGCTCGACGTCGGTCTCCTCGAGGACCTCGTCGACCGCCGAGACGTTCTCGGAGAGCGTGACGACGGCCTTCGCCCCGCTGTCCGACAGCAGGTGGCTGATCTCCCGGGCCCTGTACTGTGGGTTCATCGGGACGACGATGGCGCCGGCGCGCAGTGTTCCGTGGAACGCGGTCACGAACTCCGCCAGGTTCGGCAGGTAGATCGCCACGCGGTCGTCCTCGCCGATGCCGCGCTCTGTAAGCCCCTTCGCGAACCGGCCGGTTCGCTCCCAGAACTGCTCGTACGTGCGTTCGTCGCCGTCGGCGGCCACCGCGACCGAGTCCGGGTACGAGTCGACGGTGTCCGCGACCTTTCGAGCGAGATTCGTCATCTTCCTACACGTGAGTCGCGTGAACGCCACAAAAGGATTACCACTTCCGCTGACCGTCACGTCGAGCGACCGTCGGGCGTGGGACCCGCCGAATCACCGAATCAGACCCGCTAGTCCGACGCGCTGGGTTCGGCTCGCCGCCTCGCGTCGGCGTCGTAGCCGACGACGACGTTCGCGTATCCCAGTCCGGCGACGATGATCGCGGCCGCGGCGACCTGTATCGCGACGTGGCCGATCGAGCCGAACATCGCGGCGAGCGAGACGGCGACGTACCCGATCCGCCACGCGGGGGAGAGGTCCCGCGCACCGTCGAATCCGACGGTCGCGACGATGAGGCCGACGGTCCCCGCGAGGACGACCGGGAACGCGACCAGGGTCTCCTGGGACCAGGAGATGAGGCTGTTGTTGGCGACGAACGCGTACGGGATCACGAACCCGGGCGCGCCGAGCTTGAGCGCCTGGACGGCCGTCTTCGTGAAGCTCGCGCCCGCGAGGCGGGCGCCGATCGCCACTGAGATCGCCACCGGGGGCGTGATCGCCGACAGCATCGCGAAGTAGAACACGAACATGTGGGTCGTGATGTCCGGAACCCCCATCTCGGTGACGGGCCGAGTGACCAGCGCGGCGACGAGGACGTACGCCGCCGGCGTGGGCATCCCGAGCCCGAACAGGATGCTCGCGATCATCGCGAGGAACAACACGACGAAGAGCCCGCCGCCGAATCCGAAGAGGGAGACGTCGCCCAGGCCGATGATGGTCGTGGCGACGCGGCCCGGCAGCCCGGTCGTGTCGAGGAGCTTGACGATCACGCCCATCGCCGCGAGCACGCCGACGAGGGGTGCCATCTCGAGGCCGCCCTGTTTGAAGCCGTCGACCGTCTGTCGGGCCGTGCCGAGGACGGATCGACCGGTCGAGGCGGCCGCCCGCTTGACGGTCGCGCCGTCGAGGGCGCCGCGGGCGACGTTCCGTCCGGTCGCGGCGAGCGAACGCGGTATCAGGGAAGCCACCTCGAGCAGCGCCGTCGACGTCGGTTGCCCCTCGATCGACGACTGCGTCCGTTCGACCGTCGCCCTCACCCGCTCGTCGGCGGCGAACGCGTCGACGAGCGCGTTCCGGACGAACATCACCCCGACGATGGTGAAGATGGTGTACATCCCCGACGTCAGCGGCGTGTACTGCTTGTAGATGAGCGTGTACAGGAGGACCCCCATCGGAATCGCGAAGTGGACGCCGCCGAGCAGCAGGTTCCAGGAGAACGGCGATAGCTCCCTCGCGGTCCACCCGAACTTGAGGATCGTGAAGTGGACGGCGACGCAGACGCTCAGGTAGAACAGGGCCGCCGGCACGACGCCCGCCCGAACGATCTCGAGGTAGGAGACGCCGATGATGTCCGCCATGAGGAACGCGGCGACGCCCATCACCGGCGGAAGCATCTGCCCGCCGGCGGAGGCGACGGCCTCGATGGAACCGGCGACGTCGTCGCGCACCCCCTGATCTTTGATCATGGGGATGGTGAAACTCCCGGTCGTGGCGGTGTTCGCGGCGGCACTGCCAGTGATCGACCCCATGATCATGCTCGAGATGACGGCGACCTGTACGACGCCGGTCCGGAGGCTCGAGCCGAGTTCCTTCCCGACCGTCCGGACGAAGTCCATCAGCCCGAAGGCCTTGGCGAGGCCCGCGAACATGATGAAGATCGCGACCCACGTCGAGCCGATTCCCATCAACGTACTGTCGTAGACGCCGCTGATCGCGATCGCGCCGTCCTCGACGATCGACTCCCAGTTCTCGCCCGAGTGGCCCAAGATCCCGCCGAGCAGGGGAGCGACCGACTCGTGTGTGTACGCGATCGCCAGCACGGCGACCCCGGAGATGGCCGTGCCGAAGGCCCGGCGCGTGGAGTCGATCGCCAGTATGATCAGGAGCGCGCCGACGACGTGATCTGCGGTCTCGAACCCCGCCAGGTACGAGTCGCTATCGAGCCGACCGAAGTTCGTGTAGACGTACCACATCGTCGCGAGCGCGACGATACCGAAGGCGACGGCGACGTACGGGTCGACGCGGTCGACGGCGTCTCGAACGCGGTCGAGCGCGCCGGCCTGGTCGGCGCCAGACGCCGAACTCGACGTCCCGCTCGTCGCGTCCGCCTCCTCGTCCTCGGCGGACGTTTCCGCGAGAAGTCCCCCGATACCGCCCCGTTCGTCGCCAAGCTGACGCCGCGCGTAATCGAAGTAGTACAGCGCCAATCCGACGCCGAGGAAGACGATCATGTACCGTTCGGTCCGGCTGAGCCACCCCGGTTTGTCGAGAACGACATCGAACGCCGCCGGCCATCCGGTGAGCAAGAGGATCGCGTACCCGACGGTGTAGGCCGTCAGGCCCACCGCGAGCGTGGCGGTGATCGGGTCGAGGACGCGCAGGATCGTTCGATCCGAATCGCGATTGGTACCTTCCATCGGAGATCAGTTACCGGCGCTTTCGAAGTCGTCGCTCCAGATGCCGATCTCGTCGTAGAAGTCGGCGGCGGCTTCGTGGAACGGAATCCCCTCGTAGGGATTCTTGACGAAGAACTCCTCTTCTTCGAAGAATCCCAGCAGCGCGTTGTACTCCTCCAGGTCCGAGCGGTATTCGTGCATCACTTCGAGGAAGTCGTAGACCGTATCGTAATCGAGGTCGGCCCGGGCGACGAAGTTGTACGAGAACGTCGGGGCGGGAATCTCCCCCGGGGTCTCCGCGTCCTCGAGCGCGCTGGTGTCGACCGGCTGTGCGAGGACTCGATCGTCGTCCTCCCACTCCTCTGCGGTCGAGTCGTCCACGTCGAGCACACGGAGGTCGACCGAACTCATGTTGTCTTCCATCCACGACGGCACTGCGGTGAAGTTCATGAGCGTCCCGACGCCGACGTCGAGTTGGTTCTCGTTCATCTGGCTCCCCTGCTCGCTGTAGTCGGCGTTTCCGCGCTCGTACTCGTCGACCGCGTACTCGAGGGCTCGTTCCAGGCCGGCGGCGGTACCGGACCCTTCCGGCGTCGGCGAGACCGTCATCCCGGATTCGATGTCCGAGAGGGTCTCGAGGTCCTCGTTGTTGGTGATGAAGTACCACGGGAGGTCGTAGAAGTGAAACACCTGCGTCAGATCGAAGTCCAGTCCGTCGTACGGCTCGTTCCCCTCGCGGATGTCGTGTGCCGACCAGTTCTGGATGTACACCATCTCGGCGTCCTCGCCGTTGAGGTCGCCGATGTTCTGTTCGGTTCCGTCGCTCGAGGCTACCTCGACGTCGAGGTCGTCGCTTTCGTCGTTGATCGCGCTCGCCAGTCCCTGATTCGCGGTGTACGCCGTCGTCCCCGACGTCGACGTCTGCATCCGAACGGTCGAGTTGTCACTGCCGCCGCTGCTCAGACAGCCGGCGAACGACGCGACCGATCCGATTCCGGCCGCAGCGAGGAACGATCGGCGAGTTTGTACACCGCTCGAAAGAGAGGGTCTGTCTACCATGACAGCAGACTCATTCCCGCTGTAATATAACATTACCTGTATCCATCTCTGAATATATGTATCAGTACCAGGATGTTTGCACGGAACGCCGATCGAGGTGGGTGGGGATGGAACGGCAACACAGACCACAATGCCTATTGCCCCGATTGCGAACGTAGATAGTATGCTGGATTTCGTTCAGCTCGAGGAAGACCTCGGCCAGGAAGAGCGGATGATCCGGGACACGGCCCGGGAGTTCGTCGAAGAACACGTCAGACCGGACATCGGGGAGCACTTCGAGAACGGCACGTTCCCCACCGAACTGATCGCGAAGATGGGGGAACTGGGCTTCTACGCCCCCAACCTCGAGGGGTACGGCTCGCCAAACGTTTCGGAGACCGCCTACGGCCTGTTGATGCAGGAACTCGAGGCCTGCGACTCCGGCCTCCGATCCATGGCGTCGGTCCAGGGTGCGCTCGTGATGTACCCGATCCACGCCTTCGGCAGCGAGGAGCAGAAGGAGGTGTGGCTCCCGAAGCTCGGCCAGGGTGAGGCCGTCGGCTGCTTCGGCCTCACCGAACCCGAACACGGCTCGAACCCCTCCGCGATGGAGACCCGCGCCGAGAAAGAGGGCGACGAGTACGTCCTCAACGGCTCGAAGACGTGGATCACCAACTCGCCCATCGCCGACGTCGCCGTCGTCTGGGCTCGCGACCGCTCGAGCGAGGGGAACCCGGTGCGGGGCTTCCTCGTCGAGACCGACCGCGACGGCGTCTCGACCAACAAGATCACCGAGAAGCTCTCGCTGCGCGCCTCGATCACCGGCGAGATCGGCCTCAACAACGTCCGCGTCCCCGAGGAGAACGTCCTGCCGGGCGTCTCCGGGATGAAGGGTCCGCTGTCGTGTCTCACGCAGGCCCGCTACGGCATCGCCTGGGGGGCCGTCGGCGCCGCGCGGGATTGCTTCGAGCAGGCCCGCCAGTACGCCCTCGACCGCGACCAGTTCGGCGGTCCGATCGCCCGCTTCCAGCTCCAGCAGCGGAAGCTCGCGGAGATGGCCACCCAGATCACGCTCGGTCAACTGCTCGTCTACCGCATCGCCGACCTCAAAGAGCGCGGCGACCTCCGCCCGCAGCACATCTCGATGGCAAAGCGCAACAACGTCCGCATGGCGCGCGACCAGGCCCGCATCGCCCGCGAGATGCTCGGCGGCAACGGCATCACCACCGACTACTCGCCGATGCGTCACATGGCTAACCTCGAGACGGTCTACACCTACGAGGGCACCCACGACATCCACACGCTGATCCTCGGCGAGGACCTGACCGGCATCGCCGCGTACGAGTAGGCGAACGTCGATACCTCGCCGGTTTTCTTCGTTCGTCGACGGCGTCCCGAATCTCGCCGGTTTCCCGTCTCTCTCGCGATCTATTTTCGCCGGACCGTCTTACAGGAACGAGCCCTTTCCGTTGACCGGCTCCGTCCAACTGTATTTCACATCCCGGCGACCGCGTTTCATTATTCGGAACGCTCTTTGTGTATGACGACGAGTATCGACCATGGAAACGGAACCCGGTGACGGAGACGGCGCGGGGGTTTCGACGACCAGGAAGACGTTTCGCATCCTCGAGGCGCTCACGGACGAAGACGGCGTGACGATCACCGATCTGACGCGCCGGACCGGCCTCTCGAAGAGCACGGTGTACCGCCACCTGCGGACGCTCACCGACCTCGGCTACCTGATCGAACGCGACGGCGAGTACTCCATCGGCTTCCGGTTCCTCGAGATCAGCGAGCGGGCCCGCAACCGGAAGCGGGGCTACACCGCCGCGAAGCACAAGGTGTTCGAGCTGGCCGAGGAGACCGACGAGCGGGCGGTCTTCGTCGTCGAGGAGGCGGGCGAGGGCGTCTACGTCCACCGCGTCGGGAGTTTCGACGACACGATGATCGGGCAGCGCCGCCCGTTACACACGCTTGCCTGCGGGAAGACGATCCTCTCTGCGTGGGAGGACGACGAAGTCGCCCGATTCGTCGAGGAGACGGGCCTCGAGCGGTACACGGACAACACCATCACCGATCCCGACGACCTCTTCGCGGAACTCGAGACGATCCGCGAGCGCGGGTACGCGGTGAACGACGAGGAGCACATGGACGGTCTGCGCGGCGTCGCCGTCCCGGTCTACACCCCCGACGACGAGCTGCTGGGCGCGCTCGGCGTCTTCGGGCCCACCAGCCGGCTCAAAGACGAGCGCCTCCACGACGAACTCCCCGAACTCCTCCGCGACAAGGCCGGCGAGGTTAAGGTCACCCTCGCGTACGCCTGACGGGCGACCGCGCTCCGAACCGGTTCGCTCCGCGATCCGGTTCGGCGCTTCTCCTCGAGTCGGCCGTGGCTGCGAATCGCTCCAAGACGTCGCCCCTTGCTGACCTCCGTTCTACTCTCCGAACGTACCGTTCCGCTCCGCGAACCTCGTCCGTCGGACCGACCACGGCAACCGCCGTTCGCCTCCGTCGCTTCCCGGCCGGGTTCACCATGCGAACGCACGGACGGACGAGCGACGCTTCGAGGATCACGTCCCGCAACGACGGGCGACCTCCTCCGCAAGGGACCGAGAGTTTATAAGCTATTTCGCGGCCAACGCCGGTATGGATTGGATACGATCCATCGACCGACGAACGGCCCTGAAACGACTCGGCTCGCTCTGTGGCGGGGTGGTCGTCACATCCACGGCGGTGGCCGCGGGTTCCGGCGAGTCTGCCGAACCGGCGCGTTCGAACGACCCCGACGAGGGTGGATCCGACGGCGGCTCCGGGCCCCGACCGACCGCCTACCCCGCAGCCGTCGATCGCATCGTCGACGGCGAACACGTCGTCATTCTGCTCGAGGACGACGGCCGCGTCGTCGACGAACGCGTCGTCCCGAGCGACGACTACCCCTGGCTCGAGGAGGGCGACCGCGTGATCGTGGTGCTCGACGACGGCGAACTCCGATTCGTCGCGCCGGATCCTCGATGAGTCGAGCAGCCGTCGATTGCGGTCGCCCACCTCCCCAGCGCGGGCGCCGTCTCGACGGCGACGGTCGGCCTCGAGACGCGCCGAATCTCACTCGATGGGGATCCTGGTCACCTCGCGCGACGACCGCCGTCGGGGAACGACGACCTCGTCGGCGTCGTCCGCCGCGACCCCGTCGAACCCGTCTGATCCGTCGACGTCCACGTCCCCGCCGGACTCGTGATACGCGAGATCCGCTCCCTCGTCCGCGAGCGCCTCGAGGTGGGCGCTGATCCCGTTGTGGTGGCCCGCACCGATCACCGCGACCACGTCGTTCCCCTCGCGGCGCAGTCGGTGGAGTCGCCGCGCCATCGCTCGGTCCCGACGATCGATCAGCACCTCGGTTACCTCCGGGAGCAGGCGACGCATCTGGTCGATCGCCGGCTGGACGTCGTCGCCGCGGTCGATCTCCGAGACAGGCTGCGTCAGGAGTTCGAGCTGGGTCGCGTAGTACTCCGGACCCATCGTCTGGGCGCGCATCGCCACCTTCGGGAGCGTATCGAGGCCGATCCGCCGGGAGAGGGCGGCGAACGTCTCCGTCAGCGAGTCGTCGATGAGCGCGATTTCGGTATCGAGTTCGGCTGCCGTCTCGATCGCCGTCTCCATCTCGGTCTTCGTCGGATCGAGGCCGTACAGCCGGACGACGGTCCGCTGTACCCACTGGAACGTGGCGTACATCGCCCCGGTCGCCGGGGGTAGCTCCCGTGCGAGCTCGGCCGGACTCACCGTCTGGCTTCGCTCGAGGCGGTCGAAGCGGCGTTCGTCGAGTTCGACGGCGACGACGTCCGGTCGCACCTCCCGGATCGTCTCGCGCGTACGACGCCGGTGGATCGGCGAGAAGTGAACGCTCGGCACGAACGTGATGGAGCCTTCGTCGGACATGCGGATTCGCTCTCCCTACGCCGCCCGGGGACTTGAAGTCAATCGTCGCGGTGGTGACTGTCCGCGCGAGGATCAGATCTCCGTGACCGTCTCGTGGGGCGTCTCGACGGCCTCGGCGTCCTCGTGGAGCAGCGCCACGACGAGGTAGGGGACGTAGCTCCGGAAGTAGGCGACGAGCTCCGCGATCCGGTCGGAGTCGATCGCCTCGAGGGAGTCGAGCAGCATGAACGGGACCGTCTCGTAGACGTCGTGAACGAGGTAGCCCGCCAGCGCGAACACGAGCCCGGTGACCTCGCGCTCGCTCTCGCTGAGGTGGTCGATCGAGTCCTCGTAAGCAGAGCCGTCGTCGGTGCTGCGGACGATCTTCAGGTCGAACTGCGATCGCGTGACCGTCCGGCGCCCCTCGCGCACCTCCGCGCTCGAGCGGTGGATCCAGATCCGATCGAGGTTCTCGTACTCGAGGATCTCGAGGAGGTTCGCCATGTGCTCGTTGAACGACTCGACGGCGTCGGCCTCGATCCGATCGATCCGGGTCCGGAGGTCGGTCAGCCGCTCGGAGACCTCCTCCCGCTCGTCCTCGAGATCCGCCCGCGCGCCGAGCTCCGACTCGATCGACGCGATCCGATCGGCGACCTCCTCGCGCTCCTCCCGGGTGCGTTCGAGTTCGAACTCGAGTTCGTTCACCTCCCGGTGGCGGTCCAGCACCTCGTCGTAGGTCTCGTCCTCGAGTTCGTCGACGGCCGTCTCGAGTTCGTCGACCGCGCCTTCGAGTCGCTCGCGGTCCTCGCGCAGGTCCTCGAGGCGGTCGGATCGCCGCTCGAGTTCGTCTTCGACCTCCGCGAGTCGTCGTTGGGTCTCCTGGTACTCCTTCCGGCGCTGGTCGAGTTCCTCGAGTTCGCGCCGGCGCTCGTCGAGTCGGTCGCTCACCTCGCTGCGTTCCTCGAGGCGGTCGGAACGTGCGCGCCGAAGCTGCTCGACGGTCGCCTCGATCTGGTCGCGGGGGACCGACGACCCGCACGTCCAGCAGGAGACGGTTTCCGCGCCGGTTTCCGACTCCGGTTCGGCCAGGAGCTCGTCCGTAACGTTGCCGCTCGAACCGGCGCCGTCGGCTTCGGGACCGTCACCGGCGATGTGAAGTACCTCGCTCGGGTTCCGGAGCATCCGCTCGTTGAACTGGATCGTGCTCTGGAGCTGGCTGATCTCGTCGCTGAGTTCCTCGCGCTCGTCCTGGAGCGCCTCGATCTCCGCCTCGAGGCGCTCGCGCTCCGTTCGGTCGTCGGCGGGGAGCGATTCGAGGGTGGATTCGACCGACTCCCGGTCGTCCTCCAGCGCGGCGATGCTCTCGCGCTCGGTTTCGATCCGGCGTTCGACCCGCTCGAGTTCGGTCCGCGTCGCCCGTAGCTCCTCGAGGCGTTTTTCGAGTTCCGACTGCTCGTCGTCCTCGTCGCGCCCTTCGGCGCGCTCGTCGTTCGTCTCCTCCAGTGCGGACTCGGCCGCCTCGAGTTCGGCCTCGAGCGACTCGGTCTCGTCTTCGAGCCGCGACCGTCGCTCCTCGAGGGCGGGGAGGCTCGCCTCGAGGTCGTCGAGTTCGGCGAGGCGCTCGTCGATCTCCTCCTTTCGGCGCCTGCAGCGGTCGATCTCCGACTGGATCTCGTCGGTGTCGACGGGACGCATGATCAGTTCGCGCAGGTCGTCGCCCCGTTCGACCGCCCGTCGCGCCTCGTTCGACTCGAGGAGGAACGCGAAGAGATCCGCCAGTTCGGGGTCATCGAGGTACGGGTCGCCGTCGGTGACGACGGCCCCGTTTCGCCGCCGCAGCGTGCGGCGATACGTTTCGTCGCCCAGTTCGAGGACGGCCGTTCCCTCCTCCGCGTCGGCTTTCAGGCTCGCGCCGTCGCTCCCCAGAGCGGCCATGATCGCTTGCAACAGCGACGTTCGGTTCGTCGCGTTTCGACCCGTCAGGACCGTGACGCCCCGCGTAAGGTCGACTTCCGTCTCGTCGATGCCGCCGATGTTCTCGGCGCGAACGGTCGCGCCGTTCGGCGCCGAAGTATCTTCGCTAGCCGTCTCGGTTTCCATGACAGCCGATTGTATCCTCTGATAAATATATGTTGTCACGTCGATCGCCGGGTCGCGAGGGGTGTCGCGGCCGGATCGGTGCGGACCGTTCCGCCGCCCGTCCCGCGCTTCGTGCCTGCTCGAGACAGAATTCGCCCGCGCAGGGATTCGGAGCGACGACCCGGTCTCGTCCCGCGACGGCTCCGCAGCGCGTTCACCTGGACGAAACGTTGCTATCCGCGTCGGTCAGTCGCCGGCGTCCGTCGACCGTCGGCGGTCGTTCGCCGATGTGGGTCCGTTCGCGTCTCACGTCGGAGTTTCTCCGCCGCACTCGCAGCCCCCTCGCTCGAACACCTCTCTGAGCGTGAGTTGCTCGTGGCACTCCTCGCAGGTCACGGTGATCGAGACGAGGACGCTGTGTTCGCCGAGGTCGAGGACGTCCGTCCGTCGCAACCGATCGACGGTCTCCTCCGTGACGGTGGCGGTCCGGGCCTGGAGGGCGCGGAGCCGATTCCGGCCGCGCTCGAGTCGCTCCTCGTCGCTCGGCTGCTCGAGCGAGAGTTCCAGACACTTCGTCAGGTGGTTGTACACGGTCTGGTGGGAGACGAAGTCCGATTCGAGGCGGTCGACGGGGATCGACTCCCGCTCGAGTTCGTTCCGCGTCTGAACGCGCTCCCCGCTACTGACGTCGTCGTCGGTCAGCAGTCGGTAGGTGTTCTCGATCTCGCCGTCTTTGTACCGAACGCCGGTACGATCGAACGCGGCCTCGAGGATCGACTCGTTGACGTACCTCGCGAGTCGCCTCGTGCTGTAGCGCTCGTCGCCCTCGCCGGTCCAGTAGCGCGCGAGTTCGCCGTCCAGGTCTGCGAGGTCGTACCGGGCCGCGATGCGGCCGACCTTGCACGAGCAGGTCGAGTCGGATTCGGATTCGCTCACGTTCGGACCTCTACTTTGCCCCACCGCTAAAGCGTTCCGAATGGTGATCGTCGTACCGCGGTGACGGTTGCGACCACGCCAGCTACCGCCGTCGTCGCCCCTTCGTTTACACAACTACGCCTGTAAACGGCGCGCGGGGGTTCTGCGAGCGGTGTACGCCAGTGACAGCGCTCGGGAGCGGCTCGAGCAGCGTGTTCAGTGGAGCTGAACAGAGAATGCGACGACGCACTGATCGACGGAGCGCGCTCGTGAGGCGTGAACCACAGTATCGTCCGTTAAGAACTCCTCGTCGGAGGCGATCTGAAATCGGGTGCTCGGCCGTTTTATGCGTCATCAGAGGGGAAAACCGGCGATTTCGGTATCTCGTTCTATCGTGGTGAACGCATCGGTCTTCCAGTTCCGATCCCGTCTCTCTCCTCCGTTGACCGCCGCGTATCGAGAGTGCGTTCGATTTCGAACGTTCCGGACCACGCAGGAAGCAGATCGCTGACGGTCCTCTTCCCCCCGTTTCCGGCGGTTGGAGGCGCCGTCGACGACGACCGACGAGAGTACCCGTTCCGTACGGGTGAACGGCCGAACGGTGCACGATATCGTCGAACCCCCGACGGCGAACGGATCCCTCGGAACCGGCGGGACATGTTCAATACGGTAACAATTATATGTGTGGTTCTATCATACCGACCATGGACTTTAGCGAACCGTCCGAAGCGGTGCAGATCAAGAAGGCCCTCGACGGCTTCATCGAGCGCGAGGTCGCCCCCCTCGAGTCGGAGCACGACCAGTTCCTCGGTTCGGATTACGAGAAGCACGTCGTCGACGACGACCACCGGCAGGTCCCCGAGTACCGGAAGGTCGTCGAGACGATCCGGAAGAAGTCGGTCGAAGCGGGCTTCTACGGGATGACGATGCCCGAGGAGGTCGGCGGCGGCGACGTGGACATCCTCACTCGAGCGATCGTCGGCGAACACATGTCGAACCGCCCGCCGGGATTCCACAGCGCGATCTTCGGCGGCGCCGGCGGGCCGACGCCGATCCTGCTGGCCTGCGACGACGAGCAGCGCGAGGAGTACCTCGACCCGCTGATGGCGGGCGAGATCACCACCTGCTTCGCGCTGACCGAACCGGGCCACGGCAGCGACGCCCACCACATGGACACCCGCGCGGAGAAAGACGGCGACGAGTGGGTCATCAACGGCCAGAAGTGTTACATCACGAACGGGCCGTACGCCGACTTCGCGATGGTGTTCGCCCGCACGAGCGGCGAGGACGGCGAACTTCGGGGGATCACCTGCTTCCTCGTCGACGCCGACAACCCCGGCTTCGAGGTGGGAACGATCCACCGCGCCATGGGGATGACCCCCGGAACGCACTCGGAGCTGTACTTCAATGACTGCCGCGTCGGCGAGGAGCAGGTCCTCGGCGAGGTCGACGGTGGCTTCCAGGCGGCGATGAACTGGATCGGCGGCGGTCGGATCAACATCGCCGCCGGTTCGGTCGGGACGGCCCAGTACCTCCTCGACATGTCGGTCGAGTACGCCCGCGACCGGGAGACGTTCGGCAAACCGATCGGCCACCGCCAGGGCGTCTCCTTCCAACTCGCGGAACTGGCGACGGACATCGAGCAGGTCCGCCAACTCTACCGGTACGCCGCGTGGAAGATGGACGAGGGCGAGCGCGCCCGCAAGGAGGAGTCGATGGCGAAGCTCCGGGGGGCACAGCTCGCGAACGACGCCGCGGACGTCGCCATGCAGGTTCACGGCGGTGCGGGATACATGAAGGAACTCCCGATCGAGCGCCACTACCGATCGTCGCGCGTCTTCCGCATCTTCGAGGGTACCGACGAGATTCAGAAGCGAACGATCGCCCGCGAACTCATCTGAGCCGCGCCACGCCCGTCTCGAGTGCGACTCGAGCGGAGCGTCGAGTCGCGCATCGAAGCGGTCCGCGACGGCCGCCGCCGCGGGTATCGAGCGGCAACTGTGACCGGTCCGCTGACGCGTCCGCGTCACCCCTGCCCGTACACTTTTCTCGGAAAGCGACAAACTACCGGCTCGTATGGACTCCGATTCCGAGCTCGTCCCCGCCGATTCGCTGCTAGCGCCGCCGTACGACGGTAACGTCGCGAACCTGCTCGAGCGGGCGGTGGCGGAGCACCCGAAGACGGTCGCGATCGAACACGACGGCCAGACGGCGACCTACCGCGAGTTCGCGAATCGGGTCGAGCGGTACGCGTCGGCGCTCGAGACCCTCGGCATCGAGGCCGACGACCGGGTCGGCGTCTACATGCCAAACGGGATCGCCTTCTGCGCGGTGATCTGGGCCTGCGTTCGCGCCGGGGTTATCGCCAGCCCGCTGAACCCGGAGTACCGACGCCGCGAGATCGCCTGCCAGCTCGACCACGCCGACGCGGAGGCGATCCTGCTCGAGGGCGAAACGGACGACCACGTCTTCGAGGCGGTCGACTCCCTGGAACGGGACGTCGAGATCGTCAGCGCCGCCTCGGGGGTCGAACACCCGTCGCTTCCGGATCTGGCCGAGGAGGGCGCCGAGTTCTCCGTCGTCGCACGGACCGACGACGACGTGCTGTTACAGCCGTACACCTCGGGAACGACCGGGAACCCCAAGGGTGTGTTGCTGACCCACCGTAACTTCCGCGTCCAGATCGCCCAGAGCGTCTCGAGTTACAGCGCGAGTCCGATCAAGGGGGACGGGCTGATCATCCTGCCGATGTACCACATCACCGGGATGATCCAGATGATGGCCTCGCTGTGTGCGGGGCGGACGCTCCATTTGCTACGACCCGATCAGTGGGATCCCGGGCGCGTCCTCGAACTCATCGACGAGCACGACGTTCCGACGTTCGTCGGCGTCGCGGCCATGTTCGTCGACTTGCTCGAGGCGTACGACCCCGACGAGTACGACCTGTCGTCGCTTCAGCGGGCCGGGCAGGGCGGGGACAAGCTCCCGGCGCCGACCCAGGAGCAGTTCGAGGAGGCGTTCGGCGTGACGCTCTCGGAGGGGTACGGGCTCACGGAGACGACGGCGACGACGCACACGATCCGGTGGTCGTCGCTCGGCAACCGGCCGGGGAGCGTCGGCCAGCCGGTCGGCCACGTGCGGTCGAAGATCGTCGACGAGGCGGGGAACGAGGTCGGCGCGGGCGAGAAGGGCGAGATCCTCGTCGCCGGGCCGCAGGTGATGCAGGGGTACTACGAGAACCCCGGGGCGAACGAGGCGGCGTTCACCGAGGACGGGTACTTGCACACCGGCGACGTCGGTTCGCGCGACGAGGACAATTACTACTACATCAAGGGTCGGGCGAAGGAGATGATCCTGACGGCGGGGTACAACGTCTACCCGCGGGAGGTCGAGAACCTGCTCTACGAACACCCGGAGATCCACGAGGCCGCCGTGTTCGGGGTTCCGGACGAGCGACGCGGCGAAACGGTCGCCGCCGTCGTCGTCCCGAAGGAGGGCGCGGAACCGACGCCGGAGGACGTCGAGGAGTACGTCCTCGGCGAACTCGCGCCGTACAAACACCCGCGGCTGGTCGAAATCCGTCGCGACCTTCCCAAGACCGGAAGCGGGAAGATCCGAAAGACGAAACTGCGCGAGGAGTTCCTCGAGCGCCGCGGGATCGACTCGTGAACCTCGAATCGACGTCCCGCCCCCGTCCGATTCGCGCGATGTACGGCGACGTACCCCCGGTGGTATCGCCCGTTTCGACTGACCCACCGTACGGACGGGTGTTCGCCTGCTGAGGCGGTAATCGTCTTTTACCGCTCCTCAGACCGTCGATTACCGTCTCGAGCGCTGTCCTTTCCCTCGTACGGTCGTTCCCTCCTTCGAACGGTCGTCGTGTCCCTCGAGCGATCGGTGGGCCACTGCGCACGTCGCGGGTCTGACCCCGACGCCCTCGAGCGGACGCCGGGGCAGCTCCGGCGACGATCTATCCGCTCCCCCCTCCGGCCGCCCAGAGCCGTGCGCGAAGCTTTCATGGTATCTCATACCATAGTAGCTGCTAATGTCTCCCGTGGGCGTTCGCGTTCGGACGCGGCTTCCCCCGGTCGCCGCGGCGCTCGCCGCGGGACTCGCCGCCGTTGGCGGCTCGTACCTGGCCGCCGGTCGGCGGCCGGCGTTCGTCGTGACGCCCGTCGATCGAGCGATCCTCGCCGTCAGTCCCGACGCGCTCGTGGCGTTCGCGATCACCGAACTCGGGTCGTTCGGCCACCAGTTGGCCTTCCTGACCGCCATCGTGGCCACGTGCGTTCTCCTCGGCGCGGCGACCGCACCCGGCATGGCCATCCTCCGAGGGTGGGGGCCGACCGGGGACGCGTTGGGTCGGCGCGCCGCGACCGTCGTCGGCGTGCTCGTCGGAGCGATCGGTCCGGGCCTGGTCGCGTTCGGGGTGACCGGGTCGCCGGACTCGAGCGCCGGCGCCGCCGTCGGGGCCGGCCTCGCCGTGCTGGCGTCGGTCGTGGCGACCGGGCCCGTCGCTCGCGAGGGAGCTTCCCTCGACCGGCGACGCGTTCTCGGGGCGGTCGGGTCGGCGATCGGCCTGAGCGCCGTCGGCCTGTTCGTCCGCGGAACCGGCGAGACGTCCGCCCCGTCCGGCCTCGAGATCCCGGAGGACGCCCGCCCCGAGGTCCGAGAACTTCTCACCGCCGCGAGCGACCGGTCGTTCGACGTCGCGGGTCTCGAACCCCTGGTGAGCACGGACTTCTACGAGGTCGACATCAACAACGTGAACCCCGACGTCGACCGCGGCGAGTGGACGCTCTCGATCACGGGCGCCGTCGAGGAGGAGGTCGAGTACGACGTCGCCGACCTCGAGGCGATGGACCTCGAGGATCGGTTCGTCACGCTTCGGTGCGTCGGCGACCGGCTCAACGGGCGCAAGATGGACACCGCCCTCTGGAGCGGCGTGCCCGTCGAGACGCTCCTCGAGGCGGCGGATCCGCGGGGCGACCGAGTCGTTCTGCACGGGGCCGACTACTACTACAACGAGTTCCCGATCGACGCGCTGTGGCCGGGGTTGCTGGCCTACCGAATGAACGGGCGGCCGCTGCCGCGGGCCCACGGCGCGCCGGTGCGCGCGCTCGTCCCGGGTCACTGGGGCGAGATCAGCGTGAAGTGGCTGACCGAGATCGAGGTTCGCGACGAGGACACGACGGGTTACTGGGAGCACCGGGGCTGGCACGGCACCGGCCCGGTCCACACCGTGGCCAAACTCTGGCAGGTCAACCACCTCGGGGGCGGCCGCGTGGAGGTGGCCGGCCACGCCTACGCCGGCACCAGGGGCATCGAGGCCGTCGAGGTCTCGACGGACGGCGGCGACACCTGGGTCGACGCGGAGCTGTCCGAGCCCCTCCCGGGCGAGGACGTCTGGCGGCAGTGGCGCCACGAGTACGGAGCGGCCGGGACGCACGACGTGATCGTTCGGGCTCGAGACGGCAACGGAGACCTCCAGATCCCCGAGAAGGAGGGACCGAAACCCGACGGCGCCACCGGCTGGGTCACCGAAACCGTGACGCGTCGGTGATCCGAACTCGGCCTCCGAGCGGATACCGCCATTGGAACTCGCCCCGGGGGCTACACTCGCTGGTGATCTCGGTGCGGCCGGGATACGCTGTCGGCGCTAACGGAGTAAAAAATAGTGAAGTTTTATATGATCGCTCCGTGCTGTTACCAACGTGCAAGGGTGGCATGATCACAAATGACACGACGCTCACTCAATAGACGGCAGGTGCTCGCGGGAGCGGGCGCCGGAATCGGTGCAACGTTTGCTGGTTGCCTCGGCGGTGGCGGCGGCGGCGGTGACGGTGAGGTCCACTTCATCACGGACTACTACAACGACTCCTGGGAGTCCCTCTGGGGCGATCTCGAGTCGGAGTTCGAAGACTCGGCCGAGGTCGAAGTGAAGATCGAGGAAGGGGGGATGTCCGGCACCCAGGAGGGCCGACTCTCCCAGTTGATCCAGGCCGGCACTCCGCCGGACGCGAACACCTCCACGTTCGACCAGGTGGCCGACATCTGGGAGACCGATCAGCTCGAGACCGTCAACGACGTCGTCTCCTCGATCGAAGAGGTCAACGGGGAGATCAATACGGAGGCGTTCCTCGGGGAGGGAGACGAGATCTACCAGATCCCCCACGGCCTGTACGTCTCGAACTTCCAGTACCGGGCGGACGTCTACGAGGAACTCGGCCTCGAGGAGCCGGAGACGTTCCAGGACGTCCTCGACAACGCCAAGGCCATCGACGAGTCCGACATGGACACGCGAGGGTACGGACTGGCGGGGATGCCGACCGGCAAGAGCCAGGACGAGTTCCTGGTCCTGCTCGCGAGCGCCGGCGTCGCCGGCATCGGCCTCCGCTGGAAGGACCCCGAGGCGCGCGAGGAACTCGAAGTCCACTTCCCCGAGGAGGAGGTGACGACGGTGTTGCAGTACATGAAGGACCTCTCGGAGTACTCGCCCGACCCGACCGGCATCGACTGGGCGGAGTCGCTCAGCCAGTGGGTCCAGGGCGAGTACGCCCAGTGTTACCACCTCAACGCCTGGCCGGTCGGCGTCACCGCGCTGACGGCCGAAGCCGAGGACAGCGACGAGCTTCGGGGACTCGCCGAAGCCACGGAGGTCATCGCCTACCCGACCTGGGGGGAGATCGACGCGGACGAGAACTGGTTGAGCTCCCCGGCGCCCGACGGCTACCACATCTTCTCGGGCGGCGAGAACCCGGAGGGGGCCAAGGAGTGGTTCGAGTGGCTCTACGCGGACAGCATGGAGCGGACCGTGAGCTTCTACGAGACGGATCCGGGCCGATTCCTGCCGACCTACTCCGACGTGATCGGATCCGACGAGTTCCAGAGCCAGGACATCTTCGAAGCCCACCCCCACCTGCTCGAGAAACTCCAGTACGTCCAGGACGAGATCTGGGGCAACCACTACGGCAGCGTCGAGGAGGCCAACATCTCCTCGCCCGTGTCGCTGTACATGCAACGGCAGTGGTTCTACGGCGAGATGGTCAACAACGTGGTGACCGACTCGATGAGCGTCGACGAGGCCTACGAGTGGGGGCTCGAGGAACTCGAGAAGGCGTTCGAGGAGGCCCAGGAGACGTTCGGATAGTCGACGCACGCGCGTCGGTTTCTCATTTGATGGCGTTCGGTTCGGGACGAATCGTATACGATAGACCGTGAGATTAACATACATGGACGCAGAGGTTACCAGATATGGCCGGTGAAACCGGAGAATCGATACGACCCCGCAGGGAGTATGTCCCGTGGGACGATTTGCCCGTCGAGCGGGAGACCGTCCTTGGGATCGGGACCGTCCTCCCCGTGGTCGTCCTGTACGCACTCATCGCGGTGCTCCCGATCGCGTTCGCGTTCTGGGCATCGTTGCACGAAATCAACACGTTGAACCCCGAGTGGGAGTGGATCGGGCTCGAGAACTACTCCGAGGTGATGGAGATCGCCTCGTTCTGGGGCTCGCTGTGGCGCGGCGTCGTCTACATGGTCGGCAGCACGCTCATCCAGCTCGCCGTCGGGCTCTGGATGGCGCTGGTGCTCAACCGGATCTCCCGCGGCCAGCGCCTCCTGACCGCGGTGGTCTTCACGGCGTACCTGATCCCGACGATCATCGTCTCGCTGGTCGCGCTTCGGGTGTTCGATCCCGCCGGCGGCGTGTTTCAGATGATCGGCGCCGAGTGGCTCGGCCTCTGGGGCGGCAACGAGGCGCCATTCGGGGCGCGGAAGTGGGCGATGCCGCTTTTGATCCTCGTCGGGAGCTGGAAGTTCTCCGTCTTCGTCACCATCTTCACGCTCGCGCAACTGCGCGCGATCCCGGATCGGTTCTACGAGGCGGCGAAGGTGTGCGGCGCCAACCGGTGGCAGATGTTTCGGGACATCACGCTGCCGCGCATCACGGGGATCATCCTGGTCGTCGTCCTGCTCCGATCGATCTTCATGTTCAACAAGTTCGACATCATCTGGCAGCTGACCGAGGGTGGCCCCGGTAACGCCACGACCACGCTCCCCGTGCTGGCCTACAAGACCGTTTACACCGACCAGGCCTACGGGCTCGCGAACGCGATCGCCATCGTCATGTTCCTGTTCCTGCTGGCGTCGGCGATCCTCTACTTCAAGCTCTTCAACCCGAGCGAGGAGGTGGAGACGACGACATGAGTCAGAGCGAACCACCGGGAGGCATCTTCGGCCTCTCCTACGACGGCGAAGGACGGCTCTTCGAGTCGTTGAAGCTAGTCAGCACCGCGATCATCGTGTTCGTCGGCGCCTGGCCGATCTACTGGATGACCCAGCTGGCGTTCACCAAGTACGAGACCGTCGAGGACGTCGTCACGGTATTCCCGACGCCGGACATCTTCACGCTCAATAACTTCAGGGTCCTGGCGGATCCGGAGATGTACACCTACATGTTCAACACGGTCGTGGTGTCCATCGGGACCATCGTGACGGTCGTCGTCATCTCGTTGATCGCCGGCTACGGCCTCGCGCGGCTCTCGTTCCCCCAGAAGGAGAACTTCGCGCGGGTCCTCCTGATCGGCTACCTGTTCAGCCCCATCGTCATCGGCATCCCGCTCTACCAGATCTGGCGATCGATCGGACTCCTCGGAACGCGCGTGGGGCTCATCATCGCCCTCTCGGCCATCTCGATGCCATTCTCCGTCTGGCTGATGTGGAAGTACATCATGACGATCCCGGAGGCCCACGAGGAGGCCGCGTGGGTCGACGGCGCCTCGCGCTGGCGGGGCTTTCGCGACGTCGTGGTCCCCCAGTGTCGACCGGCGATCATCGCCGCCGCGCTGTTCGCCTTCGCGCTCGCCTGGAACGACTTCACGTTCGCGCAGATCCTCCTGCCGGAGACCGACACCACGACGTTCGCACCCGGCGTCCTCCGGGCGATGGGGCAGGCCCAGTTCCTGCCGGACGCCTACCTGATGGCCGTCTCGCTGGCCATGACGCTCCCGCCGCTGCTCTTCGCGTACTTCATGCAGAGCTACCTGCTGAAGGGATTCCAGGTTAGAGCCCTCTGAACGCACCACCTTTTAGCCACCACAACGAGATACGACATCACATGCCAGATATCAAGATTCAGAATCTGACCAAAGTGTACGAGGAATCGGGCAACGAGATCGTCGCGGTGGACGACGTAAACCTCACCATCGCGGACGGCGAGTTCGTGACCCTGGTCGGTCCGTCGGGCTGTGGCAAGACCACGACGCTGCGCTGCGTCGCGGGCCTGAACAAGCCGACCAGCGGGAAGATCGTCTTCGGCGACCGCGACGTGACCGACAAACCGGTCCAGGAGCGAAACATCGCGCTGCTGTTCCAGGACATCGCGCTCTACCCCCACATGAGCGTCCAGGAGAACATGGCCTACGGCCTGAAGATCGTCGGCTTCTCCCGGGAGGAGCGCATCGCTCGCGTCGAGGAGGCCGCAGAGTTGCTCCAGATCACCGATCAACTCGAGAAGATGCCCGCCGACCTCTCCGGCGGGCAGCAACAGCGCGTCGCCCTCGGCCGGTCGCTCGTGCGCGATCCCGAGGTCTTCCTGTTCGACGAACCGATGTCGGACCTGGACGCCAAACTCAAGGCCGAACTGCGGCCGGTCATCGAGAAGGTGACCGACGAGATCGGCTGTCCGACCCTGTACGTCACCCACGACCAGGAGGAGGCGATGACGATGTCCGACCGCGTCGCGGTCATCAACGACGGCGAACTCGAGCAGGTCGCCCCGCCGAAGGAGATCTACGACGAACCCGAGACGGCGTTCGTCAGCCAGTTCATCGGACAGCCGTCGACGCAGTTCTTCGACGGTCGGGTGACGTCGGTCAACGGCACGGCCGAGCTGGCGATCGGCGACTACCGGTACCAGGTCGCCCGCGACGGCCTCGAGGGCTGGGACGGCGACGAGATCCGCGTGGGCCTCCGGCCGCAGTACATCACCGTCAGCGAGGATCCGGAAGCGGGCATCCCGGCGACGCACCTGCTCGACGAACCGCTCGGCGACGCGACCCACAGCTTCTTCGAGACGGAGTTCGGCGAGATCGTCGTCGTCACCGATCCGGACTTCGAGGGGGGCGGCGACGAGTACGGACTCGTGTTACAGCCGGAGTACACCCGGCTGTTCGACGTCCGCTCCGGCGTCAGAATCGGCTGACCTCCCCTCGTCGGGGCCACCGCCGATCACCGATCATCGATCACCGATCACTTCTCGCGCCGTTCGCCCGCTCGAGCGGCCGCGCTCGCGTCCAGGTCGGCCGAGACCGCCGCGTCGGAGTCCGTGGGGACCGTCGAGCGGACGACGACCGTCCCCGCGGCGCGGTCGCCCAGGCGTCGACCGTCGCTCGCGAGGGCCGCCACGAGGCCGACCACGAGCGGCGGCACGCCGAGCAGATCGACGTAGCGGAAGAGGTTCCGCACGGCGCTGGCGCGGTACGTGCACGGGCTTCCGTCGGCCATGACCACGAGCAGGCCGCGATTGACCTTCCCCGGCGTCCGCCCGTAGCGCCACTCGCAGAGGAACGAGTAGGTCGCGAAGATCGGTAGGAGGGCGAGCAGCGAGAGGACGACCGCGTACCCGCCGAGGGCCTCGTAGGCGCCCCCGAACGCCACGCTGGCGAGGTAGATCAGCGGAAGTTCGATCAGGACGTAGCAGACGAACAGGTCGATCGCCGCCGCGGCGCCGCGGGCACGGAGCACGTCGCGGTCGTCCGCCGTCTCGAGTACCGGCGCCGGTTGACGCCGCGTCGGCAAGAACTCGTCCAGTTTCCGGTCGATCACGGTACCATCGCCCCGCCGTTCATGGCCGACCGTTCACGGGATCGGACGAAATAACTGCCGCATCGGCGACGCCCGGGAGTCGACCCCGAACGCAGGCCACTCCGTCGATTGCAGGGTACTCCGTCGATCGCGGGTCACTCCATCCTGACGTCGGTGCGGAGCGTCACGAGGAAGTATGCGAGCAGGAGGGCGGAGATTCCGGCGAACACCTGCGCGTCGATCGACAGGTACCCGTCCACCCGGACGAGCAGGACGCTGGTGATCGCCAGGACGACGATGGCGCCGACCGTTCGCCACCGTTCTCGCACCTTCTCGGCGGTCACGGCGGCCGTGGACTTCTCCACCGCGTCGGAGGCCTCGCGAATGTTTTCCAGGCCCGCGCTCTCGCTTCTTCGTCTCGTGGTATCGTTGCTCATATGTACCGATTATCCCCGCGGTATCCTATATAGCTACGGGTGCGAGGAGGCTCCGTCGGCGGACGGCGTCGAGTTCGCGGTCGAGCGATCGGTGGCGAAAATCGGCGTCGGCGGACGTCGGCCCTCGGCAGTCGGCGCGTTCGTTCCGGGGGAAACCGGCGTCGGGTGAGTACCTCGAGCCGTCGATCGTTCGGGTCGTGGCTCCGCCGTGGAGTCAGTTCTCGGGGAGTTCCCCCGCGTCCTGGAGCCCTTCGATGACGTCGTCGGCGATCTCCTCGGGGCTGTCGTAGGGGAATCGCTCTTGCATCCCGCCGCCCGAAGCGCTCTGCAGTTCCATCACCGACATCTCGAAGTCGCCCGACTCGAACGTCGTGGCGGGCCCGTTGGGCAGTGCCGGGAGGAGTTCCATCGGGTTCGAGACGGGGTAGTCGGCCCCCTCGAACGCGTCGATCAGTTGTCGCCGAACCTCGTCGACGTCTGGTTCTGCCATGGGTCGGTTCGGGAAGACGACACGTGCCCACATAGTGATTTCGAACGATCACGTCCGATCGACGACTTCGAATCCGGTCCGCTGGCCTCGCTACGTGATGAGTGGTACCCCACCACAACGTACTTGACGATCCGTAGAAAATCGGGGTGCATGGCATCGAGAGCTCCGCGGAGTGATCACAGTGGCTGAGCCGGTTCTCGCCGGCGTCGCCGAGAGCGAACTCGGCGAAACCCCCGATCGGAACTGGCTCGAGAACGCCGCGATCGCCACCGTTCGCGCGCTTTCCGACGCCGGCTGTACGCTCGAGGAGGTCGACGGCGTCGCGGTCGCCGGCGGCGACGACTACATGCCGGCGCTGATTCTGGCCGAGTACCTGGACCTCGACGAGCCGTCGTTCCTCGAGGGGACCGAGATCGGCGGCTCCTCGTTCGAGGCCTTCTGCGGCCACGTTCGCGACGCGATGGCCCGCGGCGAGGCGGACGTCGTCGTGGTCGCCTACGGCTCGACGCGCCGGACCGGCCCCGGCCGGGACCGCTCGCTCGAGGTGACCCACCCGGTCGACGGCTTCGTCCGCCCGACGGGACTGTTCCGGCCGCCGGGGGCGTACGCGATGGCCGCGAAGCGCCACATGCACGAGTACGGCACGACCGAGGAGCAACTCGCCGAGATCGCGGTTTCGACGCGCGAGTGGGCGTCGATGAACCCGAAGGCCGAACACCGCGACCCGATCACCGTCGACGATGTCCTCGAGTCGCGGCCGATCGCGGAACCGTTCACCTTACTCGACTGCTGTCTCGTCTCCGACGGCGGCGGCGCGGTCGTGCTGGTTTCGGAGGAGAAGGCCCGCGAACTGGGCGTTCCGCGGATCGAGGTGGCGGGCGTGGCCTCGACGAGCACCCACCGCGGCGACATCAGCCAGATGGGCGATATGACGACCACCGGCGCCGCCGTGACGGGGCCGAAGGCGTTCCAGCAGGCCGGAATCACCCACGACGACGTCGACGTCGGCCAGATCTACGATTCGTTCACGTACACCGTCCTCGTCACCCTCGAGGATCTGGGCTTCTGCGAGAAGGGCGAGGGCGGCGCGTTCGTCGAAGGCGGTGCGACCGCACCCGGCGGCGAGTTGCCGATGAACACGCAGGGCGGCGGCCTCTCGTACTGTCACCCCGGCCACTTCGGCATCTTCGTCCTCATCGAGGCCGTCCGACAGCTTCGAGGCGATTACACCGGCGAGCGCCAGGTCGACGGGGCCGAAATCGCGGTCGCTCACGGAACCGGCGGCGTGCTGTCCTCGAGCAGCACGGTCGTGCTACGGAGGGCGACATGAGCGACCGGGACGACGCGGCCGACCCGGCGGAGTCGGCTCCCTCGGGCGACGCGGTCGGCCCCGTCGAGGACCGTCGCGAGGAGTGGGAGGGCCCCGTTCCGATCCCCCGCGGCGCGAACGAGGCGTTCTGGGAGGCGACCCTCGAGGGCCGCCTGGTGCTCCAGCGTTGTGAGTGCGGGAACGCGCAACTGTACCCGCGAGCGGTCTGCACCGACTGCGGCGCGATCGACCCGCCGTTCGAGCCGAGCGAGGGGCTGGGGACGGTCTACACCTACACCGTCTGCCACGTGCCCGGCGAACCCGGCTTCGGCGACCGGACGCCGTACGCCGTCGCGACGGTCGAACTCGCCGAGGGGCCCCGACTGCTCGCGCTGCTCGACTGCGATCCGGACGAGGTGGCCGTCGGAACGCCCGTAGAAGCGAGGTTCTGGCGCGTTTCGGACGACGCCGCGCTGCCGGTGTTCGTCCCGCAGTGATCGGCGGCGAGCCAACGCCCGTTCTCGAAACAGTACTCGAGATCGATCTCGAAATCGATCGAACTCCGCTCAGTTCCCGCTCGAGAGCGTCGCCGACGACCGGCCCGTCAGCAGCGTCGTTCCCTCGGGCGTTTCGACCGCGATGTCGACCGCGACGGTGCCGTCGTCCCGGTCGACGTCGGCGACCTCGCCGGTCGCGACGATGGTGTCGCCCGGAAACACCCGCGACTGGAACCGGACGCCGAAGGAGTCGATCCGCTCGAGGCCGAACCAGTCCGTGACGACCCGGGAGGCGACGCCGGCGGTGAACATCCCCTGGCCGAAGACGCGCTCGTTGCCCGCCGCCCGGGCGTACGGTTCGTCGTAGTGGATCGGGTTGAAGTCGCCGCTGGCGCCAGCGTACGTCGCGAAGTGGCGCCGCTCGAGGTCCTCGACGACGGCCGTCGGACCCGGATCTCCGACCTCGACCTCGGAAACGGCGGCGACGCGGGATTCCGGGTCCGCGCTCGAGTCGCTCGGGTCGACGTCGATGACGTCGGTTCCGCCGTTCGCGGACGCGCCGCTCCCGTCCTCACCGCCGGCGTCGTCGCCGTCGCCGTCGTCGACCGCCCCCTCCGTCTCGATGGCGGTCGCGCGCTCGGTGAGCACGAGTTCGTCGTTCTCGTCGCGGTAGGCCGTCTCGTGGACGGCGAACGTCATCGTCCCGGCGCGCCGGCTGTCGCGCTGGTAGACGTCGGCCAGCGTCGTCGTCCCGGTCAGGACGTCGCCGACGAGGAGCGGTCGCTCGTACTCGTAGGACTGCTCGCCGTGCAGGACGTACTCGGGTTCGAAACCGAGGTCGAAGCCGTAGCCCTCGACGTCGTCGGGGCGGTAGCGTGGGAACCGGCCGACTCGAGTGTACGTCAGCGGTGCAGGGATCGCCTCGTAGCCCGCTTCCCGGGCGACGTCCTCGTCTCGGAAGATCGGGTTCGGTTCCGTGATCGCGCGGGCGAACTCCTCGACCTTCCCGGCCTCGATCCGGAACTCCTCGACGGTGACGCGCTGCTCGCCGACCATCGCCTCGAGTTCCGACAGGGGCTTACTCGGCACGCCGCTCACCCCCCGGGTCCGAGAGCGATCGCCGGTTCGTTCCCGCGTCCGTCCGTCGTCGAGCGGTTCCCGTGGGTCCGTGCGCCATTTCCTGGAGGGTTCGCGGACGACGGGCATAATCCATTCGTCTCCGGCGACTTCGTCGGCGTCCGCTCGTTCGCTTCGGCAGAATACCCATCGCGTTGCGCCGGGAACGGAACGTTGAACACCGGACGTGCCGAATCGTTCGACGACCTCGATGCCCGACGACGACGCCGCGTACGCGCCCGCCGAGATCAGAACCATCGCCCTCGCCGTCATCGCGGGGGTGTTCTTCGGGGGCGTCGCGACCGGCGTCGCGTTTCCGACCCTGCCGCTGCTCGACGAGAAACTCGTCATCTCGGCCGTGATGTTGAGCTTCATCCTCTCGGCGAACCGCATCGCGCGGCTGTTCATGAACACGCCGGCGGGGACGATCATCGACCGCGTCGGCGCGCGCAAGCCGATGATCTTCGGCCTGTTCACCCAGGCGCTGGCCCCGTTCGGCTACATCGTCGGCCTCCACGCGCCGCCCGTGATGATCGGCGAGGTTCCCGGGCTGACTACCGTCTCCCTTCCGGGACTCGTCTTCGTCACCTCGCGACTCTTCTGGGGCGTCGGCAGCGCCTTCGTCTTCATCGGCGCGTTCGCCACCATCACGTACGTCACGACCTCGAGCAACCGCGGTCGGTGGGTGGGCTACATGCGCGGCGGGCAGTCGCTCGGCTTTCCGACGGGCCTCGCCGTCGGCGGGGTGTTGACGGACCTCGCCGACATGGAGACGGCGTTTCTCGTCGCGGGCGCGCTCGCGCTCCTCGCGGGGACGGTCGCGACCATCGTCCTGCCCGACGTCCACAGCGGGGCCGAAACGCGCTCGGCGCGCCTGCGCGAGGTGCCGACGCTCCTTCGCGGACGGCCGACCGTCCTCCTGATCGGGTTCGGCAACTTCACGCTCCAGTTCCTCTGGGGCGGGATCATCCTCTCGACGCTGGCCCGGTACGCGAGCGACCACGGCATGGAGCTCTCGCTGCTGGACGCCGCGGGGATCAGCGGCGTCGTCATGGCGCTGGGTGTCGTCACCTCGGGGGTGACGACGATCGCCACGGGCTGGATCTCCGATCAGATCCCCGACCGCACGCTGTTGACCGTTCCGGCGTTCGCCTCGATGGCGGCCGGGTTCCTGCTCATCGCCCACGTCCCCTCGATCGAGGCGCTGCTCGTCGCGATGGTTCTCGCGGGGATCGGCATGGGCGCGGCCGCGCCGGCGCTGCTGGCGATCCTCGGCGATCTCACCCCCGGCGACGAACTGGGCCGGATGGGCGGGGTGTTCAACGTGATGGGCGACGTCGGGCTGAGCCTCGGACCGCTGATCGCGATTCCGGCGGTCGACCTCTGGTTCGGCTACCGGTGGACGTACGTCCTCTGCGCCGCGCTCGTGCTCAGTTGCCTCACGTTCGTCTCGATCCCGCTCCTGCGCAACCCGGAGGTCACGACCGGGACCGTGCGGGCGGACTGACCGCTCGAGGTGGAGTCGTCGAAGAACGGCGGCTCGAGCGCCGGCGTCAGACCCGCTCGACGATCGTCGCGATCCCCTGGCCGAAGCCGATGCACATCGTACAGAGGCCGGTATCCTGACCCGTCCGCTCGAGTTCGTGGACCAGCTTGGTCATCAGGGCCGCGCCGGTCGCGCCCAGGGGGTGGCCGTGGGCGATGGCGCCGCCGTTGACGTTCACCCGCTCCCAGGAGACGCCGGTCTCCTCGAGCCAGGCGGCGACGACCGAGGCGAACGCCTCGTTCACCTCGAAGAGGTCGATCTCCGCGGCGTCCATCCCGGCCTTCTCGAGCACGCGCTCGGTGGCGGGGATCGGTCCCGTGAGCATCGTCACGGGGTCGACGCCGACGACTTCGGTCTGGACGACGCGGGCCATCGGCTCCCAGCCGCGCTCCTCGGCGGCCTCCTCGCTCGCCACCAACAGCGCCGCGGAGCCGTCGACGATCCCCGAGGAGTTGCCGGGGTGGTGGAAGCCCTCGCCCTCCTCGCGGAACACCAGCGGGAGCTGGGACAGGGTCTCGAGGTCGGTGTCGGGCCGGGGGTGTTCGTCCTGCTCGACCGTGACCGTCTCACGGGTCGCTTCGCTCCCCGTTCGATTTTCCGAGTCGCTTCGCGACTCGCCCTCCCCCTCGAGTTCGGTTTCGACGGGGACGAGCTGGTCCTCGTAGCGCCCGTCCTCCCGCGCCTCCTCCCAGCGGCGCTGGGAGTCGACGGCGATCTCGTCGAGTTCCGTCCGGGAGAAGCCGTACTCCTCGGCGATGCGCTCTGCGCCCTCGCCCTGGTGGGTGAGCTCGTCGAAGTGCTCGAAGTAGGTGTCGGTGACGGCGCCCTCGCCGTCGACGCCGTCGGCGCCGTCGGAGCCCATCGGCACGCGGGTCATGTGCTCGACGCCGCCGGCGATCAGCACGTCGTGCTGGCCGGCCATTACGTTCGCGGCGGCGAAGTTCAGGGCCTGCTGGCCCGAGCCGCACATCCGATTGAGCTGTACTCCGGGGACGACGTCTCCCCAGCCGGCGACCATCGGGGCCAGTCGGCCGACGTTGAGCCCCTGCTCGTCCACCGGCGTCACGCAGCCGTAGACGACGTCCTCGATCGTCTCGGGGTCGAATTCGTTACGTTCCTCGAGCGCCTCGAGCGGTTTGGCCGCCAGGTCCTGCGGGTGCGTGTCGCGGAACGACCCGTCGCGCTTCCCGAAGGGCGTTCGTACCGCGTCGACGATTACGGCGGATCTCATGACTTGTTCGTGACTATTCCGTCCACCACCATAGGGATTGTGAACGGGTTCGAGATCGCCGGTATTCGAGGGTATCTGCGGAATTTTCGCTTCGACGAGACTGTGTCGTTTGATAACACGCACAACCGTTAAGTCAGATCGCGGAGTAGTTCGCGCGTCATGGACCTCGGCATTCAGGATCGAACCGCCGTCGTCACCGGCGGCGCCGGTCGAATCGGAAGTACCGACTGCCACGTCCTCGCCGAAGAGGGCGCGAACGTCGTCGTGCTCGACGTCGACGAAGCGGGCGCCGCCGCCGTGGCGGAGGAGATCAACGGGCGCGACGTCGACGGCGAAGCGATGCCCCTCGAGTGCGACCTCACCGACCGCCACGACGTCGCCGACTCGATGGACGAGGTGCGCGACGCCTTCGGCGGGGTGGACGTACTCGTCAACAACGCGGCGATGGTCGACGCCCGCTCGCGCATCGACGGCTACGACGACGAGGTGTGGGACCGCGACGTCGAGATCAATCTGACGGGGACGTACAACATCAGCAAGGAAGTGTTCCCGCGGATGTGCGAACGGGGTTGGGGACGTGTCGTGAACATGTCCTCGATGGCCGGCTGGTACGGCGGCTTCGGCCAGCTCTCCTACTCGGCGACGAAGGCGGCGATGATCGGCGTCGGCCGAACGATGGCGCTCGAGGGCGCCCAGTCGGGGGTCACCTCGAATATCATCGCGCCGAACATCGTCGTCGAGCAGTGGTCGGACATGTCGCCCGACGAACTCCGCGAGAACGTCGACGAGTACTACGCCCGGATCGCCGAGGCGACGCCGATGCGCCACCTCGGCACCGAGGCGGACGTCGCCAACACGGTGGCCTACCTCTGCTCGGAGCAGGCCTCCTACGTGACGGGCCAGATCGTCGGCGTCACCGGCGGGATCGACCTCTTCAGCTTCTGATCGCGGACGCGGAACGTCGGTTCCGAGTCCGTCGCTCTCACTCCGGGTACTCGTCGCGCCACGGCCGTCGCCGTTCGAAGGCGGCGCTGGCGGCGATGACGACGTCGTCGGCGTGACGCTCGCCGGCAAGTTGCAGCCCGACCGGCAGCCCGTCGACGAAGCCCGCCGGGACCGAGGCCGCCGGGTGCCCCGTGAGGTTGTACGGCTGGGTGAGCACCCAGCCGCGGTAGGGCTCGATCTCGACGCCGTCGACCTCCTCGGGCTCCTCGCCGTGGGGGAACGGCGTCGTCCCGACCGTCGCGGTCGCGAGGAGGTCGTACTCCGCGAAGCAGTCCTGCAGGCCGTCGAAGACGCGCGTTCGAACGACGTCCGCGCGCCTGCGCTCCCGGGCGGTCGGCTCCTCGACGTCGACGATGAGATCGACGAGGTACGGCCGGAGGCGGTCGCGGTCGTCCCCGCGCGGGTCGAACCCCTCCTCCTCGAGGTCCTCGAGCAGCGCCCGCCACCGGACGGTCGCCATCGTGTAGTAGGCGTCCAGGATCTCCTCGTTGTCGTGCTCGAGGTCGGGATCGACTCGTTCGACGGTCGCGCCGGCTTGCTCTAACGCCGAGACGGCGTCGTCGAGCACCGCGCGCACGTCGGAATCGACGGGGTAGACGCCCATGTCGGGGCTGTAGGCGATCGTCAGGTCGTCGATCGGGCGGTCCACGGCGTCGCGGTACGTTCGCCGCTTCGGGACCGAGAACGGATCGCGCGGGTGAGCCCCGGCCATCACGTCGAGCGAGATGGCGGCGTCCTCGACCGTCCGGGCCAGCGGTCCGTGGGTCGAGAAGGGCGTGTGGCTCGCGAAACCGTTGGGTCGGCCGACGTTCGGGACCACCCCCTGGGTCGGTTTCAGTCCGTAGACGCCGCAGAAGCTCGCGGGAACGCGGATCGAGCCGCCGGCGTCCGATCCCGGCGCGAGGGGAACGAGCCGGTCGCCCAGCGCCGCGCCGGCCCCGCCCGACGAACCGCCGGAGACGCGCTCGGGATCGAAGGGCGTGCCCGTCGGCCCCGCAACGCGATTGTCCGTCGTCGTGCCGAGGCCGAACTCGGGCGTGTTCGTCTTCCCGACCACGATGGCCCCCGCCGCCTTCAGCCGGGCGACGAACGGCGAGTCCGAGTCGGCGACGCGGTCCTCGAAGAGCAACGACCCCGAGGTCGTCCGGACGCCAGCGACGTCGTCGAGGTCCTTGATCGCGACAGGGACGCCGTGAAGCGGTCCCAGCGGCTCGCCCTCGTCGATCGCGCGCTCGGCTTCTTCGGCCATCTCCCGGGCCAGATCGTCCGTGACGGTGACGAACGCGTTCGTTCGGTCGTTTCGGTCGTGAACGCGCTCGAGGGTGGCTTCGACGACCTCCGTGGGCGCGTACTCGCCGTCCCGGATCGCTCGCGCGAGCCCGGCGGCGGTCATCTTCGTGGGCTGCAATGACATACCACCGATATCCGCGCGTCGGGTGAAAAACCTTCACCGGTCGCTCGGACGGCGAACGGTGAGCGCGACGGACGGCGAACGGCCGACGGGAAACGGCGAACTCGAGCCAACGAGAGCAGCGAACGACGAACTCGAGTCTGACGGGATCGGCGAACGACGAACGGCGAGAGCGACGAGAGCGACGAGAGCGGCCAACGGCGAGGGCGAGCGCAAACGCTTTCGCCGGCGGCTCACTCGGTGATCCCCATCGACTTCGCGATGGTGTTCAGCTGAATCTCGTCGGTTCCCTCGACGATCCGGAGGATGCGGGCCTGGTGGAGCAGGTCCATGTACGGGTTCTCCTCGGCCAGTCCGTTGGCCCCGTGGACCTGGACGGCCGCGTCGGCGACCTCCCAGAGCACGTTCGTCGCGAACCACTTTACGATCGAGGAGTCAATCACCGTCCGCTCGTCCCGGTCCACCTTCCAGGCGAGTTTCAGCCCCGCGGCGTCGGCGGCGTACGTCTTCGCCCGCCCGCGGGCGAGTTTCGCCGACACCTGCTGAAAGTTCCCGATCGGCTCCCCGAAGGCCTCCCGTCCCGTTACGTAGTCGCTCGCCTCCTCGAGCAGGTACTCCGCGTACCCGATCGCCTCGGCGCCCAACTCGAGTCTGCCGAGCGAGAGGAACTCCATCGCGGCGTAGAAGGCCCCGTCGACCTCCCCGAGGACGCGATCCTCGGGGATGCGCACGTCGTCGAGGACGATCTCCGCCTGCGTGCCGACTGCGCCGACGGCGTTGTTGTAGGATCCGATCTCGTACTCGTCGCGCTCGACGAGGAAGCAGGTGATGCCGCCGTAACGGCCGGCTTCCTCCTGCGGCGTCGTCCGGGCGAACAGCTGAACGAAGTCGGCGTAGGGCGCGTTGGTGATCCACTGCTTGCGCCCGTTCAACACCCACCCATCCCCCTCTCTCTGGGCCGTCGTCTCCATGTTCGGCGAGTCCGAGCCGTATCCCGGTTCCGTCTGGGCGAACGCCGTCGACTTCTCCCCGCGCACGGTCGGCTCGAGGTAGCGCTCGACCTGCTCGCCCTCGGCCTGCAACAGCAGCGGCTTCGGCCCCTCGGGGCCGGCGAGGACGTAGCGCTCGAGGCCGCCGCCGCGGGTGGCGAGGTGCCGTTTCGCCCGGTACCAGGTGACCGCGGAGACGCCCCCGCCGCCGACCCCCTCGGGGAGGTTCATCGCGTAGTAGCCCGCCTCGGCCGACCGTCGGCGGATCTCCTCGCGCGCCTCGAGCACTTCCTCGGTCAGACGCCCGTTCTCGCGGTGGCCCTTCCGGGGATTCTCGTGGGTGTCCCCGAGATCCTCGACGATCGGTTCGACCTCGCGCTCGACGAACTCGTCCAGGCCGTCGAGGATCAGGTCGGTCTGTTCGTCCGTGGCGAAACTCACGCCGCTCGTCGTCTGAGTCGTGTTCGAGTCCATGAAAATCGAGGTGCCGCTCCGTCAGCGCTCCGGCGCCTCCGGTTCCGTTCCGTCCGCCTCCGATTCCGTTCCGTCAGCTTCCGGTTCCGTTCGTTCCGCTTCCGGTTCCGTTCGTCCCGTTCTCTCCGTCTCCGCCGCTTCGGCTTCGGACACGTCTTTTACCGCCACTTCCTCTTCGACGTCCATCTCGTCAGCATCGTCGTCGTCAGTCCCGTCGTCGGCCTCGAAGCGGACGTCGTCGAAGCGGTCGCGCAACCGCTTCTTGTCGAACTTCCCGGTCGAGGTCTTCGGAATCTCCTCTATCAACTCGTAGGCGTCGGGCAGCCACCACGACGGGAACGTCTCCCCGAGGTGGGCCTCGAGGTCGTCCGCGTCGAGGTCCGCCCCTGCGGTCGGCACGACGACCGCGAGCGGCCGCTCCTGCCAGCGCTCGTGGTCGACCGCGATCACCGTCGCCTCGCTGACGCCCTCGTGGGCCATCAGTTCGTTCTCGAGCTGGACGGAGGAGATCCACTCGCCGCCCGACTTGATCACGTCCTTGTCGCGGTCGACGACGTCGACGTACCCCCACTCGTCCCGGGTGGCGATGTCGCCGGTTCGGAGGTAGCCGTCGTCGGTAAACGCCTGTTCGTTTTCCTCGGGCCGGTTGTGATAGTGGTCGGTCACCCAGGGGCTGCGGACCTGGAGTTCACCCATCGTCTCGCCGTCGCGCGGGACCTCCTCCTCCTCCTCGTCGCCGGACTCCGTCCGGCTGCCAGCGGAGCTCTGCTCGGCGCTGTCGACGACGCGGATCTGCATGCCCGGAACGGGCAGGCCGGCCTTCGCGCGGTAGGCGTAGCGCTCGTCGCTCGGAAGGTCCGCCACCTCCTTTCGGAGCGTGCTGAGGGTGCCCAGCGGCGACGTCTCGGTCATCCCCCACCCCTGGATGATCGGCGCGTCGTACTCCTCGTCGTACTTCCGGATGAGCGACTCGGGCGGGGCCGACCCGCCGACGGTCAGCCGCTCGATGTTCGAGATGTCGACCTCGGGGTTCTCGTCGAGGAATTCGGCCATCTCGAGCCAGATGGTCGGGACCGCCGCCGAGAACGTCACCCCCTCGTCGGCGATCAGGTTGGCGATCGACGGCGGGTCGGTGTGGATCGAGGGGAAGACCTGCTTGGCCCCGACGAACGTCGCGGCGTAGGGGATCCCCCAGCCGTTCGCGTGGAACATCGGCACCACGGGGAGCACGACGTCGCTCTCGCCGACCCCGTTGGCGTCGACGTGCCCGCACATGATGCTGTGGAGGTACATCGCCCGGTGGGTGTACGGCACGCCCTTCGGGAGGCCCGTCGTCCCCGAGGTGTGGCACATTCCGTACTCGGCGTCCTCGTCGAGGTCCGGCCACTCGTATTCGCCGGGATGGCCGGCGAGCAGCGACTCGTAGTCGGTCACCGGCTCGAGGTCCGTCTCGGGAACGTCGTCCGCGTCGCCCAGCACGACGTACTGCTCGACGCGCTCGAGGTCGTCGGCGTTCGCCTCGACCGTCTCGAGCAGCCCCGGATCGACGAAGAGCACCCGATCCTCGGCGTCCTCGATCGTGTGGACGAAGTGGTGGTCGGGCAGCCGCATGTTGCACATGTGGATCGACCGCCCCGAGCACGCCGGCCCGAAGTAGAGTTCGTAGTGTCTGTAGTGGTTCGTCGCGACGACGCCGACCCGCTCGCCCGCCTCGAGGCCCAGTTCGTCCAGGGCGTGGGCCAGCCGACAGATCCGCTCGTACGCGTCGGCGTACGTGTACCGGTGGATGCTCCCCTCGGGCAGTTTCGTCACCAGCTCCCGGTCGGGGAACAGGTCGACCGCCCGCTCGAGGAGTTTGTCAAGTGTTAACTGCACTCCCATCATGTCCGTACACACGTTCTTCGTCGTCCACCGTAGGCGTTTCGTCGCGTTCACGGACGAGAGAACGATCGACGGCGCGCATTTCGACGACGGCCGGCGACGATCCGCGCGCTCTCAGTCGTCCCCCTCGAGTCGCACCAGTTCGTCGACGTCGGGGATCTCCGCGGCGGCGTCGGTGATCTGGCGCATCCTGTCGGCGTGCTTCTCCACGGCGTAGGCGGCCAGTTCGCCCTCGCCGAGTCCGGCGCGCTCTTCCGGGTCGTCGGGCTGGAACCGGTCGTCCTCGGTGATGCCCTGGACGAGCGGGATCAGTTCGCTCACCGTCCCCTCGATCAGCGCCGGATCGACGCCCTCCTCCCGGATGAGCTTCTTCAACTGGTTCATCCCGAAGCCGACGTGGCGACCCTCGTCGCTGCGGATCTTCGTGAACCCCTCGACGAGCCCCGGCAGGTGGGGAAGCGCCTCGAACTCCCCGCCGTAGGACGTCTGCATGCCGTAGTAGCCCGTCTGGGCGAGGATCCCCTCGACCGTCAGGTGGTAGTGGCAGTACGCCTTCGCCCGGTTCTCCGGGGTGTCCTCCTCGAGGAGCCGGTACTGCGCCTTCTTGTTCCGGTCGAACAGTTCGACGTAGGGCTCGTTGAACCACCGGTCGTGCCGGGGGTTCGAGCGCTCCCAGCCCGTCCGGTCTTCGACCTCCCAGACGACCTCGCGCCAGTAGCGGTCGAAGAAGTCGGCGTGCTTGGCCTCCTCGTACAGCTGCGTCGTCAGGAACAACTGGTCGTCGATGTCCTCGAGCACCACCGCGAGTGGCGCGAGGTCCTCGGTGACGGCGTCCTCACCCGCCCCGAACTTCGCGATGCCGTTGAGCGTCCGGTACCACGTCTCCCGGCCGTACTCGTCGTAGCCCTCGATGTGGGCGACCAGGTTCTCCACGTCCCGCTCGAGGTCGATCTCGCCGGGGTCCCAGTGGCGCTCGACGGCGTTCCGGTAGTAGCGGTTCGATCGGGAGTCCCGATCCATCATCTCGGTCGGTGTGTACGTTGTTTCCATATGACTAACAGACGCCGTCGCGACTAATAATTGTAGCGTCACAGCCACGTTCGCGACGGCCGCTGTGTACCTGGTGGGCTCTCACTCACCGCTCGAGCGATCCGATGCTCGAGCGCGAACCCGATGAAGCAGCAGACGAACGGCGCGTAGAACGACAGCGTGTCGACGGTCTCGACTCCTCAACCCACGACCGGCCCGTCGGTACCGGCGACGAACACGGCGGTTGACAAGAACTAAGTCGTCTCCCACGGTGGGTGGTGGCATGTCACGAGACGCAGTCGCCGTCGTCGGTGGCGGCATCATGGGCAGCGGCATCGCTCAGGTACTCGCGCGCGCAGGCTACGAGGTTCGCGTCCGGGAGATCAACGAGGAACTCGCCGAGGAGGCCCGCGAGCGACTCGTCTCGGGGAACTACGGCCTCGACGACGCCGTCGAAGGTGGGTACATGACCGAGGGGGAGAAGGAGGAGGTCCTCGACCGACTCACGTTCACGACGGACCTCGAGGAGGCCGCCGCCGATACGGAGTTCGTCATCGAGGCGGTCACCGAAGACCTCGCGATCAAGGGCCAGGTGTTCCGCGACCTGGACGAGGTGACCGACGACCAGCCGCTGTACTCGAACACGAGCGGCTTCCCGGTTACCTCGATCGCCAACGCCGTCGACGACCCCTCCCGCGTGGCGGTGACCCACTTCTTCAACCCCGTGCCGGTCATGTCGATGGTCGAGATCGTGAAGGCCCCCGAGACGGACGAGGCGGTCGTCGAGCGCGCCGAAGAACTGGTCGACGAACTCGGGAAGACGCGCGTCACCGTCGACGACGCGCCTGGTACCTACGGATTCCTCGCCAACCGGTGTCACGCGGCGATGCGACGCGAAGCCCAGCGGATCGTCGACGAGGGGATCGCGACCGAAGAACAGGTCGACAAAGCGCTCGAGGAGGGGTACAACCTCCCCGTCGGGCCGTTCTCGCTGCGCGGAATCGGCGAGGAGTGGGACTGATCGGTTCGCGGGGCCCCTATCGCCCCTCGAACTCGGGATCGCGCTTTTCGCTGAACGCGGCCGCACCTTCCTCGAAGTCCTCCGTGTTGAGCAGCGTCGAGAACTGCTCGCGGTCGTAGCGTAACCCCTCCTCGAGGCCCGTCTCCACCGCGACGCGGGCGGACTTCTTGATCCCCTGGACCGCCAGCGGCGCCTGGCCCGCCAGCTTCTCGGCGAACGACGCGACCTCGTCGTCGAACTCGTCGCCCGGGTAGACGCGGTTGACGATGCCGAGTTCGCCGGCGCGCTCTGCCGGGACGTGGTCGCCGAACATCGCGAGTTCCTTCGCGACGGCCGGCCCCGCCAGCTTGGTCACGTACTGCACCCCACCCGCGCCGGGCAGCAGGCCGAGGTTCACTTCGGGGAAGCCGAACGTGCTCTCCTCGCTCGCGAGCCGGAAGTCGCAGGCCAGCGCGGTCTCGAGGCCGCCGCCGAGGCAGTAGCCGTCGATCTTCGCGATCACGGGCGCCGGGAAGTCCACGATGAACTGGTAGTGGGACCTGGCCGAACTCCCGCCCGCGGAGTCCGAGGAGAAGCCGCCGATGTCGGCTCCCGCGCAGAACGCCTTCTCGCCGGCCCCCTCGAGCACGACGGCCCGGAGCGCGACCCCGTCGGCGTCCTCGTTTCGCTCCTCGAGGCGGCGCAGCCCCTCCACGATGTCCCGCGAGAGCTGCCCGTTCAGCGCGTTGAGCGAGTCCGGGCGGTTCATCGTGAGCGTACCGATGCCACTGTCGTCGTCGTAGTCGAGCAGGACGGTCTCTAAATCGTCCATGTCCGCCAGTCGACGCGATCGAACTAATACGTTCGCCAACCGGTCGCGTCGGACGCCGTCAGTTCGGACGCCATGAGTTCGGATGCCGTCGATTCGGACATCGCGACTCACCTTCGACCTCGAGCGCGGCTCTCCTTTCGCACCGCCTCCTTTGCCTCCTGTCAAAGTTTATCGTACCCCCCGCCCGTACCCCGGTGCATGTCTCAGCCGGACCGATCGGGCGCGAAGAGCGTCCGGTCACGATCTCACGCTCGTCGCCTCGAGTTCTCCGTCGAGTGGCCGCCCGGCCACGCCGCCGCCTACCTCCTCCCCCGCGAGGAACCGATCCTCGTCGACGCCGGCATGACCGGCGAGGCGGGCGCCGAGGAACTCGTCGACGGCCTCGAGGCCCACGGCTACCGACCGGCGGACGTCGAGCACCTCCTCTTGACCCACGCCCACTCCGATCACGTCGGACAGACGCGCACGCTGCTCGAGGCCAGCGACGGCGAGGTCACCGTCTACGCCCCGCGCCGGATCCGGTCGTTCCTCCGGCGCGACCCCGAGACGGTCGAAGCGGCCACGCGCGAGAACATGCGGGAGGCGGGCGTGCCCGACGAGCACCTCGAGGAGGGCGTCGAGCGGCTGGTCGACGCCCACCGGCGGATGCGGGAGGCGCTACCGCTCGAAGCCGTCGACGTCTGGATCGACGAGGGCGAGTCGATCCGGGTCGGCGACCTCGAGGTCGAACCGATTTACACGCCAGGCCACCACCTCACGCACTTCTGTTACGGGACGACGCTCGAGGCCGACGATGGTACGAGTGGCCCCGACGACGCCCACGAGCGCGTCCTCTTCTCGGGCGACATGGTCATCGAGCCGTTTCGCGCGGCGGCCATCCACGCCAACTTCGACGAGGGCGTCGCGGCGGGCATCTCGGCGTTCCTCGAGGCGCTCGAGCGCTTCGACGCTGGATCGTACGATCGCGTCTACCCCGGCCACGGGCCGGTCCACGACCGATTCGAGGAGTCGGTGGAACGATCGTTCGCGGACCTCGACGAGCGCGTTCGGGGCAGCTACGACGCCCTCCGGGCGGACGGCTCCACCGCGTTCCACGTCGCGGCCGAACTGTCCGACCGCCCGAGCCACCGGGCGCGCATCCTCCCCGAAATCGTGGGCGCGCTCGCCCACCTCGAGCGCGAGGGGGAGGTGTGCTCGCGCCTCGAGGACGGCGTTCGATTCTACGAACCCGTTTGAACGTGGGTCGTCGATCGGTCCGCTCGAGGCGTCGCACCGTCTGCTTGACTTCTCGTAAAGTTTCTTCTTTGATGCGCTCGTGACGTCTCTCCTGAAACGTCGGACACCACGAAAGCCCCTGGCGCTCCCGGCGGCTGCGACGTGCTGCGGTCCTCAGCCCCCCGGGCTTGCGGTCCTTGCGACGTCTCGCTCGCCGGGAGCGAGAGCCCCTTTCATTCCCACCCGCGGTGGCCGTCCGGGCAGCCGACACGGGTGGGAATGAAAGGGGCTGGCGCTCTCGAGGAAGGCGGGCGAAGTCCTCGTGAGCGAAGCGAACGAGGGATCAGCGAGACGCGAAGCGTCTCGCGGAGCAAGCACTGCAGTGACCGGAGGGGGCGAAGCGCGCAGCGAGCACACCGACTCGAGAGCGCCAGGGGCTTTCGTGGTGATCTCACTCGCTTCGATGTGGATGGCGGTCGGCGAAACGTGCTCCTTCGAGTGTGAGCGAAATCGAAGACGACGAACCCCCGGAAGGATCCTCGACGGTTCGGCGTGGCCTCTGTAGCGTCTCAGTCGTCGAGCGCGTCGATACGGAGGTCCTCGTCGAACCGCAGCGCGTTCTCGACCTCGGTCTCGTCGACGTCGTCGAACGCCCAGCGGGCGATCGAGCGGCGGTGGACCTCGTCGGCGCCGTCGACGATGCGGAAGGCGCGGACGTTCTCGTAGAAGTGAGCGATCGGCAGGTCCTTGCCGATGCCGTTCCCCCCGCAACACTGCAGGGCGAGGTCGATGATGTCGTTGGTCACGTTCGCCGTGTACATCTTCGCCATCGCGACCTCGATCCGGGCCTCGCTGCGGTCGAGTTCGCGGGCGGCGTGGCGGACCATGCAGCGGGCGGCGTGCAGGCGCGTCTCGGCGTCGGCGATGCGGTGGCGCAGCGCCTGCTTGTCCTCGAGCGGCTCGCCGAATGCCTCGCGCTCGCGGAGGTAGGCCTTCGCGATCTCGAGCGAGCGCTCGGCCATTCCGGAGTAGCGCATGCAGTGGGTGAGTCGACCGCCGCCGAGACGCATCTGGGCGATCTGGAAGCCCTCGTTCTCCTCGCCCACGGTGTTTTCGACGGGGACGCGGACGTTCTCGAACTTGACCTCGGCGTGGCCGCCGACGCGCTCGGTGATGCCGTGGCCGCCCAGGTGCGGGATGTTACGCACGACGTTCACGCCGTCGGCCTCCCGCGGCACGAGGATGATCGACGTCCCCTCGTAGGGGTGGGCGTCGAGGTCCGTCCGGACCATCGCGAGGTAGAAGTCGGCGTCGAGGCCGTCGGATGTCCACCACTTGTGGGCGTTGATGACCCACTCGTCGTCGTCCTTGACGGCGGTGCTCTGGAGCATCTTCGGGTCCGAGCCGCCGCCCTGTCGGGGCTCGGTCATCGCGAACGCCGATGAGAGCTCGCCCTGGACGAGCGGGCGCAGCCACTCTTCCTTTTGCTCCTCGGTGCCGACGGCCTCGAGGGTGTGCATGTTGCCCTCCTGGGGCGCGTTGGCCCGGATCGAGAGCGCGCCGATGAGCGAGCGGCCGACCTGCTCGAACGACGGGAGCATGTCGCGGAAGTTCAGCCCCTGTCCGCCGTACTCCTCCGGGACCTGCGGCGCGAACAGGTCGCGTGCTTTCGCCTGCTCCCACAGGTCTTCGATCTCCTCGTTCGTGATCGTCTCCCCGGTCGCCAGGGCCTCGCGCTCCCGGGGGATGACGACGTCGTCCATGAACTCCCGTACTCGACCGGCGACCTCTTTTGCCTTGTCGGAGTCGTGGTACTCCATACCCTCATGTTTCTTCAGGCCAATGTAAAAGTATACCACGCGGTGCGTCCGGGCGGCGCCCGCTCCCTGTGCCGGACGCGCGATCAGCGGTGCCCGTCACCACCCCCTGAACGCGGTCAGCGGCGCTCGCCACCCGAACTGACTCGAACGATCGCGGTCCCTCGCCCCGGCCAAACTCGAGCGGCCGCGGCGACGTGGCAATCGAGGACAATTTTTAATACAGAACTGTGGTATCGTTGTGCATGGATCTCTCGGAGATATCCGACGCCGCACGGGAGGGGAACGCCGCGCGCTTGCACGACCAGACGGCCCGGTTCCACGGGGACGCGGTCGCCATCGAGTACCACGGGACGACGACCACGCACGAGGAACTCCGGGAGGAGAGCGCCAGATTCGCCGGCGGCCTCCGCGACCTCGGCGTCGAACCCGGCGACGTCGTGATGCAGTACCTGCCGAACTGTCCGGAGTACCTGATCGGCGCCCTCGGCGCGTTCAAAGCCGGCGCGGCCGTCTCGCCGGTCAACCCGCAGTACCGCAAGCGGGAGCTGGCCTATCAGCTCGAGGACACCGAGGCGACGGCCGTGGTGACCCACGCGGCGCTGTTGCCCTACCTGCGGGAGGGCCTGGCGGAGGTCGACCGCGATCCGATCGTCGTCTCGGTGGCGAGCACGGACGACGACGTCCACGCCTTCGAGTCGGTTCGGGGCGAGGAGACGCTCGTCGAGCGCGCCGACGACGACGTCGCGCTGTTACCCTACACGTCCGGGACGACGGGCAAGCCCAAGGGCGTCCAGCTCACCCACCGGAACTTCCGGGCGCAGATGTACGCGGTCCTCTCCCGGGAGAGCGAACTCGCCGACGAGGACGTCCGCAGCCTCGTCTGGCTGCCGCTGTACCACATCACCGGCTTCACCCACACCGCGTGGCAGCCGCTGGTCCGGGGCGGGAGCGTCTACCTCCGGAGCGCGGCCAACTGGGACGCCGCCGCCTGCATGGAACTGATCGAGGAGGCGGGGATCACCCACTACGTCGGCGTCACCGCGATGTACGTCGACATGGTGACGAGCGGCGAGTTCGGCGAGTACGACCTCTCGAGCCTCGAGTCGGCGGGCGAGGGCGGCGCGAAGATGTCCGTCTCGGTCCAGAAGGAGTTCGAGGCGACCGCCGGCGTCGACATCGGCGAGGGGTACGGCCTCACCGAGACCCACGGCGCGACCCACAGCCAGACCGGGTCGACGTTCGGTCTCCGCCACGGGACGATCGGTCAGCCCACCCGGATGACCGACTGCAAGATCGTCGACGCCTCCGGCGAGGAGGTCCCGCCGGGCGAGGAGGGCGAACTCCTCGTGCGCGGCCCGCAGGTGATGAAGGGCTACCACAACATGCCCGAGGCGACCGCGGAGGCGTTCACCGAGCACGGCTACTTCCGCACCGGCGACATCGCCCGCCGCGACGGGACCAACTACTACGAGATCGTCGACCGCAAGAAGCACATGATCAACTCCGCGGGCTACAACATCTACCCGAGCGAACTCGAGGAGTTGCTCACCGAGCACGAGGCGGTCGCCGAGGCCGCCGTCATCGGCATCCCCGACGAGCGCCGGAACGAGGTGCCGAAGGCCTACGTCGTCCTCCGGCCGGACGTCGAAGCGGGCGTCGACGTGACCGAAGACGACGTCCAGCAGTACTGTCTCGACAACGTCGCCGCCTACAAACACCCCCGGGAGGTCGAGTTCATCGACGAACTGCCGCGCACGACCTCCGGGAAGATCCAGAAGTACAAACTCGAGGAGCGGGACGCGGGCGACGGCGAGTAACGTAGCGCGCGGTCGAGCGGTCGGGGCGACGCGCGACGGAATGACTGGCGAACGAGCGGCCGATCAGGCGACCTCGTAGTACCGAACGCCGTCGCGCGTCTCGTACTCGATTTCCCCCCGTCCCTCGAGCGTTCCGAGCGCGCCCAGCGTGTCGAGCACCTGCACCGGGTAGCGGACCTCGCCGACGCGCTGGCGGGTCACCTCGAGGGGCGTCGTCGGGCCGGTCGCGCCGACCGACTCGAGCGTCTCGGCGACCAGTTCCTCGAGGTCGCGGCGCGTGAATTCGATCGTTCCGCGCACCTCGTCGAAGACGGGACCGTGACCGGGGTACACGCGATCGATCTCGCCCGCGGCGACCTCGAGTCGGTCCATCGCGTCGAAGAACGCGTCGACCGCCTCGTAGGCGCCGTAATCGATGCCGACGTGGATCACGCCGGCCCGGAACGGCTCGATGAGGGAGTCCCCGCTGAAGAGGACGGTCTCCCTGCCGAGGGTCGTCCGCAGGCTCGCGTGGTGCACCTGGTGGCCCGGCGTGTGAATCGGCTCGAACTCCAGGCCCGCGGCCGCGAACGGCTCGCCGAACTCGAAGGGTATCGCGCTCTCCGGCTCGAGTAGTCGGCGGTTTCGCCGCAGCGAGTCCGCGGCCCGCTCGACCTCGCGCTCGATCGCTTCGCCCCGGTAGCCGGCCGAGCGACCGATCTCCCGCACCCCGGCGACGAGGTCGTTCTCCTCGCGCTCGAGTTGCTCGAGCACCGGCGCCGGCGCGTAGACGTCCGCGCCCAGTTCCCGCGCGACCGGCACCCCGCCGATGTGATCGCTGTGGGGGTGGGTCACGACGACGGCCTCCAGTTCCACGGGGTCGAACCCCGCGGCGGCCAGGCCGTCGCGGATCACCGATTCGCCCTGCTCGGTCGGATCGCCGGCGTCGACGAGGATCGGTCCCGGCTCCTCGCGTTCGATCAGGTAGGCCGCGACGTGTTTCGGCGGCCACTCGACGTCGAACTCGAGGCGAGAAACCGGGGCCGACCGCGTCGACGATCGGTCGTCTCCCGTTGGCATCTACCGGGTGGACGGGGGCGACCCACGTAAAACTGCGCCTCGGCCGGGGTCCCGCGCTCGGCGAGACGTTCGCGTTCGGGTGGACGGAACAGTTATTTCGTCTCGTTTCGAACTGTGTTCTATGACAACTCCGGGCACGGATTCGGACCACCGCGTCCAGGCGGTGGTGAAGACGCTCGACGTCCTCGAGGCGCTCTGGCGCTCGGGGGGCGCGGGAGTGACGGAGCTCACCGATCGGACGGGACTGCCCAAGAGCACGGTTCACGCCCACCTGACCACCCTCAAGTCCAAGGGCTACGTCGTGCAGGACGGCGACGAGTACCGGCTGAGTTTCCGGTTCCTCACGTTCGGAGAGCACGTCAAACACGCTGAACCGCTGTACGAGGCCTCCGAGACGCCGATCGCGGACCTCGCGGACCGGACGGGCGAGCGGGTTCTCTGTTCGACCGAGCAGAACGGACTCGGAACCGTCCTCCGGGCCAGCGACGGCCCGCGTTCGGTGACCACCGGCATCGACGTCGGCACGCACACGTACCTCCACTCCTCGTCCGGCGGAAAGGCCATGCTCGCCTACTTCGACGAGGAGAAAGTCGACCGGATCGTCGACAGGTGGGGACTGCCGGGATTCACCGAGAACACGCTCACGGACCGGGAGTCCCTGGCCGCCGAACTCGAGACGATCCGCGAGGAGGGGATCGCCTACAGCCACGAGGAGTACATGCCCGGACTGAGCGGAATCGGCGCTCCGATCCTCGGCGACGACGACGTCGTCTACGGCGCGATCACCGTCTTCGGACCGACCCACCGACTCGAGAACGAACGCGACGTCTCGGACCTGCAGAACCACCTCCTCTCGGCGACGAACACCATCGAGGTCAACGTCATGCTCTCGTAGTGTTCGGATCGATCGAATCGATCGGGTCCGTCTTCAGTATCCCAGAACGAACGCGTCGACGGAAACGCGGCGATCGGATTAGTATCCGTATGTGATAGGACGCTCGTCGTCACATATCCCGGACAGAATATCGTCGGTTGAGCGGTGCCGTCTCGAACCGACCGCGCACGTTCCTCGAGCGGCCGTCAACCGTCCGAAGCGCCTCGTCTCGACGGCAATCGCCGTGAGGGCCCGCTGACGTCGTCCACTCGTGGACGTTCCCGTGTATTCGGCCGATAGGACCGTCCATGGTGTCTGATTCGGCGGGTTGTACTCACCCGTTCGGTCGGATCAGATTCCGGCGTCCGACGCTATGCGACGAGACTTCATATGAAAAAGATACTATTAAACAAACTGGTATTATTCGGTGAGGTTCGTTCGGTGGGGGAACGGCGAACCCGGATCGACGACCGACCCTCCTCTCGTCAGAAACCGAGGCGGTTACAACTGCGCCTCGAGTTCCCGGACCTCCTCGCGGACGTTACGAACTTCCCGGGCCTGTCGGTCGGTCGTCTGGGAGAGCGTTTCGATGCTCGTCGCGACCTCCTGGATCTGGCCGATGGCGTCGTTGAGCATCGTCGCCACCTCCTCCGCGGTCGCGGCCTGGTCGTCCGTCGCGCCGGCGATCTGCTCGGTGCCGGTCGTCGCCTCGTCGACGGCGACGCCGATCTCCGTCTGTTTGTCGTCGACCACGCGGGCCCGCTCGAGGACGTCGTCGACGCCCTCGAGCGTCTCCTCGACGCGTTCGACCGTCTCCGTGGCGTTCGTTCGGACGTCCTCGACGATCGATTCGATGGTCTCGACCTCCGCTTTCGACTGGTTCGCCAGCCCCTTTATCTCGTTGGCGACGACGGCGAACCCGGCCGAGTTGCCGCTCGACTGTGCGGCCTGAATGTTCGCGTTCAGCGCCAGGAGGTTAGTCTCGTCGGCGATGTCGTCGATCACGTCGACGACGGTGTCGATCGCCTCGGTGCGCTCGTCGAGTTGACGACTGCTCTCGGCGAGTTCGGTGGCGGCGTCGCGCACGTCGTCGGTCAACGAGACGATCTCCGCGGTCGCCTCCTTCGACGCGTCCGCGAGTTCGCCGACCGCGGCGCTCTGGCCGCTCACCTCGTCGGCGCTCGCCGCGACCTCCTCGACGGTCGCCGAGAGCGACTCCATCTCCTCCTGGACGACCGTCAGGTCCTCGAGTTGCGCCTCCACGAACGACTCGAGGTCCGCGTTCGCCTCGGCGTTCGTCTCGGTGGCCTCGAGCAACTCCTCGACGGCGCCGTCGACGATCTCGCTGATCGACTCCTGCACCCGCTGAAGCCGATTGCGCCGTTCCACGAGCTCCGTCACGACGCTGATGTACTCGAACGCCCCGACGACGTCCCCGTCGGGCGCGTACAGCGGTACACCGGCCGCGCGAATGTGCCACGCGTTATCCTCGTTGCCGCCGGAGCGGATGCTATCTTCCCGGACGGACCGTCCCGTTCTGGCGATCTTCTCGGCCAGCGTCTCGTCGACGCCCTTCGTTCCGATCACGTCGATCGCCCGCTCGCCGATCGCATCTTCGTGTTCGATCCCGGAGAGCTCCGTGTGCTCGTCGTTCCAGTGGCTGATGATTCCGTCGTCGTTGACGACCAACACTGGTTCGGGGAACTCCTCGACGAGTTGATCGAAGAGGTTCCGCCAGAAGTCCCGTTCGTACCGCAATCGTTCTACTTGGTCCGCTTCGTCGCCGTCATCGACGGAATCGGCGTTCGGTTTCAGGTACGAGTTCCCCGCGGTCATTTGACGGGTATTCCCAAACGAACGATAAATAGCTACTGGCACGTCTGGCGTTCCGTCCGGCGTTCCTCGAGCGCACCGTTACGCCCGAATTCGCTGGAAATGGCGGTTCAAAGCGGCAAACTCGGGTGAATCGACGGATCGTTTTTACCACCGATTCCGAACGTGGTTACCGAACTCGTTCGGATGCTCCTGATCGTCGGACACCGCACCCCAGTGACGGGATCCGCCGTCCGACCGAACCCGACGAAACTCCCGTCGAACCGCTCGTGATCCGCGCGCTCAGTTCACCGGGACATCGTCGGGGAGCGCAGAACGCGATCAGTCGTCGTCCGGGCCGACCTCGACGGTGTCGTACTGCGACCGAAACGCGAAGAAGAGGCCGTGCCGGCCGGGGATCCGCGGCAGTTCCCGACCGTCGTCACCGACGAGCGCATCGGACTCGAGTCGCCAGCGGACCCCGTCGGCGTCGGCGATGGTCTCTCCGTCGCGCTCGAGGGGCGACGGCGGGGCCTCGTAGACGGCCACGTCGTCCGTCGCGTCGCGCACCACGACCGCCCCGTGGCCGTCGATCTCGTCCGTCCAGAGGCCCTCCGTCGGCACGTCCTCGACGGGATAGACGCGGACCGTGGATCCGTCGTCGCTCGTCACGCCGTAGACGTCGGTCTTCTCCGGCAGTTTCCCATCGCCCGTCCGTAGGCCCGGCTGGATCGCGTTCTCGTCGTTCCAGTAGTGCTGGAAGAACCCGACGTCGTCCTCGTAGTGGCGATAGTCGAAGTCGTATCCCGTGTCGATGTCCAGCGCGAGCGAGTCGGGGTGGGCCTCCCGCCACTCGCCCCACGTCGTCTGCGTAACCGGCTCGACATCGAGTCGGGCGTCCTCCTCGAGGAAGTCACCGGCGATGGGGACGCCCCGGTGCTGGCTCCAGAGGCTCTCGGTCTCCTCGTCGAACATGACCTTGTTCCCCGCGAGCAGCATGCCGGTGCTCCCGAAGGTGAGGGTCCGATCGTCGACGCGGCGGTCGTAACAGATCGGCGCGTTACAGAGCGTGCAGTAGGTGAGCGTCAGGGGAACGCCCTCGAGCGTGATGTTCGCCATCTCGTGGGGGAACAACACCCACCGCGGAACGGCGTAGGCGGTGTCGTCGACGGTGACGCCGAAGACGACGTCCTCCGGCTTCAGGTACCGCTCGTCCTCGCCCCTCGAGACGCCTGCGACCTCGTTCGTGTCATCGTCGTCGCCCTCGTCCTCGCCCCTCGAGACGCCTGCGACCTCGTTCGTGTCATCGTCGTCGCCCTCGTCCTCGTTCGTCTCCCCGTCGCCGTCTCCGTTCTCGGTCCCGTCCACGGTGACGGCGTCGCCCGGAACGAAATTCGGTTCGTTGCACGCCGCCAGGAACGACGGGTCGCAGTTCCCCCAGCGGACGTCCTGCAAATCGAACGCGCGGGGTTCCGCGTCGAGCAACCGGCCGACCGGCGGCAGGTACGACCGGTAGAGCTGCAGCTTCCACGCGTCGAACCCCTCGAGCGGCTCGACCTCCTGCTGGGAGTACCAGCTCTCCCACTCCACCCAGGCGTACTCGGAGTCGTAGTCGGGGTCGGCGACGGCCTGCAACGCCGCCCGCACCCCCGGCCAGCGAGCCTCGGGGAGCTCGAGGTATCGGGGCGGGCTGTGATCGCGCAGCACCCAGGGAAAGCCGAACCGGTCCCAGTTCGATCCGATCTCGTGGATCATCAGCACCTCGATCAGGTGCGGAACGACGCGTCGGTCGCCGATCTCGGCGAGTCGTTCTAACGCCCGCGCGTGTTCGTCCGCGTCGCGAACGAGGAGGTCGTCGACGAGCGACCGAAGTTCCGCGTCGGCGTCCGGTCTCGACGTAGATGCCATACGTGGGAATACCTCGCAAGGGTCAAAAGCGGTGCGATCGGCCGTGGTGGCGAGCAGTCGTGTCGGCGCACACGGACGGTACGTCGAGGAGACGGTGTGTGGCACTCGCCCACATACGCGTTCGCTCTCACGAAACGATACTTTTCGTCGTGGCCGAACGTACCGTAGGGAATGACCGCGAATGGCCCCGAGTATTTACGGGCATACCTTTGTAAAATCGATGCTCGTCGATCGGCAAGGGTGCGTTCGAGCCGTCCGACGAGGTGTTTCTTCACAGCGAACGCTTGCCCTTTCATCGTCGACGAACGATGATGGATAATAGGGAATGCATTATGTACCCGGTATCCGTATCGGATACGTATGGATGGGGACGAACGCGATGGACGATCGATCAAATCGGATGAAACCCTGTTCGCCATCGTCGAATCGCTTCGGGAGAGCGGGGACGCCGGCGTGACGGAACTCGCGGACCGGCTCGGCCTGGCCAAGAGCACGGTGCACAAGCACCTCGTGGGGCTCGAGCGACGCGGCTACGTCGTCAACGAGGGGGGGCGCTACCGCCTCGGCCTGCAGTTTTTCAACGTCGGCGTCTCCGTTCGAAACCAGTTCGACGTCTACCACGCGGCGAAAGAGCGCATCAATCAGTTGGCGTTCGACGTCGACGAGACGGTGTGGCTCATCGTTCCCGAGAACGGCATGGGGATGTTCCTCTACGGCGTCCCGCGGAACGAGTCGTTCTCGTTCGACTCGACGATCGGGAACTGGGTGCCGCTCCACGCCAACTCGGCGGGCAAGGCGATGCTGGCCCACCTTCCGGAACGCGAAGTCCTCGAGATCATCGAACAGCACGGGCTGCCCGCTCGAACCGAGAACACGATCACCGACCGTGACGCGCTGTTCGGGGCGCTCGAGCGCGTCCGCGAGCGCGGGTACGCGGTGAACTACCAGGAGGACCTGCGCGGGTTACACGCCCTGGCGACGCCGATAATCCGCGACGGGAGGCCGATCGCGGCGGTGGCGATCGCCGGCGCCGCGAACCGGCTCACGGAGGAGCGCATCGAGGGGGAGCTCTCGGAACCGCTGCTCGAGGCCGTCGACGACATCGAACTCCGCCTGGTGTACGGGTAATCGGCGCCTCGAACGGAACCCCGGTCGGATCAGGGGAGCAAGCCGGGGCGGAGCGCGACGAACAGCGCGGCGGCGAAGCAGTACGTCGACCCGATGAACAGGGAGACGGCGCGATCGGTCGAGAGTGCCCGGACGATGCACGTGACCGCGGCGCCGAGGGGGAAGACGCCGGCGACCGCGGCTCGAGGCGGGAGCACTCCCGTCGCGCTCGAGCAGGCGAGCAGGGCGACGGCGACGCCCACGAACGCCCAGGCGACGGGACGGGCGGCGTCGGGGCCGACGACGACCGGAATCGTCCGCTTCGGGACGCGCCGGTCGTGGTCGTAGTCGAGCAGGTCGAGCAGGACGTTGATCCCCGCGAGCAGCCCCAGGAAGACGGCGGCGAGCGCGACGACCGGCGCAGAGGGCGCGCCGGCCTGGGTCGCGTAGCCGCCCGCCGTCGCGAGGGCGATGCCGAGCGGGTAGTCGAGGGTGCCGGTGGCGGGGGCGGCGTCGAGGTGGGGTGCGTGGAGGTAGCCGAGGACGACGAGCGGCGCGGTGAGCGCCGCGGAGACGGGGCCCACGGCCGTCCAGAGGAACGCGACGCAGGCGACGAACGCGGCGCTCGAGACGCCGATCGCGGCCCGGATCTCGGTCGGCGAGAGGGGGTTGTCGGCGTCCTCGTTCCGCACGTAGTAGTCGACGTAGCCGTCCTCGAGGTGGGCGACGTAAACGGCGAGTCCGACCGCGAGGGCGTGGACGGCCGCCGTCGAGACCCTCGCGTCGCCGGCGAGGAGGGCGCCGAAGACCGACATCGCGACGCCGGGGAGGAAGAACACCGGCTGGACGTGGGCGGCGAGCCCTCGAGTCGTCCGGCGAAGCCGCGTCCGGCGGAATCGGTCGTGCACGCCCGTCCCTACGAAGTCGAGGGGCATAATCGATCCCGTTCGGCCGCAGGTGCTTCGAACCCGGTTCGGATTCCGCCCCCGACGCCGGCGAACGGGGCCCGTCAAACGACGGGCCATCATAACCATTAATACCCTCGGTAGCTGGTCTCACACGTAGGCGACCAGACCGATGAAGTACATTGATACGTTCGACCGAACCGTCCGGTGTTACTCGTCGAAGACGGCACTCGTGACCGACGACGGGCGATCGACGACGTACGGGGAACTGGACGACCGGACGACCCGGCTCGCGAACGCGCTGAACGAGCGCGCGCCGGACCGACGCATCGCGACGCTCGCGCTCACGGGCTCGATGGCCGTCGAGGCCATGCTCGCGAGTCAGAAGCGGGGCCTCGCGAACGTGCAACTGCCGTTCCGCGACAGCCCCGGCACCCTCACGGCGATGCTCGAACCGACGGAGGCGGCCGTATTGCTGTTCGACGACGCCAACGTCGAGAAGGCCCTCGAGGTGCTCGACCGCACGGCGATCGAGGTGGGAATCCACGCGGGCGAGAAGGCGATCGACCGGGACGACGTCGAGGACTACGAGGACGTGGTCTCGAGCGCGTCGGCGGAGCCGGTCGAGCCCGATCCGGCGTACGAGCACGGCGTCTTCTACACGAGCGGGACCACGAGCACGCCGAAGGGGGTGCTGTTCGACCAGGAGCAGATGTGGTACGGCGCCATGCAGGTCGTCATGGAGATGTCCATCCAGGAGACGGACACCGCCCTCGTCACGACGCCCTGGTACCACATGGTGACGACCGACGCGTGGATCCTCCCGCACGTCATGGCCGGCGCCACGATGGTCGTCCAGTCGGACTTCGACCCCGACGAGGCGCTCCGACTCGTCGAGGAACACGACGCGACGGGGATGCTCGCCGTCCCGACGCAACTGCACGTGCTCGCCGACGCGCAGGCGGACGCTGGCTACGACATCGACACCCTCTCGTACATCCGCACGGGCGGATCGATCGTCACCGAGCGCCTCGTGGAGAAGGCCTCCGAGCACCTCACCGAGGGCATCTACAACACCTACGGGCTGACCGAGGGCGGCCCGAACCTCACCTTCGCCCACCCGTCGCTGCAGGCGGAACACACCGGGACGATCGGCAAGGAGTCGTTCGCGTGGGAACTCCGTGTCGTTGAGGCCGCCGACCCCGACGAGGATCCCGATCCGACGGCCACCGTCGACCCGGGCGGGATCGGCGAGATCCTCGCCCGCGGCCCGGGCATGAGCACCGGCTACCTGGCCCACCCGGAGGAGAGCGAGCGCACTTACGTCGACGGCTGGCTCCGGACGGGCGACTGCGCCGAGGTCGACGAGGACGGCTACCTTTACATCGTCGGCCGGGTCGACAACATGATCGTCAGCGGCGGGGAGAACGTCTACCCCGAGGAGGTCGAGGACGTCATCGAGTCCCACGAAGCGGTCGCGGAGGCCGTCGTGGTCGGTCTCGAGGACGAGCAGTGGGGCCACCGCGTCGCGTGCGTGGTCTGCGCCGACGGGCGCGGGGAGGTCGACGTCGAGGAACTCGACCGCTTCTGCACGGCGCACGACGAACTGGCCAACTTCAAGCGACCGCGCGAGTACGCGGTGACGGACGAACCGCTCCCGCGGACCGACACGGGAACCATCGAACGGGCGACGATCTACGAGGAGTTCTTCGGCGCGTAGGGTCCGAACCGGACGTCGGACGCGGGCCGCCCCTGTCACGTACTGCCCCGCACTGTGCGGATGCGCTGGTGGACGCCGAAGTACCCCCTCACGCCGACGATCTAACCCCGTAGGTCGCCGGACCGGTCGCTACCGCGCGTCCCTCGTCGATCGGGGGTGGTCCCCCACGGCTCGTCGGTGCGCTCGAGAGCGTGCGAGACGCTCGAGGCGTTCGTCGAGCTCGTCGGTAAGCCCGAGCCGTCTCGAGGCGAGTGCACTGGGGAAACTACTTGCCTCCGTGGCCTAACACGGTTCGTATGGCCGTGACGAGCCTATTCGACCCCAGCGGAATCGCCGTGGTGGGGGCCTCGGCGACGCCCGGAAAGATCGGTTACGAAGCGATGCGCAACGCCGTCGAGTTCGACGGGCCGGTGTACCCGGTCAACCCGTCGGCCGAGGGGTCCGTGTTCGACCGCGAGTTCGTTCCGTCCGTGACCGACATCGAGGACGACGACGTCGACCTCGCGCTGCTGTGCGTGCCGGCGCCGGTCGTCCCGGACGTCGTCGCGGAGTGCGGCGAGGCGGGGATCGGCGGCGCGGTGATCTTCGCCGGCGGCTTCGCCGAGGCGGGCGAGGAGGGCGAGCGGTTGCAGGAGCGACTGGTCGAGGCCGCGACCGAGGGCGACGTTCACCTCCTCGGCCCGAACACGAGCGGGTTCCTGCGCCCGGCCGAGAACCTGTACGCCACGTTCGCGACCGACGTCGACAGGATCCCCGCCGGAAACGTGGCGGTCATCGCCCAGAGCGGCGGCCTCGCCTACGCCGTGGCGTTTCACGCGGAGAACGAGGGGCTCGGCGTCTCCGCGATGGTCGGCCTCGGCAACCGAGCGAACGTCGGCTTCGAGGAGGCGATCGAGCACTTCGATTCGGACGAGCACACCGACGCCATCCTGCTGCACGTCGAGGGGACGGACGACGCGCGCGGCCTCCTCGAGACCTGTCGCGCGGCGGAGACGCCGATCGTCGCCTACAACGTCGGCGAGCAGGACGTGGGCGACTTCGCCGAATCCCACACCGGCGCGCTGACCGGCCGGTACGAACTGTACGAGGCCGGGTTCGCCCAGTACGGCGTCCCGACCGTGCGCTCGGTCGCGGAACTGCTCGACGCGGGGACGGCGCTCGCCACCTGCCCCCGTCCCGACGGCCCGAACGTCGGCGTCGTCACCGCCCAGGCGGGGCCGGGGATCGCCATCACCGATCGCCTGAAAGCCGCCGGTGCGAAGTTCCCGACGCTCGCGGACGAGACCCGGGAGACCGTCGAGGAAATCCTCCCCGGCATGACCTACTCCGCCAACCCGGTCGACACCGGTCGGCCGATGCCGGCGTTCGGCGACGTCGTCGCGGCCGTCGCGCGCGACGAGAACGTCGACGTCGTCGTGGTCTACGAACTGTACGAGGGCGCCATCGGCTACCCGGTCGACGCGCTCGAGGGCCTCGTCGCCGAGGTCGACAAGCCGATCGTCTTCGCCACCGGCGGCCCCGACGCCGTGATCCGCGACGAACTCGCCGACCTCGAGGCGCTGGGAATCCCGACCTACCGGACGCCGGAACGGGGCGCCGACGCCGTCGCGGCCCTGGTGCAGTACGCGCTGCGAAACGCCGAACCGGAGGCGATCGCCGACGACGGTGACGCGGTCGCCGACGAGGGGGTGAGCCGATGACCGGCGCCGACGATCCGATCGAAGCGGCGCTCGCGGACGGGCGCTCCTCGCTGACCGAGTCCGAGGCCAAACGACTGGTCGCCGACCGCGGCCTCTCGGTGCCCGACGGCGAGACGGTCGGCTCGCCGGAGGAGGCCGTCGATGCCGCCGAGCGGATCGGCTACCCGGTCGTCGCGAAGGTCGCCTCGCCTGCGGTCCAGCACAAGAGCGAGTGGGCCGACGGCGCCGGCGTGGCCGTCGGTCTCGAGGACGCCGACGCCGTTCGAACGGCCGCAGAACGGATCTTGGACGCGGCCGCGGACCGCGACCTCGACGCCGCCGTCCTCGTCGAGGAGGGAGTCGACCTCGAGGCGGGGCTCGAGGTGATCGTCGGCGGGACGCGCGACCCGTCGTTCGGTCCCACGGTCCTCGTCGGCCTCGGCGGGATCGCCGTCGAGGTGCTGCAGGACGTCAGCCACCGGATCGCGCCGATCTCGACCGCCGAGGCCGTCGAGATGACCCGCGAACTCGAGGCCTCGCCGCTGTTCGACGGCTACCGCGGGTCCCCCGCGGTCGACCGGACCGCGGTCGCCGAGGCGATCGTGGCGATGGGCGACCTGCTGGTCGAGCGGGAGGAGATCAGCGAACTCGAGGTCAACCCGCTGCTCGCGCGGTCCGACGACGCCGTCGCGCTCGACGCGCTGGTGACGCTCGAGGTCGACGCGGACGGAACGGACGCGGAGAACTGACGGCGCCCTCGGTTCGCTGATTCGACTCTCGAAACGGAAAACGGACGATGTTCGTTCGCGCGCGGTGCGACGGATTCTGTCAGTCGTCCTGCTGGCTCTTCTCGACGTGGATGTCCTCGAACGCGAGGTCGCGCTCGGTCACCTCGACCGTCATCGAGCCGACGTTCTCGATCTCGGCGTCGATCGTGTCGCCGCCTTCGATCGCGCTGACGCCCTCGGGCGTCCCTGTCGTGATGACGTCGCCGGCTTCGATCGTCATTCCGATCGAGGTGTACTCGACGACGTCGGCGCAGCTGTATATCATGCCGCCCGTGTTCTCCTGCTGGCGGGTCTCGCCGTTGAGCTGCAGTTCCATCTCGAGGTCGTGCGGGTCGCCGACCTCGTCGGGCGTGACGACGCATGGGCCGATGATCGTGAAGGTGTCGTAGGACTTGCGGTTCGAGCGGTCCTGATCGCCGCGGACGGAGACGTCGAGGAGGATCGTGTAGCCGAGGATGGCGTCCCAGACGTCGTCGCTCTGAATGTCCTTGACCTCCTCGCCCATGACGAACGCGAGTTCGATCTCGTGGTCGACGCGGCGGTCGTTGAACGGGAGTTCGATACCGTCGGCGGGCCCGGCCACGCTCGAGGGCGCCTTGAGGAAGTAGCCCTTGTCCTCGATGGTGAACCACTCCTCGGTGACGATGTCCTTGTCGGCGATGGCCTCCCGGACGTGGTTCTCGTAGTTCAGCGGCGCGGCGATCACCTTGCCCGGCCGGCGGACGGGCGACTCGATCCGTACCTCCTCGAGGTCGTAGTCCGGCTCCTCGTCGGCGTACTCGCTGGCGTCGAGGCCCTCCTTCGCGTACTCCGTGAGCGGGTCGTTCGTCTCGAGGCCGAGACGGTCGGTGACGTCGACGACGCCGTCGTCGTCGGTGAGCAAGCCCAGTCGGTCGTCGTTGAACCTGACGAATCGCATGGTAGACCCACTGTCACACGGCCACATAAATAATCCCTTCTCGATCGGCGAGGCGCCGTTCGATCGCCGATCGGGTCGACCGGCGATTCGCGGGCGTTCGGTGAGGGAACGTCCGCGAGGTTCGTTTCACACGCTGGCGGGACGCTCGATCACCCGCTGGCGGGGCGTTCGAGGGCTCCAACACACTTATGGTACCGTTTGACAAATACGCAACTATGGCACAGCAAGAGCCAGAGGAGCTCCTGGAACTGAGTTCCGACACGCGGAGTATCCTCGAGCAGAACGACCTCCGCCCGCTCTGGGAAGTCGAAACGGACATGGGCGACCTCCTCGACGACCTCGAGGCGAACATCTGGAAGTGGGAGGACATCCAGGCCGCCATCGACGGCATCGAGGAGGACGTCCCGATCGCCGACCTCCCGCCGGGGTTCCAGCGGCGGGTCGCCGTCCCGATCAACGCCCAGAACGCCATCTCGAACACGATCTACGTGGGCGTCCAGACGGTCTCGCCCGGGGAGACCGCGCCGTCGCACCGCCACGCCGCCAGCGCCCTGCGATTCACCATCGACGGGCACGAAGACATGAAGACGGTCGTCGCGGGCGAGGAGTTCCCGATGGAGGACAACGACCTCATCACGACGCCCCAGTGGGAGTGGCACGACCACGTCAACGACTCCGACGAGACGGCCGCGTGGCTCGACGTCCTCGACCTGCCGCTGTTCCTCGACACGCTGAACAACAGCCACGTCTTCGAGAACCACGAACTCGAGCGCCAGCCGGTCACGAAGACCCAGGGCTACTGGGCCTCCCAGTACGGCCGCGGTCGCCCGTCCGGCGAGCAGAAGGACGGTTCGATCCCGGGTCCGTTTCAGGGGAACAAGGAGCCGACGCCGCCGTACCGCTTCGACTGGGACGAGATGCTCGAGTCGCTCCGCCAGTACGCCGACAACGACGACCCGGACCCCTTCGACGGGTACAGCCTGGCGTACGTCAACCCGGCCACGGCCGAGCCCCCGCTGTTCCCGACCATGTCGTTCCGAGCCCAGCTCCTGCGGGAGGCGACGAACGCCCACTTCCACAACTCGACGGAGGTCTACTTCGTTATCGACGGCGAGGGCGCGACCCACGTCGACGGCGAGACCCTCGAGTGGGGTCAGTGGGACATCTTCGTGGTGCCGCCGGACGCGCCCCACCACCACGAACCCGACGGCGACGAGGCGATCCTGCTGGGCATGACCGACGAGCCGATCCTCCGGTCGATGAACTTCTACGCCGAGGCCGAGGTCTCCGAGTAACGAGAGCCCGCCTTCGATCCTTCGGGCCGACAGCGTCGGTTTCTCGCGCGGGCTGCCGACGACTGGGCAATGCTCTTATAGATCGTCACCGAAGGATTCCCGTATGGCCGAGTTCGACAACCCCTACGTCGACGAGGACCCGTTCGTCCGAGCGCACTTCGACTGCCTGGACTGCGGCGGAAAGCTCTGGGAGTACGCCATCGCGCGTCAGATGGTCTGTGAAGACTGCCGCAACGTCTTCCCCGCCGAGGAGGTCTTCGAAGCCAGCGTCGAGTCGACCGCCAACTGAGTCGCCGGGCGGTGCACATCGACGCCGCGGGACCGGTTCGACCGCCACCCCCGTTTTCGTCCCTGTCGTCAGAGGTACTGGTCGGTCCGCTCGAGGTCGTCGCCCTCGCCCTCCGTCTCGATCGCCCGCGCGGCCTCCTCGGCGGCTTTGGGATATGTCCCCTCGCCCTCGACCGAGGTGCCGAGGTCGGAGACGACGACGTTCGCGCCGCTTCGAGCCAGTTCGAACGCGGTCGCCTTCCCGAGCCCGTTCGCGTCGCCGACGACGAGGCACGCGGGCTCGGTCACGCGGACCACCTCGCGACGCGGGGCGATGAACGGTCGACTGCGGTTCCCGTCGAACGGTCGAATTCGAGGCACTTGCGCCCCGATTCGCGGGCGCGGCTAATCAGGATTCGGGACGCTCGAGTCGCCGAAAAACGGGTCGAAGGTGGGGCCCGCTCAGAACGGGTACTCGCGCGGCTCGCGCTGGAGCGAGATCCACTTCGTCTCGGTGACCTCGCGGAGGAACTCCTCGGTGTTGTAGCCGCCCATTCCGGAGGCGCCGGTGCCGCTGAACGGGACGTGGGCCTCGTCGTTGATGGGCTGGTCGCCGACGTGGACCATCCCGGTTTCCATCCGCTCGGCGATCGACAGCCCGGTCTCGAGGTCGCCCGCGTGGACCGATCCTGAAAGGCCGAACTCCGTGTCGTTGGCGATCTCCACCGCCTCGTCGACGTCCGAGAACGGGATCACCGGCGCGATCGGTCCGAAGTGCTCGTTACAGGCCGCGGCCATGTCGTTCGTGCAGTCGGAGAGCACCGTCGGCTCGACGACGAGCGAGTCGTCGACGCCCTCGACGTCGACCGTTCCGCCGCCGGTCTCGAGCGTCGCGCCGGCGTCGATCGTCTCCTCGACGTACTCGAGCATCTCGTCGCGCTGGTGCTCGTCGATCACGGGGCCGAGGTGGACCTCGTCGTGGGCGCTGCCTGCGACCAGCGACTCCGCGCGGTCGACGAGGTGGGCGACGTACTCGTCGTAGACGTCCTCGTGGACGAGGTGGCGGTTGATCGAGATGCAGACCTGGCCCTGGTGGATGAACGAGCCGAACACCGCCCCGTCGACGGCGCGCTCGAGGTCGGCGTCGGCGGTGACGACGTGGGCGTTGTTGCCGCCCAGTTCCATCGCGGGCGTCGCGAGGTTCTCGGCCGCCGCCGCGGCCACCTGGCGCCCGACCTCCGTCGAGCCGGTGAACGCCACCACGTCGCTCTCGGGGTGGCTCGCCACGCGGTCGCCGATCTCCGATCCCCGGCCGGTGACGACGTTCAGGACGCCGTCGGGGAGGTCCGTCTCCTCGAACAGCCTGGCGAACAGCAGGCCGCCGCTGATCGGCGTGTTCGTCGCCGGCTTGAGCACGACGGCGTTGCCGGCGGCGATGGCGGGCAGCACGGCTCGCCCCGAGAGGTTCAGCGGGAAGTTCCACGGCGAGATGACCGTGACGACGCCCTTCGGCTCGCGCTTCACGACGTGCTCCTTCCCGGGGATGTTCGACGCGGCGTGCTCGCCCTTCATCCGACGCGGCAGCGTCGCGGCTTCGGCCGCCTGATCGGCGGTGAGGTGGTGGGACGTGTGGCCGTAGCCGGCCGTCCCGCCGGCCTCGTACGTCAGGAGTTCGATGATTTCCTCCTCGTACTCGTCCAGCGCCTGGATGAACTGCTGTACGACCTCCTGGCGGACCGCGGGCGGCTGGTGCTTCCACTCAGCTTGCGCCTCGGCCGCCGACTCGTAGGCGGCGTCGACGTCCGACTCGGTGGCCGCGGGAACCTCCGCGAACACCTCGCGCGTCGAGGGGTCCTCGACCGGAAGGACGTCACCGTCCGCCTCGATCCACTCCCCGTCGATGTACAGCGCGTTCCAGTCCGCCGTGGGCGAGATTTCGTCTGGCATGGTCGACAGTACGTTTACACCTCCACCTACAAAGACGTGCGGTAACGCGTGTGTCACCGCCCCGCTCGATCGGGATCGCTCTCGACAGCTCCGGCAGCGACTGTCGGTCCGAATCGACGGTTCGTTCCGATCCGAGTCGACGGTCCGATTCGAGTCGGCGGTCCGATTTGCGTCGACGATCCGATCCGACCCGAGTCGCGGTCAGGCGTCGTTCTCCCCGTCCGTACCGTCTCCACAGACGAGGACGGGTCGATCGACCGAGAGGATCACGCTCTGGGTGACGCTCCCGAACAGGGCCTTCCCGGCCGGCGACCGCTTCCGCCCCGCGAGGCAGATGAGATCGACGTCGTGTTCGGCCGCGTGCCGCGGGATCTCCTTCGCCGGGTCGCCGCTGCGCTCTTCGAGCTGGTACTCGAGGCCGCGCTCGGTCAGCCGTTCCTCGACGAGCTTGGCCGACCCCAGTTTGTGAACCGAGTTACCCGCCGGGTTGTCCGTGAACACGTGCACCACCCGGACGAACACCGAGTCCTCGTCGACCGGCAGGTCAGTGATCGCTCGAACCTGGGTTTCCGCCCGCGATTCGTCCGCGTCGACCGCGAGGAGTACGTCGTACATGCCTCGTCGTACGCGAACGAGTCACAAAAAAGTGAGTTCCGTTCCCACGCGGTGGGACGTTCGTCACCGCTCTCGCGCGGCGGGCGGTCGCTGTGCCGGTTCGACGACCGCCTCCGTCAGCGCGAGGCGCATCTCGAGGTCGAGGGCGCGCTCGTCGGCCACGTCGAACCCGACCGATTCGTAGACGGAGATCACCCCGTCGCGGTCGGTCGCGACGCTCAGGGTCAGTTCGTCGTGATCGTTCGAGGCGGCGTAGGCGACCGTCTGGAGGAGGAGTTCGGTGCCGATCCCCCGGCCCTGGTACGCCGGGTGGACGAAGATCACGAGTTCCGGGTCGGGCGCGTCGGCGGGCGTCACGGCGACGTGGCCGACGACGTCGTCCCCGACCGTCGCGACCAGGTTCCACCCCTCGTTCGCGAGCCGCTCGAGCCAGGTCTCGCGCGCCGCGCGCTCGAGCGGGGGCAGTCCCATCGTCAGCGTCTCCACCGCGTCGTACATCGCGAGCAGGCCCTCGTGCGTCTCGGGACGGTACGGCAGGATCAGGACGGGCGCCCCCGAGGCGTCGACGAACCGCGGACACCGGGGCGGGCACAGGTCGGTCCCCTCACAGTCGGCGTTGTCCCACGCGCCGCAGGCCGTCGTCGTCATTCTGCTTCGACGCTACGTCCGCCGGTTCAGAGAGCGTGATCCCGAACGGGTTCGCCCCGCTCGTCGTCGACGGGACCGGTACGCGTGTGCGGATGAGATGGATTTACATGGTATGGACGACGAGTGGAACCATGGCACTCGAAACGGATCTCGAAGCGATCGCAGCGCAGCGTGAGGACCTCCCGGCCGCCGACGACGTCCACGACGCTGGCGAGCCGATCCCGATCATGGACGTCTTCGACGCGTCGTTCGTGGGCGAGCACACCGAGTTCGACTCGTTCGACGAACTGGTCGCGGCCAGCCCGAGCGACGCCGAGTCGGCGGCCGACCTCGAGACGGTCCCCCACGGCGAGTGGGACGAGTTCGTCGCCGAGACGACCGACTTCGACGACGAGGAGGCGTTCGTCTTCGCCGCGCGGGATCACTGGGTCGCGAAGAAACTGGACCTGTACTGACGCGCGTTTCGCCCGATCGGTCGAGGCCGATCCCGACGACTATTCTCGACGGTTCCCCGCTCACGACGGGGTTCGAGCGCGGTACTCGACGTCGACGATCAGCACGTGCAGATCGTCGATGCTCGAGTGGAGCGCTTCCAGTCGACGTTCGGACGAACCGTCCCCTCCTCGTTCTCGGAATCGAGTCCGTCAAAACGCGAACGCGATCGGCGATCGGGACCGAGTTCCCGCCGTTCGGCCTCAGTAGTTACCGGTCGAGACGATCGGCGGGGTCCCGTGGGGACCGTACGGCGCGTCGTCGAGCCACTCGCCCGCGGTCTCGAACGTGTCGGCCATCTCGGCGGCGACCTCCTTTCGCAGCATCGTCACCGGATCGTCGCCCTGGAGGTACTCGAGGGCCTCGCCCGCGGCGCCGATGTTGTACTCGGCGGCGATCTCGCGCCGGGCGGCGAACAGTTCGACCTCGTCGCGGGCGACCGCGTCGGTCTTCGCGTCGATCGCGACCGCGATGGCCGAGGCGGCCTCGTCGGCGTCGGCCACGCCGGAGTTCATCCCGCGGGCGCCGAAGGGGGCCAGCAGGTGGGCCGCCTCGCCGGCCAGCAGAACGCGACGGTGTTCGTCGACGAAGGTGTCCGCTTTCACCTGGAGGAACCGGTAGGTCGAGACCCACTTCACGTCGTCCTCGTACTCCTCGCCCATGACGTCGCGGACGAACTCCCGCATCCGCTCGTCGCTGCTGAGTTCCTCGGGGTCGTCGTCCTCGTAGCACTGGATGTCGAGGCGCCAGCCGCCGGTGAACGGAACGAGCAACACGTTCCGGCCGTCGGTCTCCGGCGCGTCGTAGTGGAACATCCGCTCGAGTCCGGGGTAGTCGTCGTCGACGTCATCGTCCTCGACGTCGGCGATGATGAAGTGGTTCGCCGACTGGTCGCCCTCGAAGTTCGCCCCGATCTCCTTGCGGACGGTCGAGCCGCCGCCGTCGGCGCCGATCAGGTACTCACAGGTCCACTCGCGGCCGTCCGCGGTCTCGACGCGCACGCCCTCGGGGGAGGAGTCGACGGTCTCGACCTCGGCCTCCCAGTGGATCTCGATCCCGGCCTCCTCGAGCGCCTCGAGCATGTACTGCTCGGTGACGACCTGCGGAACGCTGGTGAAGTGGGGGATGTCCCCCGAGCCCCCGGGGGAGTCGTACGTGCGGTTGAACACCTCCTTCCCCCGGAACAGGGTTCGCCGGGTCGGCCAGATCAGGCCCTCGTCGACGAGGTCGGTGCCGAGTCCGGGGTGGATCCGCTCGAGCGTCCGGAGCGTCGAGCCGTGGACGTAGATCGCGCGGCTCCCGGACCGATCACGGTCTTCGGGTTCGGCCTCGAGGATCGTCGCGTCGACCCCGCGCGCGTTCAGTGCCAGTGCCGCAGTCATGCCGACCGGTCCGGCACCGGCTATCAGTACCGGTGCCTCCGGCGTATCACCGCTCATGGGGTGTGACAATGCAGTACGTTCTCATAGTAGTTGTGATCCGCCGGTCGGCGCGGCGTCGTGCGCGTCCCGCCGGGGTCACGGAGGCAGCTTTTTATTCCTGTACTGAGTGACTCACGACACACGATGACACTACTCGAAGTCGACTCCATCGACGTCGCGTACGGCAACGTCCAGGTCATCTGGGACGTGAGTTTCGAGGTGGCGGAGGGCGAAACGGTCGCGCTACTCGGCGCCAACGGCGCGGGGAAGACGACGATCCTCAAGACGATCTGCGGGCCGCTCTCGCCCACATCGGGGGAGGTTCGCTACGAGGGAGAGTCGATCGGCGACCTCGATCAGGACGAGGTCGTCCCGAAGGGGATCGTCCACGTCCCCGAGGGTCGCGAGATTTTCACGACGAGCACCGTCGAGGAGAACCTGCGACTGGGCGCGTACACGAACCCCGAGGGGAAAGACGAGCGCTTCCCGTTCGTCTACGACATCTTCCCCAGGCTCGAGGAGCGCAAGAACCAGCGGGCGGGGACGCTCTCCGGCGGCGAGCAACAGATGCTCGCCATCGGCCGGGGGCTGATGAGCGATCCGGATCTCATCCTGCTCGACGAGGCGAGCCTCGGCCTCGCGCCGGTGCTCGTCGACGACGTCTTCGAAGCGATCGAGGAGATCACGAGCCGGGGGACGACCGTCCTCATCGTCGAACAGGACGTCAACAACGCGCTCCGGGTCGCCGACAGGGGGTACGTCCTCGAGTCGGGCCGAATCTCGATGTCCGGCGACAGCGAGGAACTCGCGTCGAACGACGAGGTCACGGCGACGTACCTCGGCGGGTAATCCCCCGCGTCGGTTCGGCTCGTTTTCGCGGACGTACTGTCGGTCGCGCGCGTCACCCTCGAGCGACGGCTCGTTCGTCGCGCGGAAGCTCTTCGGGAGGGATCGGTCGGAGAGGAGAACGCCGGAACGGTGCAGATGGCGTGGGGTTTCAGTCGCTCGCCGACTCGTCGGGGGCGGGGACGCTTTCGGTCGGCGGTTCGCCCTCCGACGTATCGCCGAGGCGGTCGGTGATGACCCCGTAGAGGCCTCGCGGCATGTAGATCATGAAGAGGATGATCAGCAGTCCCTCGATCGCCGTCCCGTAGCCGCTGGCCACCTCGCCGAGGACCCAGTCCAGGCCGACGAACAGCCCGGCTCCCAGGATCGGTCCGGTGATCGTCCCCATTCCGCCGAGGACGACGACCACGAGCGCTTCGACCATCCAGTGGAGGCCGAGCACGTCCGCGGGGTTGAGGTACCCCGTGTACTGACCGTAGAGTCCGCCCGCCATCCCGGCCATGGCCGATCCGATGCCGAACGCGATCAGCTTGTACTTCAGCGGGTTGATCCCGAGGCTGCTGGCCGCCGCCTCGTCGTCGTGGATCGCCCGCATCGCCAGCCCCCACCGACTCGAGACGACGTAGTAGGAGGCGATCACCGTCAGGACCGTCACCACCAGGGTGAGGAGGAACAGCTGTTGGTACTCGAAGCTCGAGTCGACGAAGTAGCCGCTCGATCCTCCGGAGAACCGGCGCTCGTTCGAGATGACCAGTTCGATGATCGCGGCGAGCGCGAGCGTCCCGATCGCGAAGTAGTGGCCGGTCAGGCGGAAGATGATCGGGCCGATGACGAGCGCGAGGATACCCGCGACGAGCGCGCCGCCGAGGATGGCGACGACGGCCGGCGACTGGAGCGACTCGGGCAAGTCGGCTCGACTTGGCGTCGTCAGCCAGGCGGAGACGTACGCGCCGAAGCCGAAGAACGCCGCGTGGCCGAGGGAGATCTGACCGGCGTAGCCGCCGATGATGTCCCAGGAGACGCCGAGGATCACGAAGATGAGCACGGTGAAGAAGACCTGGGTGAGCCACCGCTCGGTGATGAACGGTATCGTCGCGAACGCCAGTACGGTGACGACCGCGATGGCTACCCGACGGCGGTCGCCGAGCATCGCCCGAACGAAGCTCTCGCGTTCGCGTTCGGCGCCCGCCATCACTTCCCACCTCCCGATGTGCCGAACAGTCCCCTGGGCCACACCAAGAGGACGAGGAGGAAGATGCTGAAGCTGATCAGGTCGCGGTAGCCGCCGCCGACGAAGAGCACGCCGACGTTCTCCGAGACGCCGAGGAGTAACCCGCCGACGAGCGTCCCGATCACGCTCCCCACGCCGCCGAGGACGACCACGGCGAACGCCTTCAGCAGGTACGACCAGCCGGCGTACGGCGTGAAGGGAAAGAGGATGGACAGTAACGCGCCGGCCGCGCCCGCCAGCGCCGTCCCGAGCCCGAGCGTGACGATGTAGATCTTTCCGGTGTCGATCCCCATGTACTGGGCCGCGTCGACGTTTTGCGCGGTCGCTCGAATCGCGAGCCCCGTTTTCGTGTATTTGAGGAAGGCCCAGACCGCGACGATCAGGGCGACCGAGACGACGAACGTGACGACGCGCGAGAACGACAGCGTCGCGGGGCCGATCGGAATGCTCGATCCGGGGATGCCGATGCTGGCTCGCTGCGGCTCGCTGCCGAGGACGATTTGCCCGACGCTCTCGAGGACGAGCGCGAGCCCGAAGAGGACGATGATCGGCTGTTCCATCCCCTTGTCGACGACGCGTTCCAGCAGGACGCGCTGGAGGAACACCCCGAACGCGAACAGCAGTCCGGCCGCGAGGAGCATGCCCACGAGCGGGGTGATCCCGGTGGCGGCGAACAGCAGGATGCCGACGTACGCGCCGACCATGAGCATGTGCCCGTGGGCGAGGTTGACGACGTCCATGATGCCGAACACGAGCGAGAGGCCGAGCGCGGCGACGGCGTAGATCCCCCCGATGAGGAGCCCGTTCAACAGCGATTCGATCGCGAGTTCTGGTGAAACCATGTGTGAGTAGTGAACGTGGATCGTCAACCGGGCGTTATCGCTCGCTCCAGTCCGGAACCGGGTACTCGAGTTCGGAGGCCCGTTCGTCGTCGGTCTCCGGGAAGACGGTGTGCTGGTTGCCGTCGATCCACTGTCCTGTCGGAGCCGTCAGTTCCCCCTCGGCCGGCAGCCCGTTTTCCTCGAAGCTAAACGTCCCGATAACCGTCTCGAACTCCTCCGATCGGAGTGCGTTCTGGACCTCCGACGGATCGGTCGAGCCCGCGGCGTCGATCGCCTGAGCGGTCACCTGGGCGACGTTGTACCCGCCGCCGACCGCCGTGCGGATGTAACTGCCGTCTTCGAGTCCGTACTCCTCCTCGTACGCGTCCCACATCCCTTCGTTTCCGTTGCCGGTCATACCGGGCACCCAGCCCGGGCACATGCACACGTACTCGCCGCTTTCACTGAGCTGGTTCCACCAGTCGGTGGGGTCGGCGGCGCGGACGAACTTGACGAACTCGGGCGCGAAATCGCGTTCTTCCATCTGCTCGACCATCGTCATTCCGTCCGGCGGCGTCGGCACCGAGAGGAGGATCTCGACGTCCTCCTCGTCCGACCGGGAGATCATCGTCGAGAAGTCGCTCGCGCCGTACTCGAACTGCTCCCTGAGGACGACGTCGTACCCCCCGTCGCCGAGCGTCTCCTCCCAGTAGTCGGACTGCTCCTCGCCCCAGTCGGAGTTCGGCTCCCAGATGCCGACGTTTGACGGACGATCCTCCTCGGGGATGGTCTCCAGGAGATTCTGCGTCGCCCGCGCGACGTCCCTCGACTTCGGGAACGCCGCGTAGGTCCACTCGTACTCCTCGTTGCGGTGGGGCGCCTCCTGTGCGAAGTATGCGGCGACGAATGGGATCCCCTCGTCCTCCGCGACGCTGCTGCCCGCGGTGACGAGTTCGCTCGAGAAGCTCCCCCAGATCACGTCGGCTTCGGACGACATCTCCCGGAGCTTCTCGATGACGACGCTCGGGTCGCTCTCGTCGTTCGCGGTCTCGAGTTTCACCTCCCGATCGAGCTCCTCTTCCATGTGGGCGACTCCGAGTTCGTACCCCTGCGTCATCTCCTCGGCCATCGACGCGAAGGCCCCTTCTTCCGGAATCGTCGTCACGACGGTGAGTTCGTCCCCGCCCTCGTCGCTGCCCAGCAGCGTACAGCCGGCCAACCCGGCCGCCCCGACGATTGCCCCGGTCGATTGTAAGTACGAACGCCTAGTTCGGTTGCTGGTAGACTTCACCATGGCTTGCTTTGTCAGATGTGAGACGAGCGTATTAAATGATATGGTTTATTATGGCCCATCATACGCGGGGGCGCCCCCCGTTTCCGAGTTCACCGATCGAGCGACCTGAACCGAGTTCGCTGGCGTCGCCCGGGGCTCCCTCGGCGGATGTTCGAGGGGTAGGTTTATGCGGGTGGGTAGTCAACACCGCGCACAATGGCGCTACTCGAAGGAGAGAATCTGACGAAGAGTTTCGGGGGAGTCCTCGCCGTCGACGACGTCTCGTTTTCCATCGAGCGCGGCGAGACGGTCGGCCTCATCGGGCCGAACGGGGCGGGGAAGTCCACCCTGTTTCGACTCATCACCGGCGTCCACGAGCCGACCGAGGGGCACGTCTTCCTCGACGGCGACGAGATCACGGGGCTGAGCCCGCACGAGATCTGCCACCGCGGGCTGGTCAAGACCCACCAGATCGTCAAGCCGTTCGAACACCTGACCCTCCTCGAGAACGCGACCGTCGGCGCGGAGTTCGGCGGCCGCGAGGTCGACGATCCGCGGGAGAAAGCGTACGAATCCCTCGAGTTCGTCGGCCTCGACCACCTGGCGCACACGAAACCCGGCGAACTGAGCGTCGGCGCGCTCAAGCGACTCGAGATCGCGCGCGTCCTCGCGACCGATCCCGACGCGATGCTGTTCGACGAGGTCGCGGGAGGGCTCGACACCGACGAGACGGAGGCGATCGTCGACCTCATCGGCGACATCAAGGAGAGCGGCAAGACGATCTTCCTCATCGACCACGTGATGCGGGCGCTGATGTCCGTGAGCGAGCGCGTGTTCGTCCTCGACAACGGGCAACTCATCGCCCGCGGCACCCCCGAGGAAATCCAGAACGACCAGCGCGTCATCGAAGCGTACCTCGGGAAGAGCGCGGGAGAGGGCGCCGGCGTCGCCGCGGGCGACTGAGACCGAGCCGCTCCGATCGAATCGTCGCCGCCGGCGGTGCCGCGGGGGACCGGCACCAGCGCCGGCGTCACTCGTCGGTGCGCTCGAGGGCCGCCCTGAGGTCGTCGGGAACCGGCACGCCGCCGTCGCCGTCGACGGGAACGCAGACGCGGAACTCCGTGCCCTCGAAGACGACCTCGCCGTCGTGGGTCGCGACGTACTCGAAGCGGACGCTCGAGTCGCCGACCTCCGGCGTCAGTTCGATCTCGACCCGATCGCCGCCGCGGACCTGCCCGGTGAAGTCGAAGTCCATCGAGACCAGCGGCAAGCCGAGCCCGTGCTCCTCGGTCAGCTCCCAGTACGGGTAGCCGACGTGCTCCATGAACGCGTCCGACGCCTCGTGAATCGCGTCGATCATGCGCGGGTAGTGGGCGATGCCGAACGGGTCCGTGTCCGAGAAACGGACGGTCCACGTGTGGGTGTAGCTCATGGTTCGTTCCGAAGACCTCTCGCGGATCGGCATAAACCCGCCGGCGAACGGGCGTTCCGCTCGAGGCGATTCCACCTCCGACCGATCGCCGCTCGCGAACATCAGAACCGTTTAGTTGTGACGAGCGCGACGTGGTGGGTATGACTGCGGGATCAGATGGCACACTCGAAGGCGGCGGACGCGACGGCGGGGGCGGCGGACCGTCGCCGGCAACCGACCGCCGGGCGACGTACGATTTCGTCTCGGACGACGTCGAACGACCGGCACTCGTCCGGGACCTTCGCGAGCGCGTCGAGGGGGACGTCCGGTTCGACACCTACACGCGCCAGCTGTACGCGACGGACGCGAGCGCGTACGCGGTGACGCCGATCGGCGTCGTCTTTCCCGAATCGACCGACGACGTGGCGGCGACCGTCGCCTACTGCGCGGAGCGGGAGATCCCGGTGCTCCCCAGGGGCGGCGGGACGAGCCTCGCCGGCCAGGCGGTGAACGAGGCCGTCGTTCTCGGTTTCACCAGGTACATGGACGACGTCGTCTCGATCGACTCCGACGAGCGGCGGGCCCGCGTCCAACCGGGGGCGGTTCTCGCGGACCTCAACGCCGACCTCGCGCCGCACGGGTTGAAGTTCGCTCCCGATCCGGCCTCCGGAAATCGGAGCGCGATCGGCGGCGCCATCGGGAACAACTCGACGGGCTCCCACTCGCTCGTCTACGGAAAGACGGACGCGTACGTCGAGGCGTGCGAGGTCGTCCTCGCCGACGGGACGGTCGAAACGCTCGGCGAGACTCCGCTCGAGGAGGTCCGCGAGCGCGCGGACCCAGAGGGGACGATCCTCGAGCGCGTGTCCGCCGAAGTCGTCCGGATCGTCGACGAGGAGGCCGACGCGGTGCGCGGGCGCTTCCCCGACCTGAAGCGCAACGTCTCGGGGTACAACCTCGACGCGCTCGTCGAGGAGGCCGAGACGGGCGCCGTCAACCTCGCGCGCCTGCTCGCCGGCAGCGAGGGGACCCTGGCGGTCGTCACTGAGGCGGAGGTGTCGCTCGAGCCCGCCCCGGAGACGAAGGCGGTCTCGCTGTTGTTCTACGGGAGCGTCCTCGAGGCGGTGACGGACGTGCAGTACGTCCTCGAGCACGAGCCGGCGGCGGTGGAACTCATCGACGACGTGCTCCTCGGACTGGCTCGCGGGACGACCGAGTTCGAAGAGGCCGCCTCGCTCGTTCCCGACGGGGCGGAGGCGGGGCTGCTCGTGGAGTTCTACGCCGAGGACGACGACCACGGCCGGGAGTTGACCGCGGGCCTCCTCGCCGACCGCGCGCCGGGGGCCGAGACCGAGGCGGCGCCGCCCGCGGAGCGGCCCGACACCGCGGAAACGATCGCGTTCGCCGGCCTCGAGGCCCACGACGAGGCCGAGCGCGAGACGTTCTGGACGCTCCGGAAGGCCGGCCTCCCGATCCTGCTCTCGCGGACGTCCGACGAGAAGCACATCTCGTTCATCGAGGACTGCGCGGTCCCGCCCGAACGCCTCCCCGAGTTCGTCGAGCGGTTCCAGTCGCTGCTCGCGGACCTCGGGCGGGACGAGGACGCGGCCTTCTACGCCCACGCCGGGCCGGGCGTGCTCCACGTCCGCCCGCTGATCGACACGAAGACCCCGGCGGACCGCGAGGACATGGTGACGATCGCCGACGAGGTGACGGACACGGTGGTCGAGTTCGGCGGCAGCGTCTCGGGCGAACACGGTGACGGCCGGGCGCGCACCCAGTGGAACCGCAAACTCTACGGCGAGGACCTGTGGCGGGCGTTCCGCGACCTGAAGACGGCGTTCGATCCGGACTGGCTCCTCAATCCGGGCAACGTCTGCGGCGACCACGACATGACCGAGCACCTCCGGTACGACGACGCCTACGCTCACGACCCGGGACTCGAACCCGCGCTGAACTGGGACAACGAGAACGGCTTCCAGGGGATGGTCGAACTCTGCCACGGCTGCGGCGGCTGTCGCGGCGGCCAGGAGACGACCGGCGGCGTGATGTGTCCGACCTACCGGGCCGCCGGCGAGGAGATCACGGCGACCCGCGGCCGGGCGAACTTGCTCCGCCGGGCGATGAGCGGCGACCTCCCCGACGATCCGACCGACGACGAGTTCGTCGAGGAGGTGCTCGACCTCTGCATCGGCTGCAAGGGCTGCAAGCGCGACTGCCCCAGCGGCGTGGACGTGGCGAAGCTGAAGACGGAGGTGATGCACGCCCGCCACCGGGAGGAGGGTGCAAGCCTCCGGGACAGGCTGTTCGCGAACTTCGACCGGCTCGCGGCCGTCGGGAGCGCGCTCGCCCCCCTCTCGAACCTCGCGGCGTCCCTGCCGGGGTCGGGAGCGATCGCCGAGAAGACGGTCGGCATCGCGAGAGAGCGATCCCTCCCCGCGTTCCGGCGCGAAACGCTGCAGGACTGGTTCGCGAAGCGAGGCCCCCGAGTCTCCGAAGGCGACGCCGAGCGGCGGGCCGTCCTCTTCGCCGACACCTACACCAACTACAGCCACCCCGAGGTCGGGAAGGCGGCCGTGCGGGTGCTCGAGGCCGCGGGCGTCCGCGTCGACGTTGCAGAGCGCACCGACAGCGGCCGCCCCGCGCTCTCGAAGGGGTTCGTGGATCGGGCTCGGGACGCGATGTCGGCGAACGTCGCGGAGTTGCACCCGCGCGTCCGCGACGGCTGGGACGTCGTGCTCGTCGAGCCCTCGGACGCCGTGATGTTCCAGTCGGACGCGCTCGACCTGCTCTCGGGAACCGCCGTCGAGGAGGTGGCCGCGAACACCTACGGCGTCTGCGAGTACCTCGATACCTTCCGCCTGGACGAGGGCGTCGACTGGTCCGCGCCGGCCGAGTCGGTGGCGTACCACGGCCACTGCCACCAGAAGGCCGAGAAGAAAGACCACCACGCCGTCGGCGTCCTCCGACGGGCGGGCTACGCGGTCGACCCGCTCGATTCGGGCTGTTGCGGCATGGCGGGGACGTTCGGCTACGAGGCCGAACACTACTCCCTGAGCCGCGCCATCGGCGACATCCTCTTCGAACAGGTGGAAGAGAGCGAGGCGACGGTCGTGACCGCGCCGGGGACGTCCTGTCGGACCCAGTTCGCCGACGGCCGCATCGATCCGGTCCCGGCCGACAGTTCGCTGGCGGGCACCGCGCTCGACCGGGGCGAACCGCCGACGCCGATCGAACTGCTCGCCCGCGCCCTTCCGCGCGCCGAGCGTCAATGACGCTCACCGGCGCCGACGGCGGGTGACCGCATCGACGCCGACGGCGGGTGACGCTCACCGGCGCCCACGGCGGGTGACCGTACCGACGGGAACCGACGGTCCGCGAGCGTCACGGTATCGCGTTCCGCGGAATTTATGGTGTCATACTCGGTCTGTGTGCGTATGACTCTCTCCGACCTCTTCGAACCGGACGGAATCGCCGTCGTCGGGGCGTCGGCGACGCCGGGAAAGCTCGGCAACGACGCGATGTCCAACGTCGAGGCCTACGACGGCGAGATCTACCCCGTGAACCCCTCGAGTTCCGGAACCGTGTACGGCTACGAGTTCGTCGACTCGGTCGCCGAGACCGACGCGGACCTCGCGCTGCTGTGCGTCCCGCGCCACCTCCAGCCTGGCGTCCTCGAGGAGTGCGGCGAGGCGGGCGTCGGCGCCGCCGTGAGTTTCGCCGGCGGGTTCGCCGAGATGGGCGGCGAGGGCCGGGAGCTCCAGGAGCGGATCGCCGAGATCGCCGACGAGTACGATATCACGATCCTCGGGCCGAACACGGCCGGCTACGCGATCCCGGGCGACGACCTCTACGGCTCGTTCGTCCCGCGGATCCGCGAGGTCGAGAGCGGGAACGTGGGGATCGTGGCTCAGAGCGCCGGCGTCGCGATCACCCTGTCGTTCCACCTGACCCGCGAGGGGTACGGCACCTCGGCGATGTTCGGCCTCGGCAACCGCGTCAACACGGAGTTCGCGGACGTGATCCCCGTCCTCGACGAGGACCCCGACACCGAGGCGATCGTCCTCCACGTCGAGGGGACCGAGGACGTCGACCGGTTCCTCGAGGTCTGCCAGGAGGCGGAGACCCCGATCGTCGCCTACAAGGTGGGCGAAGGCGCCGACGCCGACTTCGCGCGGGCCCACACGGCGGCCCCGTTGCAGGCCGACGCGACGTACGAGGAGGCGTTCGACCGGCCCGGCCTGGTGACCGTCTCCTCGACGACCGAGTTGCTCGACGCCGGCCGCGCGCTCGCCGACGCGCCGACGCCCGACGGTCCGAACGTCGGCGTCGTCACGGCCCAGGCCGGACCGGGGATCATCATCAACGACTCCCTCCAGGACGCCGGCGCCGTCTTCCCGAAACTGACCGAGGAGACGCGCGAGCGCGTCGACGACCTCCTCGAGGGGATCACGTACGCGGAGAACCCCGTCGACACCGGTCGACCGATGCCGGAGTTCGGGCAGGTCGTCGACGCCGTGGGCCGGGACGAGAACGTCGACATCGTCCTCGTCTACGAGATCTACGAGGACTCGCTGGGCTACCCCGTGGCGGAACTCGAGGCGCTCGCGGCGGACGTCGACAAGCCAATCCTCTTCACGGTCGCCGGCCCGCACGAGGCCCTGCGGGACGAGCGCGAGCAGATGGAGGCCCTCGGGATTCCAACGTTCGACACGCCCGAGCGCGGGGCGCAGGCGGTGGCGGCCCTCGTCGAGTCGATTTCGGGATCGGAGGGGGAGTGAGCCGCGGGCCCAGGTTCGGCCCGCGTCCGCCGACGGGGACGGCGTCCGTCTCGAGGTGCCGAACTCGCGGCCGGGGATCCGCGAGAGTTTTACCGTCGTACTGAGATGTGCTCGACAATGACTCGTTCGGACGCGATCGAAACGGTTCGATCACCGCCGCTCGCGTTCTCCCTGGCGGCGCTCGTCGGCCTCGCGACGTGGGCGCTCGGCTCCGGATCGGTGGCGACGGCCCCGGCGGACGCACCCGCCGCAGCGGCGATGCTCGCGATCACGCTCTTCTGCATCGTCCTCTGGATTCTGACCCCCGTTCCGCCGTCGTACACCGGCCTCATCGGGATCGGGCTGATCGCGGTGACCGCCTCGACCGACCTGGCGCTCTCGGGCTTTCAGAAACCGGCGACGTGGCTCATCGGGTTCGGACTGCTGATGGGCGAGGCGACCCGTCGCAGCGGCCTCGCGACCGAGGCGGGACGGCTGATCGCGACGCGGAGCGTCTCCGACGCCGTCGCGTCCGATCCAGTGCGGACGTACCGCCGGTTGCTGCTCGCGCTCTCGCTCGGCGCCCACGCCCTCGCCCTGCTCGTCCCCTCCGCGCTCGTGCGCATCCTCGTGGTGGCGCCGCTCCTCCGGGAGACCGGATCGCTCTTCGACTCCCGGGAGGCCCGCGTCGGAATCTATCTCGGCCCGCTGTTCGCCACGTTCTACGGCTCCTCGGGAATCCTGACCGCCGACCTCCCGAACATCATCATCACCGGCTTCGGCCAGTCGATCGCCGATCACACGGTCTCCTGGTCGGAGTGGTGGCTCCACATGTACCCGATCATGGGTATCACTCGCGTCCTGCTCGTCGTCGCCGTGATCTACTTTCTCTTTCGGCCGTCGCCCGACTCGAGCGTCGACCTGCCCGCGGCCGACGGGAGCGGCGACGGCGGTGCGGTCCTCGGGACGACCGAACGACGCATGCTCGCCTTCCTGCTCGTCGGCGCGCTCGTCTGGGCGACGGACTTCGTCCACGGTTTCCACCCGGTGGTCGGCGCGGTCGTCGTCGTCGTGCTCGCGTTCCTGCCGGGAATCGGCGTCGTGGACTTCGACGGGGTGGGGGGCGACGTCGACTTCTCCATCCTGTTTTTCATCGCCGCCGTGTTCGCCATCGGCGACGGCCTGACCGAGTCCGGGTTCACCGACGAGGCGGCCACGCACCTCCTCGAGTTCGTCCCGACCGACGCCCCGCTCGCGGTGATCCTCGCGTGCGTGTTCTTCATCACCTTCGGGCTCGCGTTCCTGATGGAGGGGCTGGCCGTCGCGAGCGTCCTCACGCCGATCCTGATCCCGTACGTCGAGGCGGCCGGCCTCCCGTTCACGCCCGTCCTCATGGCCGAGGCGATGGCCCTGAGTTCGTACTTCTTCCCCTACCAGTCGGCCGTCCTCATCGTCATTCTCGCCGAGGGTGACGTCGAGACGCGCGAACTGATCCGAACGACGGTCGCCTGCTCCGTCGCGACGATCCTGCTCCTGCTCCCCCTCCAGTTCGGACTGTTCGAACTCCTCTACTGACGCTCGTCCGATCACCGCTCCCCGATTGCGGACGGAATCCCCGTCGCTCGGGTTTCGACGGCCCCTTCTCCAAAGATATATAGTATTCAATCGCGCAATGAATCACTGATGGCAAGTGACACGGTAGAGCGAGTAGCAGTGCTGGGTGCAGGCAGTATGGGGCATGGTATCGCGGAACTCGCGGCGCTCGGCGGCTACGACGTGACGATCCGCGACATCGAGGAGGAGATCGTCCGGGAGGGCTACGAGAACATCGAGTGGTCCCTCGAGAAACTCGAGGAGAAGGGGCGGATCGACGAGTCGAGCGACGCCGTCCTCTCGCGCGTCGAGACGACCACCGACCTCGCCGAGGCCGTCGACGACGCGGACCTCGTGATCGAGGCGGTTCCCGAACGGATGGACATCAAGCGGGACACGTTCTCGTCGGTGGACGAGCACGCGCCCGACCACGCCATCCTGGCGTCGAACACCTCAAGCCTCTCGATCTCCGAGATCGCCGAGGCGACGGATCGGCCGGATCGGGTCGTCGGCCTCCACTTCTTCAACCCGCCGGTGAAGATGGACCTCGTGGAGGTCACCTACGGCGACGAGACGAGCGACGAGACCGCACGGACGGCCTACGAGTGGGTCGAGTCGATCGACAAGACGCCGATCTACGTCCGCAAGGACGTCCACGGCTTCGTCGTGAACACCGTCCTCGTCCCGTACATGGAGGAGGCCGCCTGGATGCTGTCGAACGGCGAGACGACGGTCCGGGAGGCCGACGCGACGATGGTCTACGAGCGCGGGTTCCCGATGGGGCCGTTCGAACTCAACGACTTCGGCGGCATCGACATCGGCTACCACTTCCGCGCGGAGTCCGACCAGCCGGTCCCGCCGATCGTCGAGGAACTGGTCGACGAGGGCAACCTCGGCCGCAAGAGCGGGGCGGGATTCTACGACTACGAGGACGGCGACGGCGTCGACTACGAACCGACCGACTCGGGCGGATACGACGCGCTCAGGACCGAGGCCGTGATGATCAACAAGGCCGCGTGGCTCGTCGGCAACGACGTCGCGACGCCCGAGGAGATCGACATCGGCTGTCGCCTCGGCGGCAACTTCCCCGAGGGGATGTGCCGGCGCGGCGATCGCCTCGGCCTCGACGTCGTTCTCGAGAAGCTCGAGGAACTCTCCGACAATTACGACGCCGAGCGCTACGAGCCCGCCGACTACCTCGTCGAACTCGTCGAGGAGGGCTGGACCGGCGAGGGCGCCGGAAAAGGGTTCTACGACTACCGCGTCGATCCCCCGTACTTCTACGTCGACTGGGAACTGGACGAGGACGGCGTCCTCGAGGTCACGCTCGACCGCCAGGAGCGGCTGAACTCGATGTCCGAGGACATGTTCGCTGAGATCGATCGGCTGCTTTCCGACGTCGACGTCGACCAGGTCTCCTGCGTCGTCTTCGACGGTGCGGGCGACCGGGCGTTCAGCTCCGGCGCGGACATCACCGGCTTCACGGCCGGCGAGCCGACCGACATCATGGACCCCGACGACGTGTTCCAGACGGTCTACGAGTTCGACCGGCCGACGGTCGCGAAGATCGACGGCTTCTGCCTCGGCGCGGGGATCGAACTCGCGCTGGCCTGCGACATCCGCGTCGCGACCGAGGACTCGACGATCGGCACGCCCGAGACGACCCTCGGCGTGATCCCCGGCGGCGGCGCCACCCAGCGCCTCGTCCGCCTCGTCGGCGAGGCCCGAACGAAAGAGATGGTGTTCCGCGGGATGCAGTTCGACGCCGCTCGGGCCGAAGAGTGGGGTATCATCAACCACGCCGTCCCCGGCGACGAACTCGACGAGACCGTCGACGACATCGTCGACGACCTGGTCTCGGGGCCGCCGATAGCGCTCAAGGCCGCGAAGGAGGTCATCAACGACGGGCAGGAGGCCAGCCTCGAGACGGCGCTCAAGATGGAGAAGCACGCGTTCGCGCTGCTGGCGACGACGGACGACATGCTCGAGGGCGTGACGGCGTTCAGGCAGAACCGCGAGCCGCGGTTCGAGGGTGAGTGACCGTGAGCGCGACCCGAAACGTCGCCGTCGTCGGCGGCGGACACGCGGAGTGGGGCGAGCGCGACGCGACCTGGAAGGATCTCGCCCAGGAGGGCGGGAAGGCGACGTTCGACGCCGTCCCCGACGTCGGCCCGGAGGACATCGAGGGGCTGTTCGTCGGCACGGTCCAGCCCGAGCGCTTCTCTTACCAGACACACGTCGCGCCGATGGTGGCCGAACTGCTCGGCATCGACGTGGACTCGATGATCGCCCGGACCGAACTGGCCTGCGCGAGCGGCCAGGCCGCGCTGCGGTACGCGTGGCTCGCCATCGCCGCCGGGCAACTCGACTGCGCGCTCGTCCTCGGCGTCGAGAAGATGAACCTCGGCCGCGAGCGCATGCCGGAGATGCAGGGGTCGATGTCGAACGTCCTCGACCGCGAGTTCGACGGCGTCAACGGTCTCACGGCCCCGCCCTTCTTCGCGTGGTACGCCCAGCGACACATGCACGAGTACGGGACGACCCGCGAGCAACTCTCGCTCGTGGCGGCGAAGAACAAGAGCCACGCCGCGAAGACGGACTTCGCCCAGTTCAGGAAGCCGATCGATCCGGCTGACGTCGAGGAGTCGCCCGAGATCGCCCCGCCGCTGCACCTCTTCGACTGCAGCGGGATCACCGACGGCGCCGCGGGCGTGATCCTCATGAGCGAGGAGAAGGCCCGCGAGGTGACCGACACCCCGGCCTGGATCGTCGGCAGCGGCCAGTCCTCGATGGCGGGCAACTCGATCAACAACCTCCCGTCGTTCAGCGGCTGGCCCCAGGCCCGGAAGGCCTCCCAGACCTCGTACGAGGGGGCGGGCATCGAGGATCCGCTCGCAGAGATCGACGTCGCGGAGGTCCACGACTGCTTCTCGATCAGCGAGATCATCGAGTACGAGGAACTCGGCTTCGCCGAGCGCGGCGAAGGGGGGCAGTTCGTGGAGGACGGCCGAAGCCACCTCGACGGCGACGTCGCCGTGAACCCGCGAGGGGGCCTGCTCGGCTGCGGCCACCCGCTCGGCGCGACGGGCGTCTCCCAGGCGCTCGAGGTGACGAACCAGTTCCAGGGCACCGTGGAACGCGACAGGCTCGTCGAGGGCGCCGAGACCGGCCTGATCCACAACCTGAGCGGGAGCGGCTCGGTGCACAGCGTGATGGTCTTCGACCGTGATCCGAAATGACTGACGCAAACGACGACACCCACGACCCGACGCGAGAGCGCGTCTCGGTCCCGAACGAGATCGAGCTCCCCCGACTGCTCGATTTCTACGAGCTACAGACCGACGACCAGACGCAGATCCACGAGTTCTACGAGAACCTCCGGGAGGGCCGGCTGACGACGACCCGCTGTCGCGACTGCGACGAGATCCACTTCCCGCCCCGGATCGTCTGCCCCGAGTGTACGGGCGACGACCTCGAGTACGTTGACCTCCCCCACGAGGGCGAACTGTTCGCCTTCTCGGAGGTGCGCGGCGGCCTGCCGATCGGACTGGCCGAACACGACGTCCCGTACGTGGTCGGCGTCGTCGACCTCGGCCCGGTCACACTGTCGGCTCGGGTCGACGGCGCGGCCTACGACGACCTCGAGATCGGCGATCCGGTGGCGCTGAAGATCGTGGAGATCGACGGTCCGACCGACGAAGAACGGGTGTTCTATCGGTTCGAACCGGCGAACGCGAACGACGACGGTGATTCGACATGAGAGACTACGAACTCACGTTACAGGTACTGATCGAGCGGGCGACCGACCTGTTCGACCACAAGGAGATCGTCTCGGAACTGCCCGACGGAACGACCCACCGGTACACGTACGCCGACGCCTACGAGCGGATGGGGCGACTCGCGAACGCCCTCGACGACCTCGGGATCGACCCGGGGACGCGCCTGTCGGTGATGGCGATCAACCACTACCGCCACTACGAGCTGTACTTCGCGCTCCCGTGCAGCGGCCGGAGCATCCACATGACGAACCACATGCTCCCCGACGAGCACCTCGTCGAGATCGTCAACGAGGCCGAAGACGAGGTCGTCTTCGTCGACCCCGAGTTCGTGGAGACCGTCGAGCGCGTCGCCGACGAGTTCGAGACCGTCGAGCACTACGTGATCCTCGACGACGAGGTTCCGGAAACCGACCTCGAGCCGGTCTCCGCTTACGAAGACCTGCTCGAGGGACGGGACCCCGGGTACGACTGGCCCGTGATCGACGAGGACGACGAGGCGGGCATCTGCTACACCTCCGGGACGACGGGGCTTCCGAAGGGCGCGCCCTACACGCACCGGAGCCTCTACCTCCACGCGGTGACCCACAGTCACGTCGACGTCTTCGGGATCAGCGAGAACGACGCGGTGATGCCCGTCGTCCCGATGTACCACGTCAACGGCTGGGGGCTGCCCTACACGGCGACGATGTGCGGCTCGAAGCTCGTCCTCCCGGGACAGAAGACCGACGCCGAGCAGATCGCCGAACTCATCGACCGCGAGGGCGTGACCGTCACCGCGGCGGTCACGACCGTCTGGCTCGAGATGGCCCGGTTCTACGACGAGCGCGACGACGTCGAACTCGAGACTCTCGATCGCGTTCTCATCGGCGGCACGTCGCCGCCCGAGTGGCTCATGGAGAAGTTCGACACGGAGATCGGCGCACCCATCAAGCAGGGGTACGGCATGACCGAGGCGGCGCCGCACCTCGTCAACACGATGACGACGACGGAGGTGCGGCAGTTGTCCGACAGCGAACGGTACCAGCAGGAGATGAAACCCGGCCTCCCCGCGCCGGGCGTCCGGATCCGCCTCCGTGACGTCGAGGGGAACCCCGTTCCCCACGACGGCGAGTCGACCGGCGAGATCCAGGCCCGGGCGCCGTGGCTCATCGACGAGTACTACGCCCGACCGGACGAGACCGAGGCGTCGTTCACCGAGGACGGCTGGTTCAAGACCGGCGACGTCGGCGTGATCGACGAGTACGGCTACCTCGAGGTCGTCGACCGCCTCGACGACGTCATCAAGAGCGGCGGCGAGTGGATCTCCTCGCTCGAACTCGAGAACGAGATCATGGCCCACGACGCCGTCGAGGAGGCGACGGTGATCAGCGTCGAACACCCCAAGTGGGAGGAGCGCCCCGTCGCCTACGTGGTGGCCTCGGCGGAGGGGGTTTCCGCGGACGAAATGCGAGAACACCTCCTCGGGCGGTTCCCCAAGTGGTGGCTCCCCGACGAGATCTTCTTCTGCGAATCGATTCCGAAGACGACGACCGGGAAGTTCGACAAGAAGGTCCTCCGGGACGAGTTCGTCGACGAGTACGGCGAACTGCCGCTCGAGGAGTAGTCCCGTCGCCGCTCTCCGATTTGCGTCACCGTTTCGCCCGCACCGTCGGGTATCGTCGCGAATTTCGGTGTCCGGGGACGCCGCCGGAACCTCCGTCCAACAGTACTGAACTCTCCGCGTTCTCTTCCCCTGAACACGCCTAAAAAGTATCGACTGTCCGCGACTCCTCCTCGTTATTTACGAACGTAAGTGTGTAATTACCCGGGTCTCTCTGCCGGTTTTTCGAAACGCGTGTTCACCGTCCATAGACGGTACAATCTCCCCTCTCGATCATACATTCGGGCGTATTAAGGGGATTGGATTCGTAGACGCCATCTCAATCCGTCCAACAATACCGAATAATTTATCGGCCGACGGTCCGACCGACGACTATGTCCGACCGATCGTCCGCGATGTCGTCGATCCTTCGGGCGTTCACCGTCCTCGAGGTGCTCTGGGAGACGAACGGTGCCGGCCCGTCCGAGATCGCCGATCGGCTGGACGTCCCGAAGAGCACCGCGCACGCCTACCTCAGCACGCTGGCGGAGACGGGGTACGTCATCAACGACGGCGGCGAGTACCGACTCAGTTATAGGTTCCTCACGACAGGTTCGCGGATCAAACACCGCAACGACCTCTTCCAGGTCGCCGAGGTGCTACTGAACGACCTCGCGGAGCAGACGGGCGAGCTCGTGTCGCTCGTGGTCGAAGAGTCGGGGCAGGCGGTGATCCTGCACAGGGCGTTCGGCGATCGGTCGCTCGAGCTGGGGATCTACTCGGGGATGACGATCCCGCTCCACACGAACGCGAGCGGAAAGGTGCTCCTCGCGTACCTCCCCGACGAGCGGACCGACGAGATCCTCGAGGAGCAGGGGTTGACGCGGGTGACCGACCGGACGATCACCGACGAAGGGACGCTTCGGGCCGAACTCGAGGACGTGAGAGAGCAGGGGTACGCCGTCGACTGGGATCAGCAGGTGACGGGTATGGGCCTGATCGCGGCGCCGATCATCGTCGACGGGCGGCTCGAGGGTGCCGTCGGGATCGTCGGTCCGACGGGTCGGATCAGCGACGAGGACTACCAGCGCACCCTCCGTCGGAAGGTGCAGGAGACGATCGATTCGATCACGATCAAGTACCGCTACGGGACGTGAACGCGGGGGGAACGTCGGACGTTCGATCGGTGGAGTCGCCGACGCGTCCGTGATTCGTTCGGCGCTCGTTCGAACTGCCGGGCGAGCGCCCGAATTTTCCGTTACCGGTACTTCTAACTCCGCACCTGCCTTGGTACGAGCTATCTATGACCGATCTACAAATTGACACGCCGATCAAGGGACTGTCGACCGAGTCCGCGACGCTCGCCAAACGGGCCGAGGAGTTCGGGTTCGACGGCGTCTTCACGCCAGAACTGGACGAGGACCCGTTCCTCCCGCTTCCCCTCGTCGCCGATCGAACGGACGAGACCGACGTCGGAACGCGCATCGCGACGGCGTTCACCCGCTCGCCGCTGGTGCTGGCGTACGCGGCCTGGGATCTCCAGCGCTTCTCCGACGGCCGGATGATCCTCGGCCTCGGCACCCAGGTGAAGGGCCACAACGAGCGTCGCTTCTCGGTGGACTTCGAGTGGGAGCGCCCCGGCCCTCGACTCCGCGAGGAGGTGCTGGCGCTCCGACACATCTTCGACGTGTTCCAGGGGACGGAGGAGGACCTCGAGTTCGACGGCGAGTTCTACCAGTTCTCGCTGATGACCGAGGAGTTCAACCCGGGCCCGCTCGAGACCGGGCCGCCGAAGATCTGGGTCGCCGGCGTCAACGAGTACATGCTGAAGATGGCCGGTGAGGTGTCGGACGGCCTCTGCATGCACGCGTTCAACACGCCGAAATACACCGAGGAGGTGATCGCGCCGCTCGTCGCCGAGGGCGCGGAGATCGGCGACCGGGACCCGGACGACGTGACGCTCTCGGCGAGTCCGTTCCTGATCACCGGTGAAACCGAGGACGAACGGGCAGAGCGACGTCGAGAGGTGAAACGACGGATCGCCTTCTACGGATCGACCCGAACGTACCACGACGTACTCGAACTCCACGGCTGGAAAGACGTGGGGATGGAGTTACACGAACTCTCGAAGGAGGGCGAGTGGGAGGAGATGGCCGACCTGATCACCGACGAGATGGTCGACGCCTTCGCGATCGAAGCGCCGTCCGAGGAACTCGCGGACGAGATCCTCGAGAAGTACGGCGGCGTCGCGGACCGCATCCAGTTGACCTTCGACGGCGGCGACTACTGGAACCGGGTCATCGACGAACTCAAAGGCGAGTAACGGCGCTTCGGTGGCCACGGATATTTAGTTCTGAATTCAGAGGGTTTCTATATATTATATGGGACCAGATACATCCGACGGCAGCGGGTGATCCCGCGATTCCAGCTCGAGACCGCGATCGGCACCTCGAGAATACTGTCGTTCGGTCGTCGGCTGATTAAGGAACACGATATCTTGACGTGGGCTTATTTCGTCTATAGGTTTAGATACTGTTGATATTGGTGTGATATCGAGAACACCGTTCGTTTCTGAACTCCCATTTACTCCCCCATCCTATCAACGTGGGGTATCGGCCGCTAGTGGATCAAATTACGGTTTCGACGTTCTCGGCGTTCACTCGAATCTACGACCGCCGAAACCACGAGTGAAGATGGACCGTTGGAGACGATCCGCTCGAGTACCAGACTACTTATTATTATACAGGTATGGTAAATAGGGTGGATGACTCGAGATCGAAGGAACCGCGACGGGAGAACCACCCGAACGTCCCAGCGATCGCAGAAGGCGTCGGTGAGTGACGTTCACCGGCCCGCAGTGACCACGTGGACGTCGGTTCTCGTCGCTTCGGATGCGCTCTCCCAACGCGACGTCGAACTGGCGGTCGGCCACACGCTTCGGACGATGATCGAGGTGCGTGATGGCGATTAGCGATCGATGTCGTCGGCGTTCACGGTGGTTTCGGGTAGCCGGCCGTCGCGCACCTGCCGAACGTTGTTCGCCGCGCCGATACTCATCCGTCGGAGGGACTCGACCGTCGTCCCGGCAATGTGAGGCGTCGCGACCACGTCGTCCCGTTCGACCAGCGGGTGATCGGGGGCGGGCGGTTCGTCGACGAAGACGTCCATCCCGGCCCCCGCGATTTCGCCGGCCTCGAGCGCGGCGAGGAGCGCGTCTTCGTCGACGATCCCGCCACGGGCGGTGTTGACGACGACGCCGGTGTCGGGAAGCAACTGAAGTTCGTCCGCGCCGACGGCGCCGCGAGTCTCGTCGGTGAGGGGTGTGTGGACGCTCACGCAGTCGGCTCGAGCGAACAACTCGCGTTTCGTCTCGACGCCGGCGACGTGGAGCGGAAGATCCGCGTCCCGGACGTACGGATCGTACGCGACGCACGAGAGACCGATTCCGTGAGCCAGTTCGGCGAGGGTCCGACCGGCGTGGCCGAAGCCGAAGAGGCCGAGGGTGTCCCCCTTGATCGTTCGCGAGCGACAGTCGGCCCGGTCCCAGGACCCGTCCGCGAGCGCGGCGTTCGTCGGAAGAACCGTCTTGCGAACGGCGAGCAGGAGCGCGAGGGCGTGTTCCGCCACCTCCTGCGTATTGACTCCGGGGAGGTTACAGACCGCCACGTTCCGTTCGCTCGCCACCTCGACGGGGACGTTGTCCAGCCCGACGCCGTGTTTGGAGATGACCCGGAGACGCTCGGCGCGTTCGATCACCTCCGGCGACAGCGCCTTCGTCCTGACGACGATCGCGTGGTACCGATCGATCTCCTGCGCGAGCGTCTCGTCGTCGTACGCGTCCCACCGGGTGACGTCGGCGACCGCTTCGAGGCGCTCGAGGCCGGCCTCGTCGATCGGCTCCGTCACGAGGACGCGCCAGCGGTCCGTCGTCATCGACCCTCCGGTCCGTCGCGGGTGGTGGCTCGTCGATACGCTTCGGTTCGGCGTCGTGGGGATTGGTCGATCATCAGTCGTGTCCGTTTACGAGTCGGTCGTCGCATCCGTTCGGTGTCGTGTGTCGTTCGATCCCATCGTCCATCGGTTGATCGATCGCCCCGTCCCCCCCTCTCGTCGATCGATTCGAGGGGACCGGCCGGTCGGCGATCAGCGAACGACCGGGGCGTCGACGCTCCCGATGGTCTCGACGCTCGCGCGGACGCGGTCGCCCGGATCGATCGGCTCGGCGCCGGGGGTCCCCGTGCTGAAGAGGTCTCCCGGTTGGAGGGTCATCACCTCGGAGTGGAACGAGACGATCTCCCGCGGGGGGAACAGCATGTTTCGAACCTCGTTTTCGGCCGCGACAGTCCCGTTGACGATCGTTCGGACCGTCAACTCCTCGAGGGCGAGCGGTTCGTCGGGGACGGCGATCGTCGGGCCGACGACGAGGAACGAGTCGAAGCTCTTGGCCCGCGTCAGGAATCGTGGATTTCGCTGCAGGATGTCCTCGGCGGTCATGTCGATGACGGGGAGATACCCGGCGACCACGTCGTCGACCTCGGCTTCGTCGACGGACCGGCAGGTTCGCCCCATCACCACGGCGAGTTCGGCCTCGGCCGTGACGCCGTCGCTCTGGTCGGCCGGCGGGAGGCGGATCGGGCCGCCCGGGCCGGTGACCGCGCTCGTCGGCTTCAGAAAGCTCGCCGGTTCGTCGGGTCGCTCCTCGTCCAGGTCGCCGGCGTGCTCGGCGTAGTTCAATCCGATCCCCCACAGCTTGCCGAACCGCTCGAGGGGCGGGCCGAACCGGACGTGCTCGCGGTCGATCCGATCGGCGGGGACCGTCTCGAGGTCGGGGAGCGCTCCGTCGGCGGCCAGCGGAAGCGCCTCGCGGACGCTCGAGACGTCCGGAAGGGCCGCCGAGAGCGGGACGAACCCGTCCTCGTCGCCCAGGAGCGGTCGGCCGTCGGCCGTGCGCGCGAGGTACCTCATTCGTCGCGCTCCGTCCAGAAGTCGAACGAGCGGCCGGGGGCGAAGACGTCGAGTCCGACGGCAAGTTCGTCGCCGGTGTTCTCCACCCGGTGTGGTTCGTCCGACTCGAGCAGGACGGAGTCGTACCGCTCGAGGGTGACCGACTCGCCCGCCTCGTTCGTGACGGTGAGCTCCCCGGCGAGGCAGAGACAGACCTGCTCGTTCTCGTGGTCGTGCATCGGGGAGCTGTGCCCCGGCGGCTTCTCGAACCACTCGAAGGAGAACTGGTCGCTTCCCGCCAGCGAGACGCGCCGCCAGCCGTCCTCGGGTTCGTACGTCTCGGCCTCGTCGAAGTCGACCGGCTTCATAGGTTCGCCCCCGTCGACCCGCCGTCGATCAGGACGCTCTCGCCGTTGATGTACCCCGACAGCGGCGAACTGAGGAACGCCACCGTGTTCCCGAGTTCCATCGGATCGCCGATCCGCTCGAGGGGGTTGGCCGCCCAGTCGTCGAGGCCCTCCTCGTAGGAGTCGTAGTCGCCGCGGTCGACCGCCTGCTGGACGAGGTTCTCGATGCGCTCGGTCTCGTGCGGGCCGGGAAGGACGGCGTTGGCCCGAACGTCGGGTGCGAACTCCTTCGAGAGGGTCTTCTCGAGGCCGATGACGCTCATGCGGACCGAGTTCGACAGCACGAGGCTGTCGATGGCCTCCTTGACGCTGCGGGAGGTGATGGAGACGATGGTCCCGTCGCCCTCGCGGAGGTACGGTTCGGCCTCCCGCGCGAGGCGGACGACGCTCATCACGAGGAGGTCGTAGGCGTGGTACCAGTCCTCGTCGTCGGTCTCGAGGAACGGGCCGGACGGCGGGCCGCCCGCGCTCGTCACGAGGTGGTCGATCCCGCCGAATTCGTCGACGGTCGTCTCGACGAGCGCTTCGATATCGTCGGCGTTCGTGAGGTCACCGGGCTGGGCGACGACGCGTCCGTCGGCCACGGCCTCGATCTCGGTTCTCGCGTCCTCGAGTCGGTCCTCGTCGCGACCGTTGATCACGACGTTCGCGCCCTCGCGGGCGAGCGCCTTCGCCGAGGCCTTGCCGAGGCCGCTCGACGATGCCGTTACCAGGGCCGCGTTGCCGTCTATCTGGAGATCCATTTCGTCCGTAATCCCCGAGGAAAAGGGGAAAAATCTTCGCGTTCCGGTAACCGTCCGCCGACCGCTCACTAACGATTTCCACATCGCGGAATTGGTGGCGGAGTCGGCCGCAACCGCCTCTATCTACCCGCGACGGTCGGGAGCGCGGTCGAACGCTACGGCCAACGGGCGAACTGCCTCCCGGCAGCCCACTTTTTCCCTGACATTTACGACCGTATATCTGTAAATCGAGTCTCATAGACTGTCACAAATTTCCGTTATGCGGAAGATACCCGTCCGGAACCGAACCCTTCACCCGCGAATTCGACGGTCAGACAGCCGAATCGCTGCGGGCCGGCCGTGAGGAGTTCCGCATAGTGGAATATATATGCCCTCGAGCGCAACACCGTGTCATGGGAACGCGAAAGCCGGGTGGTGGAAATCGGATCGCGAGCACGAAGACGAGCTTCGACATCGTCCACGCGCTCCAGGAGAACGGGCCGGCCAGACTCTCGGAGATCGCGGCCGAGCTCGACCTCACCGAGAGCACCGCACACAGACACCTCAACACGCTCTGCGATCTCCGGTACGTCTCTCGTGACGGGGAGCGGTACCAGATCGGACTCCGCTTCGCCCGCCTCGGGCGAGCGGCGCGGACGAGGGACCCCGCCTACGAGATGGCCGGTCGGTACGTGCGGACCCTCGCCGACGGAACCGAGGAGCGCTCGCAGTTCGTCGTCGAGGATCACGGGCTCGGAATCTACGTCCACGTGGAAACGGGGAACAAGGCCGTCCGCGCCGGCTTCGGCGTCGGTCGGCAGATCCACCTCCACTGCGCGTCCGCCGGCAAATCCATCCTCGCACACTACCCGCGCGAGCGCGTCGACGAGATCCTCGACCGGTGGGAGATGCCGGCGCTCACGGAGAACACCATCACGGATCGCGAGGAGCTGTACGCGGAACTCGAGCGGGTTCGCGAGCGGGGGGTCGCGTTCAACCGGGAGGAACACGTCGACGGGATCAACGGCGCCGCGGTCCCCGTCCGGCGCGACGGTGCGGTCATCGGCGCCCTGGCCGTCGCCGGCCCGTCGCACCGACTCGACGGCGAGCGACTGGAGAACGACCTCGCGGACCGCCTGCTCGCGGCCGCGAACGAACTCGAGTTACACGTCACCTACGAGTCGTCCGACGGGTCGGCGGACCACGTCGTCGAGTGAGCTACGCCGGCTCGAAGGTCGCGGTCCCGTCTTCGAACGCGAGTCGCGTCCGCTCTCGAACGGTGACGTCGTCTTCGATCTCCTCGAGCAGCGCCTCCGAGACGTGGAACTCGGCGAGGTCGGTCGTGTTCTCGATCCAGGCGACCGTGACCGTCTCCGGGTCGTACCCGCCGAGCGCGTTCAGCGCGACTCTGAGGGCGAGTTCGTCGTTCGGGGCCACCGGCGGGACCTTCGCCTTCGCGAGCGACCCGCTCGTCAGGGCGTTCGCGTACGTCTTCTGCAGGTCGAGTTGTTCGACGGCGGCCCGCCGGGTGATGTCGGCGAGGCCGATCCCGTTCCCGTTTCCGCTCGTCTCGTCCGTGAGTCCGCGGACGTATACGAGGTCGATCGCGGGCGTCTCCGGATCGGGGGCGTTGAGGACGCGGTACCGACCGATCACGTTCGTGTCCATGCCCGCCCCGGAGATCTCCTTGCCGATCTCGTCGACGACGAGCAGGTCGAGTTCGTCGGTCGGGAGCGTCGCCATCTCCGCTCGGGCGCGCTCGAGCAGGTCCGGTTCGCGCCGTTCGAGGTCCGACGCGGGGATCGCCTCGACGTGGCCGGTCTCCTCGTAGAAGTTCTCGACGAGCGCCAGTCCGCCGAGGATCGGTGCGGCGTCCCTGATGGCCGTCACCAGCGCTTCGATCGTCGGAACGTACCCCCGTTCGATCGCCGTCGAGTGGAACGCTTGGGCGCCGCGTTGCTTTCCCAGGCCGACGGTCAGCATCTTGCAGAGTCCGCTCTCGATCCGGCCGGTGAAGTTCGTGTGCGGCTTGACCCGGTTGATCACCATCACCGCGTCGGCCTCGAGGGCGGCCGTCGAGAGGTAGACGGGGGTGGTCGTCCCCTCGACGTCCACCCGGTCGACGAGTTCGACGTCCATGCGGGCGTCGATCGGCGCGCCGACGCGCTCCTCGGTGATCTCGAGGGCGGCGAGGATCTCGCGCTGGCCCTCGGGGGTCGCCCCGCCGTGACTGCCCATCGCCGGAACGACGACCGGCTCGAGCCCACGCTCGTCGACGGCCGACACCGTTTCGGCGACGACGTCGTCGATGCCGTGGATTCCCCTGCTCCCGACGCCGATCGCGACCGTCGAGCCGGGCTCGAGGTCGTCGAACGGGAGCCGGTCGAGCTCCGAACGAACCGCCTCGAGGGGGTCAGCGAGCGTCACGGTGTCCGGTTCGTACCTGACGCGCGCGAACGACGGGAACGGCTGCGGATCGATGAGGGACGCGACGTCGTCCGTGTCGGGAAACTCCATACCGACCCTCTAGGGGCGGGACGTATAATTCTCCCTGGTTAGTATTGCCGGAACGTCAGTCGCTTTAACGGTACTCGCTCGTGCTCTCGGTATGGAGATCGACCACGTCGAGTCATTTCCAGTGGCGATACCGCTGGAAGAGCCGGTGTCCTTCTCGAACCGGACCCTCACCTACCGCGATCACGCGATCACCTACGTCCGTACCGACGACGGTCACGAGGGCGTCGGCTACTCGCTGGGGTACGAGGGCGCGGGGCTCATCGCCGACGCGGTGGAGTCCCTGCTCGAGCCGATCCTCGTCGGCGAGGATCCGCGGGACACCGAACGGCTGTGGCGCGAGATGTTCGACGGGACGGTCCAGATCGGACGATCCGGCGTCCTCCTCCGGGCGATCTCCACGGTCGACATCGCCCTCTGGGACGTCAAGGCGAAGGCGGCCGACCAGCCGCTGTACAAACTCCTCGGCGGCCACGCCGACGAGGTCCCGTCCTACGCCAGCGGGGGCTACTACCGGGACGAGAAGGGCCACGACGGCCTCCGCGAGGAGATGCGCCGATACCTCGACGAGGGTCACGACGTCGTCAAGATGAAGGTCGGTCGTCTGTCGATTCCCGAGGAGGGAGAGCGCGTGGCGGCCGTTCGCGACGAGATCGGGCCCGACCGGACGCTGTTGCTCGACGCGAACGGCGCCTGGTCGGGCGCCCCGGAGGCGATCCGGGCCTGTCGCGCGTTCGAACCCTACGACCCCTACTTCATCGAGGAACCGGTCATGATCGACAGCGTCGGCGCCATGACGGCTGTCAACGACGCCATCACCTACCCGGTCGCGACGGGCGAACTCGAGGGACCGCGCTACGCCTTCGAGCGCCTGTACGACGACGGCGCCGCGGGCATCTTACAGCCCGACGCGACCGTCTGCGGGGGGATCACGGAGTGGCTCAAGATCGCCCACTACGCGGCGGCCAACGACGTGCAGATCGCCCCGCACTACAACTGGAACCTTCACGCGTCGCTGCTCGGAGCGATCGAAAATGGGCTCTGGGTGGAGTACTTCTACCGCGACATGGACGTGAAGGTGTTCGACGACGTCGTCGAAACGCCGCTGGCACCCGACGACTCGGGGTCGATTCGACTCCCCGACGACCCCGGTCACGGCGTCCGCCTGGACGAAGACGCGCTCGAGCGCTTCGCGCGAACGTACGAATCGTACCAATGAATACCCACACCTGCTCACTATCATGAAAGACTTCTCGAACCAGATCACGAACCGAACGTCCGACCGCGAGGTCGAAATCACCGACATCCGGACCTGCGTCGTCGAGGGTAACTTCGAGTGGAACCTGATCCAGATCGAAACCGACGCCGGCGTCACGGGGATCGGCGAATCCTACCGCGGCGGCGGGATCCCCGAACTCGTCGAGTACACCAAACGCTTCCTGATCGGCGAAAACCCCCTCGACGTCCAGCGACTCTTCCGGCGGATCATCCAGGAGATGTCGGGTCACGGCGGGACGACGGGCAAGGTCATCACCGCCGCCTCCGGCATCGAGATCGCGCTGTGGGACGTCGCCGGAAAGGTCCTCGACGTCCCCGTCTACCAGCTGCTCGGCGGAAAGTTCCGCGACGAGGTTCGCATCTACTGCGACTGCCACGCCGGCGAGGCCTACGCCGTCGAAGACGGCTACACCGAGTACGCCGACGCGGAGGCCTACTCGCCCGAGGCGTACGCGAACGAGGCCCGACGGGTCGTCGACGTGGGGTTTTCGGCCCTGAAGTTCGACCTCGACCTCGAGATGGACAACGAGCCCGACCCGTTCAACGGCCGGCTGGACAACGCGGCCATCGAGTACAAACGCGAGATCGTCGAGGCGGTCCGCGAGGAGATCGGCTACGACGTCGACCTCGCGTTCGACTGCCACTGGGACTACTCCGTCGAGAGCGCCAAACGGCTCGCCCACAAACTCGAGCCCTACGACCTCATGTGGCTCGAAGACCTCATCCCGCCGGAGAACGTCGACGCCCAGATCGAGGTCACGAAGGCGACGAAAACGCCGATCGCAACCGGCGAGAACCGCTTTCGCGTCCACGAGCTGTCCGAACTGATCTACGAGCACGGGGTCGACATCGTGACGCCGGATCCGACCACCGTCGGCGGGCTCGGCGAGACGATGCGGATCGCCGACCGCGCCGAGGAGAACTACGTGCCCATCTCCCCGCACAACGTCTGCAGCCCGATCGGGACGATGGCCTGCGTCCACCTCGGCGCCGCCATCCCGAACTTCGACGTCCTCGAGTTCCACGCCCTCGAAGTGGACTGGTGGGACGACCTGCTGGTCCGCGACGAGCCGCTCATCCAGGACGGCTACATCGAGGTCCCCGAATCGCCCGGCATCGGCGTCGAACTCGACGAGGACGTCGCCGAGGCCCACCGCCTCGAGGGAACGGAGGGGTTCTGATTCGTGATCACCTCCGGGGCGTGTGACGGGTACGAGCCACGCGGCGCGTGACCGGCATGAGCGACGCAGAGACTGACGCCCACCCGCGGCTCGAGAGCACGGGGACGGGATCGCCGGGTCCAGGCGAACGGACTCGACTGCTCTACGCGGTGTCGGGGGGCTTCGGGACGATCGGACTCGGACTCCTGTGCATGTCGCCGCTGTTGCCGGCGATCATCGCCGACCTCGAGGTCACGGCGTTCCAGGCCGGCCTCGGCCTCTCGATCATGTGGGGCCTCAACGCGATCGGCCAGTACCCGGGCGGTCGCATCTCGGACGAGACCGGCCGGAAGACGGTGCTGGTGGTCGCCCTGCTCGGATTCGTCGCCGGCTTCGCGGTCGTCGTGGCGTCGTCGACGTTCCTCGGGTACCTGATCGGCGTCGCGGTGGTCGGTATCTGCTCCGGCGCCTACCCCGCGACGGGATACACGTACCTCTCGGAGCTTTACTCCCACCGGCGGGGGAAGGCCTTCGGGATCTACACCGGCCTCTGGGACGTCGGCGGCGGCGTCTCCGCCGGGGTGGCCGCCGCGGCGATCAGCCTCGGCGAGTGGAGACTCGCGTTCCCGCCGATCGCCGTCCTGGCCGTCCTCGTCGCCTCGCTCATCCACCGCTGGAGCGCGGAGCCGTACGCGTTCGTTCGGGTCAGTTTCGACTTCCGGGAGACGGTTCGTCGGACGCTGGCCACGCGAGAGATCGTCGCGCTGGTCGTGGCCTACTGCCTGTTCATGATCGTCTGGCAGGGGTCGGTCGGCTTCCTGCCGACGTTCCTCCAGCACGAACGAGGCCTCTCATCGGGGGTGGCGGCGACGGCGTTCGCGTCGCTGTTCGCCGTCGGCATGGTCGCGAAGCCCGTCGCGGGCCACCTCGCGGATCGCTTCGGTCACCTGCGGTTGTCGCTCTGCTCGCTGGCTCTCGGCGTCGCCGGGCTCTGCGTCGTTTCGGTCGCGGGTTCGACGCCCGTCCTGCTCGCCGGCGTCGTCGTCTTCGCCGCCGGCCTCATGTCGTTCACCCCGCCCATGCTCGCCCACGTCACGTCCCTGCTCCCCGACGTCCGCGCCGGCGGCGACCTGGGTGCGTTTCGGACGGTGTACATGAGCGTCGGGAGCCTCGGGTCGACGTACGTCGGCTTCGTCGCGGACGCGACCTCCTACAGCGTCGCGTTCGCCGGGCTGCTGGTGGCGTTGTTCGCGTGCGCCGCGCTGGTCCTCCTCGTCTTCCGACGCGGCTGAGCGGAGAGTCGGTCAGGAACCACTCGACTCGCACCTCCCCCGGCAATCGCCCCTGTCCGGCCGTCCTCGGGAAGACAGAATCAAGGCACTCCGGTGCGAGGCGGCACCTACGACGCAATGACCGACTTCCACTCGACCGCCCCGCTCGAGGGCGTCACCGTGATCGATTGTACGCAGATGCTCTCCGGCCCGTTCGCGACCCAGTTACTCTTCGAACTCGGCGCGGACGTCGTGAAGATCGAGCGACCCGGCCGCGGCGACATCACCCGCGGCGTCGGACACGAACTCGGCGACTCCGGATGCACCGCGTACTTCGCCTCGTTGAACCGCGGAAAGCGAAGCGTCGCGCTCGACCTCTCCACCGACGAGGGCGCGGCCGCGCTGGAGCGCCTCGCCGAAACCGCAGACGTCCTCGTCGAGAACTACCGACCGGGAACGATGGACGCCTGGGGAATCGGCTACGAGGACCTCCGGGCCGTCAACGAACGACTCGTCTACTGTTCGATCTCCGGCTTCCTCGAGGGACCCTACCGAGACCTCCCGGCGTTCGACATGGTGGTCCAGGCCCTCGGCGGGAGCATGAGCGTCACCGGCGAAGCCGACGGACCGCCGCTGCGTCCGGGGATCCCCATCGGCGACATCTGCGCGGGAATGTACGCCGTCGTCGGGATCGTCACCGCGCTGTACGCCGGCGGCGGGCAGCGAATCGAGGTGCCGATGTTCGAGGGCCTCGTCTCGTGGCTCACCGAGCGGGCCGGTCGGACGTTCGCCACGGGGGAACCCTACCCCCGACTCGGGACCGTCCACCCCTCGCTCGCGCCGTACCGAACGTTCGAGACGGCGGACGGCTGGTTCGCCGTCGCCATCGGCAGCGACGACACGTGGCGGGCGTTCTGCGAGGCGATCGACCGGGACGACCTCGTCGCCGACGCGCGGTTCGCGACCGCCGTCGACCGCGTCGAGCACCGCGACGACCTCGAGGCGGAACTCGTTCCGCTGTTCGAGCGCCGGACCGCCGACGAGTGGTTCGACCTGTTTCGCGAGCGTGGCCTCCCCGGGGCGCCGGTGCTCGACACGCGCTCGGTCTTCGAGGATCCCCACCTGCGCGGGAGCGGGACGCTCGCGGACCTCGAGATCGGCGGCGTCGACTTCCCGATCCCGACCTGTCCGATCGACTTCTCCGGGACGTCCACGCGACCGGGTCACCGGCCGCCGTCGCTCGGCGAACACACGGAGGAGGTCCTCTCGTCGGTGCTCGCGGACGAAGACGTTTCGCGGTTCGCGACCGGGGAGTGACGAATCGGTCCCCCGCGGCGTCCGATTCCGTGGTCCGCGTCGATTCCCCTTCTACGGCTTGCGTGGCGTCGACCGGTACGATTCCCCACCTCGGAACGATCCCCCTCGAGTTCGCGGTGCTCGAGCCGGGTGACGGCGACAAACGTACAGAACGGAGACCGCGACGGCGGGTTAGCCCGCCACCAAAAAGAGGTACAGCCAGTAGACGTACCCGCCGATGAGTGCGACCGCGAGGATCGCCTCGAGGTACGACGTGTACGTCGGGCCGTGGGTTTCGCGGAAGTCCTGTACGCGTTCGAACTGTCGGTACACCGGAAGGAGGGGTGCCGGAAGGAGCTCGTCGAGGCCCCCGACCTCGAGGTCGTCCGGATCTATCTCCGGGGGATCGTCGGGGTCGACGCGTGGGACGTCCTCGTTGTCGCTCATCGACTCACCTCGCTCGAGGGAACGTCCAACGAATTACCGACGACCTTCTCGGCGACGAAGACGGCCAGGAAGAGTCCCGCACCGATAGCCTTCACCGTAAGGCTCGGGTAGACCATCACGCCGACGCCGAGGATCACCAATCCGACTCGGAGCAGGAATTGCAACGCTGCGTTCGTCCTGAACGGGTAGTTGAGCCCGTAGATTATCGAGATACCTCCGAGGAACGTGAGCGTACCGGTGATGAGGGTCGGTACGCCGAGGGAGAACGACACTAAATCGGTGTTGAACGCGAAGGCGACGGGGAGGACGAACAGCGGCGCGGCGATCTTGATGGAGACCGCACACGTTCGCCAGAAGTTCGCTCCCGCGATGCCGGAGGCGACCACCGCCGAGAGGGCGACCGGCGGAGTGATCCCGGCGAGCACCGCCGAGTAGAACACCGTGTAGTGGGACGCGATCTCGACGATTCCGAAGTCCTCGATGAGCGTCGGTGCGACGAGGACCGCGACGACCACGTACGCGGCGACGGTGGGCATACCGATCCCCATTACGATGCAGATGCCGACCGCCAGTAACACGGCCAGGAGCATCGATGCGCCGGAGATGTCGATCAGGACGAGCGCCAGCTTGTTCGGGATGCCCGTCGTATTGAAGACGTCGACCATCCCGTTGACCGCGGAGATGATGATGGCGATCGGGGCGAGGATGATCACACCGCGTCGAAATCCGGCCACTGTGTTCCTCAGTTGCTGGACGAACTCCGCTCGCGGCGACGGGCCAGTTCCTTCGATTGCGCGTTGGATCGGCGGGATGAACACGCCGCAGACGATCATCGCGACGACGGTGTACAACGCGGCGGTCATAACGGTGTACTGTGCGATTCCGAGAAAGTAGATGAGGACCGCGAACGGAACGCCGAACCTGATGGCTTCTGCGGTCTTCTCCGTCCGCGACAGTCGCTCGTCGAAGAACTCGGAGAACTCCATCGAGTACTGCGTGGTGTCTGCGATCGTGATGTAGTGGACGGCGACCGCGATGCAACCGACCATGATGGCGGCCGGGACGAGACCGGCCGCGATGATGTCGACGTACGGGACACCGAGGTACGAAGCCATGACGAACGCCGAGGCGCCCATCACCGGCGGTAGTACCTGCCCGGTAGTCGATGCGACCGCTTCGACGGCTGCCGCCCGGTGGCTCGACATACCGCTGTTTTTCATCACCGGAATCGTGAACGATCCGGTCATGGCGGCGTTAGCGGCGTAGGAGCCGTTGATGGAGCCCATGAGCGCGGACGAGAGGACCGCCGTCTGTGCGACGCCGGACTCGATGTACTTCGCGGAGTGGATCGCCGTTCGGAGGATCAGCTGGAACGCACCGTAGCCGAACAGGAGGCCGGCGTAGAGGAGGAACGGCGCGATATCCTGGGCGGTCAACTGGTTCAGCGACCCGTAAAAGCCGGTGAGGTCGGTGACGAGGACCTGCAGGATGTGCTCGAAGGTCAAACCGGCGTGGAAGAAGGTACCGGGAACGAGGTACCCGTACAACCCGTACAGGATGACGCCGACGACGAGGCCGAGGAACAGGTTTCCGAACTCTCGCCAGGTGAGGTAGAGGATCGACACGAGGATCAACCGGCCGAGGAAGTACTCGTGTTCCAGCGCGTACCCCTGTCTGGTAACGTAGACCGCTTCGAAGTTCAGCGCGAAGTAGACGGCCGCGGTGATCAGGATGATCGACGACGAGAGCAACACCGCGATGTCGATCAAATTACCATCCTCGACAGCCTGTCGCGACTCGTTGAGTGCGTACACCGTCAGAACGCCAGCGAGGAAGATGACGCCGTACTGGACCGGTGACATGCTCTTGGTGGCCGCGTACCAGAATACGATACCGACCCAGAACAGGATGGCGGCGACGGTGACGGCGAGGTCGAGGCCTCGGACGTATTTCGACGGTGTCGACGGTTCTGTTTGCGATTGTGTACTCATTTGTCGGGTAACGTGGAAACAGGTTATTCAGTAGTGGTTCACCGCGCGCCGTCTCCGCTCAGTCGCCGATCTCCCAGTCGTCGTTCCACGCGTCGTTTTCCTCGTAGTACTTCGCCGCGCCCGGGTGGAACGGGACGTCCTCCAGCGCGGCACCGGTCAGGTCCTCCGCACTCTCCACCGGGATGAACTGTTCGTCCCCCTCCCGGACGGTGTCGTTGTGCTCGTGGACGACGCGGCATAGCTCGTACACCGCGTCCTCGCTCGCATCTTCGGGGTGGAAGACGTACTGAACCTTCAACGCCCACGTCTCCACCTCGTCGACGCCGATGTCCTGCTCCCAGTTCATCTCTTCGACGTCGATCGTTTCTGCGCTGGCGCCGGCGTACGCATCGATGGACTCGCGAAGCGCGTCCGTCGGTTCCACGTAGCGGACGTCTACCCGCGCGTCGTACTCGGTGACCCAGCCGGTGTGTCCGGCGCCGGGCGTCCCGTACGCGATGGCGGCGTCGATCTCGCCCTCCTCCAGCGCACCGGGGGCGTCAGAGACGCCGAGGTCGCGGATCTCCATCTCGTCGTAGACGTCCGCCGTCGGGTCCTGCGACCAGACGTCGAGCGTCGTCGCGCGCGTCGAGAAGCCGGGTTCGGCGGGATACACCGTCGCGCCGGCGAGGTCGTCGAACGTCTCGATGTCCGTGTCCTCTCGAGCGACGAGGTAGATGTTGTAGGGGAACGCGTAGAATCCCTGGTAGGGGATCTGTTCGAGCGGTTCATCCTCGAAGTCGCCCTCCTCGGCCTGGGCTTTCGTCAGCGTCGTATTGTCGACGATCCCGGCGTTGAACTGGTCCTCGTTGAGCCGCTGTGCGGTACCGATGTACCCCGAGCTCTCGACCGTCGAGTAGGTCAGTTCGTCGCTCTCCTCGCTTACGGCCCGTTCTACGGCGGCTCCGACGTCCGCAGTTCCGCCGGTTGACGTTCCGACGCGGAGCGTCATCTCTTCCCTATCGCCACCACCACCGCCGGTACACCCGGCGATCGTCACGCCGGCTGCGACCGCTGCCGTTTGCAGAAATTTCCGTCTGGATTCGCCTTTCTCTAACATACGGGTCTATAATGATATTGGGGGCTCTTTAATTCCCCTGATACATTGATTACATGTTGAAATTACATCATAATGTTTCTTGCCTTCGACGAACCCGTCGGGACATGATCTGGCGGTAATCACGCTGACACATACTAAAAGAAGAATGTAATATTCTGACTGCCGTCACGTTCCGGTTCCTCGTCGAGTGAACGGCTACCCCTTGCTACGGTGGCGGACCTCGTGGTTCACCTTGCAGTCGATCACGAGCGGCCCGTCGCGGTCGGCGCCGATCGTCTCCGTGATCGCCTCGAGATCCTCCACGGTCCGGACGGTGACGCCGTCGGCCCCGAGCGATTCGGCGACGTCGGCGAAATCGGGCGTCGAAACGAGCGCGACGTCCGGCGCTTCGCCCGCCGCATCGAGGCTGTGGTACTCGGACCCGAGGGAGGCGTCGTTCACGACGACGATCGTCACCGGAATCTCGTTTCTGACGGCCGTCTCCACCTCCTGGAGCGACATCAGGAACCCCGCGTCACCGCAAATCGTCACGCAGGGGTCGTCGCTGGCGAGGGCGGTCCCGACACCCATCGGGAGGCCGAGTCCGATCGATGCGAAGTCGAGTGTGAACGTAAACGCCTCGGGTGGGGTGTGAATACCGTCGAGACACCAGCGCGTGTGGTGTCCGGCGTCCACGACGACCCGCTTCGACTCGGGCAAGTGCTCGTTCAGCAAAGTGACGAGTTCCCGCGGGTCGATCGTCCCCGGAACCTTCGGGAACGTTCGATCGTTCATCGTCGGCGACTCGTCGATCCGCCTCCGGAGGTCGTCGGTCCAGAGTTCACCCTCGCGGTGAATGCCCCGTCGATCCAGTTCGTCGGTGAGCGCTTCGACGGTGACGCGGGCGTCGCCGGCGATCCCCAGGTCGATCTCCGCGTGCCGTCCGAGGGCGAGCGGATCGCGATCGACGTGGATCACCCGCGTCTCCTCGCCGAAGACGTGCCCGTCGTCTATCGTGTACGGGTTGAGGCTGGCTCCGACGGCGACGACCAGCGAGGCCTCCGATGCGAACCGATTGGCCACGGGCGTCCCCCAGCTCCCGGTGAACCCCAGATAGTACGGATGATCGGCGAAGTAATTCCGCGCCTGGAGCGTGGTGGCGAGTAGCGCGCTCGTGCGCTCGGCGAACTCCTCGATCGCCTCCTTCGCGTCCGCCTCCATCGCGCCGCGTCCGGCGAGGACGACCGGCGGCTGAAACGCGTCGGAGTCGACGTACATGTCCACCGCCCGCTCGACGAGGTCGCGGTCGGGGGAGACGCGTCCGCGACCGCTCCGGGTCGCTCGAGCGGCGGCGGCCGCCTCCTCGAGCGCCGCGTCCGAGACGTCCACGTCTCCGTCGAGGACGTCCCACGGGATCTGCACAGCCAGCGGTCCGTCGCCCGCTCGCACCCGACGGATCGCCTCGCCGAACTCGTCGACGAGCGTCTCGCGGCTTCGGATGGACGTCACGTTCCCGATCGTCGACCGAAGGTATGTCTCCTGTTCGAATCGTTTGACGTCGTACCGCTCGGACAGCGGGGATTCAGGGACGACGACCAGCAGGTTCGACCCCTTCTTCCGGGCGGTGACCATCGCGGTCCCGGTCTGGGCGATCGCGGGCCCGCGTCCGACGAGGCAGACGCCGACGCGGTCGCCGCCACCGGCCCTCGAGTAGCCGTCAGCCATGGCCATCGCACCCTGTTCGTGGCGCGTCTTCACCAGCCGAATTTCGTCTCCCCACTCCTCCTCGATGGTCGACATCGTCCGCATCGTTCCCTCCGACATGAGCGCGAAGATCGTGTCGATACCGTCGGCTACGAGCAGGCGAACGATCGCGTCGTGTGCTTTCATATCACGAGGTAGGAGTTGCGTCCGTATTATTTAAAGCCGGCGCGAAACGCTTCGGTCGCCGCGGAGTCACGTTCTCGATTCGAAAAGCCGCGTTCGGTCCGCGGACGCGTCGTTCGCAGTTCGACCTATCCTTCGAAGGAGATGATTCGGTGCTACGTCTCCTACTTACTACTGTTGGAATTACTACCTCGTGAGGGCATCACTATCTCCTATAGCACCTCAGACTCGGTATATAATGCAATTTACTTATTCGTTTACCATACTTTTGGTAGTGTTGATAGTATACAATATCCATGTGGCGCTGATTCGACTGCCTGTCCACGAGGTGGGGAAGCAGTTACTCACCATTTGTAGGTGTGAAACCTTCTTCGAACGGGTTCGATCGGCGATATCGCGCTGACCGCTCGACCCGAATTGAGATATGGTAGTCGGATAGCCGTGACCATCGACGAAACGCCTCGAAAGTGACCGATGGAGGTCGTACTTCTCGGCTAAGCGGATATTTGTAAACGAATGCAGCGTTGGATCGGCGCCTCGCTGTCCGAAGATTACGACACCGGGGGTCGTCTGTAAGGCGCAATAAATTGTATTATAAAAACAATACTATGAACTATTGCTGGTGATATAAATCCGTTAACTTCACTTCGTCACGTCGGAATCGTCGGCGGTATTCCACGCTGTCAGACGGTCGATGTACTGAGTGCTAGATCGCTGGTGGGGGTGTTCCGTCCGAGCGGGCGAGATATCTGCACGGCACCGATGAATCCGGACGGTCGAAGGCATTCCAGATCCACGAGGGTGACGCGGCGAACGTTCAGTAGTCACTATCGCTCGCGGGAGAGAGTAGCGGTTCCCTTCGCGCCGTTGGCCGTGTCCGTCGCTCTACACGGTGGGTCGATCCCGCAACGTGGACCGGTCGTCCCTCGAAGTTCCCGACGGCCAATATGCTGTCGTTTTCGCGATGGCGGAAGATCGTAGCGGGAGTGGTCGAACCGACTACGTCGAGCCGTCTTTCGGACGCGCAACCTCGCCGACCAATCGGCGCATCACCCGCGATTCCGCGATTCGAAGGTGGTTCGACGCGGTACTCTCGGCACAGCCGAGTTCGGCCGCGACCGCCGGTCCGCGACCAGCTCGTCACGTTCCTCTTCGCCGGCCACGAGACGACGTCTCTGGCGCTCACCTACGCGCTCGGCCACCACCCGGAGACGCGCCGGCGACTCCGTCGGGAGGTCGACTCCGTCACGGGTGGCGGGCCTCCGTCGCTCTCGGACCTGCCGGAGCTGACCTACGCGGAGCGCGTCCTCACGGAGACGCTCCGCCTCTACCCGCCGGCGTACGCGCTCTTCCGCCAGGCGACCGAGACCGTCGAAATCGGCGGCTATCGCGTCCCCGAAGGGTCGAAACTCACGATTCCGCAGATCCACATCCACCGCGACGGTCGCTTCTACGACGACCCGGAGACGTTCCGACCGGACCGCTGGACCGACGCGCTCGAGGAGGCCCTTCCGGACTACGCCTACTTCCCGTTCGGCGGCGGACCTCGCCACTGCATCGGGATGCGGTTCGCCACGATGGAGCTCAAACTGGTCCTCCCGACGATCGTCTCGGCCGTCGATCTCGATCCGATCGGGAGTTCGGACCTGACCTTCGACACCGGAATTACGCTCCACCCGGCGGACCCGATCGAAGCGGTCGTCGGAAACCGATCCTGACCGCCTCCGCGGTGAACGGGTGAGCGGGGGAGCGGTCGGAGAAAGACGTATTAGGTGTGCTATAGCACACCAGTACGAATGGCTACAGTGGACACGGCGGTTCTTCGCGACCGTATCGAACGGAAGCGCGAGGACCTCGTCGAGCTCCTCACCGAACTCATCGAACAGCAGTCCGTTACCGGACACGAAACGCCCGCCCAGGAGGTCGTCGCCTCCCGGTTGGACTCTCTCGGCCTCGAGGTCGACGCGTGGGTACCCGACGCCGACGGCCTGCGCGACCATCCCGGATTCTTCGAGACGTCCTCGTACGCGGAACGGGGGTACGAGAACCGCCCGAACGTCGCGGCGACCAGGGAAGGCGTCGGAGACGGCCGCTCGCTGACCCTCAGCGGCCACGTCGACGTCGTTCCGGTCGACGAGGACGAGTGGAGTTACGACCCGTGGGACGCCACCGTCGAGGACGGCCGCCTCTACGGACGCGGAAGCAACGACATGCTCGGCGGCGTTGCGTCGATCCTCGTCGCCGTCGAGGCGCTCGACGAACTCGACGTCGAACTGGTCGGCGACCTTACCGTTCAGACGACGATCGAAGAGGAGGACGGCGGCCCGGGCGGCGTGCTCTCCGCGCTCGAGCGAGGGTACCAGCCCGATGCGGCGATCATCGCGGAACCCTCCGGACTCCCGAACATCGGGATGGCGAGCGCCGGCGTCATGTACTTTCGCGTCACCGTGCCGGGAAGGTCGGCCCACGCTGCACTCGGCTACGCGGGCGTGAACGCCATCGGAAAGGCGACGAAACTCTACCGGGCCCTCGACGAACTGGACCGGGAACGGAAATCGCGTCTCTCGTACGAACCGGCCGTCCGTCAGAATCCGAACCTCGACGGCCACGAGACCAACCTCAACGTGGGCGTTATCGACGGCGGCGACTGGCCCTCGACGGTCCCGTCGAAGGTCGTCCTCGAGGGACGTATCGGGTGGCCGCCGGGCGAAACGCGCGAGGAGGTCAGGATGGAAGTTGAAGCGGCCGTCCGAGACGTCGCGGAGAACGACGAGTGGCTGTCGGAGCACTCACCCGAGTTCGAATGGTTCGGCTGGAACGCCGCCCCGCACGAACTCGACACCGACGAGGAGATCGTCCGGATCGCGCGGGAGAACGCGGAGACGATTACCGGCGGGACCACGACCTTCGGCGGCGGGAGCGCCGGGAACGACGAGCGGTTCTACAACCGCTACTACGACATTCCCTGTCCCTCGGTCGGGCCGCGCGGCGACAACATCCACGGCGCCGACGAGCACGTCGAGATCGATTCGCTCGTCGAGACGGCCCAGACGCTGGCGCTGACGGCGGTCGACTGGTGCGGAACCGCGGACTAACATGTCCGCGGCTCGCGAAGTAGTTCGCCGCAGAAGTATGGGCCAACTCGGATTTGAACCAAAGGAAGACGTTCCGGGTCACTCACTCCGCTCACGGCTTCACCGTTCGCTATCGCGATTCTCACTTCGTTTCGAATCGCGGACCGCTTCCCGGGCTGCGACTTCCAGGGCTCAAATCCGAGTTAGATACCATTCTCAAGGCTCACGAAGTTGTTCGCCACGAGAAATGGGCCAACTCGGATTTGAACCGAGAGCCTCCACCTTATCAGAGTGGCGCTCAACCTGATTGAGCTATTGGCCCGCTTCGCACCTGTGAGTTGCGCGCTGGTACCTTTAAGCGTTTCTTTCTCGAGGACCCGTGAGGTGCGCTACCGCGTGAACCCGTCGCCGTCGTCGTCTTCGACGTCCCTGTCGCTCGTGCGTTCGTCGCCGAAGTCGATCGTGTACGAGTCGTCGTCGACGGAGTAGGAGTCCTCGCCGAGGTCGTAGGTGTCCCTATCGCCGGATCGGGACCGCGAGCCGCCGCTCGAGTCGCCGGCGCCCTCGGTCGGGAAACCGTAGGACCAGACCGTGCCGCTGGTGAAGCCGCCGGTCTTGTTGTCCATGTAGGGGACGATCACGTACCGCTTGAGCCCGGCGCGGATCGGGATTCGGGTGAGCGGGATGACGAGCAGGAACCCGATCAGGTCGGTGACCAGGCCGGGCGTGAGCAGGAACGCCCCGGCGGCGATCAGCAGCCCGCCGTCGAGGAGCTGGTTCGTCGGCGGTTTTCCTTCCGCCAGGGATTTCTGCATCTTGCGGACGGTTCGTCGTCCCTCCGCCCGGACGAGTAGCATGCCGATCAGGCCGGTAAGGACGACCAGCAGTACCATCCCGACCAGGCCGAACGCCTCGACGCGGAGCGCGACGTACGCGAGTAAGACCGCGTCGAGAAACGGAATGAGCAACAGCGCGAGGAGCCACCGGAGCATGCCTCGAGATAGCCGGGCGAGGGTGAAAACGCTTTACTCTCGTTGCTATCCGCGTAGTTCGCCCATCCCGCCCGACTCGAGCCCCGCTCGAGTTCGGCGAGGAGGCGCCCGACCGTCGAACGAAGGCCTTACGCCCGAGACGACCGAGGGTCGGGTATGAACGACGCGACCCGCGTCGAGTGGCGCGAGTGGGGACCAGCGGCGTTCGACGAGGCCGCCGAGGCTGACGTCCCCGTCCTGCTCTCGCTCACGGCGACGTGGTGCGACCACTGCCACGAGATGGACGAGGAGACCTACGCCGAGCCGCGGATCGCGGCGAACGTCAACGACCGGTTCGTGCCCGTCCGCGTCGACGTCGACCGCCGCCCGCGCGTCCGCGAGCGGTACAATATGGGCGGATTCCCGTCGACGGTCTTTCTCGCCCCTGACGGCGCGCTGCTGACCGGCGCCGGCTACCTCGGCCCCGACGGTATGCGCCAGGTGCTCGACAGCGTGACGACGATGTGGCAGACGAAGGGGGTCGACGCAGGGCGCATCCCCCGGCCGCTTCGGAACGACGAGCCGCCCGCCGGCGACCTCTCGAGCGACGTCGAGGCCCAGCTGCTCGGTCAGCTCGCGGAGCACTACGACGAGACCGCCGGCGGGTGGGGGGACGGCCCGAAGTTTCCGATGCCCGACGCCCTCGAGTTCGCGCTCAAGCGCGACCGCGAGATGGCGCTGCGGTCGTTCGACGCGGTCGGGGCCAACCTGCTGGACGAGTACGAGGGCGGGTTCTACCGGTTCGCGACCGAGCGAGACTGGTCCGGCATCCACCACGAGAAACTGCTCGACTCGAACGCGGCGCTCGTTCGGGCCTTTTCGAACGCCTACCTCTACACGGGCCGGGACGAGTACCGGGAACCGGCCGAACGGACGGTCGAGTACCTGACCACGACGCTCTGGAACGGCGACGCGGGCGCGTTCGCCAGCAGCCAGGCGCCGGGCGACGCCGAGTCGTACACCCTCGAGCCGAGCGACAGGGAGGCGGCCGGGGAGCCGCCGGTCGACGAACGCGTCTTCTCGGGGCCGAACGCCCTCGCGGTCGAGGGGCTGGCCACCTTCTACGCCTACACGGACGACGACCGGGCGCGCCGGTACGCCGAACGTGCGCTCTCGCACCTGCGCGAATCCCTCGTCGACGACGGCGTCGTCTCCCATGTCCGGGAGGAAGGGGCGACGGACGAGGGCGCATCGTGCCTTCTCGCGAACCAGGCGCGCGTTCTCTCGGCGCTCACCGCCGCACGGAGCGGCTTCGGTGCCGACGTCCTCGAGGACGCCGAGGCGGTCGCCGACGCGACGATCGACCGTCTGCGCGACGGAGACTCGTTCCTCGACGCGCCGACGGAGGGCCCCGGACTCCTCGAGCGCTCTTTGCGACCGATCGGTTCGAACGTCGAGTTGGCCGACGCGCTGCTCGATCTGGCGGTCCTCACGGGCGACGACCGCTACCGAACGGTCGCGCGCGAGACCCTCGAGGACTTCGCCGGCGCGAGCGATCGGTTCGGCGTCCAGATCGCCAAGTACGGCTCGGTGGCCGCGCGACTGCTCGACGATCCCCTCGTCGTTCGCGTCGCGACGCCCGCGGGCTCGGACCTGCACCGGGCGGCGCTGCGCGTGGCCGACCACGAGAAGGTGGTCGTCCCGGGCGCATCGGGCGACGACCTCGAGGAGGGAACGGCGCGCGTCGAGCGCGGCGCGGTCGTCTCGGGGCCGGCCGAAACGCCCGAGGCGTTGAGCGAACGAGTTCGGACCGTGCTCGAGTGAGTCCGGATTCGGTCAGCCCCGTTTCAAATTGGTACCCCGATTCGAGCGGATAAATCGGGAATAGGTTCATTTCCTTCTCCGTTGACTTCCCTCGATCGGCGCCACTCGATTCGGACGATGCCGGCGTCAGTTCCGTCCCGTCGACGATTCGAATTCGAGTCACGAGCTTGTCAAACTATCGTAGCGTTTATGACCTCTCATCCGGTGACTAGGGGTATGGCCAGTCTCAGGGACCTCGGGCTCTCCGAGTACGAAGCTCGAGCGTATCGAGCGCTGCTCAACACGGGACCCACAACCGCCAAGGAGTTGTCGCGGGCGAGCGACGTGCCGATGGGCCGGATCTACGACGTACTCAACAGCATCGAACAGTACAACCTCGTCCGGAGCCAGACGGCGAGCCGGCCGAAGAAGTACGTCGCGGTCGAGCCGTCGACGGCGCTCGACCGGCTGCTCACCGACAAGAAGCGCGAACTGGAGGAGAAGGCCGATCAGTACGAGTCGATCGTCGACACCCTCGCCGACGAACTCGAGGCGGCCGAACCCGTCGAGGAGCAGTTCTGGACGGCCGCGGTCGGAACCGACGAGACGGTCGACCTCCTGCTCGAGCGACTGACGGCGGCCGACCAGGACATCGTCATGGTGTCTGCCGACCCCGACCCGCAGATGGACATGCAGGCGGTCAGCGAGATGGTCCTCGCCCACCTCGAGGACGCCCTCGACCGCGGCGTCTCGGTCGACCTGCTGATGACCCGCGAGGCCGTCGCCTCCCAGTCGGAGACCGTCGGCGAGCGCTATCGGGCGACCCTCCAGTCCCGGGACGACTTCGAGGTCCGGATCAGCGAGGACGTGACCCACTCGTTCGACATCATCGACGGGGTCGAGGTCTGCATCCAGGTGCCGAACCCCCTCTCTTCCGGCGAGGCGTTCGGGATGATCGACCTCAAGGACCCGGAGTTCGCGACCCAGGTTCACGAGGAGTTCCTCCCGCGCTGGGAGGAGGCCGAACCGCTCGAGTTCTGAGCGCAGACAGCTGTTTCCGGTTCTCCACTCCCCTGCGACGACCGACACGCTCGAGCGACGGGAACCGCGCTGACGTCGGGATCCGAACGGCTGGAAAACGGTGGGTTAGTGCGTCGTCCGGTCGGCTGCGGTCTGTGTCAGCGCCCGGCGTCGCCGTCGACTTCCTCGCGCAGCGTCCCCATCTCGACGACGCGCTCGGCGTGGGCGTTGTGCTGGTGGATCGACTCGTCGTTCGACTGGATCATCGTGACGACGGCGTCGTCCGGCAGGTGGTCGAACTCCGAGACCACGCCCTCGGCCATCGCGCGCACGCAGTCCTCGACGAACTTCGCGTCCGCGTGGGCGTGGTAGGTCATGTGGTCCTCGTCCGGGCGCTTCGCGAGGTTGTAGATCCGGGCGCTCATCGAGTCCCGGGCGATCTCGACGATGTCGTTCAGGTCCACGTCCGGGTCGCCCTCGGACTCGACGGTGATCGTCGCGTGGCCCCGCTGGGAGTGGCCCGGCTGGGGGACCTCGTCGAGGAAGGCGTTGATCGTCTCCTCGTCGACGTCCAGGTCCTCGAGCGCTTGCTTCGCGCGGGCGACGGACATCCCCTGCGAGCAGGGACAGACCGTCATCCCGACGACGTGGGCGCCGATCTCCTCCCGCGTTCCCTCCTCGGTCGCCGTCGCCGAGGCGATGATGTCGACGGTGTGCTGGGTCTCCCGGTCGCTCTCGGGGGTTCGTTCCCGGCGCATGAACTCCGCTTCCATCTTGACCTCCGCGCGCGTCGTGTAGTCGTGTTTCTCGAGCAGGCGCTCGGCGGCCTCGCCGCAGACCTCCTCGACGCGGTAGGCCTCCTCGCGGGTCGCGTCCTCGAGGATCTCGTCGATGACCTCCATGTTGCGGCTCATGTCCGCGCCCTTGCGCCAGGCGGGGAGGTCGACGAAGACCTCGAACTCGGCGGTGAGGACGATCGGCCGCTTGCCCTCGCGGGCGATCTTGACGAGCTTTTCGACGCCGGTGACGCCGACCTGGCTCAGGCCGACGGTGACGTCGGGGGCGGTCGCCTGCACGTCCGGAAGCTGTTGACTCATTGCCGGTACTCGGGACAGCGCGCGATTAGGCCTTTCGAAAGGGGTGGATTTCCCGTCCGCTTCGATCCGGACTCGAACCGAATCTCGTCTCTTCCTTAAGTGCCTCTGGTCACGAGGTAAAGCTACGACGGGAGAGGCCCGGTTCTCGAGCGCGCGTTTCGATCGCGAGCGGTGCCTACTGGAGTCGCGAGCGGCGACTTCGTGCCCGCTCTCGAGACCGATTCCGAAATCGTCTGCTCCGCGGTCCCTCGTGAGACCGATTCTGAGATACCCTCTCTGCGGTCCCTCGTGACTCCACACCGGTGGATCGGTGCCGACCGGCCTTTAAGTGCTTCTGGTTACAAGGTGGAGCTATGACGGGAGAGCGGACTTCTTCGGACGCGCATCGCACGCTCGAGCGTCGCGTCTCTCGTTCGTCGCGCCGAGCGGACGACCGTCGTTCGTCTCGGCTGACTCGGTCGTTCCCGGTCGGCACCCGACCGCCATTTAAGTACTTCTGGTCACAAGATAAAGCTACGAAGGGCTTTTCGACGCCGGTCCTCTCGGCGTTCGAACCGATATCGACGATCGACGGCACTCTCGCTCGATGGCCGTCTTCCGCCTCCTCCCTCCGCTCTGGTCTCCCATGACGCCCAGTTTCGACTCCGTGCCAGACTCGATTTTCGGCGTCGTCGAGGAACACCTCGAGACCGTCGAGCGGCGCCACGCCGTCGCGGTCTCCTTCGCCGTCGCCCGCGGAAGTCACGCGTGGGGCGGAGCGAGTCCGGATAGCGACTACGACGTCGGCTTCGTCTTCGTGCACGACGATCTCCGGGAGTACGCCCACCTCGACGGGATCGAGGACGCGATCCACTGGGAACCGGACGGGAATCGCGAGAGCGAGGACGGAGACGAGTTCGAGTACCAGGGCTGGGACGTCTCGACGTTCGCCCGCCTCCTCGCCGACTCCAACGACGGCGCCATCGACCTCCTCCGGAGCCCGATTCGCTACCGGACGCCCTCGGGGTCCGGTTCCGTCCTCGAGGACCTCCGCGCGTACGTCGAGGCGACGTACGACCCCGTGTCACTCTATCACGCCTGGCGCGGCATCGCGACGAACAACTACCGGAAGTACCTCTCCGAACACCTCGTCGATGGTCGAAACGAGACGTACCCGATCCTCGAGCGGCGGGCCGACTCGTTCGTGGTCGAGCGACCTGGCGGCGACGGAACGATGACGATGCCGGTTGACGACGAGCGGTTCACCGAGACGCAGACGAAGCCGACGGTGAAGCGGAACCTCCTGATCTGTCGGTCGGCGATGTACGCCCGGTATCTGACGGCGACCGGGGAGCGCGGCGAGCACGAACTCCCGCACCTGCACTTCGAGTCGTTCCTCGAGGAGCAGGCGGGGGCGGTCTTCGCCGCCGAGCGGATCGACCTCGCTCGGGACCTCCTCGTGCGAAAGCGCGCCGGCGAGGGCGACGAGCGCGTCGGCGACCTCGTCGGTCGCGAGTTCGCCCACCCGCCTCGAGAAATCGATCCTCGCGTTCACGCTCGAGGCGGGCCCGACGTGGAGCGGTTGAACGGGTTCGTCGACGAACTGATCGACGCGGCCCTCGTTTAAGTGTCTCTGGTCACAAGGTGAAGCTATGACGGGAGACGGCCGTTCTCGAGCGAATTTCCGCCCGAGTATTGACGCCGTTCCGTGCGTCACGCCCCCTGCCCTCGTTTAAGTACTTCTGGTCACAAGCTGAAGCTACGAAGGGCTTTTCGCGGACCGACTCGCCGCGAGCGGCAACTCTGACTCGAGAGCCGTCCGCTCGACTGTCAGTCCGCCTGAGTGACCGTCGGACTGGAGCGAGCCTTTTTCCGTCTGCCTGTCCGAGCGGGAAGTAATGAGAGACGACGGTGCTGAACTCGAACCGGGCGGCGACGGTCCGCACCTCGAGGACGACGAGGAACGCCGCCTCGAGAGCCGACCCGGCTCCGGCTCGCTCTCGCGGGCGGACGTCCAGCGCGACTCGACCGTCAGGCGGTGGGGCGTCGTCACGCCGAGCGCGACCGTCATCGGCCGCGCGGAGTCCCCCGACGCGGACCTCTCCGAGAGCGTTCGGCGCCTCCACGACGAGCAGCACGCGGCCACGCCCGGCTACAGCGCTCGCGCCCACCACCTCGACCGCCTGCGAACGACGCAGGCGCTGTGTAACGCCCTCGAGGTGACCCCGTGGCAGCGCGACCTCGCCCTGGGCGTGATGGACGAGATCGACCTGACGGCGTTCGGGAGCCAGCGGGCCATCCCGAAGGTCGCGCTGGTCGTGATCCGGCACGTCGTCGACGTCGACCGCCGGTCGTACTTCGGGCTGGACGACCTCGACGTGAGCGACCTCTCCCCCGAGCGGATGGAGGAGCTGTTCGCCCGGTACCGGGCCCACGACGTCACCGACGAGGAGACGTTCAAGCGGCTCGCGGCCGACCACGGACTCGACACGACCAGCCTCAACCGCCTCCGGCGGGTCCTCACGGAGCAACTCGACGACGACCTGCCCGCCTACGGCCGAAACCCGTACCGCGATCCGAACCTCCCGGCGACGACCCGCACCGACGCCGACCTCGAGTCGCCGGCCGGGGAGCAGGTCGGGGACTGAGCTTCCGTTCTTCCTTCTCTTCGTGCGTGGTTCCCCGGTCGTATCGGTTTCCGGTGCCAGTCGTCTTTTCACTCGCGACGCCCTACCGCGGGTATGTCCGAGACCGAACCCGACGCGGACGTCGAAGCCGACGCCGTCGAGTTCTACGCCGACTACGTCTGCCCGTTCTGTTACCTCGGCCGGCGGTCGCTCGAGCGCTACCGCGAGTCGCGCGAGGACCCGCTCGAGATCGAGTGGCGCCCCTTCGACCTCCGTCGAGGCAAGCGCCGGCCGGACGGTTCGATCGATCACGAGGCCGACGACGGCAAGGACGAGGAGTACTACGAGGCGGCGCGGCAGAACGTTCGGCGCCTCCAGGAGGAGTACGGCGTCGAGATGAGCCAGGAACTCGCGATCGAGGTCGACTCGCTCCCGGCCCAGCGGGCGTCGTGGTACGTCGCCCGCGAGCACCCGGAGCGGTGGCTCGACTTCGACGAGGCGATCTTCGACGCGCTCTGGCGGGACGACCGCGACATCGGCGATCCCGACGTGCTCGCGGACCTGGCCGAAGACGTCGGTCTGCCCCCCGCGGAGATCCGCGACGCCCTCGAGGACGAGGCGGTCCGCGCGGAACTCGAGGAGCGGTTCGCCGACGCGCAACGGAAGGGCGTCACGGGCGTCCCGACGTTCGTGTACGAGGGCTACGCCGCCCGCGGGGCGGTCCCGCCGGAGCACCTCGAGCGCCTCGTCGAGGGGAGCTGAGGCTCGCGCCGAAACGGGTGTGGTTCGCCTCTCCTCGAGCGGAGCGACTCGAATGCGAGCGATATCGCCGGTCGGTGGTCGAACGGCGTCCCTCGAAGCGCGAAGCTCCGGGCTCGGTGATCGAGAGACGTCGGAAGGGGGAAGGGGGGTACCACGGCAGGGTGTATGGCGCAGAATCGGTGCGGGTGCGTCCTGCCGCTACACGTTCGTAGGGTGGTGTGCCTATTACCGTTGTCCCCAACACACGTAGGTACCGGTCTCGACCGGCGAGCGGCCGATCGACGCCGGTTCAGAATCTCGGGCGTTCCGCCCGTCGGTTCACTCGAGTTTCTCGAGCGCGTCGAAGAAGTTCCCCCTCGGACCCGCCAGCGTGATCGGGGCGTCGGCGAGGCGCACGGTGACCTCCGCGGGAGGGTCGAGCCGACGGCGGTTTCGCCCGTCGCTGATCGCGTAGGCGGTGTCGGGGCCCGACACCGAGAGGGTGACCTCCCTGTCGGCGTCGATCACCAGCGGCGGCATGGCGTCGGTCGCGGCCATCTGGGTCACCACCAGGACGTCCGTCCCCGGGTGTACGAGGGGACCGCCCTCGCTCAGGTTGTACGCGGTCGACCCCGTCGGCGTCGCGACGAGGACGCCGTCCGCGTGGCCGCCGGCGTAGCGTTGCCCGTCGACGAGCACCTCGATCTCCGCGCCCCCGCCGCGACCGCGGCGCGGTCCGTGGACGACGACCTCGTTGAGGGAGGGCTCGAGTTCCCACCCGTCGCCGGCGGCGACGAGCCGGTTCAGTTCGCGGCCGTCGACCCCGCCCGTTTCTCGGACCTCCTCGAGCACCGCGGTCACGACGTCGACGGCGTCCGACGGGGAGACGGCGTTGAGGAAGCCGACCTCGCCGAGGTTGACCCCGAGGATCGGCGCGTCGCCGGCCTCGCGGGCGACGAACAGGAGGGTCCCGTCGCCGCCGATGCTCACGACGAACGCGCAGCGGTTCATCGTCGCGACGGGAACGGCGGGGGCGTCGAGTTCGCCGCCCGTGGACGTCCCCGTCTCCTCGTCGACGAGGACGTCGACGTCCTCGGCGTCGATCGTCTCGACGAGCCGTCGGACCAGCCGGTGGGCTCGCTCGTTTCTCCGCTGGGCGACGATGCCGACCTCGAGGTCCATCGTGGGTCGATTGCGCTCCGGCCGTGAAAAAGGTGTTCGGTCCCCGGCTCGCGGTTCTCGGCTTCCTCGAGGCGACGTCAGCGACCGCCGTCGTCGGTCCGTTCCTCCGCATTCGTCTCCGCGTCGTCGTCCGCGTCTCGGCTCCGGGTCTCCTCGGCCTGCGTTTCCAGCGCTTCGTCTGCGTCCACGTCGGAGTCGTCCACGGAGGGCTCGCCGCCCGTGGCGGACTCGTCCTCGCGTTCGGACTCGGCTACGTCCTCGTCTTCCCCCTCGAGTTCCGTCCGGGTCGCGTCTTCGGTGGTCGGTCCGGGCGGCGTTTCGCGGTCGGTTCCCATCTCGGCGTCGGGTTCCGCCGCCGGTTCGCGGTCGGTCTCCGACGTCGCCTCCTCGGCGTCGGCGATCGCGGCGCGATCGACTTCGGCGTCGGTGCGCCGCTCGCGGCCCGCCGGTTCGATCTCCACGTCCGTCCGGCGGCCGTCATCCGGCTCGACCGCGGCGTCGGTTCGCTCCCCGACGTCCTCCCGGGGTCTGAGTTCGGCCTCCGGATCGTCGTCGGTCAGTTCCGTCGGATCGACCTCGAGGCCGCGAGCCTCGCGCTCGACGGATTCCATCTCTTCCGTCCGCTCTGCTTCGCCCTCCGGTACGCCCTCGCGCTCGTTCACCGGCCGATCGTCCGCGTCACTCGTCAGCCCGGGATCGAGGTCGCTCTCGCGCTCACGTTCGGGGCGTTCGTCCCGAACCGTCCGCTCGTCGATCCGCCTCCCCTCGTCGCCGGCGATCCGGTCGTCGTCGCTCCGCTCGGGGTCGCGCTCCGCCTCCGACTCCGGGGTCGCCCCCGGTTCCTCCCGTCGTTCGCTTCGATCGGTGAACTCGCTCTCGAGGGTGATTCGCTCCGCACCGATCTCGCGAACCGAGTCCGCCGACAGCGTGAACTGCTCGTCGGCGTCGGCCTCCCAGCCGAGCGTCGCCTTGATCGAGTCGACGAGGCCGGGTTCGGCTTCGACGCGCGCGGTGTCCCCTTCGACCTCGGTGACGGTTCCGACGTCCGTCCCATCGGCGTTCTCGACGGTCTTGCCGACGTCGTCCTCGGTGAACGTTGGGTTCATACACGGGGCTTGTCCCCATCCGGGCATCCCCCTGGTGCCTGCACCAGCGTGCGCGATCACCGACCCCGTTCGGCCCGATCTAGCCATCAGAGTTTTGATACGGGAGTCGCGTGTGGGCTACATGGATGGGGCAGACGGTAACACATCGCCGGCAACCGAGGATCGAACGAATCGCGAGGAATCGGTCGGTAGTTCGCGCCTCGAGTACGAGGAGACGTCGAGGCGGGACGCGAGGGGAGACGAACCGCCGTCGCGGGCGGACGACGACGGCCCCTCGTCAAACATGTCGGATGAATCAGAGGAGGTCCGCGGCGACGCCGTCCTCGAGGCGGCCGGGATCCGACACCTGTTCGACGGGACCGGAATTCCGACGTTCGTGCTCGACGCCGACGGCGTCATCGTCGAGTGGAACGCGGCGCTCGCCGACTTGACGGGCGTGAGCAGGGAGGAGGCGATCGGCCACGACCACGCGTCCGAGCACTTCTACCCGGACGGGCGGCGCGCCGACACGCTCGCGGACAAGGTCCTCGCCAACCCCGACGGGGCGCACCGCGAGCACGATCTCGAAGTGCGCGACCCCGAGCGTCAGCGGTACGGCGACACCAGCACGATGGTCGACCGCAACGGCGTCGAGAAACACATCGACTTCTCGGCGACGCCGGTGTACGCGGACGGCGACTCCGAGAGCGGCGAACCGATCGGCGTCATCGAGGTCGTCGTCGATCAGACGGAGATCGTCGAGGAGCGCGACGCGACGGTGGAACTGGTCCGCGAGATCTCCGAGACCGCCCGGCAGATCAGCGACGGCGACCTCACCGCTCGGGCGGATCGCCGGGCGGCGTTCGACGGCCTCGACGCCGACCTCCTCACGGTCATCGACGCGGTCAACGAGATGGCGACGAGCCTCGAGACGCTGACGGGCCGGGTCTCGGAGGGCGCCCGCGACATGGAGTCGGCGGTCGACGAGGCGAGCGCCGCCGCCGAGGAGATCGCCTCGAACGTCTCCGAGCAGCACGAACTGCTCGAGGACTCGGTCGTCGAGATGCAGACGTTCGCCGCCGGGATCGAGGAGGTGGCGGCGAAGACGGACGAGGTCGACTCGGCCGCCGTCGCCGCGAGCGAGGCCGCCGACGAGGGCCTCGAGGCGAGCGAGGGCGCCCGGAGCGCGACCGAGGAGGTCGTCGAGATCGGCACGGAACTCGTCGAACGGGTCGACGACCTCGCCGAGAAGATGGACGAGATCGAGGACGTCATCGAGGTCATCTCCGACGTCGCCGACGAGACGAACCTGCTCGCGCTCAACGCGAACATCGAGGCGGCCAAGGCCGGCGAGAGCGGCGACGGGTTCGCCGTCGTCGCGAACCACGTGAAAGACCTCGCGGACGAGACCCGCGACCACACCGAACGCATCACCGAGCGCCTCTCGTCGCTGCAGGCGCAGTTCGCGGAGACCGACGAGGCGGTCACGCGCTCGCGCGAGGAGATCGGCCACGCCGAGGAGCGCATCGACGGCGTCCTCGAGTCGCTCGGCGACATCGCCGACGCGGTCGACGAGGCCGCCTACGGCGTCTCGGAGGTGGCCGAGGTTACCGACCAGCAGGCCTCGACCGTCGAGGAGCTGACGTCGACCCTCGAGACCGTCCAGGACCGTTCCGACCGGTCGGAGGCGGCGACCGAGCGCATCCTCGAGGTGACCGAACGCCAGGAGAACCGTATCGACCGCCTCCTCGAGAGCGTCCGCGAACTCGAGACCGAGCGGGCCTGATCGGACGACCTCGGCGGCCGACGAGGTGCGCTCGACCGCATCGATCGTCCGGGCGATCCCCGACGGGGCGTCGCCCGCGTATTTCCCTTGCGACCTCGCTTATTTCGTATGGGTGATCGAATTTATTTGGGACATCGAACAAAATATACACGGTCAGATTTCGCGTTGTAGATGGTGTCTCATCGCCGAGCGCTAGCGTGAGTCTCAATCGGCAACAACGATTATTTACTGGTCTGCTAGATGTTCGGTTATGAACTGTGAGGTCCGTCGACCGACGGAACCCGCCACGGTTCGGATGGGATTCGGATGGAAATAGAATCACTCGTCCCACAACGGATACGCCGTCGGTACAGTCTCAAAATAACGACCGCGCTGGGCGGGGTCGTGGTGGTCACGCTCGCGTTCGGATTGCTGTTCGGCGCTCACGTGCGCGCGGGACCGCCGGAGGAGGTCGGCGCTCGCGCGATCGCTTCCCTCACCGGGCTCCTCGTGGTGTTCTTCGTCAACCTCGGGCTGGTCGGCATCGTCCTCGGCGGGAACGCCGCGCTGTCCCTTCGCCAGCTCGGACGGAAGACGGAGCGGATCGGCGAGGGAACGTTCGACGTCGACCTCGAGACCGAACGCGTCGACGAGATCGGCACGCTGTACGATTCGATCGCGGAGATGCGCGACTCGCTCGAGTCTTCGCTCGCGGAGGTGCAGGAAGAGCGAGAGCGCGCTCAGGAAGCTCAGCGCGAAGCCGAAGCGCGGGCCGACGAACTCGAAGAACAGCGCGAACGCATCGAAGAGACCCAGCGGGAGGTCGAAGAACAGAACGAGCGGCTGATCGCGGAGGCCGAGCGGTTCTCGGCCGTGATGGACGCCTGCGCGGACGGCGACCTCGATCGGCGGCTCGAACCGCAGGTCGACGACGAGGCGATCGTCTCGATCGCGGAGTCGTTCAACGCCATGCTGGACGAACTCGGGGGCATCGTGGCGGAGGTGCAGACCTCGGCGAAGACGGTCGAGGACGTGTCGGCTGACCTTCAGGGCTCGAGCCGGCAGATCCGGACGGCGAGTCAGGAGGTCGCAGATTCCGTCCAGGAGATCGCCGACGGCGCGGCGAACCAGACCGACGACCTCGAGGTCGCGACGAGCGAGATCAGCGAACTGTCGGCGGCGACCGAGGAGGTCGCGGCGACGGTCTCCGAGATCGCCTCCCAGTCCGAGACGGTCTCGACGCTGGCCGACGAGGGTCAGACGGTCGCCGTCGAGGCGACCGAGAACATCGATTCGCTGGTCGAGAACACCGAGACCGTCGTCGAGACGGTCGACGCCCTCGAGCGCGAGACCGCCCAGATCGGCGAGATCATCTCCCTGATCGACGACATCGCCGATCAGACCAACCTGCTCGCGCTCAACGCCTCCATCGAGGCGGCGACCTCGGGCAGCGCCGGCGACGGGTTCGCCGTCGTCGCGAACGAGATCAAGGTGCTCGCCGAGGAGACGATGGACGCCGTCGAGGACATCGAGGGAACCCTCGAGACGATCCACAGTCGCACCGAGACGACGGCGGACGAAATCTCGGCCGTCGAGTCGAACATCGAGACGACCGCGACGCTCGTCGACGACCTCGAGTCCCAGCAGGAGACGATCTCCGAGGGAATCGATCGGGTCGACGAGAGCATCCAGGAGATCGCGGAGACGGCCGACGATCAGGCCACCTCCGCCCAGGAACTGGCGACGATCGTCGAGGACGTCGCCGACGTCTCGGCCGAGACGAGCGGGAAGGCCCAGCAGGTCGCCGCGGCCTCCGAGGAGACGACCGCGACGACCGACGACGTGTCGGAGACGGCGGCCGACCTCGGTGCGGACGCTCGCGACCTGCGCGCGCTCGTCGACGCGTTCACGGTCGAGCGTCGATCGACGGCGACGACTGTCGGCGTCGCGGGCGCGGGGGGTGACTGACCGTGATTAGCGTAGGTCAGTTGACGTTGCTGTCGGGAGGCGCGCTCGTCCTGACGGCCGCGCTGTTCCTCTGGCGGACGTTCGCCCTTCCCGCGGCCTGCCGGCGATACGGATTCGCCATGGTCGTCGCCTGCGGCGGAATGAGCGTGACCTACTTCGTCACGCTCCTGTTCCCCTCGCTCGAGACCACGATCTCGGATTTGATTCGCTTCCTCAGCTACACGGTTATCTGGGCCGCCATGATCCCCATACTCGGTGCGGTCGCCGGCGCCGGGCGTCGGCTGACCGCTCTCCTGTTGGGTATCGTCATGTTCCGCGTCTGGGTGACATACGCCGCCGGGTTCGTCGACGGAGCGCTCGGGACGATCCTGACGCTCTCCCCGTTCGTGGCGCTGTTCGCCGGGATCTACCTGCTGTACGTGTCGTTCGAACGCACGAGCGCGTCGACGAGCGGCGAACGGCGGTTGCTGTTCAGCAAACTCCGAAACCTGGTCGTCCTCGCCTGGATCGCCCTCGTCATCAACGGGTTGATCTCGGCGATGGCGCTCGTCGACGACCTGGTCAGCCTCGTCACCCTCGTCTACGTCGAGGTCGTCCTCCTGGTCGGATTCGGCGCCATCCTCCTCCGGAGCGTCGACGCGCTCGAGGAGACCGCCGCCGCCTCGACGATCCTCCCGTCGCGGGACGCAGACGCGGAGTTCGATCCGGAGTCCGAGACGAACCTCGCGGACTGAGGCGGTCCGGGTCCGCGTTTTCCACTCCCCTTCTCCGATCAGGAGTCGCCCTCGCCACCGGACTCGAGGGCGTCGATCGCGAGCGGCGTCGCGTCGCGCCAGTACCGATCGAAGACCTCCCGCGCCCACGAGCGGACGCCCTCGTCGTCGGACTCGAGGGCGGCCTGCAACACGCCGTCGTCGTCCCGGAGCAGCAACTGGACGACGTCCTCGGTGATCGTCACCGCGAACGGAACCGCGTCGTCGCAGACCCTGATCTCGGCGGCGTCGGACTCGAGGACCGCTACGAGTCGGTCCCGGAGGTCGTCGTCTTCGGCGAGCGCGTCGATGGCCTCCCGCGAGAAGGCCGCCTCGAACGACTGGGCGCCGTCGCCCTCGACCGTCCGACGGCGGACCGCCTCGAGGCTCCGCTCGTTGAACGTGTGCGAGACGATCCGGACGCGCCCGGCGCGTCCGATCAGGCCGGTCGACCGGCGCAGGGGCGCGCTGGGGCGCGTTCGCGTGGGCACGGTGATGGTCGCGTCCCGCAGCGCCAGCAGGTCGAACGTCAGCGCGTCCGCCGGCAGCCACTCGACGACGTCCCGCAGTTTCAGTTCCGTCTCCACGATCGCCCGCAGGTCCGTGATCCCGTCGGCGATCAGTCGCCCCGTCGCCGTGAGCGCGTAGCCGTCGGCCGTCCGCTCGGTCCAGTTTCGCTCCCCGAAGTCCCGGAGGATTCGACCGAGCGTCGGCTGGGAGGCTCCCGTCTCCGCCTCGAGGTCGACCCGCGTGTGCGTGCCACCCCGGAGCGCGTCCAGCACCGCCACCCGGTTCGCCGAGAGGGCGAGAAACTCGATTTCCTCGAGTACGGCATCCATACCCCGGATTTCGTCCCGTCGCTGATGTGTCTTTCGGACCGTGAAATTATTTCACCACGTGAACGGTGTCGACTGCCCAAACGAATACCACACGATCGAACGGTTTCTTCCCGTGAACTCTTTTCTGAATCGACTTATGTGGCGTTAGGTACTACGATATTGTAGAATGAGCGGGATAACGAAAACGAACGATCACGGAATTCGTTCGGCGATCGAGGTGGGGGCGGAGTGACGCGGGTGAACTCCCGAGCGATCGCGTTCTTCGTCCTCTCGAGCCTCCTCTTCGGCGGGACCTTCGTCGCGGCGAAGGCCGGGTTGACCTCCCTGCCGCCCCTGCTGTTCGTCGCGTTCCGGTTCGACCTCGCGGCCGTCCTCCTGCTCGCTTACGCGGCGGCGACGACGGCTCGAACGGACCTCGTCCCGCGGACGCGGGGCGACCTCGCGGGGATCTTCGCCACCGGCGTCTTCGCGATCGGGCTGGCAAACGGCCTGCTGTTCGCGGGGCAGGAGCACGTCACGAGCGCGGTCGCCGCCATCGTGTTCAGCCTCGTCCCGATCTTCTCGCCGGCGTTCGCCGGCCTCCTCCTCGACGACGAGCGCCTGTCGGCCGCGGGGGCGGTCGGCACGCTCGTCGGCCTCGTGGGCGTCGCCTTCGTGATCGGGATCGATCCCCTGCACCCGAACCTCGAGGCGTTCGTCGGCGGCGGGACGCTCGTCGTCCTCGCCGGCGCGGTCAGCCTCGCCCTCGGCAACGTCCTCGTCCGCCGGGCCGACGCGACGCTCTCGAGCACCGTCCGAACCGCCTGGGCGCTCCCGATCAGCGCGCTCATGCTCCACGCGATGAGCGCGGTCGCCGGCGAGTCGGTCGCGTCGGTCGAGTGGACGCCGACGGCGATCGTCGCGCTCGCGTACCTCGGCGTGTTCGCCGGCGCGGCCGCCTACGTCGCTTTCTTCGGCCTGCTCGACGAGGTCGGCGCGATCAGCGCGAGCCTGACGTTCTACGTCACGCCGGTCGTGGCGACCCTCGGCGGCTGGCTCCTCCTCGGGGAGTCGATCACCGCGACGACGGTCGTCGGCTTCGCGGTGATCGTCCTCGGCTTCGCGATTCTCGGCCGCGAGGCGCTCGGCTCGGCGCTCGAAGCGCTCGTCGACGGCCTCCGTTCGGTGGCGGTGTCGTCCTCGTCCGTCTCCACGGCGCGGTCCGAGCGCCCGACGGTTCGGACGAGCAGCGGAGACCGGTACGTTCGGCGGTTCGATTCGGACGCCGACTGACCGGCGTCTCGAGCGCCGACCTACCGGTTCCCCGACCGCCGACCGCCTTCGTTCCCCCGGCGTCGGTCGACGGGCGCCAGTTTTTCGCGTGTGCCGACACGCCGCCCCGTCATCGGCTCCGACGCCGAGACGCTAAGTGATCGGCCGAACTACCGCTCGAGTGACGGATGGTTGGTGGAAACGGCGACGGCGACGGCGACGGTGGCCGCCGGGGCGACGAGCGCGGCTTCGACGTCAGCGTCGTCGTCCCGGCGTGGAACGAGGCGGACTACCTCCGGGGGACCCTCTCGAGCCTCGTCGCCCTCGACACGGCCTACGAGTACGAGGTGATCGTCGTCGACGGTGGCTCGAGCGACGGCACGCCCGGGATTGCCCGGGAGTACGGCGCGACGGTCGTCGACCAGGAGGGGACCGGCATCGCCCGGGCGCGTAACCAGGGCGCCCGGCGCGCCGGCGGCGAGTGGCTCGCGTTCGTCGACGCCGACACCGAGGTCCGGGCGAACTACCTCACGGAGATGCTCGGATTCGTCGAGCGCGAACAACTGGCCGCCGCGACCTCCTACTGTCGCATCCGCGGCCCCCTGCGGGCGAAGCTGATGGAGGCGACGATCAACCACCTGTTCTCGCGCCTCGAGCGGCCGATCCTCCCGGGGTTCAACACGTTCGTCCACCGGCGGGCGTTCGAGGCCGTCGGCGGCTTCCCCGACGTGCCGAACGAGGACACGGCGTTCAGCCGAACGCTCGCGAGCCGGTATCCGACGGCCTACCGCCGAGCGGTGCTGGTCGAGAGTTCGGGCCGCCGGATCGCCGAAAAGGGGCTGACCGGGACGCTCTGGCACTACGCCCGACTGGACGTCGAGCGGATTCGGGCCGACTACTGACGCCGATCGCGAACCGAATCAGTCGATCGGAAATCGCAACAGCGCCCCCACGCCGTCGAACGCCTCGGCGAACCGCCGCCCGTCCGGGAAGTCGTCGGGGACGACGACCGTCTCGCCGCCCTGTTCGGTCGCCCGGTCCCCGACCTCCCGCATTCGGCCGCCCTCGAGCGCCGTCGAGACGAGCAGTGTGTCGACGGCGTCGTACTCGAGCGCCCGGTCGATCGCCTCATCGCCGTACGCGACGGCCTCCTCGTCGTCGCGGCGGTCGTCGAAGAAGGTCTCGAGGGCTTCGCGGGCCTCTTGCCTGTCGCGTTCCTCGATGGCCTCCTCGCCCGTCTCGACGAGTTGTCTGAGGCCCTGTTCGCTGGCGTACTCGACGGCGAACTCGCCGACGATCCGCTCCGCGAGGCGGTGGTCGAGGTCGGCCTCCTCGCGGAAGATCTCGACCGTTCCGGTCGTCCCGCCGAGCAGGACGCCGTCGACGGGGTCCTCCCCGAGGAACGACCGGGCCGCCCGCTCGGCGACCTCGTCGAAGAACTCGCGTTTCAGCCGCTCGCGGTCGCGTTCGAACCGCTCGGCGGACTGGCCGCCGGCGCTCGACTTCCCGGGGACGTCGCTGTCGAACACCTCGATCGGTTCCACGCCGTCCTCTTCGAGCCGTCCCAGCGCCGCGCCGCCGCGCTCGACGACGAGCAACCCGTACTCGGGGGTCGACGCCGCGAGGTCGGCGATCGGCTCGAGGTCGAACTCGTTGCCGTGTTCGTAGATCGGCTCCTCGACCGGCGTCTCGAGATCGTCGAAGACGGTCGTCACCAGGTCGCCGTCGACGACGCCCGCGTAGGCGACGAGCCCGTTCTCGGGGAGTTCGTCGTACTCGTTCAGCCGGCCTCGAAGCTCCCCCAAGGCCTCGACGAGCGGTTTGGGAAGGGATCTCTCGTCGAGCTGGGTCGCCTCGGCGTAGTCGGCCTCGACGGGCCGACGCGCCTCGCCGATCGTCCCCTCAGAGGGAACCGCGAGGCTGACGAGCACGTCGCGGTCCGCGGCGGCGCTCGAGAGGCGCTCGAGTCGCTCGTGACGTTCGTAGTCGCGTTCGGACATGGATGAGGTGGGATGAGGTGGGGTGGGATGGGGGCGATATCGGGGATTTTGGTGGCGAACTCCGCCTCCGACCGGGGCCCCGTCGAACCGTCGACCGGAGACCGCTGGGGCGCGCCGCGGGCGGGTTCGCGCGACGTCGCCGATTCGGCGCTCGAGCGGTTGAGCCGTCTGCCGGCGTGTTCAGGCTCGCCGGCGCCGACCGATTTCGCCCCTCGACGGCTGGGCGGAGTCAGCGGATGCTTCGCGTGAGGACGAACACGAGCACCGCCATGAGTAGCGAACCGAGAAGGGTTTCCACGCCGGCGATGATCCGCGCGAGCGACCCCACCGGCTGCATGTCCCCGTAGCCGAGCGTCGCGAAGGTGGTGACGCTGAAGTACAACCCCTTGAAGTACGTCTCGAGGAGCAGCCACGGCGGGGCGTCGGTCGGATCCTCGATCCGGTAGGTGATGGCGCTGTCGGCGCCGACCTCCTGGATGCCGCCGGTCAAGGGGTACAGCGCGGCGCAGACGAGGATCAGCGCGGCCGAGGTGGCGATTACGCGCCACGGGCTCGTCCCGTAGCGGGTGACCAGGCGCGATCCCTCGAGGGTGAGCGCCCGCCGCCAGTTCCGGAGGTGCCACGCGCCCCGCCGACGCAGTTCCATCTCCCGAAGGTAGTAGTCGTTCGCCTGATCAGGGAGCGCGTTCTCGTCGTAGAGCCGCTGGAGCTCCCGGTAGACCCACGTCGCGGAGTCGGCGTACCTCGCGACGCTCTCCGACGCCTCCCGTCCCTCGAATTCGTTCTCGTAGACCGCGCCGCCGAACTCGGTCTCGAGGTCGACGCGCACGTCGGTCAGCCCGGCCCGGTAGAGCTTCGCCCCCTCGAAGTCGGCGCCGCGGAGGTCGACGAAGGTGAACACCGAGTCGTGGAGGGTCGCCCCGGCGAAGGTGGCCCCGTGGGCGTCGACGTCCCGGAACGTCGCCCGGCGCAGGTCGGCGCCGGAGAGGTCGGCGTGGTCGAGCACCGCGCCGGTGAAGTCGGCGCCGACGAGCGAACGGCCGGCCAGGACGTCCGCTCCCGTGAGGGCCGCGTTCCGGAGGATCGCCCCGTCCAGGCGTTCCCCCGGGTCCGCTTCCCCGTCCGCGTAGGCCGTCCGCGGGACGTCGCCGTCGGCGTGCCAGCGGCAGCGCTCCGAGTCGTCCCACGTCTCTCGCCAGCAACACACCGCGCCGATGCCGTCGATTCCTTCCAGCGTCGCGACGTGACCGCACCGTCCGTCCGGGATCGACGCCGGGGCTGCCCCGGACGCTGAGTCCGGTTTCCCGGGCGCTCCACCGCCTCCGTCGAATTCCGACTCGGCCATGCGATCGGTAGCGCCGCGGTCGACTCGAGTTCGCGGGGGGCGAGCGCAAGGAGGGGTTCGCAAGCACCAATCACTCGGCCCCGGTCGCCCTCTCTCGAGGACGACGATGCAAACCGTCGTACACCTCGTATCCGGCGACGAAACGGAACAGCAAACCGCTCTCGCCATCGCGGAGAACCTGCTCGCGGACGAGTCGGGCGACATCGACGACGTCGCGATCGTCGTCCAGGCGGGCGGCATCGAGGCGGTCACCGCCGGCGGCGACGCCGCCGACGACGTGCGGCACCTCCTCGAGGACGGCGTCCCGGTCAAGGCGTGTTCGAACACCCTCGAGATGGAGGGACTCGAGGCCTCGGACCTGGTCGACGGCGTCGAGACCGTCCCCGAGGGCGCCGTGGAAGTGACGCGGCTGCAGGACGAGGGGTACGCGTACGTCCGGCCGTAGACGGTACGCCCCTCGTCCAGCGAGCGCCGACGACGAACTCACTTCGCGAACACGGTGTCGGCCGTCGCGGCGCCGACGACGCTGAACACCGACCCCACGCTCACCGCCGTGAGCGTCGTGCGCACGAGGTCGCGAGTCGACTCCGCGTCGAGGAACGTCTTGGGGGCGCCGAACAGCAGCGCCAGGATGGTCACCGAGCCGAACGTGACGAGCATCAGGGAGATGAACCGGATCGGGACGCCGGCGATCTCCTGTTCCGCCTCCGAGTCCCGCGTCGTGTCCGCCTTGTACAGCGCCGCGTAGCCGATCGCGAACACGATCACGACGGTGCCGAGCGTCTGGGCGGGGTGCATGTTTTCGGCGAGCCGCCAGACCTCCTCCGTGACGACGAACGGCCCCGCGAGGAGGAAGCCGCCGACCATCTGCTGGGCGGAGTCGGCGAGGCGGAACCGCGGGCGTCGCCGCGCCCGTCGAAGCTTCATGGCTGAAGGTTACGCCAGTGCAGTAAAACGAGTTCGGTCCGCTCGCGCCCCATCCGTACAACTGAAGACTGATACCGATCGAGCGAGAGTCGGCGAACGATGACGCGATCTCCCTCTCGGCGAACCGCACTGAAAGCCGCCGGCGTCGGCGTGCTCGCCGTCACCGCCGGCTGCCTGACTCCGCGAGCGGACTCTCTCACCGCGGCCGACGATCGCGACCCCGTGGACGACCCCCTCGAGGACACTGTTCCCGACGGCGTCGTCCAGTTCCGGCAGTCGCTCGAGAACTGGGGCTACTACCCGGAGGAGACGGTGCCGGACGCGGTCGAACGGGCGTGGCGGATCCCGGAGCACAACACGGACGAACACCGCGCGGCGAAGGCCAGCGCCGTTCCGCTTCCCGACGGCGGCGTCGTCATCCCCGGTGATACGGGCTATGTCACCGCCCTCTCCGCCGACGGCGACGTCCGCTGGCGGGGGGAGACCGACATGGAGGGCCGGGGGATCCACGGCACGCCCGTCGTCGCCGACGGCCGCGTCTACATCGGCGCCTACGACGGCGTGCTCTACGCCTTCGATGCCGAATCGGGCGATGAGGTCTGGTCGACGGACCTGGGAGACGCCATCGGCTCGAGCCCCAAGTACGACGGCGAGCGGCTATTCGTCGCCGTCGAGTACGCCGACCCGGAGGGCAGCACGTTCGCCGTCGACCCCGACTCCGGGGAGGTGCTTTGGGAGGACGACGAGCACCGGCCCACCGATCACCCCCACTCGACGCCGGCGATCGATCCCGAGACGGGAACGATGGTCGTCGGTTCGAACGACGGCTCGCTCTACGCCTGGGAGTACCCGTCGCTCGAGTTCGCCTGGTCGTTCGAGACGGCCCCCGAGAACGACACGGACGGCGAGATCAAGGGTCCGATCGTCACCTACGACGGCGCCGCCTTCTTCGGCTCCTGGGACGAGCGCATCTACCGCGTCGACCTCGAGGAGGGGACCGAAGACTGGTCGTTCGAGACCGGCGGCCTCTCTATGACCGGCCCCGGCGTCGATCCCGTTCGCCACGAACTGTACGCGGGGAGCCACGACGGCAACCTCTACGCGCTCGATCCCGACGCGGGGGACGTCCGGTGGCGGTTTCAGACCGACCGGGCGCTGACCGGCTGTCCCACGGTGTGCGCCGATCGGATCGTCTTCGGCTCGAAGGACCGGACACTGTACGCGGTCGAGACGGCCACGGGCGAGGAGGTCTGGCGCGTCGATCACGACGGCGTCGTCACCAGCACCCCGCTCGTTCGCGACGGGGCGATCTACTATGCCGAACGCGCCCCGGATCCGGAGAACGGCGACGTCGACGGCGGCGCGCACAAACTCGTTCCGGCGGAGGCGTGAACGGGTCGTCGGCCGACGCGTTCGGATCCCGCGACCACCGTCCGGGTCGACGCCGACTGCGACTCGAGCGTCTTGGTGCTCGAGCGCTGTCGCTCGGGGGCGTGGGGTCATCGTCGCATGACCGGACGCGGGTGACGAGCGCGAACCCGACGAACGAGAAGGAACCGTCAGTCGATCAGTCGTCGCTGGGACCGACCGTCGCCGGGTCGGGGTCCGTCCCCGTCGATCCGTCCGCGTCTCGAGGCGGGGCGTCGAAGAGCGGACTCCCCTCGCCGGGGACGAACGTGTTGAGCACCAGCGCCGAGAGCGCGGTGACGATGACCGCCTGGCCGAAGAACTGCTGGGCGACGCTCGGGAGTCCCTCGAGCGCCTCGGGCGTCGTCGTGACGCCGAGTCCGAGGCCGAGTGCGACAGCGACGATGACCGTGTTTCGGCGGTCGAGGTCGGTGTGGGCGACGATCAGTCGGAAGCCGCTCGCGGCAACCATGCCGGCCATGAGCAGGACCGCGCCGCCGAAGACCGCGCTGGGGATGGTCGCGACGGCGGCTCCGATCTTTGGACTCAGCCCGAGGACCGCGAGGACGACGCCGCCGATGCCGACGACGTGGCGGCTCATCACGCCGGTAAAGTTGACGATGCCGACGTTCTGGGAGAAGGAGGTGATCGGGAACGCGGCGAAGATGGCGCCGAGCGAACTCAGCAGGCCGTCGTTGAACAGCCCGCCGCGGAACTCCTCGTCGGTCGGGTTCCGCCCCTCGGCGGCCGTGACGCCCGACATGTCCCCCACCGTCTCCATCGCGGAGACGAGAAAGAGGAACGCGAAGGTGACGATCGCGACCGGTTCGAACTCGAGGCCGAACCGCGTGGGCGACGGGAGGGCGATCCAGGCGGCGTCCCCGATCGCTCCGAAATCGACGAGTTCGAGGCCGGTTCCGAACGTGAGGGCTACCGCGACGACGTAGCCGACGGCGATGCCGATGAGCACGCTCAGCAGCCGCGTGACGCCCCGCGTGAACATGTTGAGCCCGACGGCGATGGTGAGGACGAGCGCGGCCAGTCCGACGTGCTGGATCCCTCCGTACGTGCCGGCGTCTTCGGCCGCGGCGCCGCCGGCGACGTAATCCATCCCGACGGGGATCAGGTAGAGTCCGATGATGACGACCACGAGCCCGGTCACGAGCGGCGGGAAGTAGGGTTTGATGCGCTTGAACTGCCATCCGATGAGCCCTTCGACGACGAATCCGGTGACCAGGATCGCGCCGAACACCGCGGCCATCCCGTACTCCGCGCCGATCGAGATCGACGCCCCCACGAACGTGAAACTCGAGCCCATGACGATCGGCAGGCGCGCGCCGACCGGCCCGACGGTGTACGCCTGAATAATCGTCGCCAGTCCGGAAAAGAGGAGGACCATCTGGACGAGGTACGCGACGTCGGCTCCGAGTCCGACGTCCCCCGCGACGACGTACGCCACAGCCGTCGCCGGCACGATCATCACCGCGACGTGTTGTAACCCGAGCAGGATCGACTTCGCCAGCGGCGGCCTGTCGTCGACGCCGTACTCGAGCTGAATACCCCCGTTCGATTCGTTCGACATGCTATGTTCACCACCTTGCGTATCGCCTACCAAAAAGTTTCGTATGTGGGCCCAGAATCCGGGGATCTATTCGTTGAAATAGGCATATAAGTGCATAACTACTTCGTTCATGTGTCCACGTTCGTGCGTAACCGGCGGCTGGACGGCGGCGATCGCTCGAGGGCAACCGGTGATCGGTGAACGCGGAACTACCGTCGAAAATGGCTCAGTGAACCGTCACGTCGCCGTCCTCGACCGTGATGTCGATCAGGCTCGTCGCCTCGAACTCCGTGTCGTCGAGCGCCGAGGGACCCACCTTCCGCATCACGACGACCACGTCGACGATCTCGGCCCCGATGTCGTCGAGCGCCTCGCAGATGGCCGCGAGCGTCCCGCCCGTCGAGAGCATGTCGTCGACGATCACGACCCGATCGCCCTCCTCGACGTCGTTGATGTACATCTCCGACTCGGAGTAACCGGTCTCCTGGTGGAGCGAGACCTCCCCCTCGAGGCCGTACGGACGCTTGCGGATCACGACGAGCGGGATGTCGGTCTGGAGCGAGAGCGCGGTCGCGAGGTGGATCCCCATCGCTTCGGGGGCGACGATCTTGTCAACCTCGAGGTCGGCCGTCTGCATCACCTCGACGACGACCTCGCGCAGCAGCGCGGGGTCGAGCATCGGCACGCCGTTGCTGATCGGGTGAACGAGGTACTCGTAGCCGTCCTTGTCGATGATCGGTGCGTCGTCGAGGGACGCGATGAGCTTCTCCATACCGCCGGTTGGAGGAATCGGAGCAAAAACGGATCGTTCTCCGAGAGCGGCGACGGGCACCGTCCGCGGTGGACGCTCAGGCGTCCTCGTCTCCGTCGGCCGACGGTCGCGGTCGGTCGCTGCTGCCGACGCTCGGGACCGCATCCCGTGGTTCGTCGTACTCGCGCAGCCGCGACTGCCGGACGCCGGGCGGATCGCCCGTCAGCGCGTACGGCAGGAGGATGTGGACGGCGTTCGCCGCGAGGATGAGCAGCATCGGGACGAGGAAGAGGCCGTAGAAGCCGAAGACGATCGGACCGACGACGTAGGCGAGCAGCAGGAGGCCGGTGTGAGTCTCCTCGCCGCTGATGTGCGCCCGGATGAAGAAGTCCGGGATGAAGTCCACGACGACGGCGCTGACCGCGGCCAGCACCCCGACGGGGACGAGCAGGGAGAGGTTGCCGTCGAGGACCGCGTTCCCGGCGAGCAACAAGGTGACCGGGATGTAGACGAGTTTGATGCCGACGACCGGGATGAGGCTGCCGATACCTGCTAGCGCCCCCACGAGCGCCGGAAACGGAACGTGCACGGTCGGGGGTGCGAAGAAGTTGTACGCGTAGAAGGTCGCGACGGCGACGATCGCCGTCGCGAACACGTTGACGATGTTTCCGAACAGCGTCAGCGACAGCTCCGGGTCGACCGCGCGGACGTACGCCTCGAGCGCGCCCGACTCGTCGTACGTCTCGAGCAGCCAGGAGACCAACCGGGGGCCGTCGACCAGCATGTAGTAGGCGAGCACGACCACGATAAGCAACTGGACGAGCACGCCGCCGACGAGGCTCACCGCGCCGGCGAGGCTCACCAGCAGCGTCGAGAGCGACGCCTGTGCGGCCGCGCCGGTGAGCACCTGCTCGAGTTCGTCGAGGTCGAGGCCGGCGAGGTCGACCTCTTCGAGCGCCCGGGAGACGACCTGGTCCTGGATGGCGTACGTCTCGAGGAATGCCTCCGTCTGGACCACGATGATGGCGATCGTATACCCCAGCAGGATCACGAACGGGACGCCGAACAGTACCAGCGCGAGCATCGCCCTGACGCGACGGGGGAGGCCGAATCGGGCGAGGAAGCGGTGGATCGGCCGAACGGCGTAGTAGAGGAACACCGCGAACACCAGGACCGCGACGAACGAGAGGGCGATGTAGGCGACGAGGAGGAGCAGGGCTACGACGACGGCTCCGATCGCGATGCGTCGGCCGAGCGTTCGGTCGTTGTCCATGGATCGTGGGTGGGATCGAGCGGGCGGTAGCCGAGCGCGAGCGGCGTGACTCGTAGGTGATCGTAGTATACAGCGGTGACATAATGGTTGTTGTGATGGCTCTCCGGTGATCCGGACGACCGGAGCCCGCTCGCGACGGTATCGAGATCCGTTACGGCGGCCGGCGTCCGAAAGCGGCGAATTCGGCTCTCCGCGTCGATCGTGACGGCGGTGGCGAGCGAGTCGGAGTACCGGGAGGCGGTGAGCCGGACCTCGCCTATCCACTTCCGGTGGGACGGTCGCTCCCGTCGGATCGCCTGACAGTCACGGCGTCCGACCGGGGAAAGGAGGTTTCCCACGGCGGGCGAAGACACACGCGATGACCGACGACGCACCCACCGACTGGGAGTTCGACGACGTCTACGCCGACGCCCTCGAGGCCGTGCCCGACGACCAGTTCGATCCCGAGCGGTTCGTCCCCGGCGTCGGGCCGCTGTCGGCCGACGTGATGCTCGTCGGCGAGGCGCCGGGCGGTCAGGAGGTGAAGGAGGGCGCGCCGTTCGTCGGACAGGCGGGTACGCAACTGGATCGCGCGCTCGAGGAGATCGGGTACGACCGCCGAGACCTGTATATCACGAACCTCGTGAAGGTCCGCCCGCCGGAGAACCGCGACCCACACGTCGACGAGATCGAGGCCTGGTGGCCGGTGCTCGAGGCCGAGATCGAGCGCGTCGATCCGGCCGTCCTCGTCCCGCTGGGGAGCTTCGCGACGCGGGAGATCCTCGACACCGACGAGACGATCACCGACTTGCACGGCCGAGACGTCGAGGTCGACGGGCGAACCGTCCTCCCGTCGTTTCACCCGGCGGCGGCGCTGTACGACCGGAGCAAGGTCGACGCGATCGAGTCGGACCTCGAGACGGCGCTCGCCCTCGCGTGAGGGGGCCCCGGGATTCGACGAGGTCCGAGTCAGAGGACGTGCTCCCGTACGGCCGCGACCGAACGCGGCCACTCGTCCTCGAGTACCGAGAGCGCCCCTTCGACCGCGCGGCGGTGCTCGCACAGCCACACCTCCTCGGCGTCCATCGCGCGGTGCCACGCCTCGAGCGAGTCGTCGTCGAACGCCGAGGGCGCACCCTCCCCGTCATAGACGGCGGCGTCCCCGACGAGCGCCCCGTGCGCGGGAGGTCCGTCCGCGGCGAGCGCGAAGTACCCCTCGAGTCGATCGACGACGTCGCGGCGCACGGGATCGTCCTCGGTCGAGCCGGTGGACTCGGCGGGGTCCGAACGGCGGGCCGCGGATCGCTCGCCGGGTGGCGGTTTGGAACGTCGGCGTCGGTGTGAGTCGCGCACGACCGGTCTGGCCGCCTCTTCGTATAAAAAGTCGCGCTACTCGAGCCAGCCCACGACGGCGGCCTCGAGTCGGTCCAGCGCCTCCTTCTCCGAGAGGTCGTCGGTGTCGAGCGTCAGGTCCGCCCGTGGCGGTTCGAACTCCGCGTACATGACGTGGGCGCCCCGTTCGTCGATGGAGGACTCCCGATCGCGGTTGCGTCGGAGGCTCGTCTCGAGCGACGCGCGGACCCGAACCACGTAGCAGTGGTCCTCGAGGCGGCGGAAGCGCTCGCGGTGGCGCCGACGGAAGAACGTCCCGTCGAAGATCCAGTTCCGGTCGCCCTCGGCCTCGCTGACCCGCTCGGACATCCGCTCGTACGTCCGCCGGTTGAAGTCGTCAGAGTGCAGACTGTCGAACTCGTAGCCGTGCGCCGCTAGCCGATCGCGGAGGCTCCGGGCGAGCGTCGTCTTCCCGGTCGCCGGCGGTCCGCAGAGAATAACGAGCACACGCGACGGTGCGCGTCACGGGCAAAAACGGTGTCGACCGGCGTGCGCACGGCGGTTCCGTCGACGCGAACGCGATCGTACGCTTCTTCGAGCCGGCGTCTGCTCGACGAACCGAGCGCCGATCGGGTCGAAACCATTAGTGCGTGGCGCCCGTTCGTCAGATATGACCGAACCGGTGCTCGTCTACGACGACGACTGCGGCTTCTGCACCTGGTGGGCGGATTTGATCGACGAGCGTTCGGATCTCCGGATCGTCGGCTTCTCGGACCTCGAGGACGAGGATCCGTCCCTGCTCGAGAGACTGCCGAACGACTACGAGTCGTGTTCGCACCTGGTGACCGACGAGGGGGTGTACTCCTGCGGCGCATCGATCGAGGAGGCGCTCGTCCGCACCGATCTCGGCTCGCGCGCTCGGCCGGCGGTCGACCGGTTGCGCGACGTCGGCGCCTACGGCTCCGCCCGTGAGTGGACCTACCGCCGTATCGCGGACAACCGCGCGTTCTGGGGGAAGCTGCTCTCGAAGACGCCGCCCGCGAGGGAAGGGGACTCGAGGCCGAAGGCGGACGACGCGCGCTGAGCCGTGGGTTCAGCGTCCGCCAAGTGGACGCGGACGTAACGTTCCGTCTCCGGCCCGGCGGGTCGGCGGTCCTCGGCCGCGTGGTGGTACGGCGCCCACTGGAGCGATCGTTCACCGGCCCGTGGCGACTGTCCACGAACCCGTCGGCCACCTATCGAATGGGTGACCGCCCCCGAGACGTTCGTGTTGCTTACGGACGGAGCCGTTCAGGCCGCCCGCGGGAAGTTGTCGATGGTGTCCGCGCGGAAGGCGGACTCGTCGAACTCGTAGTCGCCGTCGAAGAAGTCGATCACCGCCCGAGTGTCCTGTAATGCGTTCTTCAGGCAGGTCGAGGCGCCCGGCGACGGCGTGATGTTGAAGATGATGTCGTCGCCGACGATCTTCGCCTCGCCCATGTCGAGCGACCGCGTCTTCGTGTTGACGATCTGCGGGCGGACCCCGCCGTAGCCCTTCGCGCGCTGGATGTCCTCGAGTTCGACGCTCGGGACCACCTTCTGGACGTGGGGGAGGAACTGCTTCGGTCCGACCTTTGGGATATCGTAGACGAGGTTCCGGAGGACGTACGGGAGGAGGATCCGGTCCGCGAGGATGTTTCCGTAGCTCAAAAACGCCGCGGCGTTCAGCCCGAAGACGTCGAAGAAGTCCTTCACGGCCGACATCCGGCCGCGCTCGAGGGTCGGCACCAGCTTCGCGGTCGGTCCGAATCGCGTGATCGAGGGGTCGTGGACGTCCGCGTCGCCGTGGACCGCGGCGAACGGGAGCTTCTTCATCTGGAGCGTGTAGACCTTCCCGTTCAGGAGGTCCCGGGCGAGGAAGAAGCTGCCCGCGACGGGGAGGAGGACCATACCGTCGCCGTAGCCGAGTTCCTTCGCGATCTGGAGGCTGTGGGATCCCGCGGCGACGACGGCCGCGTCACTGTCGAACCGACCGGCGTCGGTTTCGATCGTGTAACCGTCGAGCGTCGGGGTGATGTCCTCGACCGTCGTGCCGGTGTAGACGTCCACGCCGTCGACGTCCGCCGCCCGGTCTACGAACGATTTCGTCGTCTCGCCGTAGTCGACGACGTAGCCGTCAGGCGTCTGCAGCGCGAGCATGTCCTGGCTCGGATCGCGCCCTTCCACCACCTTCGGCTCGAGGTCGGCGATCTCGTCCCGGTCGATCGCCCGGAGTTTCGGGAAGAGGTCGCCGAAACCTTCCTCCTCGTACCGGCGCTCGAGCTTTCGGACCTCAGCGTCGCCGACGCCGAGCACCATCTTGCTTCGTTTGGCGTGCATCTCGCGGTCGGGGTCGTAGTGCTCCAGGTAGCCCGCGAGGAGCTCCGCCCCCTCTTTGACCTCTTCGGCCTTCTCGAGGGTGTAGTTGGTCTCGATGTCACCGAAGTGGAGGGTCTGGGAGTTGTTCGTGTGGTGGGTGTTGATCGCAGCGATCTCCGGTTCCTTCTCGATCAGCGCGATCCTATCGATGTCGGTGAACGTGGCGGTCGTGTACAGGAGCGAGGCGCCGCTGATACCGCCGCCGACGATGACGAGGTCGTATTTTCCTGACATGGATAACGTGTGACGGTGATCTATCCGACAGACTCAACTGGAACTATATAACTCATCTTTTCTCGACGAGATTTCGACGTGGTGGGTAGCACTCATCGACGATCGTTGATCAGCGAGTGGACGCGCCTGATCGCCACTCCCACCACGTCCGGAATCGGTGTCGTGCACTTTCTCTCACGAAGGAGAGGGGGTTTGGGGGATCGGTTCGGTCAGTCTTCGCTTTCACGCTCGAGCCGTCGAGATTGAGACATCCTGGTGCCGTGATCGCCACGGCCGTCGCTCCGACTGGTGTGCGCTCTGCTGAAGTCGGAGCGTCGGAGATTCGTCCGGACTCGAGGGTGACGCAACGTGATCCGAGCCAGCAACCGAAGCGCCACGTTCGCCTCGGTCGCGATTTCGCCACCGGACCGATGGCGCCCGACTTCAACGCCTTGAACCTGTAACGCAACGGACGAACCGTGCCCGCGTGGGAGCGGGGGTAGATAGATGGTTCGTCGCAGAACGTGGCTGGCGATACTCGTCGTGCTCGTCCTTCTCGGTACCACCGCCGCTTACGGAGTCCTCGCGGTTGATCGGCCGCGGGTCGAATCGATCGACAACGACTGGGGGACCGTCACGGACGAGCGGACCGAGGTGGTGACCGAGGTCACCATCGACAACCCCCTGTTGCTTCGCTACGGCGACGCCGGGGCTGACGTCTCCTACACGGTCTCGCTGAACGACGTCGAGGTCGCGAACGAACGGGAACGCCGCGTCGACCTCGACGGTGACGACACCGTCACCGTCTCGACGTGGATCGACAACGACGACATCCCGGCGTGGTGGGCCTCGCACGTGAACAACGACGAGACGACCACGGTTCGCGTCGAGCCCGACATCATCGTCGACGTCGGCGGGGTCGGAATGCCGGCGGAGGAGCTAACCCGGACGCGAACCGTCCGTACTGACCTGCTCGAACCGCTGGAGACGAACGAGAGCCAACCGGTCCGGGCCGCCGGTCGGACCGCGTTCGTCGTCCACGAGTCCGACGCGCGGTGGGGAAACGCCACCGTCGACCGAACGCCGATCGAAGCGTCGGCGTCGGTGACGAACGAGCTGTCGACTCCGGTACCGATCACGCAAATCGGATACACGGTGGAGTTGAACGGGGTCGTCGTCGGACAGGGCGTCGCCGCCGACCGGACCGTACTCGAGCCCGAAAGCAACCAGACGATCACGGCCAACGCGACGATCGACAATTCCAAACTCGACGAGTGGTGGGTGACCCACCGCCGGAACGACGGGTCCTCGAACATGACCGTCGACTTCAACGCGACCGTCGAGTACGCCGGCGTCGAGCGAACCGTCCCGCTCGAGTTCATCTCCTACGAGCGGACCTTCCGGACGGATCTGTTCGAGGAGGAGACCGAGGGTACGACCGACGCGTCGAACGGCGAGGACGGACGTCGGGGCGAGGGACGAGCGTCGGCCGCCAACGGAGTGCAGGTCGTCGGCGACGATCCGCCGCGCTCGAGCGGCTGAGTTCGGAATCCAACACCGATCTCCGCGTCGGCGCGTCGGCGCGTCGGCGCGTCGGCGCCCCGGGCGGGTGCGGCGCTACTCGCTCGAGTCGTACTCCTGACAGATGACGTGTCCGCAGGCCTTGCAGTGGGAGGCGTCCCGGTCGTGGGACGACAGGCCGCAGTTGGGGCAGGTGACGTCGACCGTCTCTTTCCGCGTCCACTCGCGAACGATCTTGCTCGCCTGCCACGGGAGGACGATGATGCCGGCCAGGATTGCCGCCACCGTGACCCACCGGCCAGCGGTCGTGACCGGGACAATGTCGCCGAAGCCGACGGTCGCCAGCGTGACCACGACGTAGTGAACCGCCTCGGGGTCAAGCCCCGAGGCTTCCCGTGGTTTAGTCGGACACTCCCATCCGACCATCGGCCTGATAGCCTCGAACGGTCGGGTGGGTCACGGTCGGGGCGTCCACGGCCCCCGATGCCTGCCGTCGCACCTTCCGAACAACGGGAAGGCTGTTGAGAGCAGGCACATTCCAATCGAGTTTCTTCACGCCCTTCACGGCGATATTGACGCTTGCACCACGGTCGCTGTGGTCTTGATGCCCGCACGACCGACACTCGAACCGCTTCTTGTTGCGGTTCGCTCGCTCCGTATGTCCGCACATAGGACACCTCTGACTAGTGTACTCGGGGTTAATCCAAGCGGTCGGAATAGCCTCGAACGACGCCTTGTACGACGTATAGAACTGGAGAGCGTGGAACGGGAGGTGGTGCAAGCGTCGGTTCATCCGCGTGCCATAGTCGATACTGTCGCGCATCTCTTTGAGGTCTTCAAAGACGATGCACGGCTTCTCGAACTGCTGGCTCCACTCCACGATATGCCGAGACACCTTGTGGAGTCTGTCGCGGACGAACCGTTCCTCACGTCCTTCCAGCGTGTCGTGGATACTGTCCTTCCCCGCGTTCTGCACGCGCTTTCGCATCGTGAAGTAGCGATGGCGCTCGAACTTGATTTCGGGAAAGTCGATGACAACCGTGTCTTCGACGCCCTCCTTGGAGAGTGCGGTGAGGGCCACGTTGTCCTCGTTCACGTCCACGCCAACGACCGTTCGTGAGTCCTGCTTGTTCCGAACGGTCTGCTCGGTGTTGGTGACGTTGACGTGCAACTCAGCGGTGTCGTCGTGGAACAGGGCTTCTGCCGTCCCTATCTTCCACTCGTCCCTCGTGAGCGCAGTCTTGAGAATGTCGAGGTGGGCGTCACTCCCTTTGAGGATACCCTTGACGTGCTTGTACGGCTTCGCGCTGATACGGAACGCGATGTTCCCCTCGTTGGTGAGCGACAGGTTGTACCCTTCCTCGTAGTTCGCACGAAGCGGGTACGCACCGTCCTTGGTGTGACTCGGGAGTCCGAAGTCGTCGTACTCGTAGTAGTTCTCCATCGCGCCGAGAGCCTTGGCGACAACGCGCTGAGTCGTGTTCTTCACGAGGTTGGAATCGTCGGCCACCCGGTCGGGAATCGCGTCCCAGTCCATACCTTCTTTGGCGAGGCGGATGGTTTCGTTGTACACCGAGCGTGCTTCAAGGGTGGCATCGTACAGCAGGCCCTCGTTGTCACTCTGTATGTCGAGTTGGGAGTCCAGCGTCTTGACGAGGGCCTGTGAGTCGGTCATTCTTCGTCTTGTTCGGTAGGTTCTGAGGTTCGGACGACTTTCACATCCGCGCCACGCCAGCGTTTTGGGACGGTGACATGGGCACTGTTCCCGAACGGTTTGACCTCACCGTCGAGTACTTCCTCGCCGTCGATTTCAAAGCGGTTCGCCATACTTTTGTATATCCTTTATATATACTTAAATGTGTTGGTGTAGTGGGTTCGATATGGGCGAGAAGCGGTCGGACCACACGGTGTATAACGTCAACTACCACTTCGTGTGGTGTCCAAAGTACCGTCACGCGATTCTCGAATCAATCGAAGATTCGCTGGAAACGAGTTTCCGCGACGTGTGTGACGAGTATGGCTACGAGATACTGTCGTTGCACATCTCGCCCGACCACGTTCACCTGTTCGTCTCCGCTCACCCGAAGCACTCACCGAGCGAGATTGTACGAACAGTCAAGAGCATCACGGCGCGGGAGATGTGGGAACAGCACGAACCGTTCTTGGAAGACTACCTGTGGGGCGGTGGGTTCTGGGAAGAATCGTACTACGTTGGGACGGCAGGCGATGTTTCGACCGACACTATTGAACAGTATATCGATCGAACGGAACACGTTTAGCGGGGCTTACGGCCTTCTCCCTCGGGGTCAAGCCCCGAGGCACTCGGCCTGCTCCGCCTGTAGACCCTCTGATCGGCCGGCACGCGGTCGGTCTCGGTGAGACTCTTCACGCCCTCGCGACCTGTTGCGGGACCGCCCGTTCCGGGCGTCCTCGAACGACGACCGGCCCGCCGGACGGCGCGGGTCGGCGTCCGGTCGGCCCGTCAGAAGGGACGGTTTCGATTCCCCGAGGGAGCGATTCGCCGAAATCAGTCGTCAGCCTACGGTGTAACGGACGTCTCGTTGTTCCGGTTTGCGCCGCGGTCGTCGAACGGCTGCTCCCCCGGGAGATCGGACGCGCCGCCCGGCAGTCGGCCGTCGAACGTCCGGCCGACGTCGTCGCCGGCGATGCCGCGAGCGATCTCCGCGTTCTCCGCCCCGCTCCGTTCGCCGGCCCGCTCTCGAAGCGCTCGAATCGAGTCGACGTCGACGTCGCCTTCGGCGAGTGCGTCCTCGGGCAACTCCGCTGCAGTCGTCTCGGCTATCGCGGCGCGTCGCTCGATACTCCGCAATTCCGCGACGGTCCTCGCAACTTCGGCTCGATACCGCCCCTCGCTGATTTCGTCGTCTTCCCGGGACTCGTTCAGCGCTTCGAGCCTGGTCTCGAGTTCCGAAAGCCGGGCTTCGTTCTCCTCGTGGTCCTCCTCGATGACGGCGGCTTTCGTCTCGTTCGTCTCGGCGTTCGCGATCTTCGCTCCGAGCGTCCGCTCCGAGACGTCGCCGTCGATCTCGGCGTCCTGAACGCCGACGCTGGCGCTGAACTGTTCGCCGGGTTCGATCGATTCGTTCCCGCCGTCGGTCTCGCTGTCGCCCTGCGCCCCGTCGTTCGAAAAGACGCTGGCCGCGCCGAGGGGGACGGCGACCAGCGCGACGAGGAGTATCGCAAGCAGCGCAATCGAAGTGGTTCGGTTCATTGGTGGGTTTCGTATTCCGTCGATGATATACGTTCGAGTCGATGACGTCGGTTCAACGATCGTCAACGCGATTCAACGCCGTTTTCGATCCGCTTCCGTCCGTCGATTTCGTCGGATTTCCTCCCTTCGGGAGGCGGGCCTGTACCCCCGGGGCCGTCCCGCCGCTGCTCATTCCGATTCGTCACCTCCCGGCGCCGTCGGATCCGGGTCGCCCGCTTCGGGAAGCGACAACACGTTTTCGCGGCCGAGCCTGAACGACTCGAGTCGTCCTTCGTCGCGGAGTCCGCTGACGACCTTGCTGGTTTTCGCGTCGGTCCAGCCCAACTCCTCGACGACGGTCTGCTGTTTCATCCGGCCGCCGTCGTCTCGGAGCAGTCGGAGGACCTGCTCTTCGTTGCTGAGCAGTTCCGTATCGACCGTTCCGGTCGCATTCGTCCCCGCAGACTCAGACTCGTCGGTCGTCGCCCGTCCCGCGACGGAATCCGGAGGAGGCGTCCGAACTGCGTCGGACTCGCCGCTCGGACCGGCGACTCCGTCGATCCCTTCCCCTCCATCGGACGCGCGAGTGCGGTACCACCACAGGCCGACCGCACCGAACCCGGCACCAATCGCGACGGCGACACCCACGATCGTCGCCGTTCCGGGTCCGGCCCCCGCGGCGGTGAGGGTGACTCGCGGTTCGCCCGAGACGAACTCGGTCTCGCCGCCGCGCCAGATCACGGCCCGATCGCGCTCGTCGTCGGGCTCGGGTGTGACCGAACGCCGTTCGTATTCCTCCGGCCACTCGATCAACAATCGCGTCCCGTCGTCGAGGTAGATCCCTTCGATCGCATCCCCCGCGCGGAGTTCTTCACCCTCGACGGCGGCGAACCCGTGCCAGTCGAACGTGTACCTGACGACGCCGTACTCGCGCGCGAACGACTGTCGTTCGGTGCTCACGTCGTAACCGTCCGTCGACATTTCCCGTCCCGTCGCCTCGCTACTCGTCGAGACCGTCTCGTTCATCCGCTCCGCAAAGCTTTCGGTGTAATTATCGGGGTCGTCACGGACGTCGTCCCGCAGGGAGTCGAACGACGTTTCGCTCTCTTCGTCGTCGAGTTCGACCCAGAATTCGACCGTCCACTCGGCGGTCCCGTCCGACTCGATCGCGACGTCCATTCGGACCTCGTCCGCGTCGATCTCGTCCTGCTGGACGGTCTCGAGGTCCGACTGCGTCCTCGCGGACGCCGTGGTACCATCGGTCGCGACGACCGGCCCCGAACCGACGAGGAGGAGCGCGACAACAGCGACCGCCACGGCGGCACGACCGTTCATACGAGACGGTGCTCGGCACCTCGCTTAAAACATACGATAGACACAGAACTGCTTCCTAGGGGCTCTATAGTCATGGATCGGCCATTGTCGAGCTCAGAAGATAAAATCATTGTCATTATCTACTACCGCTCGAGACGCCCGCATCGCCACCCGGCGTGAGGTCACGAACGACCTCCCCGAGAGCGCCGATCGTCCCGCCGACGAAGTCGGTGATCGCGCCGAGGATGTCCGAGACGAACTCCGGTACCGGATCCGGGAGGTCGGCCGGCGGACCGTCCGCTGGTTGTGCCGCCGCAGTGCCAGTCGCTCCGACGAGGAGCGCGATCGCAACCGCAATCATGAGTTTCGTTTTGCCGTGCATCACGGTTCGACAGTGGCCGGACACCCACGTAAACCGGGACGTTCGTCGACGAGGTTTGCCCTCGTTTTCCCCGATTTGCCGTCGCTTTGGGGCACGCTCGTCCCACCACGCGGCCGGGACACCGGTCCCACCGGCGACGAGTCGAACGACGCTGGTGAGAACGAACGGGAGACCGAGCGCAGTGAGCCGGGTGACGCGCCCGACGACGGCGACCGTCGCCCGACCGTCTGGGCACCGCCAGTTGATCACCTGGACCCGTGCGATCAGCGCCAGTATCGGACCGAGGTGGGTGTCCCCGCGGTCAGTCACACGATCGCGCCGAGAATGACCGTGACGACCGCGTAGGAGTCGTCGTCGACGCCGAGGACCTTCGCGCTAACGGAGATGTCCGATCCACCGACGGGCGATGCGGCCAGCAGTGCGACGAGCGACCCGGATCACGGTACGGTTCGTCTTCCGGGCGATTCGACTCCGGGTGTCGGCTGTGGGACGCCATCCGACCACAGTTCCGACTCGGAGGTCGAACGGACGGATAGCGGGCGAAACCCTGTGCAACGAGTCCGCCCGGTCTGTAAAACGGTCGAATCTACGACGGCTTCGAAAACGTGTTCGAGAGGGAACCGCGTCAGCGGGGGTGGCAGGAGCGACGCAGAGTGTGGAGGGCTGCGTTATTCGTCGCCGCCGTCGCTCTGTCCGTCGGTGTTCTCACCGTCGTCGCCGGCGTTCTCACCGTCGTCGTCGGCGTCCTCACCGTCGTCGTCGGCGTCCTCACCGTCGTCGTCGGCGCTCTCGTCATCGCTCGGTGTTTCCTCGCTGACTGCGTCTCCGAGCGAGGATCCGAGGTCACCGTCCAGGAAGGACGAGATCCGATCGTGGATCGCGGCGACGCGTTCGGGAACCTGTTCGGGGAGGTCAGCGTTCGGGCCCACACCGTCGCGGTCGCCAGCATCCCCGCCGTCCGCGCGGTTTTCGCTCGAGCCGGCTCGATCTTCTGCGCTGTTCTCGCCCGCGTCTGCGGGCGCATTTCCGGGCACTGCGGCGGCGACACCGGTAGTCACGACCAGCAGTGCGCACACGACTGCGATGAGCGTTGTTCGGTTCATGCTGCACCCGACTCTCCCGGTCGGACCCCCTTCAAGGGGGAACGTCGTAGACTCGGTTTTCGAGCGTTTGACGCCGTTCGAGGGACGATTTCGCGCGTTTTCTCCGGTTCAACGCGGGTAGACCGCGCGTGAGGTGGACGAACGTCGACCCCGTCGATCCGGTGACGAGAACGGCGAGTTCGCCTCGGTGGTGCGACGTCGATAGATCGACTCACCGCATGCGCAGGAACCGACGCGCGTCCGACGGCTCCTCCGACAGGTAGCCCACCAGGACGTTGCCGTCAGTCGCCGTTCGAACGCGGCCCGGGACCGACCGAAGCCCGGGTTGCCACCCCCGCGCTCCCTCCCGCGGGAGGAGCGCGACGAGCAGGTCGCCCTCCTCGGCGTCGATCCCCGCTCCGTCGGTCGCCTCCACCTCCAGGGTCACGTCGGGTTCGACCTTGTTGAGGAGGCCCTCGTAGGTCTCCGGGTCGCCATCGAGGAGCAGACACCGGACGGGCGCCCCGAGCTGTTCGGCGAGCGCTTTCATCACGTGAACGCCGTGGAAGAACTCGGGGTGGGCGGCGATGCGCCCCGGAAGCACGAGCGTGAGCCGATCGACGGCCTCGAACGGCTCCGCGAGTCGGGAGACGACGAGTAACTCGTCGGTCCGCTCGAGCAACTGGTCGACGGTGTCGCCGAACACGCGGTCGCCGAAGCGGTGCCGGTCGGTCCAGCCGACGACCACGGTGGTGATGCGGTTCTCCTCGATGGTGCGAACGATTCCCCGAACGGCGCTCGAGTCGACCCGCGTGTGCGTATCGACGGGGACCTCCGCGGCGCTCGCGCGTTCCTCGGCCGACTCGAGCACCGACTCGGCCTCGGCCACCTCCGCGTCGGCGCCTCCTGCACGGTTCCGAACGGCGGTCATCGCGTGAAGGGGTTCCTCGGTCTCGCCGCGTAGCAACACCGCGAGGTCGACGAGCAGATCCATCCCGTCCCCGTCGGTCAGGGAAACGAGCACGCGCTCGGGCGCGTCGTCCGGATCGTACTCGTCACCGCCCTCCGCGTCGACGACCGCCCGGCCGAAGCGACTCGTTATCGCGGGGCTCGCGACGCCCACGATCATTATCATGAGCACGACGCCGTTGACGACGGACTCGCCGAACAGCCCGACTTCGAAGCCGATGAGCGTGATCGCGAGGGTGGCCGCCGCCTGTCCCGACGTCAGTCCGAACACGGTGAGCCACTCCTCACGGGCGTAGTCGTACACGCGTGCGGTCCCCCAGGCGGCGACGAATTTCGTCACCAGGAGGACGGCGATGATCGACCCCGCGACGAGCCACGCCCGGATCCCCTGCGTGAACACGGTCGCGTCGACGAGCATGCCGACCGAGAGCAGGAAGAAGGGGATGAACAGCGCGTTTCCGACGAACTCGATGCGGTTCATCAGCGTCCCGCTCCGGGGGATGAGTCGATTGAGCGCGAGCCCCGCCAGGAACGACCCGATGATCGCCTCGACCTGCGCGAGTTCGGCGGCGAACGCGCTCGCGAACAGGACCGCCATCACGAATAGGAACTCGAAGTAGCTCTCCTCGTCCACGTTGCGGAAGAACCAGCGGGCCAGTTTCGGGCCGACCACCCAGACGCCGGCGAACAGCGCGACGAGACCGAGGCCGAGCTGGCCGAAAAAGACGAGGTCGAGCGATCCCTCGAGCGAGCGGATCACGACCGCGAGCACCAGCAACGCCAGGGTGTCGGTGACGATCGTGCCGCTGATCGCGGTCGTGATGGCCTCGTTCGTCGCGAGTTCGAGGCGGTCGATGATCGGGTAGGCGAGCAGGGTGTGGGAGGCGAACGTCGCCGCGAACAGCGCCGCGGCCGGCAACCCGAACCCGAGCACGCCCACGCCGACGGCGACGCCGACCGTCATCGGAAGCAGAAACGACGCCATCCCGAAGAGGACGCTCCGATCGGGGCTCTCGAGGAATTCGTTGACGTCGATCTCCAGCCCCGCGACGAACATCAGGTAGACGATGCCGATCTCGCCCAGGAGGACGATCGTCTCGTCGCGTTCGAGCAGGCCGAGGGCGTTCGGGCCGATGAGGGCGCCGAACACCATCACCCCGACGATCCCGGGGACCTTGAGCCGTTCGAACAGCAGCGGTGCGATCAGAAAGATGCACATCGCCAGCGCGAAGATGAGGACCGGATCCTCGAAGGGGCGCGACAGCGTCACCAACACGAACGAATCGGTCATTGGCGACCCCTCACACCTGACGACCTTCAGTCTGGCGACGTGTTCACCGGTGTATCCCGTCGGTGTCCACGGGACGCCGGTCGGGACGCGTCCGTCGTCGAGAACGAAACGAGTGGACCGCCTCGCCGAAGCACCGTAACGACGTGCGGACTCGAGTTGAGCCGATTCGAGTCGATATGAGCCGATTCGAGTCGATATGAGTCGAGGTTAACCGTCGTACCCCTCGAGTACCGACGCTGAGACGCCGCCTGTCCCTCGCCGCGGCCGATTCGTCACGCGTCGGCTGTCACTCCTCCAACCGCTCGGCAGGCTGGTACAATCCACACCAGTCGGTCGTTCGGATTTCGCCCGAGACCTCGGTACACGCGGCCGCGAACCCGCTCCTGTTACTCGTGATGAGGAACGTGCAGTTCGCACACAGTTGTCCGTTCTCGGAGCGACACACGTACCCCGCCTCCTCTCTGGTGACGATGTCGTCCGGGTCTCGTTCGCGCCCGTCGACGCTCTCCATCGTTTCGAACTCCTCGGGGACCTCGTCGCTGAGCTCCTCGAGACACCACCCCTCCGCTCGCTCCGAGGGTGATTCTCCCTCCTGGTCAGCGTCCCCCAGACAGCCAGTTACGCCGACAACCGAGGCGGTGGTGATCGTCTGTAGAATGGGACGACGGGGGACCTTCGGTGGATTGTCGGCCATACCTTTCTATGCGTCGCGAAAACACAATAGGCTTGTCCGAGGTTCATCGCTCCCGATACGAATTCGGTGCTCCGGTGGCGTTTCACAGAGATGCAAGGAGGAAGCCCGCGGCTGAAGCCGTCCTCAGAACGCACTGCGTTCTGATGGGCTGCACAAGACCAGAGGTCTTGTGAACGTGGGTGGAATCCGACTGGTCTGTCCGCGTTCGATCTTCCGTCGCTTCCGTCGAGGGTGAGAGTGGTGGTCACTCGAAAACCACACGCGCGAACAGACGGAGAACCCTCTCGGAGTTCGTCTCGTCGGCGATCCGGGTGGCCTCCCCGAAGCCGATTACTCGTACGGCACACCGAAGTGGTGCCCTTGGTCGCACGAGACCTCCACCAGCTTATCCCTCCCCCAAATGCCGGTTTTATACGATTGGACGACTCCCTTCGATTCTGCACCGTCGGGAATCGACGTCCTCGCCTCGCTGTCGCAGTACGGACACGTGACGGTTATCGTGGGCATTACGGTTGGTGACACTCAGCGTGTATTAAATCTTCGCGAAACGATGGTCTTGACACTCGCAGTTCGTGTGCTCCCCACGGTTCACCGAAGAAGAGCTTAGCAATCCCCCGCGAAAAGATCGCGCAGAAACTCGTCACGGTCTTACAGTCTTCGAGAAGCCAACCCTTCCGGTCAGTAGCGGGTTCGACGGTTTCCGCAACTGATTTTTCTGATAGGAGAGTCGAGATGGTATGGTTGTCGACGCAGCGGTATCGGGCGTATTTGCTCCGGAACTTCTCGTTACTGTCGTCACAATCGTGTTAGCAGGATACGAACTGTTGACCACAGACGCCGGTTGGAGAGGTGTTACGTGTCGGGTAGCGACAGTGTTGGTGGCGTTTGTCTTGGCGTTTGGGATCTATCAGGGTGGTCCGGAGACGGTCTCGGCTTCGGTGCCGGGCGGGGAGGACTTCTTCGCGAGCCTCGGGTTGATCGCGGGTTTCGTCGTTATCTGGTTCGCCTGGCATCGGTGGGAGTGGGGCGATTTGCTGCCGGTGTACTGTTTGCTGTTGATCGGTACCTCGGCCGTCCATCTCGTGGTCGTCCCGTTCTGGGACGTCTCGAGTCACGTCGTCTACGCCGCGGTGTCGACGGGATTTCTGACGTTCGTTGACCGACGGTTCGTAGCGTCCCTACTGGTTCCGCTGGGCTTGACGTGGAGTCGCGTGGCGCTCGAGGCCCATACCGTGGTCGAGTCGGTGGGCGGCCTGGTTTTCGCTTCGGTGATCGTCGCTGCGGCGTTCTTCGCCGGGACGATCCCGAAGAACGGTGTTGCTGGTTCTCCGTAGTTCAGTCGTCGGGAGAAGAGGCCTCGGCACTCACGACTCGTCATCTATCCACAGCCGCTGGTTTACGGCTTCTGTTGCGCCCGCTCGTACAGTTGTTCTACCAATACGAGACTCCGGTCACGTCCGGCGCTATATAACTCCAGAAAGCCTATCCGTACGTCCGCTACAGTGGTTCATAGACGATGTGGAACCGTACAGCCGTATCGGACGATACGTGTGGAAGGACTACCGTCGTCAGGACCTGTAATTTGTGACGATAGACAAAGACTCTGCTCTGTCGATCGACCGACGGACAGTACTCGAGACGGTAGCGACCGGGGCGGCCGCGTCACTGGCAGGCTGCTCACTGCTCGAGCGGAGCGGCGATGGCGCCACCTCGAACCTCGACGACGAAAGGGCGCGCTCGCTCGCCGAACGGTTCGCACCGACGGTGTACTTCGACCGCCACGAGCAGTGGTTCCCGACGGACCCGCGACGATACGAGAGCGAGCGGGATGGCGAATTCGTCGTGGACGGATTCGACGCCTTTGACGGGTACGTGAAGCGTCGGAACGATGGTGACGATCACAAACCGCCCGACCCAACAGTGTTCTACCACGCCGTCGAGTACGAGGAGTCGCCGCTGGCGGTCGTGCAGTTCTGGTGCTACTCCGTCTTCGATCAGTTCACCACGAACTTCCACTGGCACGACTGGGAGGTCCTACAGGTGTTCGTCGACACCGACACCGACGAGCCGCAACTGTACGTCGCCAGTTCCCACTCCCGAACGGTGCCGAACAACGAGTTCCTCGATCCCGACCCCGAGCAGCGGCCGCGGATCCTGTCGGAACTCGGATCACACTCGAGCGCCCTCTCGATCAACGACGACGCCGAACGCTTTCAGCGGCTCCCGCTGGACGGCGACGTGGCCGACATCACCAACAGTATCGTCGAGAGCCTCGAAGACGTCGCGGCGATCCCGCTGGCCTACGGTCTCCCGCGCGACGAGGGGGTGGCGCTCCCGTTCGTGGTCCCCGAACTCGAGGGCGAACCGATCTACGAACACGAGCGGTTGCCGTCGGTCGAGGCCTCGGATCTCGTTCCCGACGAGTTGACCGTCCGTTCGTTCGACGCGCTCCAGTCGCCGCCGACGGACCTTCCTGAGCGAGAGTCGGGCTACCGTTTCGAGTACCGGGGACGCGAGGGAGTCGACCCCGACGTAGCCTACGAGCTGGTTCCGACCGCCGAACTCGAACACATCGAGGACTTCACGGGGCCGCAATTGAGCTTCGAGTTCGCCCTTCCGGAGTTCGCGGAGGACGCTGTGGCCGGCCACATCACGACGACCGGCGTCCCTTGGAAAGGAGCCCGGTACGACGACCCGGCGACCGACATCACCGAAATTAACCACCGTCAGGCGCTTTCCGACCGCTACGATGCCATCAGCGACCCCTCGCCGGTCAACCAGGTCGTCGCCGGCGTCACGAACGCGGTCACATCTGACGACGCCCCCGATGACGAGGGGCTGACCACCGAATACTCGCCGATCGAGATGTTCGCACTGCTCCAGAGCGACCCCGAAGCGGTTCCGACGTTCCAGGGAATCGCCGTCTTCCAGGACGTCCCCGAGGGCGAGCACACCTTGACGATAAACGGCGCCGGCGTCGCTCCCCACAGCGAGACGGTCACGGTCTCCGACGACGACGCCCCCACGGTCGCCGGCGTCGACGGCGAAATCCCCGTCGTGGCCCGCGAGAACGCCACGAAACTCGAGATCGATCCCGACGACGCTGACAGCACCCTCACCGACCTCGCCGTCGAAGACGACTTCGCCGGGCGGCTGTACGACGCGCCGCTGTCCGGCCCCGACGCGGTGTACGTCCACCGCGGTGGCGCGTACACGACGGAGGTCCGCGACAGCGACGATGAACTCGGGGCGTTCCGGCTCAACCCCGGCGACGAGGGTCGAGTCCGTATCGACGAGCCTCGAACGGGTAAGGCCCCGCTGGCGAGGTACCTCGCCGACCTCGCAGAGGAGACCAGAGCCGGGGTGACGGCTGCCAGCGACGAACCGGACGGCTCGGACAGTCAGAACAGTGCGGTTCAGGGCCTTGCTCGGGCGCTCGAAGCCGTCGGCGAAGCCGCCCGCCGTGCCGCCGACCGCGCGGCCGCAGGCGACCGGGACGGTGCGAATCAGGAACTCGATGCCGTTGCGACTCGCCTGGACCGCGTCGAGACACGGTTGTCGGAGGCCAGCAATTCGATGGAACCGGCGTGGGTCCGCGCGACCGAAAACCGTCTCGAACAGGCCCGCCGGCGATCCACACAGGCCAGCGAGGCCCGCAAGCTCTGATTCGACCGGCGGTCCGAACGTAACAGAAGAGTCCGTCGGCGAACCCCCGCGTTGTCGGTTCGCCGGAGACGGCTCGTCAGCGGTCGGTGTGTGTGGCGTCTCGGTATTCTCGTCGGTATTGCGTTCGCCGAACCGGACGCTCTAGACGTCGAATTGCCAGGGAGTCGTCCCCGTCCCGCTACGCGCCGGGGACGCCGAACGCGCCGACGCCGAGCCGAAAGACGCCGTTGAGAACGAACAGGATACCGAGCGCGGCGAGCCAGGCGACGAACCCGACGATCGCGGCTGTCCCCCAGCCGCCGGGGTACCGCCAGTTGATCACCCAGATCCAGGCGACCAGCGCGAGTACCGGGCCGACGAGCGGTACCCACGTGGCAAGCGTCCACGCGATCGCTCCGAATAGGGCTGTGACGATCGCGTACGAGTAATCGTCGACGTCGACGACGACCTTCGCGCTGACGAAGATCGCCAGCCCACCGACGAGCAGTGCGACGAGGAAGGCGACGAGCGATCCGATGAGAGGTACCATTCTTTACGTCCTTCGTTCCGACCCTGATACGTGTTGTGACATACGCCCTCGAGACAGCCCGCACGAGGTGAGCGTCGAACGGACTGGCTGCAGACGGAATCGCCGGGGCCGAGAACGATCCGAACGGAGTGTTCTTCGGCCGTGTCAACCAGAGTTGGGGAGGAAGGATCGTCAACGGGACCAGATCCAGGTACCCGACACGCTAAGTGTCGATACTGAACCGGTGCCGGCCGACTCGACGGCCACGAGGACGATCACGGTCTCCCGGACGACACCGACTCCGGCGGACCGGAATCGCCGGGGCCGGTAGCGCAGCCTCACGACGGCGTTCGACGCGACGATCACCGGCACACCGCAGAATAGCGGAGAGGTCGAACGGCCAAGGCTGCTTCGGAGTTGCGCGGTCAGTACCGCGCGACCGTCGATCGGAGGGGCGAGGCGACGTGGAGGGTACCAGTACCGATCGACAGGTCCGGGTGTCCCTCACCAGCCGAACCCCGTCACCGATCGGAGCCGGCCGACAGACTGAGAGCGTGGATGGGCGGGTGACGGGTTCGACTTATTCGTCGTCGTGCGACTCGTTCCCTTCGTCGTCGGCGCGTTCGTCGGTGTCGACGGCCTCGTCGGTTGCTCCGTCTTCTCTGGTGCCGTCGGCCTCGTCGCTTTCGTCGTCGCCCGGCGTCACCTCGCTGATCGCGTCTCCGAGCGAGCCCTCGAGGTCACCGTCCAGGAAGGACGAAATCCGATCGTGGATCGCGGGGACGTGATCGGGAACCCGTTCGGGGAGGTCTGCGTTTGGACCCTCTCCGCCGCGTACGTCCGTTTCATCGGGGGCGGACCCGTTTTCGCCTCGATCGTCTCGTTCGTCAGCACTGCTCTCGTTTGCGTCTACGGGTGCGTTTCCGGGCGCTGCGACGGCGACCCCTGTCGTGACGACCAACAGTGCACACGCCGCTGCGATGAGCGTTGTTCGTTTCATAGCTTGCATCCGTCCTTGCTGGCCGGCCCCCCTTGAAGGGGGGATGCCGTTATTCCGTTTTTCTCACGTTTGAAGCCATTTGACGGACGTCTTCGCGGGTTTATTTCCGGTTCAACGCGAATAGGTCGGGCGGTCGATCGAGAGCGGGAGCGGGGCGTCCTCTCGACGGGGCGAGGGATATGAGGGGCGCGGCGAGAGCGGGACGGATCGAACGGAGCACGGCGATGCGGTTCTGACGTGGATCTCGTCGTCGTGTTCGCACGATCCGGCGCTAACGGCCCCACTCGATCGCTCGGTGCGCTACCGACCCGAATCGAGTTCACGCTCTCGTCTACTCTCGTCGTTTCGACACCATCAGTTCGCGGGCGACAAGAACTGGGGTTCTCGTTCACCGAACCGTCTTCGACTCACTCCGAGAGCGATACGACACCACTTTCGTGGCGTTCGTGCACCGCTCTTCTGCACCGATGGATGGAATGTCGGCCTCGGCACTCATATAAAAGTCAACTGACATCATCACCGGTATCCGAGTGGTGCCAGCTGAAGTCAGCATGGACCGATTCAACGATAAACCGCGCTGCATCGAATTTGAAAATCGCAGACTTAGCAGGGGTTGTTCGCCATGCCAAGTGATGGATGGCGCGAGTCAACTGGGATCTCAGAGGACACGTCACGGGTGACAATATACTGTGACACTTCTGATAAAAAGGCATGGTCAGAAGAAACACAGCAACAAGACTACCCCAGTCGAAGTGTCTACCTCTATGAGCTAATTGAGGACGCACGCGCTCATCGTCAGGAAGGGTTCCTTAGCTGGCAGCGAACTCAAGAGAGAATTGAAGCGTTAGAGGAGCAGGTCGATACGCTCCAGAGCGAGTTAGAACAGGAGAAGCGGGGTAATCACCCACCATCTCGCTTTGCTAGCGCGACGTTCGTCACGCCCCATCTGTCGTATCGGTACCAATCGCTCGAGGACATCGTCAATACAGTCGTTTCAGAGGAGTCGACCGAAGACCTCGTCCAAAAACCAGTCGAAGACACCCTGTACTCGCTTGCGGAAAACGGCACAGTCGAATACAGACGGGGCCACGGCTGGCGACTATCCGAAGGGGGTGACGAATAGATGGCCGACGACTGGTATGAAACGATCTACGAGAACAAGCATGCAGAGATCAACAACTTCATTCGCCAGAAGAAAACGACAGGCCGTAGTCCGCGAACCCTCAATGCGTACAGTCGAACGCTGAAGAAACTCTACCACGAGCAGTTCCCTGAGATATCGCCAGCCGAAACAGAGATCTATCACATCGAAGAATACCTGTTTCAACTGGACGAGCGGGGCTTGACACAAAACACAAAACGCCGATATCTCGAGTCACTGTCGGCATTCTTCAGTTATGCGATGAAGCGACCACGGTTCGAGGATATTGATAGCAATCCTGCAGGGGTGGTGCTAGAAGAGATCCCGAAGGTGATCCATGACCGTCCGGACTGTGCGACATGGGAGAACGCAAAACGGATCGTCCGCGCAATTCCAGATCCACGAAACAAAATGGTGGCAGTGCTTCTGGCGAAAACTGACTGTCGACTCACCGAAACGCTCGAAATTGAGATTGATGATCTGATGTTAGAAGAGGGATTCATCCGACTCCGAAAACGCAAAGGCGGGAAGCAGACCGTCGTCCCGATCGATCAGGAAACGATCCAGAGTGTAGAGCGGTTCCAGATGGTTCGACCCAGTGGCGACTCCAACTATCTCTTCGTCAGTATTCGTGGGGATCGGGTTTCTCGAGAACGCGTGCGGGTAGCGGTCAGGAATGCGGCCGTTGACTGTGACGTTATGGAAGAAGGTGCGACACAGTTCCATCGAAAATTCACACCTCATACCTTTCGGACAGTGTTTACAACATTGATGCGTCAAGAGGGGATGGACGATCGAATTCTGCAGTATATCCGTGGTGATGCGAATAGTCAGACGATGGACATCTATACGCGTATTGATCGTGAGGAAGCTCGTGAACAACTCATAGAGTGTATGCAATCATTGGATTTGTAACGAGATCTGAGGGGGGCTGGGAGTTATAGTGTTGAGTTGACGGTTGAGGATGATGAAGCGAGTGATTCTGTGACTGAGACGGTTTCTGTGGAAGAGGACTCTGAGGATGGTGATGGCGGTCTCGGTGGAGGAGGCGGTACCGGCGGCGACGATGATAACGATGATGATGGCGATGATGTGCCGGATACACCGGACGAAGATCGCGGATTGTCTCGCTCCTCAATCTTACTGTTGTCTTTAGCAGGTTTAGTGATAGGGATCTGGATCCTAGTATTACGGATATAGAACCGTGTGCGGGAGGCTTTGGAGACGGTGCAATATTGTTTTGAGGAGGAGTTGGATATGGAACTGTGCTCAGAATGATTGACGGTGTATCACCCATAGAGGGAGATGAGCCGTCACCCTTAGACGACTAAGCCAGCGAGCTTACAGGCTGATCGGGGATCTGTTTAGAAGAAATTTCTCCGTTTAATATCCCGACCCAGATGGAAGGAACGATTGTGCCACCGGTAGTTATTTATTCTAATTCTCCTAGACGCACCTATGCCAACGATGAAGGTCGCGGAGTAATTGAACAAGCGATCCACTGGGAAACGCGTTCACATTTAAAGTATGAGCATGATTTTTCGCTTTGGTGGCTTGGAAATTCTCTATTGCTCTGGAATGCTGGAATCATTTATATACCGTGCCTGTGCCAACATCATTCTATTCGTTCCTGATGGCAAGGACACCAAGAATTATATACCTGGGGTACAATGGTGGAGGTGTAGAGATGTCCGAGAACCAGCAAACCCTCGAGAATCTGCTTGTAGATGAGCAGGAGATCAGTGAAGAGATTCTGCATGATCTCCTAAGTGAATACATCAGAATCGGCCAACAAAGTGGCGACCTTATCCCACAGCAGCCCTTCCGTGATCTCACGGCAAAAGAAAAGGTCGTTGTCGTGCTTCTCTCTCAACGAGCACGAAATGAACTCGACATGGTTGAAACTGAATGGATGACTCCAACAGAAATCAGCGAACAAAGCGGAGTCAAGAAGGGGACAATCTATCCAACAGTCCGAGAGCTCAATAACGAAGGAGAAGTCGAAGACGACGATGGGAGCTACCGGATTCCAGCACACAGTCTAGATCAGGTACGCGAGTACCTCGAAGGGGGTGAAGACGATGAGTAATGAAGTTGAAGAGCTTCAGACACAGATAACTCAGCTAGAAGAGCGAGTCATCGAACTAGAACAACGGCTCAATGGCGATGAAGAACCCGAAGCAACCGAAGGGATCCGTGAATTCGTAGAATCGTTCAACCCTTCCAGCCACACAGAACGAGCACTTAGCGTAGCATATTATCTCGAATCGTACCGTGGCAAAGAGACGTTCGATGTTGCTGATATCGAAGAAGGATATCGTGAGTGCCGCGTAAAACCGGCTAGCAATATGAGTGACGTGCTCGGTCGGATGGAAGGCCGAGACTGGCTACTTCGGGATGGAACGGACGGACAAACCCAGCTGTGGCGGCTTACAGCTACCGCTCTAAAAACTGTCGAGGAGGAGATCAACAATGGCGCTTAAAGATAAAATACAAGATCAGATGGTCACCGATCATGAGACCATATTAGAATCGGAATTCGATCGAGTAGAGAAACTCTTCCGCCTCCACGAGGATGGTACAATCAATTTGGAAGGTCAATATCGCAGTCTCGATACAAAATCCCAAATGCTGATATATTTCATCGGTCAGCGATTCGCTTACGAAGGAGAGTTAGCGGAAGAGGATACTCTCACTTCCTCATTCTTTTACGATCGTATCGACAAGAGTGATCGAACTATTCGGAACTACCTTCAGGACTTACGGGAGGAAGGCTACATTAAGAAGGAAGGACAGAGCGAACATTGTTTGATCGCAGAAAACCTTCCCAATGCGCTGGATCAAATTGAGGAGAGTGTAGGAGGTGGCAATGCATGACCGGGCGGCTATACAAACCGCCGAGTCATACGGTAGAGGTTCTGGGAGAAGCTACTAGCGGTGCTTCGACAGTCGAGGATCTCGCTGATAGTCTAGGCTGCGTCACTAGGACGGCGTCGAATAAGGTCCATGATCCAGCTATCCTGGGCCTAATTGAGCGTGAGGACAATGAGCTCTCGGTGTCGGAGGACGCACGAAGAGTCGTACAACTCAAAGACACCTCACCACTGGAAAACGCATTCCGAGAGCTTCCAGGTGTACCTCAACTTCTGGACCGGATTGAGGATGAGACCATGGGAGTAGAGGAAATTGGTCGACTGGTTAGTTTTGAAACAGGTTCAAACGCTGCGGCTGATAGCACATTCCAGAACTACGGTAGAGTATATGGCGAGTGGATTGATTATCTCGAACTAGGCACCTATTCAAACGGAGTTGTAGCAGCTGAGGAGATCGACGAAGTTTCGGAGACTACCGAACCTTTGGAGAATCCACGAGGACCTAACAATCCGCGAGTGCCGCCGGAGAAGGTTTTCGAGATACTGCCTTTGATCAGCCGAGTTGACTCACGAGAAGGGGTTCTTGAGCGATCTGCATACTCAGACCGATATGCAGCCAAAATCCTCACAACCTGCTACGGGTTGGGAATTGCAGAGTCAAAGCGTAACGGTCCTCAACTAACCGAACGCGGTAAAGAGCTACAGCAAGCAAGCGTAGGAAACCGCAAGCGCATTCTCCGAGATGCTCTCTTAGAAATCCCTCTCGTCCAGGCCTATTGTGAGCGGATTCCGGAGAGCGGATTCGAGAGATACGAGGTTATGGAAGAAGTATCAGAACGCTATCTGAAAGGATGGAGCGAATCGACAATTAGGACTCGCGCAAAAAGACTCCATCCATGGCTAGTATTCACCGATCTTGTTGAGGAACAGGATTCAGGACATCTAGAACGTACGGATGCTCTCGAAACGAACGAGCTAGCTGCTCCGTAGCTTATATACTACTCATCAGTTCCTGCGATGTTGCACGACGTTGAGCAGCAGCTCGAATCTCCTCTAACTCGTCAATATTGAGATCAACTTGGGTCACTCGACCATCTTTGGATTTTGTGACAATGTCTTGCTCATAGAGCGCATTGACAGCAGAGGCTACGTGCCCTGTAGAGCTAATACCGAGTTCATCAGCGATTTCATCGTATGTGACAGGCTCATTTTCAGCCATAACCGCTGTAATAACTCCTTCTACGTATCGTGGTGACGAAGCTTCTCTCTTAGCATCAGCTATTGCATCTTGGACTACTTCGTCTTCTAAGAATCTCTGATACACTGCTATTTCAGTATCTGTATCCGGTTCCGGCTCCGTATTTTGGTTCCCTCGAAGTTCACCCACTGTCTCTTGAAGTTTTTCAATGCGCTTACGAAGACGGTCAGCTTCATCATGTCGAGGATCAAGACCAAGAGCTTCGCCCATCCTGATATATGCCTCTGCCACCTCATCGATATTCTTGTTAAAACTATCCAAACGGTTTGCTCGTTCAGCTGCTTGCTCTAACTCTCCAACTCGGCTACGCAGTTCATCATTCTTATTGCGTAGCTGTTGGTTTTCTTGTCGGAGCGTCCGTATCTCCTCGTTTTTCTCTTCTCGAATTTCTTCAACGGTATCCTCTAGATCCCGGGTAGAGTTGCTACTGGAGTCACTTTGTGCGAGTGCATCGGTAAATCGTTGCGCAAGTTCACTCACATCGCGAGCCTTCTCTAATTCCTCTTCAAGTTCGTCAATCCTCCCCTCCCGTTCCTCGAGTTTCGAACGGAGTCGCTCAATTTCGTTCTCTTCCGTCTGTTGCTGTTCGGAAATGGTTTCAAGTTCAGAGACAATATCATCACTAACCGATTTCAGATCAGGACGCTCAATTTCTTCAAGTCCTGGAGTCGCCCCAGCGTCAAAGGTGTGTTTCCGGCGAAATTGAATACGTCGAATCTGATCGTCCCAGTCAGTAAGTATAAACGCATCACCATCATCTAACTCCTGAACAGCGTCTGCATACTCTGACCCAAGAACGCGGCGAACGACCTTGGTATCATTGTCCCAAGTGAGCCGATGCCAAATGTGCCAGTCGCACTGTGTAATAAAATCCTTCTTGATGTCAGCTGGGCGTTGAGAAATCCCACAGAGCCCGAGACCATGTTTTCGTCCCCGTTTAGCGATCTTGATCAACATCTGACCTACGTCATCAAGTCCAGATTCAGGAATATACTCGTGGGCTTCCTCAACCAACATCAAGAAGGGCTTTTTGAGCTTTTTCTCCTTAGCGAAAAGGTAGCGACCTACTTCCTTGATAAGTTCTTTCTGCTCTTCTTCGTGGAGATAACCAGAGACATCAAGAATAACAGGGATATTTTGCTCAAGAGTTAGCTCAGCTATTTTCTCGGCATGTTCTGGTCCTACAGCCAAATCACATTCTTCATCCGCACCAAGATGAAGGATTTCATATTCTTCTTTTAGTCCGAAGTATTCTCCATCAACATCAACAATGAGAACAGGGTAACCCTCGTCAAGCAATTCTTCTATAATAACGCTTGCACTGTTACTCTTCCCGCTTCCAGATTTCCCTAATACCACTCCTCTACCAGTCAAAACTTCTACAACTAGGAGAGAATCACCAGCGTCGTTGATCTTGATAGTATCGCGGGAGCTTCTAGTCGCGCTCCTGTGTTCGGCCTTATTAGACATAGGCCAGTCTCTATCTACGGCTAGTTCTTCAAAACACATAAATTTATCTCCTTATTGTCATATTTGTGCTACTTAAAAGCGATTTCACTGAAACCGCTCTTACTCTTCGTCTGCTTCCGATCTAGTACCCATGAACGTGTCTAAAGAACTGTCAGAAGAGTCCGCCTCTGATTCATTATCTGGATTGCTGTTCTTTTCTTGGTCAGAAGGATCTAGGTTCTCTTCAGAACCATCTACATCTATCTCTGTAGATTCATCATTGTCTGTTGATTCATTGTTTATGTTTGACTCAGAAACATCGATGTCCAGAGCGAGACCTCGACGAACAGCAACAATCAACTCTTCAACCTCAGATGGGTCCTCGCTACCAGATAATTCTAAGCTGATCTTGAAGGGATTACTAGATTGCACTTCGGGTATTAGACTATCAACTGCTTTGGACCGGGTTTGAGACCCAGCATCTTCTTGACGAGGCTGAGGATCTGGTTGGTCTGGTTCGTTTTCGACTATCGGGTTGATCAGTTCCTCAAATTCTTCATCGAGTTCAAGCCTAGTTTCGTTTCCACCTCTACCAACAATATATTCGCCTAGTCCGGCCGCCGCCAACGTTTGAAGGAAAGTTGTTGCAGCTGATCCCAACGTTTTTTCGCTGGCTTCTAGACCGACTGCTGTCCGAAATACTTTTAGAACATCACTTTTTGTTATAGAATCGTTCTCCGACACATCATTTGACGCTAATTCTTTAAGAACAATGTTATACAGCTGATATTCTTGCAGTCCACTCTGGAATTGATCTACAAGGTCTGCTGGATTATCCTGATTATAGCTAGCTTCTATTCCACGCGAGGTGGCAGAAATACCGTCTTCTGATTCTTCTAAAAACCCCAGCCCTATTCCATATCGAATGTTATCGCTTACCAGAGTACGACCTTGATCTATTGCGTCATAGAGTTCTTCTCGGGAGTGTTCTCCTTCTCGAAGAAATTCACACAACTCGAGAAGGTGTTCGTCAGATGCGTCTTTTGGAGTACTATCAAAATTCATAGATCATGAATCGGTATTTTCCAGGAATTCTACGGCTCTCTTGATGTTGTGAACGGGGATGAGGTATCCATCTTGTTCATCCTCATTTGTGACGAAGTCGAGATCCTTGGCAGCATGTCGGATTGTGCTGCCATCTACGCCAATAAAGTCTGCAAAGTAGCTTGAACCAGCACCTACACTTTCATCGTCCTTGAGATCGCCTAATGCTGAGAGTGCGCGCCGATACAGGAGTACTGCGGTGAATTTTCTCTTCGAATTCAGAGTTTCGAACTCTTCGTAGAATCGGGGGTTTCCAGTATCGCGATCGATTGCTACGATGTCAGTAAGTGCGTCACGGATTCGTTCTTCGTCTATAGCATCAGCGTCAACATATAGGTCCTCAAGCGGACTCGCTTCATCGTCGATTTTGTCGTCTGAGCTCATATGTAGCCCTGGATGTTGCACTGTATTGAAATTTCCCCTCTCAAATTGGGTTTGAGGGATGCTATTATTGTGACAAAAGCGTGGCCGTTTTTGATGACGCTGCCACCGATAGAATGGTAGCAGCGGGCCTGACAGTACTCATAGGGGTCGTCATTGCCAGGTGCCGAGTCTGGCTCAGTTTAGTACTTCATCATCGGCCATGGGGAGTTAAGGTTTCCAGAGGAAAACGGTTACCGTTTGCCTGGATGCTGGACAAGCGACATAGAGGATACATTTTAGCTGAGAACCGAATGAAGATTTCAGCTGTTATTGCTAAGCGCGTTTCTGGTGTTAGTGATGCCTCCTATGTCAACAGAGGGCTCATCACCGGACTAAAAATGGGGTTTTGAGCCCGATTATTACTCCCATATATGGGGGTAAAAAACCGTCAGAAGAGTTTATTGACCGTCATTCTCCAAGAGAAGCGGAATTCTTCCGATAGATGTCAATAGCGACAGTATACGCTATAGTATGACCTAGAAATAATTACTCACTTTTGGTATAGAGAGTTGGTCAAGAGCCGTATCAATCGCCGTTGTGAGATCGTCGAGTGACTCAAAGAAGCGGTTGCTGAGAGCGGCTTGGAGTTGTCTCCAGCACTCCTCGACAGGATTTAGCTCTGGCGAGTATGCCGGTAACGTGACGAAGGCGAGGTCGTCACGGGCCGCTAGGTCCGTGACGGCCGATGCCTGAAAATACGGCGCTCCATCCAGCACAATGAGCAAATCATCTTCGAACTCTTGGCATAATGCAAGAATGAAATGTTTCGCGTGTTCGGCGGTTACGTACTCTTCGAATCGAGCGAAAAAGCGATCACCGTCTTCGGTGATCGCGCCCAAGAGACACGTCCAGTCACGTTGACCGGATAATTCGACGGATGGCCGCGTGCCGCGGGGAAACCACGCGGCACGCGGCTCGACCTGCACGGATTTCTTGGTTTGATCGATACAGACTACGGTGGCGTCCAGCTCCCGCCGCTTTTTTTGAACTCTTTGCGGAACGTTTCTTGCTCGTCAGCATCGGATTCAGCGGCTGTACGGCGTGGTTTTTGATAGCTCAATCCCGCTTCTTTGAGCAACCGCCGGCAACTCGGGAGCGAGTACTCGACATCGTAGGTTTCGGCAAGATACTGCTGGACGAGCGCCGGCGTCCACGCCGGCGCGTCGAGCCCAACTTCCTCAGGAGATCCGTGGACAGTTGCTTCGAACTGTTCTTGCTCTGTTTCCGAGAGTTTTCGCTTTCTCCCAGATCGATGAGCATCAGTAACGGCCTGCTCAAGCGACTCGTCGGTGTCGAGCCGCTTGAGCCAATTATAGATCGTTTTCCGTTCAACTCCGTACCACTTGGCAAGTTCACTCTGTGGAACGCCGTTTTTGTAGGCAATCGCGGCTAACAGCCGTTGTGCCGGTTTCTTTCCGTCTACGTTGTCGAGTGCGTTCTGAAGATCCTCAACGGAGATCTCGTCAAGATGTTCCATTACAATGGCTTACAATCTCTGCGTAAATAGTTCTAATGACTACTATAGCTTCGCACTCATAGGGCTCGTCACCGCCGGATGCCGAGTCCGGCTCGGAGCGGATCGCTCGTCATCGGCCACCTCGAGTGTAACCACGCCCGGCCAAAGACCCTTTCTCTCCCGCCGGAACCGTTTCCACCACCAGGTAATCGGATTACCGTCGATCCGCACATTCACTGATCACCTCGAGTCGTGACGTCCAATCGACGACTGGAGATCGAATTCGAAACGCTCGACCGATGAGGAGGATTTGCCCGAAGAAGCTATCGTCTCGGACGACTTTTTGATATCGGTGTACAACTCGTGAAACGCTACGAAGAACGGTACGAATGTCGCGAGTGCGAGCGACCGGTGTATCCGGTCTCGTTCCGGGCGAGCTGTCCGACCTGCGGCGGCGGGCTTCGCATTCGCTCGACGTACTGAGCCGATCGCTCGAGACGAGACCGCCGCTCGGACGGTCGGACTCCGACTCGAGTCCGCTTGTTCTCCGCTCGCAAATCGTCCGCACGCGCATCCTGGATGGTCCGCAGATCCGATCTGCACTACGTTCGTTCAGTTGGCACGGATCCTGAGGGTCGTCAACGCGCTCGAGTAACTGGACGAACCGACTCGAGATCGGGGGAACTAGCGACCGCGTCGAACGGACCCCGTCGAGACGATTGCCGCGTTACATCCGTCGATGAGGTTTCGAAGTGCGGTCGTGTTTCGGTAGGAGAACGTCAGCGGTGCCGACTCGACGGTCGATCGTTCGCTGTCGGCGAGCGTCGTCGGCGTTCGGTCGGCGGGTCGTTCGGTCGTCGGTTCGGTTCGCGGCTGGAAGTTTCGTGTGCTCATGTCGGTCGGGTGTGGCGCAGGGAATCGGCGGGCGATACGGTTCGTCGGAGGAGGAGATCACGATACGACGCGTACGACCGACATCTGTACCACCCCGTACACGCCCATCCGTTATAAACGTTCGTGATATACCAACACCGGCTGCGGATGGGGGTGAAAATAAGGTGCACGGGAGGCGTTACCGCGGATCGCACTCGAGGGACGAACCGACGATCGGTCGCCTGATTCGGTCGTCCAGTTCGGTTACCGATCGCGGCTAGTCGTCTCCGTTCTCGAGGCGCTCCCGCGCCGCGGCCACCACGAGCGGGAGGGTGATCGTCGCGTCGGCGTAGACGGAGACGTTCTGGGCGTCCTTCTCGAGTTTGCCCCACGAGCGGGCCTCGTCGAGGCTGGCTCCCGAGAGGCCGCCGGTCGCCTTCGGGTCCATGGTGAGCTGGACGGCGTAGTCGTACGCGCGCGGGGTGACGAGCATCGTCTGGAGGGTGAAGTTCTTGGGGACGCCGCCGCCGACGAGGAACGCGCCGGCCTCGTCGGCCTCGAAAGCGCGGTCGGTTAGCGGCGTCATGTCCGCGAGCGCGTCGAGGGAGAAGGCGGTCGTCTGGGAGTACATCCACGCCTGGAGCCCGAAGACGGAGTCCTGGACGGCCGGACAGTAGATCGGGACGTCCGACTCGTAGGCCGCGGCGGCGATGCCCGGGTCCTCTTCGACGTCGTCGCGCTCGTTGACTTCGGCGTTCGCCCGACCGAGTTCCTCGGTCAGGCGCTGGATCGAAACCGGGCCGTCCGCTTCGCACTCGGCCTCGAGAACCGGGAAGACCTCCTCGCGCAGGTGCGACTCGAACGTGGCGAAGTACTCCTGGGGGAGGTAGACGTTGTAGATCCGGTCGACGCCCTCGTCGCGGAGGGTCTCGTCGTGCTCGCGCTCGGTCTTGCCCTCGACGTGGGCCTGGCCGTGGTGGTGCTTGCCGCCGATGGCCTCGATGGCGTCGTGGGTGAGGTTCGCCCCCGTCGTGACGAGGACGTCGACGTAGCCGTCCCGAATCAGGTCGGAGACGATCCGCCGCATCCCCGCGGGAACCATCGCGCCCGCGAGGCTGAAAAAGAGGGTGACGTCGTCGTCGAACATCGCCGTCGTGACCTCGACGGCCTCGTGGAGCGCCGTCGCGCCGATACCCGCGTGGGCGTACTCCTCGGCGAGGTCGGCGACGGTCATCCCGCTTCGGACCGTCGCGTGCCCGAGCGGATCGTGCGAGAAGGTCTCGCGTTCGTCGGTCATGCTCTCGAGTGGGCGGGCCAGCGGTTTGAACCACGCGGTCTTCGGTTCGAGTACGCCGGCCCCGTTCGTCACCGCCCCGCGCTCGGCGACGGCCCTCGACCGAAGTCGCTCGGGGCATCAGATCAACGAGACGCCCCCGAATTGACTAGCACGGACCACGTTCCCGGGCCGCAAACGACAATACTTTTCCATTGTGGTCCGAAACGTCGACCATGGCTGACGACCTCAATAAAGGGCTCGAGGGTGTGTTGGTCGCGGAATCCGAACTCAGCTCGATCGACGGTGACGAAGGTCGGCTGATTTACCGCGGCTACGCCATCGAAGACCTCGCGCGCGGTGCGAGCTACGAAGAAGTCGTGTACCTCCTGTGGCACGGCCACCTCCCGACCGAGGAGGAACTCGCGGAGTTCGCCGACGCGATGGCCGCCGAGCGCGAGGTCGACGCCGACCTGCTCGAGACGCTCGGTCAGCTCGCGGCCGCCGACGCGAAGCCGATGGACGCGCTTCGGACGGCCGCGTCGATGCTCTCCGCGTACGAACCCGAGGACGACGCCGACCCCGCGGATCTCGAGGCCTCCCTTCGGAAAGGTCGTCGGATCACCGCGAAGATCCCGACGATCCTCGCGGCGTACGAGCGGTTCCGTCAGGGGGAAGAGCCCATCGATCCCGACCCCGACCTGGGACTTGCCGCGAACTTCCTCTACATGCTCACCGGCGAGAAGCCGGACGACGTCGCCGCGGAGACGTTCGACCAGGCGCTCATCTTACACGCCGACCACGGCCTGAACGCCTCGACGTTCACCGCGATGGTCATCGGCTCGACGATGGCCGACATCTACTCGGCCGTCACCGGCGGCATCGGCGCGCTCTCCGGCCCCCTCCACGGCGGCGCCAACCAGGACGTCATGGAGGTCCTGTTCGAGATCGACGAGAGCGGCAAGGACCCCCTCGAGTGGGTCGAACAGGCCACGGAGGAGGGCCGGCGCATCCCCGGCTTCGGTCACCGCGTCTACAACGTCAAGGACCCCCGCGCGAAGATCCTCCAGGAGCGCAGCGAGGAGCTCGCCGAAACGGGCGATCCGAAGTGGTACGTGATCACGACCACCATCGAGGAGTACCTCACCGACGAGAAGGGCCTCGTCGAGAAGGGCATCGCCCCCAACGTCGACTTCTACTCCGGCTCCGTCTACTACCAGCTCGGCATCCCGATCGACATGTACACGCCCATCTTCGCGATGAGCCGCGTCGGCGGCTGGGTCGCCCACGTTCTCGAGTACCAGGAGGAAAACCGCCTCATCCGACCGCGCGGTCGGTACGTCGGTCCCGAGGATCAGGAGTTCGTCCCGCTCGAGGAGCGGTAACCAGGAGTCGCGTCGTCGACGATCGTCTCGATTTTTGCGAATTCGGCTCCGAACGCGTGAGTGTCGGTCTCGCTTCCGGTCGGACATGCTCACGGTGTCGTCCCCGCGTTACTTCGACGCGGCCGTCGAACGAGTCCCATGGACGAAACGGTCTTCGTCTACGGAACGCTGACCGACCCCGACCGCGTCGAGGCCGCTTTCGCGAACGATTCCCGGACTGAACCGGCGTACGAGTTCCGCGGCCGGGCCGTCCTCGAGGGGATGCACCGGCTCGAGGGCCGGTATCCGACGCTGGCACCGGGCGGCAGCGTCGAGGGGCGACTCCTCGCGGTCGACGAACGGGGGCTCGAAATACTCGATCGCTACGAGGGCGTCGACCGGGGACTGTACGTTCGGATTTCGATTCCCCGCGCCGACGGCGAGGAACCGGTCTGGACGTACGTCGGCGAGCCGAAACGCCTCGGGATCGATGACCCCGCGGGAGGGCCCGAGGGCGATCCGGATTCTCCGTCCGGATCGGACGCCGAATCGACACCGTTCGCCGAACGCGTTCGGAAGTTTCGTTCGCGGTCCGCGGTCGTGATCCGACCCCTCGAATGACGCTCGTCTGCCGACCGTCAGACGGGCGGTCTCCCCCGCTTCAGTCTTGCGATTTCACTTCCGCCGAGCAGGGATGAGTTTTATATACCCGGGGTGCCCCTGTACACTCGCACGTCACACGCCGTGCATTCCCTGTATTCCCTGTCGCGCCGTCGCCTGCGACGGCCCTGCTCGCTGGATCGGTTCGCGGAGACAGTCTGTCTCGATCCCGGCCCGGTCCACCGACAGTAATCCTTACAACTCGCGCCGAGTAGACGGCAGTATGCTTACGCTCTCCGATATTCTCGAGGCGCGACCGCGGGTGCGCGAGACGTCGCGCCACACGCCGCTCGAGCACTCGCACACGTACTCGGCGATGACCGGGGCCGACGTCCGCCTCAAACTCGAGACCTTCCAGCGGACGGGGGCGTTCAAGATCCGCGGGGCGACGAACCGGATCGCGACGCTCTCGGAGGCGGAGAAGGAGGCGGGCGTCGTCACCGCCAGCGCGGGCAACCACGCCCAGGGGGTCGCCCTCGCCGCGACGCGCGTCGGCGTCGACTCGAAGATCGTCATGCCCGAGTACGCCCCCATCTCGAAGGTGAAGGCCACCCGGAACTACGGCGCCGAGGTCGTCCTCTCGGGAGCCGACTACGCCGAGGCGGCCGAGCGGGCCCACGAGATCGAACGCGAGGAGAACCGGACGTACGTCCACGCCTTCGACGACGAAGCCGTGATGGCGGGCCAGGGGACCATCGGCCTCGAGATTCTCGAGGACTGCCCCGAGGTCGAAACCGTCGTCGTCCCGATCGGCGGGGGAGGCCTTATCTCGGGGATCGCGACGGCGATCAAGGAGACAAAACCCGACGCGCGGGTGATCGGCGTCCAAGCAGAGGGCGCCTCGAGCGCCGCGGCCGCCCTCGAGAAGGGCGAGGTCGTCACGATCGACGGCGTGGACACGGTCGCCGACGGGATCGCCACCCGGAGCGTCGGCGAGCGGACGTTCGAGCACGTCGACCGGTACGTCGACGAGGTGGTCACCGTCTCGGACTCGGAGATCGCGACCGCCATCGTCCTCCTCCTCGAGCGCTCGAAGACGGTGGTCGAGGGCGCCGGCGCCGTCCCGCTCGCCGCGCTGCTGTCCGACGCGTTCGCGTACGACGAGGACGAGACGATCGTCCCGGTCCTCTCCGGGGGGAACATCGACCTCAACACGCTGACGAACGTGATCGTCCGCGGACTCGTCGAGACCGGGCGCTACCTGAAGATCCGGACCGTGCTCGAGGACCGTCCCGGGGCGCTCGACGACCTGCTCGACACCTTCTCGAAGCACCGGGCGAACATCTACGCCATCCACCACGACCGCACCTCCCGGGACGTCGGCATGAGCGACACCGAGGTCGAGATCGAACTCGAGATGCGCGGTCACGACCACGTCGAGGCGTTTCTCGCGGACCTCCGATCGGAGGGGTACGAGGTCGACGTGCTCGTTTGACGTAGTTCGATCGGAATTGCGGCCTCCGCCGGCGTCCCGATTTCCGGGACGTTTACGGTCCGCCGGAGTGACGATCGTGACATGAAGCGCACCGTCAGCACCGACGAGGCCCCGGCGGCCGTCGGGGCGTACAGTCAGGCGACGACCGACGGCGACCTGCTCTTTACGGCCGGCCAGATCCCGCTCACGCCCGACGGAGACCTGCTCGACGACGAACCGATCGACGTCCAGACCGAGCGCGCCCTCGACAACCTCGCGGCGATCCTCGAGGCCGAGGGCGCGGGTCTCGAGGACGTCCTGAAGGTGACGGTCTTCCTCGCCGACATCGACGACTTCGAGGCGATGAACGGGGCCTACGCGGAATACTTCGACGACGAGCCCCCGGCCCGGAGCGCCGTCCAGGCCGGCGCGCTCCCCAAGGGCGTCGGCGTCGAGATCGAAGCGGTGGCGAGCCTCGAGTCCGCCGACGAATGAGCGCGTCCGTCGATCGGGACGGGACCGGAACCCTCACGCCGCGGCACAAATCGGCGCTCCTGTGGGGCGCCGTCGGCTCGCTGTCGTTCCTGGTGTCGATTCAGGGGTACGCGCTCCTGCTCGAGCCGCTGGTCTCGCTCCCGCGGGCGTTCCTCGTTGCGCTCCTCGTGGGGATCGGCGCGGCGCTCGTCGCCTACGCGCTCGAGCACCGGATCGCGGCGCGGGCGGCCGCTCGAGTCGAAGAGTGAGTCGGCCCGACGAGTTCCGGCAAAGTCGCGGACTCGGGCGGGACGCCCTTCGAAATAGTTAAACGACGGACCCGGTTACCAACGAGTGAGCCAGGATGGCCGAACGGTAAGGCGCACGCCTGGAAAGCGTGTTCCCTTTCGGGATTCAGGGTTCAAATCCCTGTCCTGGCGTTCTTTCGAGTGCCAAACCGACGAGTGCCGCGTAGCGGCGGGAGTCGATCGAACTTGGAAGAACCCGAGAAACGGGATTTGAAGCCCTGGAAGTCGCAGCCCGGAACGGCGGAGCGGAGCGAGGCCGCACGCCCGGAACGTCTTCCTACGGGTTCAAATCCCTGTCCTGGCGTTTTCGCGATTCCACGCACCGTGAGCGCGCGGAGCGTCGACTCGCCGTCGCGCACATGTGCGGGAATACGTTCTACCGGTCGGGATTCGCGTTAGCTACCGGTATGACGGATCCGTACGCGGACCTGCCGCTGGTGTACTCCTGTTCGGGCTGCTCGAGCGCGGCCCAGCTGGCCAACGACGTCGCCGTCTCGCTCGACCGCGAGGAGGTGGCCGAGATGTCCTGCATCGCGGGCGTCGGCGGGGGCGTCGCGCCGCTGGTCGCCACGGCGACGTCCGGGCGACCGATCGTCGCCATCGACGGCTGCCCGCTCGAGTGCACCCGCCACTGCCTCGAGAAGCACGACGTCTCTCCGGACCTCCACTACGTGCTCTCGGAGGAGGGGGTGCGAAAGGAGTACCACGCGGACTACGACGAGGAGCAGGCCGAGACGATCCGCCGAGAGGTCGCCGCGGCGGTCGAGGACCTCGAGGCAACGTGAGCGCAGTGAGTCGGCGGCGTCGCTCGTCGGGGAGAAACCGGGTAGGGGTATCGGTGGCCCGTCGGGGGGCCGTCCGACGGGGCGTAGAGGGCGCGGGGGCGGGAGCGGGAGCGACCGCTCAGCGCCGGATCTCGGCGGGTGAGTCGGTCGCAATCCAGCGGTCGGCGTCGTCGGGGTCTCGGAGCTCGAGCAACCCGTTTCGACACACCAGCAGTTCGCATCTGTCGTCCATGCTGACCCCGTTCGTGGGTCCCGCGCGCTCCGGTATGGTAACGAGGCGCCTACCGTGCGATCGCGGGCGGTAATACGATCCTAACTCGCTCGATGAGAGCTCGAGCGGGCGCCGGACGGGCACGACCGTCCCGATCCCGAAGTACGGCCCCGTCCGACGTGGACGTGGACAGGGCTTTGTCGGACGCGGTCGTCCGTACGCGTAGGATCATGTGCGGTCGCTACACGCTGTTCGTCGAGCGGGAGGACCTCGAGGAGCGCTTCGGCGCCCGGTTCGCCGATCCGGAATCGTACGAGCCGCGGTACAATATGGCGCCGAGCCAGCGGCTACCGGTCGTCACGAACGACGAACCGGAGACGATTCGCCGCCTCGAGTGGGGGCTCGTCCCCGCCTGGGCCGACGACGGCTTCGAGGGGCTGATCAACGCCAGGGCGGAGACGCTCGCGGAGAAGCCGAGCTTTCGGGACGCCTACGAGGGCGGGGGGCGCTCTCCGGAGCGAAGCGACGAAGTGCTGGAGCCGCCTTCGGCGGGTCGGTGTCTCGTCCTCGCGAACGGGTTCTACGAGTGGGTAGAGGGGGACGACGGGGAGAAGCGACCTTACCGCGTCGCCTTCGAGGACGACCGTCCGTTCGCGATGGCGGGGCTGTGGAGCCGCCGGGTGCCAGAGACGACTCAGGCCGGCCTCGAGGCGTTCGGCGGCGGCGTCGACGCGAAAGAGGACGGGGGCGGCGACCGGGAGACGTTCGCCATCGTTACGACCGAGCCGAACGACCTCGTGGCGGACCTCCACCACCGGATGGCGGCGATCCTGCCGTCGAAGGCGGAGTGGCGGTGGCTGACCGCCGACGATCCGCGGGACCTCGAGGGGTTGCTCGAGCCGCACCCTGCCGGCGAGATGCGGGCGTACCCGGTGTCGACGGCGGTGAACAGTCCGGCGAACGACGATCCGTCTCTCGTCGCACCGATCTAGCGTCGCATCGTCCGTAACCGACGTTCGATCGTCGTCCGAGTACGGCTCACAGCCCCTCCCTGTTACCCATCGAGAGGAGGATAACCATGGAGAGCCCCGAGACGACGAGGAGGATGATCGAGGGGATGACGGCGTACTGGAAGTAGGCCTGCTCCTGGGCCTGCCAGATGATGGTCACGATCGTATCGAAGCCGGTCGGACGCAGGATGAGCGTCACGGGGAGCTCCTTCATCGTCGTCAGGAAGACGAGGGCGGCGCCGGCGACGATCCCCGGAGAGACCAGCGGGAGGGTGATGCGCCTGAACGCCCGGAACGGCGGGGTTCCGAGGGTGCGGGCGGCTTCGACGAGCGTCGGATCTACCTGGAGCGTGCTCGTCCGGATCGAGCCCACCGCCTGGGGCATGAACCTGACGACGTAGGCGAACACGAGCAAGGGGGTCGTCTTGTAGATCGCCGGCAAAAGTGCGTCATCGCCGGCGAACCCGTCGTACGCCGTCGCGAAGAAAACCAGCGCCAGCGCGAGGGCGATCCCCGGGACAGCGAAGCCGACGTAGGTCGCCCGTTCGAAGATCCACGACTGGGTCGAGTCGCTCCTGGCCGCGAAGTAGGCCACGGGCAGCGCCGCCAGCACGGCGACGAGCGCGGCTGCGCCGGCGACCTTCAACGAGTTCGTCGCGTACTCGAGTTCGAACGCGAGTTCGGGCCGGGCCGTCGGGTCGGCGTTGACGAGCCAGAGGCAGAATATCCAGATCGGAACGACGAGAGCGAGAGCCGACACGGCCGCCGGTAGCAGCGTCGCCGGCCAGCGCCACCGCCCCAGGGAGACGGGGGGGTCACCCGACCCACCGTCGCCGACCCGATCGCTGTGGACCGCGTCGTTCGACCGGACGTGCGACTCGAGTGCGAGCACGACGACGACGATTCCGAGCAACTGCAGCGAGAGCAGCGCCGCGTACTCGACGTTGAACGCCTGCATCTCGACGTATATCTGTCGGGTGAACACCGACAGCCGCATGATCGCCGGGGTACCGAAGTCGGAGATGGCGTAGAGGGCGGCCAGCAGCGCGCCGGCGGCGATCGCTGGGCGGACCTGCGGGAGGGTGACGTTCCGGAACGCGCTCCAGCGCCCGTGGTTGAGCGTCCGCGCGGCCTCGATGAGGGTCGTGTCGAACGAGAGCAACGCCGCCCGGGTCGTCAGGTAGACGTACGGGTAGGTGTAGAGGGTGATGACCATGATCGTCCCCGGGAGGCCGTAGATTTCCGGGACGCGTTCGATCCCCAGGGGTGCGAGGATCGAAACGAACTCGCCGCGGGGGCCGAACGCCGAAACGAACGCGAACGCGCCGATGTAACTCGGAATCACCAGCGGAAGGGCGACGACGACGGACCAGAAACGCCGAAACGGCACGTCCGTCTGAACGGTGAGCCACGCCAGCGGAACGCCGATGAGAATCGATAGCCCCGTAACGCCCGCGGTCAACAGGAGACTGTTGATGACGACCTCGATCGTCAGGGGACGGGCGAGCAGCCCCCACGCCCGAACCGGCTCGACGGTCGCCGCCTCGTAGACGAGCCACGTGAGCGGAAAGATCATCGCCGCGGCGATCGCACCTGCCACGAGCGTCAGTCCGAGCGGCTGTTCGTCGAACGTCGTGCGCCGTGCGCGTCGAAAGATCGATTTCATCGGTGGTTTTCGTTCTGGTTCGAGTTCGGTCCGATCGCCCGGGTTCGATTCGACCCCCTGTGGTGACGACCGTGATGGCCGTGCCCCGGCGAAATCGGCCGGTCGAGCCCTTCTGCGACGAAGCCGATCGACACGCCCCGCGAAGGTGTGGACGATGCGACCGTCGTCGACTCGGTTCTTACTCCGACCGTCTCGTTCCAACGAGTATAAGGTTTAGGTTTGCCTAATCCCCCTCATGGAGCTGACGAGGCGGGACGCGGTCGCCGCGTTGGCCGCGCTCGGTACCAGCGGGGCGACCATCGCGGGCGTCCACCACCACGCATCGTCGGGGACCGACGCGGACGGTGACGGTAGCGATTCCGACCCGGCGCTCGAGACGTTGCTCGCAGCCGCCGAGGTCGTTTACCCATCGGAACTCGAGGGCGTCGAGGAGTTCGTCGAGACGTTCCTCGAGGGCCGACGCGACTCGGAGGCCCACGCGGCCGGGCTCGAGGACGCGGTCGAGGAACTGGATCGGTACGCGAACGTTTACCACGACGCACCGTTCGCCGAACTCTCCCCGGCTGACCGCGACGACACGCTGCGGCGGGCGTCCGTGGCGACCGTCCCGGAACGACCCGACGGGACCGCGCCGGAGCGGATTCGATACTACGTGGTGAACGAGTTGTTGTTGGCGCTGTACACCTCGCCAACCGGCGGCGAACTGGTCGGCATCGAGAACCCGCAGGGGTACCCCGGCGGGCTCGAGACGTACCAACGGGGGTCGGAGTCGTGAGCGAGCGGCGACCGCCAGCGGAGAGCGCCGCGCCGCGGGAGGGGGCCGCGGATCGGACGCCGGTCGAGGACGCCGACGTCTGCGTGATCGGGGCCGGACCCGCGGGCGGCCTGGTCGCCGACCGGCTCGCGACCGAGGGATACGAGGTCGTGATCCTCGAGGCGGGTCCGCGGTTCTCGTTCGAAGACCGCCTGGCCCGTCAGGAGCGGGCGGTCCGGCCAGCGTACGACCGCCCGGAGGTCTGGGACGGCGATCCCGAGCGGGACGCCCACTCCGCGACAGGCGAGTGGTTCTACCCGCTCAACCACACCCGCGTCAAGGGCGTCGGGGGGACGACGCTCCACTGGCAGGGGATGGTGATGCGCCTCCACGAGGACGACTTCAATTCGGAGAGCGAGCGCGGCGTCGGCGTCGACTGGCCCATCGACTACGAGGACCTCCGTCCCTACTACGCTGAGGCGGAGCGGGAACTCGGCGTGGCCGGCGCCGACGACAACCCCTTCGGACCACCGCGGGAGGAACCCCACCCGCTGCCCGCCTTCAAACCGTCGTACAGCGACTCGTTGTTCGCCGAGGCGTGCGACGAACTGGAAATCGCGATGCACTCGGTGCCGAACGCCCGCAACTCCGAGGCGTACGACGATCGAAGCGCCTGCGTCGCCTACGGCACCTGCCAGCCGGTCTGTCCCTCCGGCGCGAAGTACGACGCGACGGTCCACGTCGAGCGCGCGGAGGAGAAGGGCGCGACAGTGATCGACCGCGCTCCCGTCCAGCGCCTCGAGCACGACGCCGACGGGGACCTCCTCGAGGCCGCCGTGTACGCGACGCCCGACGGCGAGGAGCACCGCCAGACGGCCGACGCCTTCGTGATCGCCTGCGGCGGCGTCGAAACCCCCCGCCTGCTGTTGCTCTCAGAGTCCGACCGTCACCCCGACGGGCTGGCGAACTCGAGCGGCCTCGTGGGAAAATTCTTCATGGACCACCTCTTCGCCGGCACGGACGGCGTGCTCGACGAACCCACCCGCCAGAACCACGTCGGGTTTCTCACCAGCGAGTCCCACCAGTTCTACGACGAGGCCGACGAGGAGATCGCGCCCCTGAAACTCGAGTTCTTCAACTACGCCGGCCCCTCCCCCGTCGGGATGGCCCTCGAGGAGACCGTCTGGGGCGACGAATTGCTCGAGCGACTCCGCTCCTCGTACGGGCATCACGTCGGCATGGGCGCGCTGGTCGAGCAACTCCCGCGCCAGGATAGCTACGTCGCGCTCGACCCGTCCGAGACGGACGACCACGGTAACCCCGTCCCGGACGTCCACTGGAACGTCGACGACCGCGCGTTGCGGACCCTCGAGCGCGCGAACGAACTCCAGGAGCGTATCCTGACGGCACTCGGCGCCGAAATCACGGGCCAGGTCGGTCCCGATAACACGGGCCCCGCCTACCACCACATGGGGACGACCCGGATGGGCGACGACCCCGACGAGAGCGTCGTCACCCCTCGCCTTCGTACGCACGACCTCGAGAACTGCTGGATCGCCTCGAGTTCGGTGTTCCCGACCGCCGGCGCCATGAACCCGACCCTGACTATCGCGGCCCTGTCGTTGAAGGCCGCCGAACACGTTCTCGAGTCGATCTGACCGCCGCGATCTTTTAGGCAAACCTAAAAGTATAAGTGCGGCGGGTCGAGAGTACCGCCAATGAGCGAGGTCGATCGAACCGAAACGCCGGACGAAACGGACGGTGCCGACGAATCGGGCGCGGACGAGCCGTACACCTTCGACGACGTGAGCGTCGTTATGGGCACCTACAACGAGGAGGAGGCCATCGGCAAGGTCCTCTCGGATATCGAGGAAGTGACCGACGGCAGAGCGGAGGTCGTCTGCGTCGACGGCTCCTCGGATCGCACGCCCGAGATCGCCCGGGAGCGCGGCGCGACGGTGATCGAGCAGCGCCCGCAGGGCTACGGCGTCGCCGTCAAGGCCGCCATCCTCGAGCCGGACCGCCCGATCGTCGTCACCACCGACTGCGACGACACCTACCCGATGGAGCAACTCCCCGAGTTCCTCGACCTGATCAACGAGGGCTACGACGTCGTCAGCGGCGATCGCCTCTACCACGGCGCGGAAGCGATGCCGGGGTTCAACCGGTTCGGCAACCACGCCTTCGCCGCCATCGCGAGCGTCTTCATGGGCACGCGCGTCCACGACACCACCACCGGCATGCGCGCCTACCGCCGCGAGGTCGTCGAGTCGATCGAGTGGACGGAGAACACCGGTCTCTCGGCCGAACTCCTGATCCGCCCGCTGATGCGCGGCTACGCCGTCCGCGAACACCCCATCGAGTACCGCGAGCGCGCCGGCGAGACGAAGCTCGACCCCATTCAGGGCGGGGCCGCCATCGCCAAATCGATCGTCAAAGTCTGCCTCGAGGAACGCTTCCGGTAGGCGACGACCGGTCGAACTGCCACCGATCGCGATCCGAGCGACACGAGAAGACCCCGCCGGTTTTTCGAATTCGAGTCGAACGAGCGGTGTGTCGGCTATCCCCACCCCCGCGGGTGCGAGGTCGATCGACACGCCCCCGAGTTCGCCACCGAACGTGGATGCGGCGGAAGCTGCCCGCCCGACGCGTTCCGTACTAGGAATCGCGTTCCTCGCCCGCTTCGACCGCATCGAGCCGCGTTTCGAAGGAGACGCCATCGAAGTACAGGTCCGGTTCGCCGGGGATGTACCTATCACCGTCTCCGCAGTGAGTGACGAGGGTGCAGACGGACCGTTCGGGCGGCCAGATCACCTCGAGTCGAGCGTCGTCACCGTCACCGCCGGTCGATCGAACCGCCGCCTCCTGCTGGTAGGTGAGCGACGAACCGTCGGACTGGACGAGCGTCACCGAGAGGTGGACGTCGTCGACCCCCTCGAGGCCGACCGTCGCGTCTCCGTCGGGGCCCTCCGTATCTCCGGCGTCGGTGGTCACGTTCGTCAGCGCCGCCCGACCGTCCTCGATTCGCCAGTCGACGTCGACCTCGTCGCCCGATTCGGCCACGACGTACGTGTCGTGGCTCGCGCGCTCCCCGGACCCGGTCTCGATCTCGAGGCGCAACTCGTCGACGTTCGAGGGGACCCCGACGGTCGTCCGGCTTTCGAACGCCTCGCCCTCTCGCACCGAGAGCTCCTCGAGCGTCGGCGTCACGTGGTCGTCGGGCGAGGGCGTCCAGTCGCCGTGGTAGGCGTACCGGTACGGGGTCCGATCGGGGTAGGCGTCGAGTACCTCGAAGTCCCGCTCCGGGACGCCGTCGAGGGCGTAGACCACCTCGCCGTCGAGGCCGGGATCGTTCCGAAGCGGTTGGAAGGGGTGGTTCTGCCAGCCGCCGTACGGCGTTGGTAGAAAGACGAGCGCGTCCTCGAGGTCGCGTTCCTCGAAGGGCTCGTACGCCTCCTCGAACTTGTCGGTGTAGGCGGCGTTACGCTCGAGCGGAGTCGAGACGACGGTGGCGTTGACAGCGCCGACGACGAGGACGCTCGAGACGAGGACGGCGAGGGCGATTCGGCGAGCCGTTTCCCTCGAGGTTCGGTCGGCGAGTCGGTCGTGGAGTCGACCAGCGCGGAGCCACCGCCAGCCCGTAACGAGGGCGAATCCGGCGAAGATCGACAGCGGCGCGAGGGTGTCGAAGTGGTAGAAGGGCCCGAAGTGTGAGAGCAAGCCGTTCGTGGGGTCGTCCATCGTCGCAAGCACGTTCCGGTTCCCCCAGAAGGCGAGGTTTCCGAGGGGGACCGTGACCAGGGTTCCGGCGAGAACGAGGCCGGCGGTTCGGCCGTGATCGTCTCCGTCCCCGCGGATTCCGCTCGGGATCCAGCGCCGTAGCGCGAGCGCGAGGCCGCTCAGCGCCGCGATCATCCCGATCGGACCCGCGGTGAACCACCGGGTCGCGTAGTACCAGAGCACGTAACCGTTCGCCTCGAGGGCGACCTCGAGCGTGTACTCCATCGAGTGGCCCTCGATTTCCCGGTAGCCGAAGCCGGGTCCGTCGAGCGGAGCGAACGCCTCGTAGGGGAACAACAGCGGCGATCCGGTGACGCGGGCGTTGTACGCGAGCGTTAGTCCGACGAACGCCGAGCCGAGGGCGGCCGTCGCCGCGTTCCGCCGAATCGAACCGGGGACGGGGCGTCGGACCGCTGCCGTTCCCCCTCGTCGGAGGGAACGGCCCACCGTCCAGAGCGCGTGCGCGATGAACGGTGCTGCGAACAGCACGGCCGTGTAGGGGCGGGCAAAGAATGCGAGCCCGGTCGCGACGCCGGCCCCGGCGGCGCTCGGGAGGTGGGCGTCCCTCACGCCTCGAAGGTACAAGACGGCGAACAGCAGGTTCAGTAACGTCGTCGGCGCGTAGGGGAGGAACACCGACGAGGTGAGCAGCGCGAACGGCGAGGCGGCGAACACGGTAGCGGCGACGAGGCCGACCCGTCGGTCGAAGATCATCGAGGCGAGGACGTACACGAGGGCGACGTTCCCCGCCGCAATCGCAGCCAGGGCCACCCGCGGTTCGCCGACCAGCGCCATCGCGACGGCGAACATCGCCGCAGGAACCGGCGTGTACTTCGGGTACAGGCGCCCGCCGTCGTCGACGAAAAACCAGGGTCGGAAGGCGTCGGCCAACTCGCCCGCGCGAATCTCGAGTTGCCCCTCGAGCAGCATGGCCGCCTGGGTGAGGTACACGCCCTCGTCGTCGTTGATCGAGTGGTAGGGAAAGACCTCCGCGGCGACGAAGAAGACGACGACGCCGGTGAGCACCGACAGGAGGAGGGCGAGCCGCGGCTCGCGGTCGGTGGGGACGGAGAAGCGCCGCCTCAGGCGGCCGAAAATGCGGGTTCGTCGACCGTTCGGATCGCTGGCGGATGACACGAAAATACTGTGGATTCAGATGTCGACGCCGACCTCGCGCATGAGGTCGACCGTCTCCTCGACGTCGGCGAGCTGGCTCGGGTCGACGTCGGGAACGTCGAGTTCGTCGATCGGGGGCAGTCCGCCGACCGGTTCGACGCCCTCGATGACGGGGTACTCGAACGTTTCGACGGCGAAGTACTCCTGGGCCTCCGCCGAGAGGAGGTGTTTGACGAAGTTTTCGGCGAGTTCGGGGTCGTTGGCTTCGTCGATGACGGCCGCACCGGCGGTGTCGATCGTCGCGCCGGCGTCGCCGTCGGTGAAATGGGTCTCGAGCGGCGTGTCGGGGGAGCCCTCGAGGACGCGCTGGATGTAGTAGTGGTTGGTAAAGCCTGCGTCGATCTCGCCGTCGGCGACCGCTTCCGTGACGGCTAACTCGTTACCGTAACTCTCGACGCCGGCGTCGAGGAGGTTCTCCAGCCACTCTCTGGTGTACTCGTCTCCCTCGAGGATCCGCATCGCGGTGATGAAGCCCTGGCAGGACCCGTAGGAGGGTGCCCACCCGAGGGCTCCGTCGAAGTCGGTCGCGTAGGCGCCGATCGAGTCCGGCATCTCGTCTTCGGAGTACGCGTCCGTGTTGAACGGAATCGTGCGTGCGCGACCAGAGGTGCCGACCCAATTTTCCGTGTAGAACGTGTCGTTCTCGACCAAGTCGAGCGTGTCGCTCGAGAGCGACTGCGTCCGGCCCTCGTTCGCGAGCGTTCCGAGCGCACCGGCGTCGACGGTGAAGAAGACGTCCGCGGGCGTCCCCGATCCCTCGGTGAGGATCGTGTTGACGAGGTCCGACGACGAACCGTAGTTCGGTTCGACGGAGAAGTCGTCGTAGATCGTCTGGAGGTCGTCGAGGAGCTGTCCGACGAGGAACTCGTTTCGCCCGGAGTAGATCGTGAGTTCGCCCTCGAGTTCGGGGAGCTCTGACATCGGCGTCCCGCCCGGCTCGGGGCGCCCCTCCCGGCCCGAACCGATCTGGCCCAGTACCGTGTCGTCGTCCCTCCCGTCGTCCTCGTCGCTTCCACCGATCAACCCGTTGCACCCGGCCAGTCCAGCGGTCCCCACCGCTGCCGAGCAGGCGAGGAACGCCCGGCGGCCCGTCGTGGTATTTCGTCGCGTCATGTGTTTTAGGCTTACCTAAATGTACTTATAATCACCGGTTCGGCGCGGCCAGCACGGCTCGCTCGAGCTTGTCGAGGCACTCGAGCCAGTCGAGCATGTGCTCGCCGACGGAGGTGAAGAAGTCGCCGTTGTTGTACTCGGACCAGTCGCCCTCGGCGAGTTCGAACGCCATCGCCTCGAAGACGGCCGCGTAGGAGTCGGCGTCGTCGCCGATGTCGTCCACGACCCGCCAGAGGTGTTCGTTGAGCTCGAGCCCGGGCACCTCGTTGTTCAGGTCGTCGAATGTGCTCCGGGGAGCCTTGTTGTGCTCACAGAGCGGCGCACCGTTGTAGATCTGTTTCCCGAGGACGTCGCAGGCGCGCTTGAGGAAGACGCCGCTCCAGATATCGTCGAACCGGCCGACGTCCCACTCGTTGTCGTCCATCGGGAGCTGGTAGAACGCGGGAATCACCTCGCGGCGGAACGCGAGGTTCATCGAGCAGACGGTGAGGTAGTCGCCCTCGGCGGCGACGAAGTCGCCGTCGAAGTCGTCCTCGGTGGTTCGGGTCTGGGCCTGCCCCTCGAGGTCGCCGTCCATGAGGATCCGCACGGCGTCGAGGTCGGGGACGTTCGTCCACAGCCCCTGGGAGGCGACGATCTGTCCGCGCTCGATTTCCGTCGTGGCGGTCTCGACGGTCTCGCCCATCGCCGAGTAGGGGTACCCGCGCGGGTAGAGGCCGTGCTCGTCGGCGTTCTGGTAGAGAACGTTCACCCACCGCTCGTCCGAGGACACTTCCTCGATCTTCCCTTCGAACGCGAGATTCTCCATGTGCGTTCCGAAGAAGTCCTCGTCGTCGTGCGGGAGGGTGTCGTCGTCGATGAAGAAGCCGTACTCGAACTCGTCGTTCGCCCACATGTAGAGCAGCCCGAAACTCGTCTCGGCGTGGCTCGCCGCCGGGACGACGTGTCCGTACTCCTCGATTCCCTGGGTCTCGTACCACTCCTCCCGGCGAGTGCCGTCGAAGACCTCTCCGGAGACCCCCTCCTCCGCCAGCATCGCTTCCATCTCGTCGGTGTCACAGAAGTCCTCGGTGACGAGGACGACGTGCAGCCGCGAGAGGTCGAATCCGTACTCGCGAGCGTTCTCGAAGTACGCCCGCATGCACTCGTACTCGCGAATCGTCGGAACGACGACACATATATCGTGACTCATGTCCGTTGTGCATTGGATTTTAGGCCAACCTAAAAAATGTGCCGATACGCCCCGTCACCCTCCTCAGTCGGATCCGGGTTCGGGTTCCGCCGTGGCGGCCCCCCTCGAGGCAGCCGCGGCCGACCGGCCGTCGTCGGCCGCTCGCGAGAGCGACACCTCAAGCGAGGCGACCGCCCCGCACCCGCCGACGAGCGTCACCGCGTTCTTCAGCGCGTGGTCGACGATGGCGGCGGCCAGCGCGGTGCTCGCGCCCACGGGCGTCAGGCCGACCACCAGGGCCGTGAACGCGGCCTCGTAGAGGCCGAGTCCGCCCTGGGACAGCGGCAACACTTTCGCCAGATTACCGACGCTCACCGCCAGGGTCCCGACGGCTAGCAACTGCCCCGGCGCGAGGCCGCTGTCGAGCGCTGCGAGGACGAACATCGCGGTCAGGACGTCGAGCGCCCAGACGACGAGGCTCCCAGCGCCGATGGCGACGATCGCCCGCGGGTTCCGGGCGACGACCTGCACGTCGCGCCAGAACCCGAGCGCGGCGTCGACCCCGGCGCGGAGCCGCGGATACCCGGCGACGCGCGTCCGGAGGTCCGGTCCAATCCCCGCCCGCCAACTCGAGTGCGTCGTCGCGACGATCGCGCCCGCGACGGCGACCGTGGCGACGCTCACGCCGCCGGCGGCCAGCAGTGCGGTGCGCGCGCCGCTCGCCTCGCCGGCGATCTCCAGCGGGCCGCCGTACCCGCCGACGGCGAGGCCGGCAATGGCGACGCCCGCGAACAGGGCGATGGTGAGCAGGTCGAACACGCGCTCGACGGCGAGCGACGCGAACCCGGCGGGGTAGGGCACGTCGCGGCGGACGTTCAACGCGTACGCGCGAACGGCGTCGCCGGCCCGCGCCGGCAGCGCGAGGTTCGCCGTTTGGCTGAGGAAGACGACGTTCGTGAGAAAACCCGTCCCGTGACGGTGGCCCATCGCGGCGAGCACGTCGCCGTACCGACGGCCCCTGAGCGGCCAGGAGGCGGCGTAGACGCCGACGGCGAGGGCGAGGAGCATCGGGTCGGCCCTCGAGACGTCCGCGGCGACGGCGCCGACGTCGATCTCCCGCAGCGCGACCAGCAATCCGAGACCCAGGAGGACCGTCCCGGCGATCGTCACCCGCCGACGCGTGAGTCGAGCGCGAATTCCGTCAGCCGACCGCGCCCCGTCGCTCGCGGCCGTCAATCGCGCGCCGCCGCTCGCGTCCGTTCGAGGCGATTCGTGCCGACTCGAGGCGCGATCGGACGGTCGTTCGACCTCCGGGTCGTTCATGCTCGTGTACTGGCGAACGCAGATATTTAAGTCCACCTAAAACTAGAGCGACCGGCTGCGACCGCCGCTCTGGAGTCGACTTTCAATCCTGGGAAAATTCACCCGCCGCGGATCGTATCGGTCGGTGCGTCGAGACGGCGGGCGCGATTTCTCGCGTCGCTCAGCGCAGTTCCGCGAGGAGTTCGCGCGTCGCCCGCCGCACCGCGTCGTCGCTCGAGAGCGAGGGCTCCCAGCCGAGCGCGGACAGCTTTTCGATCGAGAGGCGCATCTTCGGCACGTCGCCGGTCCAGCCGCGTTCGCCCCCGGTGTACTCGAACTCGGGATCGAGGTCCATCTCGTCTGCGACGATGGCGGCGATCCGGTCGACCGAGGTCGTCGTCCGGGTGCCAAGGTTGAACGTGTTCATCGACCCCTCCGCGCGGTCGATCGCGTGGAAGATGGCGTCGAGACAGTCATCGACGTGGAGGTAGGACTTCTCCTGGCGGCCGTCGCCGAGGATCGTGAGCGTCTCCGGATCGGCGCGCAATTTCTCGATGAAGTCCGGGATGACGGCCCCGCGAAGCCCCGGCCCCACGACGTTCGCGAAGCGGAAGTTCCACACCGTCAGGTCGTGGCTGTGGGCGCGCGCGGAGAGCAACCCCTCGTCGGCCAGCTTGCTCGCCCCGTAGGCGCTGATCGGCTCGAGGGGCGCGTAATCCTCGGGAGTCGGGCGGGGGGCCTCCCCGTACACCGTCGACGAGGATGTGTAGGCGATCTCCGTGACGTCGGCGTCGGCCATCGCCTCGAGGAGGTTCCGGGTCATCCTGGTGTTGTCCTCGAACTGGGCGTGGGGACGGTCGGTGTTCACGTGCTTCGACGCCGCGAGGTGGAAGACGAGGTCGACGCCCTCGAGGAGGCCGTCGAGCGCGTCGGGGTCGGTGAGGTCGGCCTCGACGAAGCGCGCACCGTCCGGGACTCGGTCGCGGCTCCCGTTCGAGCAGTCGTCCGCGACCGTCACCGACGCGCCGTCGGCGAGCAGTCGGCCGACGAGGTGGCCGCCGATGAAGCCGGCCCCGCCCGTTACGAGGACGCGGTCCGCTGTGATCGTCATGTGCGCCGATTTACGGTCGGCAAGTTAACGGTTCTGTTCCGACCCGCCCCGTCGACGGCCGACCGCCGCCGGTCGATCGCCGTTCCCTCCCGCGTTCGCCGGATGGAGACCGACCGTGGGCGCATTCGACATATATAAAGGAAGGGGTTCGGGGAGCCCATCCTCCTGATCGACGAGGTCGGCTCGATTCCGTCGGTCCACACGACCGGGTCGCATTGGTGCGATTTACCGTGGTCCGTGCGCTCCGGTCGAACCGACGGGCCGGATCGATATAAAAAAAGTTATATAGAATCACAATCAATCCTTCAGCTGATTATGAGCCAGCGAATGCAGCAGGGACAGCCGATGATCGTGATGAGCGAGGACTCCCAGCGCGTCAAGGACCGCGACGCGCAGGACTACAACATCCGCGCGGCCCGCGCGGTCGCCGAGGCCGTACGCTCCACGCTCGGTCCGAAGGGGATGGACAAGATGCTCGTCGACTCGATGGGATCGGTCACCATCACCAACGACGGGGTGACCATCCTCAAGGAGATGGACATCGACAACCCCACGGCCGAGATGATCATCGAGGTCGCGGAGACACAGGAGGACGAGGCCGGCGACGGCACCACGACGGCCGTCGCGATCGCGGGTGAACTCCTCAAGAACGCCGAGGACCTCCTCGAGCAGGAGATCCACCCGACGGCCACCATCAAGGGCTTCCACATGGCCGCGGAACAGGCCCGCGAGGAGATCGACGACATCGCGACGGAAATCGACACCGACGACGAGGAACTCCTGCGCAAGACCGCCGAGACGTCGATGACCGGCAAAGGCGCCGAGGTCAACAAGGAACACCTCTCACAGCTCATCGTCGACGCCGTCGGTAGCGTCACCGTCGAGAACGACGACGGCGAGAACGTCGTCGACCTCGAGTTCCTCAACATCGAGACCCAGACCGGCCGCGGCGCCGGCGAGTCCGAGCTCCTCGAGGGCGGCATCGTGGACAAGGACCCCGTCCACGACAACATGCCCACCGAGGCGACGGACGCCTCCATCCTGCTGCTGAACGACCCGATCGAGGTCGAGGAGACCGACATCGACACCGAGGTTTCGGTCACCGACCCCGGCCAGCTCCAGCAGTTCCTCGACCGCGAGGAGAAACAGCTCAAGGACAAGGTCGACCACATCGCCTCCCTCGGCGTCGACGTCGTCTTCTGCCAGAAGGGCATCGACGACCTCGCCCAGCACTACCTCGCCAAGGAGGGCATCCTCGCCGTCCGCCGCGCGAAGAAGAGCGACCTCGAGTTCCTCAAGGAGGTCGTCGGCGCGAACATCGTCTCCGACCTCGAGAGCGCCGAAGCGGACGACCTCGGCTTCGGCGACGTCACCCGCGACGACGAGGACGAGCTGTTCTACGTCGAGGGCGAGGGGGCCCACGGCGTCACGCTCCTGCTGCGCGGCTCGACCGACCACGTCGTCGACGAACTCGAGCGCGGCGTCCAGGACGCCCTCGACGTCGTCGCCCAGACCGTCTCCGACGGCCGCGTGCTCGCCGGCGGCGGCGCGATCGAGATCGAACTCGCCTCGCGCCTGCGCGACTACGCCGATTCCGTCTCCGGCCGCGAGCAGCTCGCCGTCGAGGCGTTCGCCGACGCCGTCGAACTCGTCCCGCGCGTCCTCGCGGAGAACACCGGGCTCGACCCCATCGACACGCTGGTTGACCTCCGCTCCGCCCACGACGACGGCCAGGTCCACGCCGGCCTGAACGCCTGGACCGGCGACGTCGAGGACACCTTCGAGGCGGGCATCGTCGAACCCGCCCACGCGAAGGAGCAGGCCGTCACCTCCGCCTCCGAAGCCGCCAACCTCGTCCTCAAGATCGACGACATCATCGCCGCCGGCGACCTCTCCACCGATGGCGACGACGAGATGGACGACATGGGCGGCATGGGCGGAATGGGCGGCGGCATGGGAGGCGGAATGGGCGGCATGATGTAAACCGACCTTTTGCTCTGCGGGTGCGCTTCGCGCACCCTCGGCAAAAGCTCGACCAAAAGCACTCCTCGCTCCCTCCGGTCGCTCGTCGGCCCGAGCACTCCGGACTCACGGGCTTCGCCCGTTCGCCGTCCGTGCTCGGTGAACGGCGTCGCTCGGGTTCTCCGAACCGCTCGCTCGCCGACAGGTGACCCTGAACGGCTTTTCGGCCGTCGGTGAGGGACGGCGAGGAACCGCTCGACCGCCTTCGATCGAGCCAGTCCAGAGGACACGACTTCCGTCGATCACCAACGTACGCTCCTGCTCACCGATTTTCGCTTCGATCGTTTCGTTTTCGCTCGAGTCGCCCCGTTCCACCCTCCCTCGAATCCCGATACCCATCCGCCGCTCACGGTCGGTGGGTGACGTCGAAGAGAGCTACGAAGAGGGACCGCGTTCGGATCCGCGTACGCCTACAGCACGGATTCGTACTCGAGGTCGCCGTCGAACGCCCGCTCGAGGATCGCCCCGAGGTCCTCGGCGTCCGTCTGTCGGGGATTCCCGACGAGCGAGCCGTCGCTCAGTCCCTGCGCGGCGAGGTCGGGAATCGCGTCACGGTCGGCGTCGACGCCCTCGAGGGTGCGCGGGATGTCGACGTCGTCGCAGAGGCGCCGGACCGCGCGGACCGCCTTGTACCCCTCGAGGCGTGCGGGCGCGGAACGGTCGACCGACTCGCCGAGGGCCTCGGCGACGTCGACCAGTTCCTCGGGCACCTGCAGGAGGTTGTACTCCATCGCGTAGGGGAGCAAGACGGCGTTGGCGAGGCCGTGGGGGACGCGGAACGCCGCGCCGACCTGGTGAGAGAGCGCGTGGACGGCGCCGAGACCGGCCCCGTTGAACGCCGTACCGGCCTGGTTGCTCGCCTTCGCCATCGCCGTTAGCGCCTCCCGGTCGGATCCGCGCCTGTCGACGGCTCGCGGGAGGAACGTTCCGATCTTCTCGATCGAGTCGAGCGCCAGCGCCGAGGTCTGGCTCTGGCGGTGGATCGAAACGTAGGCTTCGATCGCGTGCGTTAGCGCGTCCATCCCGGTGGCGGCCGCGATGGGCGCCGGCACGCTCTCGGTCAGCGACGGGTCGACGATCGAGAGGTCCGCCAGCAGGTGCGGATCGCCGATCGAGTACTTCACGTCGTCCTCCTCGTTCCGGATGACGCTCCAGTTCGTGACCTCGCTGCCGGTCCCCGCCGTCGTCGGGAGGATGGCGAGTGGCGGCGTCGGGTTCGGAACCTCGTTCAATCCCGCGTAGTCGAAGATCGACCCCTCGTTGGTCGTCATCGCAGCGGCCGCCTTCGCCGTGTCGATCGACGACCCGCCGCCGACGGCGACCATCACGTCCGCGGCGGTCGACTCGAACCGCTCAGCGGCCGTCTCGACGACCGTCCCGGTCGGGTCCGGAACCGTTTCGTCGAAGAGTTCGTACTCGATTCCCGCCTCCTCGAGCGATTCGAGGACGGGATCGAGGACGCCCGCCCCCCGAACCCCCTCGTCCGTGACGAGTAACGCCCGGTCGGGGCTCCCCTCGAGGCCGCGGATCTGTCTTCCCGTCGCCTGTGCCGCTCCCCACCCGAAGACGTTTCGGGGCGGGACGAACCAGCGTTCGATGTGTGCGCTCATGGATGACTGTCGCCGACGGGCGTCTCCGCCCGCGTCGGTGGGTGAACTTCAAACGGGTTGAATATAAAAACGGGTGGCTAGCGAACGACCCCGAAGCGAATGCTGCGACGGGGAGTCGGGCAAGCCGCGCACCTATTGGTGGTGACGGCGTATCGACACTATGACGTATCAGACGACGGTCGGCTGGTCGGTGTTCACGTCAGGCATCGTGACGCTACTGCTCAAACTGTTGCCCGGCGACTCGCTGTGGTGGGGTCTCGGCCTGCTGGTGCTCGGATTGGCGTTGCTGTACGTTCGGTGACCGAGGGGAGGTTCGGAATCGGCCACGTGCACGCCGGTCGGGTCGACGCCGCTCGAGTGACGATCAGCCGATACGTCAGTGTCGGTTACAGATTCGCCGGTCGTCGAGTTCCGGTACGCCGTCGCTCGGGTGGAACGAACCGGAAGGCAGTCGATACGAGAACGCGAAACGAGTTAGTCGTCGACCTCGAGTTCGAACTGCTCGTTCTCGGTGACGGCGTTGAGGACGACGCTCGTGTTGGAGGCCTTGATATCCGGATCGGTGAGCAACTGCTTGATCTGGTCGTTCATGCCGTCGGTGTCTTTGAACTTGCCGATGGCGATCACGTCGTAGTCGCCCGTGACCTCGTAAACGCTGGTCATCTGGCGGTGTTCCTTGAGCGTGTCCGTGATGTCGGGGAGGGCGTTCCCCTCGACTTTCAACTGGATGACCGCCGTGACGTCGTAGCCGACAGCGTCGTAGTTGACCCGGGGTGTGTAGCCCTCGATCACGCCCTCCTCTTCCAGGTCCGAAAGGTGGTTCGAGACGGTCGTTACCGAAACGTCCAGTTCTTCCGCCAGGCTTCGTAGACTCGCCCGGCCGTCCCCGAGGAGTGCATTCACCAACTTTGCATCGAGATTTTCGTACGTCATCACGTCCAACCACTCGCCGCACCCATTAGAACTTTACGAATATCCAATTCCATATGGGAAGGGGAAGATTTGCACGATACAGTAGGGTTTTAGTACTAGGGATACTCGGATAGCCCGACGAGAAAGATGACAAGCGGAAACCTCACCGCGGCAGAGCAGGACGTACTGGACGAGATCGAGGAGAAGGGCGTCGACTTCCTTCGCCTGCAGTTCACCGACATCCTCGGGCTGGTGAAGAACGTCTCGATCCCCGCTCGTCAGGCGGAGAAAGCCTTCACCGAGGGCATCTACTTCGACGGCTCCTCGATCGAGGGCTTCGTCCGCATCCAGGAGTCGGACATGCGCCTCGTTCCGGACCCCGACACGTTCGCCGTCCTTCCGTGGCGCAACGACGAAAACGGCGCCGCCGCCCGAATGATCTGCGACGTCGTCGACACCTCGACCGGCGAGCCGTTCGAGGGCGACCCGCGCTACGTCCTCAAGCGAGCCCTCGAGCGCGCCGACGAGATGGGCTACACGGTCAACGCCGCCCCCGAACCCGAGTTCTTCCTGTTTCAGGAGGACGAGGAGGGCCGCGCCACGACCGAGACCAACGACGCCGGCGGCTACTTCGACCTCGCGCCGAAGGACCTCGCGAGCGACGTCCGCCGCGACATCATCTACGGCTTAGAGGACATGGGCTTCGAGGTCGAAGCCAGCCACCACGAGGTCGCCGAGGGCCAACACGAGATCAACTTCACCTACGACGACGCCCTCGCGACGGCGGACAACGTCGCCACCTTCCGCACGGTCGTCCGCGCCATCGCCGCCGAACACGGCCTCCACGCGACGTTCATGCCCAAGCCGATCCCGAAGATCAACGGCTCCGGCATGCACACCCACATCTCGCTGATGGACGAAGACGGCGAGAACGCGTTCCACGACGACGACGACGAGTTCAACCTCTCCGAGACGGCCAAGTCGTTCACCGCCGGCATCCTCGAGCACGCCCCCGCGATCACCGCCGTCGCCAACCCGACGGTCAACAGCTACAAGCGCCTGGTTCCCGGCTACGAGGCGCCTGTCTACGTCGCCTGGTCCGATCGCAACCGCTCGGCGCTCATCCGCAAGCCGGCCGCCCGCGTCCCGGCCGCCTCGCGCATCGAACTGCGCTCGCCCGACCCGTCCTGTAACCCCTACCTCGCGCTCGCGGTCATGATCCACGCCGGTCTCGACGGTATCGAGCAGGACCTCGAGTGCCCCGACCCGGTCCGCGAGAACATCTACGAGTTCGACGAGGAGAAGCGCGAGGAGTACGGGATCGACACGCTGCCGTCGAACCTCGGCGACGCCGTCGATGCGCTCCAGGAGGACGAGGCGATCTTCGCGGCCCTCGGCGAGCACGTCGGTTCCAAGTTCGTCGAAGCCAAGGAACAGGAGTTCCAGGAGTACCTCATCGACGTCTCCGAGTGGGAACTCGACCGGTACCTCGAGACCTTCTGATCGGGTATGCGGTGCGTGACTCTCGATCCCCGGTCGGTCCCGACCGGTAGCTGATTCGCAACTGACCGTCTCAGACGTCCGCACGAACCACCTACTCTGCCGTCGGACCGGTTCCGCTTCGACCGCTTCCCGCGGCTTTTCGTTTCGCTCCTCCCCCTGCTCTTTGCTTACATCATTGCCTCCAGTCGATCCTTCGTACCGACCGGCGTCGAGCGACCGGCCGGGTGCGGGCGGGACGCAGCTGTCGAGCAGGGTGAGAACGATCGCACGGACGGTGGGCGGGCCAAACGGGAGGTCGGTCGACTCGAGACGGGCTGGACGGAGCGGTTCAGGACCGTCGCTCGCCGATCGCGTTGCGGAGTCGTCCGGGGAGGCCGAGCAGCGAGATGCCGGCGCCGAACAGCACCATCAGCACGTAGACGCCGAGCGTCGAGGTCCAGACGACGAGCATCGCGGCCACGGCCGCCCAGGCCGAGTCGGCGAGGAAGTAGAAGGCGGCGACGGTCATCGCCGTCCCGTAGAGCAAGACGAGGTACGGGCCCCAGCCGGTCGCGTGGCCGCGCCGGACGCGCCGGCGGACGTACCGCTTGAGGTCGGCCTCGAGCGACGGTTTGTCGACGGTTCGGTCCTCGACGTCGGCTTCGAACGACTCGAGTCGATCCCGGAGGCGTTCGATCTCCTCGCGGAGGACCTCGGGGTCGTCGGCGCGGTCTCGCGTGCGCGAACTCGTGGCGGCGGTGGTGTCGGCGCTCGCGGCGGTGTCCGCGTTCGTCGTGGCGTCCGCGCCGGCGGTGGTTTCGGCGCGCTCGTCCGCGCCCGTCCCCGAGCCCTCGCGGTTTCCGGCCGGTCCCTCGTCTCGACCCGTGGCGTCGTCGGTCATCGCTCCTATCGCAAACTGTCGCGCGCCGGGACTTTGTAGCTGCCGATCCATGTCACGCCCAGCGATGACGGCGTTGAGAGTCGCGCCGAGCAGGATGACAAGCGAGGCGACGTAGAGCCACGCGAGCACGAGCAGGACGGCACCGAGCGCGCCGTAGAAGACGTAGTCGCCGGCGAACGTCGCGTACAGCGCGAACGCGCGGCTGAGCGCGAACCAGCCGACGGCGGCGACGAGCGTGCCGGGAAGCGCCTCGCGAACGTCGATCTCCGGGCCCGGGAAGACGGTGTACAGCGGGAGGAAGACGACGACGAGGCCGAGCAAGACGAATACGGGGCCGAGCACCGTGACGCCGGGGATCGGTGCGACGACGATCACCGTCTCGAAAACCGCCAGGATCGCGAGCCCGAGGACGATGGCGGTGACGACCACCAGGACGTCCCACATGGTGTCGACGAACGACTTCGTCGCCACGGTCCCGTAAATCTCGGAGAACGCCCTGTCGAGGCCCCGGAAGATCCGGCTGCTCCCCCACAGCAGGCCCAGGATCCCGACGACGGTCGCCCCGCGGCGCCCGGAGTTGTCGCCGATGGCCTCGACGATCAGTTCCTGGGCCGTCGGCGTGAGGAGCTCGTCGGCCGAGGCCGTCAACTGGGCCGCGATCAGTTCCTCCCCAACGGTCGCCGTCGCGAGCGCCACCGTCAGCAACCCGAGCGGCACGAGCGAGACGAACCCGTAGTATGCGACGGCGGCCGACAGCAGCGTCACCTGCTCGAGGACGACCACCCGCTTGACGCGGCGAGCCACCCGGAAGCTGGGATGTCGGTCGATCACGGTCGGTGATTCGTGGCGCCGCGTCAAATATGGGACCGGAGTTACGGCCGCCGGCCGACCTCCTCGAACCGTCGGTATTTCTCCCCCTGCGTCGAACGGAACGTATGGAGCACCGACGCTGTCCGGACTGCGGCGTCACGATGGAACCAGTTCCCGTTCGCGACGGTGAGAGCATGCGCCTGTCCATCGCGACCGGGGCTCGAGACGGTCTGCTGGGGAAACTGGGGCTGAAACGCAGGGCGAGGCTGCAGGGAGTCTGCTGTCCGGAGTGTCGACTGGTTCGGCTGTACGCTGAGGAAGCGGAGTAGGTGCGACGGGAGCGGACGGACCGATCGGCTGTGTTGAATCGCCATACTGCGTTGGATTTCACTGGTTGACGGCTCGCTTGATGTTATAGACGACACACATCAAGGCGATTTCACGGAACTCTCGATACCAGGTACGCGCTCGCACGGCATAGCCGAGCGAGCGCTTGACAGCTGAGTTGACGGTTTCAGCCATTGACCGCTGAGCGTACCGATCGTCGTCAATGCGGGCGTTGTGTGCGTAATCGTACGGAGCGAAGATCCGGTGTTTGATCAGTGGGCGAATGTCGAGTTCTCGCAGTCGTTCACGGAGTTGTTGCTTGTCATAGCCTTTGTCAGCGGCAAGTGACCGCAGATCGCCCGCATTCCGGCGGACGATCTGCTCGGCAAGGTCTGCATCGCTGCCTTCTAACGTCGTCGAACAGTGGAGATCGAGAACGGCTTGCGTTGCTGTATCGACGAGTTTTGTGACTTTGAGCGTTTGAACGCGGTAATTGGTTCGCTGGCAGTAGTGGCGGCTCGCACGATCACGTTCGTAGAATGTTGCGTCGATAGCAGCGTGTTCGGATGGGTCGTGTAGCTGCGCCGACTGGCGCAGCAACACTCGACAGACGCTCATACTGATCCGGTCGAACGCCTTACACAACGTGGATGGTGAGGGGAGATCGGCCGCGCTGAGGCCGATCTCCCCGGTTATTTGTGGCATCTCCTTGAGCAGGTCAATCGTCATTCGGTAGGACGTATCGAGGTAAATCCGCAGACAGTGCAGGGAAACGCGTGCATAGTCGGCGAATCCGCCGCCACCTTCCGGGGCGGCGGATTCGTCTCCATCACCAGTGACTCTTTGAGCGAGCGGCACAACTTCCCCAATGAAGCGGGAGATTTGGGTCATGGACAACTCGACTCTCCCGCTTCAACTCCTTTGATTTAGCGACCTATCCCGACGCCATCTAGTGATTCAACACAGCCGACCGATCAGTCTCCCCCGAGGCTCGGGGCGGTGGCCTCGCGGATCTCCCCGACGCCCGCGTCCGTCTTGAACGCCGTCCCGCCGTAGTGGGCCCGCGAGGCCTCGAATCCCGCCTCGCGGAGGTCGGCGAGGAAGTCGTCCATCGCGTTGGCCGGCAGGCCCCAGTTCTTGCAGAGCTTGTGCTGGTCGTAGAACGTCGGCTCGTCGAGTTCGGCCTCGAGCGTCTCGAGCAGTTCCCGCCCCGCTTTTGCGGTGTCGAACTCGTCGGGGATACGCTCGCGGACCTCGCTGACGAACTCGCGGTCGCGGTACGGGCCCAGCCAGATCGGTCCGGCGACGAGGATCCGCTCGCCTCCGCAGTTCGGGCAGGACTCGAGGGGGTCCGCGATCAACCCGCGCTCCGCCTCGCGGTACAGGCAGTCCTCGCAGTGGGAGAGGTGGCCCAGTTCCTCGAGTGCGGCGTCGGCCGCGGTGGCCTTGCGGTCGAGTTCGAGGTAGGTTCGGACGTAGTGGCTCGTCGCGTGGGTGAACAGGGGCGTGACGCCGACGTCGAAGCGGGCCGCGCTGCGGCCGAGCGCCGAGAGGAGGATCCGAACGCCCATCTCGGCGTGGTAGTCCGTGTTGCGGGGAACGGCGCCGTAGGAGCGGATGCCGCTGTTGAAGTGGGCGCCACAGAGCGGCGCGGTGTCCGTGGCGGTCACGCAGACGAGATCGCGACACCGCGCGAACGCGGCGTCGGCGAACGGCATCGGCGTTCCGTACGGATCGAGGTCGATCACGTCGAACGCCTCCTCGTGCATCAGGGCGTTGACGTTCCGGTGTTCGACCCGAGCGCGCCCCTCGAGCCCGTTTCGCTCGAGGTTCTCCCGAGCGAGCGAGACCGCCTCCGTCTCGACGTCGGAGCAGGTGACGTCCCAGCCGTCGGCGGCGGCCCGAACTCCGCGCACGCCGCTGGCGGTCATCGCGTCCAGGTAGGACTCCGCTCGGGGCTCGCGCTCGCGAAACGCCCGCAGCGTCGCGATCGTCAGATCCCGGTTCAGCTCCTGGCGCGGGTTGTAGAACACCGGCGCCTCGACGCCCTCGGTCTGTTCGGCGGGCACCTCGAGGTCGACCCCGCCCTCCGTGACGCGCATGCTCCCCAGTCGGCGGGCGGGGGCGAAAAACGGCGTGGTCTCCCGGCCGCGAGCGCCCGTCGCGACGCGGTCGCGGAGCGTCGACGCGAGAACGCCGTCCGCCCCGGTCGATCCCCCGCTCTCCACAACCAAACGGATTTTACAGTCCGCTACAGAGTCACCGACGTGCCCGAACGGAACCCCGTCGAGCGGTGGCAAGCCCGGCTCGAGGAGACGGGGGAGCTGACGCCCGAGATCGTCGGGCGGATCTCCCGGCTCCACGGCGACCGCGGGGTTCGCGCCATCGAGGCCGTCGCCGAGAACCGGGTCAAAGTCTACCGCGACTTCACCATCGTCGTCGGCTACGACGACGAGTACATCGTCGAGGGCCAGGGGTGTACCTGCAAGGACAGCGAGTACAACCTGGATCCGGACGATCCGACCGACCTCTGCTGGCACGCGCTGGCGGTCGCCATCGCCCGCCGGATCGGCCACCTCGATTATCACGACATGTGGTACTCCGACGTTCGGGAATTCCTCTAATTCCTCCACCGTTCGCTTGAGCGTTCTTTCAGGCTCGCCGGTAATCGGGCTTTACGTCCGCTCGAGCCGTTCGATGTACGACATGAACGGCACCGACGCCCAATCCGCCGGCGACTCTGGTCCGAGCGGCCGATCGACGGCTCGCTCGCGGGTGACCCGCAGAGCGCTGCTGGCGGCGTCCGGGAGCGCCCTCGCCGTCGGCGCGACCGGCACCGCGGGCGCCCGTTCGGGCGTCGACGCCCGGCCGGAACTGCCGGTCGACCTCGAGTCGGACGACTCGGACTGCCAGGACGCCACGCTCGAGCCGACGATGGGCCACTGCGAAGGGGCGAGTACGGAGGGATGTTCGGACGAGCATCCGGTGACGCGGGGGCTCCGGAACGCGGTTACAGAGGTCCTCGAGGCCGAGTATCCGACGGTAGGGGCGTTGCTCGAGGACGGGTTCGTTCCCTACTTCGACAAACTCGATTTCGGCGAGGACGGCTGGTCCCACTGGCTGAACCCCGAGTACATCGAGGGCGAGACGATCCTCGACCCAGAGCGGCCGGGGTCGGTGCTGGTCGACAACGAGACGTGGCGGACGATCGGCGTGATGTTCGTCGCCGTGAAATCGGGGAAGCAGGTCGATCCGCCGACGCTCTACGAGGTCGGCGGCGCGGACGGCGAGAGCGATGCGGCGGCCGAGGACGGCGACGGCGAGACGGTCGCCGAGCGAAACGGCGTCATCGGCGCGGAGGACGACCGCGGGGATCACGACCACCGTGACGACCACGGTGAACGCGCCGGTCACGACGACCACGGCGGTCACGGGTCCGAGGGCGATCACCACTCGAGCGGCGATCCGGGCGTGTGTTCACCCTGGCACTACCACGCCGGCCTCCCCGGCCGCCTCGCGTGGTGGACCCACCGGGCCGTCCACGCCGAGGACGCGGACCCGAGTCTCGAGCCTCCCTGCCGAACGCCTTGCATGCTGCACGTCTGGACGGTCCCCCACCCGGAGGGGACCCACGCCCACCACGCGCCGCCGCGGGAGTACCGAGACGACGAGCCCGCGGACGCGGGGTTCGACACGGACGCGACGCCCGGCGAGGACGTGCTCGGCAGCGACGCGGTTCCCGAGGCGGTACTGCCAGCAGAACTCGAGTTGCCGGGGGAGCTCTCGTTCCCCTGGTAGGCGGGCACGGAAGCTCCAATCGACCGGACTTAGAACTTAGAAGACCTGCCACCCGCCGTCGACGTACAGCATTTCGCCGGTCACGTAGCTCGCGTCCTCGCTCGCGAGGTAGAGGTATGCGCCGGCGAGGTCCTCGGGCGTGCCGGCGCGACCCAGCGGCACGGGTTTGAGCAGGTCGTCCGACGCCGCCTTCTCCGTCGCCTCCTCGGTCCACCCCTCGAGGAACTCCGTCGCGATCTGGCCGGGGGCGACCGCGTTCACCCGGATGCCGTGCTCGGCGAGTTCCAGCGCGGAGCCGCGGGTGATCATCCGGACCGCCCCCTTCGAGGAGTCGTACTGGACCTGGTCGAACTGCGCGTGACTCGAGCTGATCGAGGCGGTGTTGACGACGCACCCGGGCTCCCCGCGCTCGATCATGTCGGTCGCCGCCACCTGCGTGCCGAAGTAGGTTCCCCTGGCGTTGACGGCGTGTACGCGGTCGAACTCCTCAGGCTCGAGATCGAGCACCGATCCGCCGACGTACAGCCCCGCGTTGTTGATCATGACGTCGACGCCGCCGAACTCGCGGGCGGCCGCTACAAGCGCCTCGAGCTGGTCGCGGTCGGTCACGTCCGTCTCGACGTACTCGGCGGTGCCGCCCTCGTCCTCGATCAGTTCGTGGGTGGGGACGTCGCCGTCTTTCGGTTCCTCCGCCACGTCCGCGACGAGGACCGACGCGCCCGCCGCGCCGAACCGGCGGGCGACTTCCCGGCCGATGCCGGACGCCGCACCCGTGACGATCACCGTCTCGCCGTCGAAGTTCGCCTCGAGTCGACCCATGGCCGCACCACACGGGCGGCGCACGTAGCTGTTCCGGCGAGGTCGCTCGAGGAGGCCCGACGGGCGTCTCTCGACTCGCCGCGTGGGCTTCCGATTCGTGAACGCTTTTCCACCGACCGACCGTAGCCTCGACGCATGTCAGATCCATCGTCGATCGACCTCGACTTCGTCCCGTTCGGTTCGACGGGTATCCAGACGAGCGAGTTGCAGTTCGGCACGTGGCGCTACGGCAAGGAGACGGAGGCGGGCAACGTCGAAATCGACGAACAGCGCGGGCACGAACTCCTCGACGCCTACGCGGCCGCTGGCGGGCGATTCATCGACACCGCGGACGTCTACGGCGCCGGAAAGGCCGAGCGCTGGATCGGCGACTGGCTCGCCGAGCGCGACCGCGAGCGGTTCACGATCGCCTCGAAGATCTACTGGCAGATCCGCGACGGCGATCCGAACAGCCGGGGGAACAACCGGAAGAACCTCAGCCACCGCCTCGACGCCATCCTCGAGCGGCTCGACACCGACTACGTCGACGTCCTCTACGTCCACCGCTGGGACGACGCGACGCCCACGCGGGAGATGATGCGCACCCTCACACGGTTCGTCGACGAGGGGAAGGTCCACTACCTCGGCGCGTCGACGCTCCGGCCGAACGCCTGGAAGGTCGCCCGCGCCAACGAGATCGCCCGACGGGAGGGGTGGGACCCCTTCACGGTCCTCCAGCCGCGGTACAACCTCGTCGACCGGGAGATCGAGGGCGACTACCTCGAGATGAGCCGCCACTACGGCCTCGCGCTGTGCCCGTGGAGTCCGCTGGGGCAGGGCTTCCTGACCGGCAAGTACAGCCGCGAGGAGGGGCTGACCGGCGAGTCGCGCGCGGCCGAGTCGAGTCGCTTCGAGGAGGCCTACCTCACCGAGGAGAACTTCGACGTTCACGACGTCCTCGACGAGGTCGCAGAGGAGGTCGGCGCGACCCCCGCACAGACCGCCCTGGCGTGGCTCACCCACCGCGACGGCGTCACCGCACCCATCGTCGGCGCGCGGACGGTCGAGCAACTCGAGGAGAACCTCGCGGCGGCACAGATCGATCTCTCGGCCGAGCAGGTCCGGCGGCTCACGGAAGCGAAGCCGTCGCCCTACGCCGGGCTGTAATCGCTGCTCGGCCGGTACCGCGTCGATTGAGGACTCGCTCCGCCACGTGGCACGATCTCGAGTAACCGAGAGGAATCGATTCTCGAGACGGTCTCCCGAGCGGACGACTAGCGTCCGCTCACTCCGTTCGACAGAATTCGACGAAGTTACGCAGAATCCGCAGCCCCGTCTCGCCGCTCTTTTCGGGGTGGAACTGCGTGCCGAAGACGTTACCCGCTTCGTTGGCGACGATCGAGGGGAACTCGACGCCGTAGTCGGTGCTCGCGACGGTCGCGTCCCCGTCGTCGGGCCTCGCGTAGTAGGAGTGGACGAAGTAGGCGTACTCCCCGTCGACCCCCTCGACGAGCGGGTGGCCGCGATCGACGGACAGTTCGTTCCAGCCCATGTGGGGGACCTTCTGGCCCTCGGCGAAGCGGACGTTCGTTCCGGGGATCAGGTCCAGCCCCGTTACGGCGGCGTCGCCGTCGGTCTCGCCCTCTTCGCTCGAGGTGAGCAGCATCTGCATGCCGAGGCAGATGCCGAAGAGGGGTTTGCCCGCCTCGGCGAGCTCGAGGAGGTCCTCGCGGATCGGGTCGGCGTTCTCGACGCCCTCGAGGAAGGCGCCGACGCCGGGGAGGACGACGCCGTCGGCCTCGGCGAACGCCTCGGGATCGTCCGTGATCTCGACCGCGGCGCCCGCGCGCTCTAAGCCGCGGGTGACGCTTCGGAGGTTTCCCAGCCCGTAGTCGACGACGACGACGGAGGCGACCGTCTCCTCGGACTCGGACGTGGGCGTGGCCGTGCTCATACGAATCCCTCGGTTCGGCGCGTTCAAGTGCGTTGTCATTCGCGCAATTGCGGGCCGCAATCGTTCGAGTCCGCGCCAGTGCGGCGCTCGTAATTCGATCGTTCAGAAGCCGTCGAGGCGCGTCTGTCCGCTCCCGCCGCCGTCTACGCCCGCCAGGTCGGCGGCCTTCTCGAGGGCGGCCTCGAACGTCGACTCCTGGCTGCGGTCGTAGAGCGTCGCCGCGGGGTGGACCGAGAGCAGCACGCGGTAGGTTTCCCCGTCGATGCGGACGTCTTCCACCGCCCCCGCCTCCTTCGTCACGGCGACCGACCGCCCGAGGAGGTGCTCGCTCGGCACCTTCCCGAGGGTGACGATCACGTCCGGCTCGAGGCGGGCGATCTCGGTCTCGAGGTAGCCCCGACAGTTCGCGAGTTCCCCCTTCTTCGGGTCGCGGTTCTCGGGGGGTCGACAGCGGACGCAGTTGGTGATCCGGACGGTCTCGCGATCGAGGCCGACCGAACGGAGGGCGTCGTCGAGCACCGTCCCGCTCCGGCCGACGAACGGCTCCCCCTGGGCGTCCTCCTGAGCGCCCGGTCCCTCGCCGACGAAGAGCACGTCCGCGTCTTCGGGCCCGGTGCCGTTGACGATCCGGCTGCGAGACTCGATGAGTTCGAGACACCGCTCGCACGCGGGGACGTGGAGCCCCTCCATCCGTTCTGCGTCGACTTCGTCCATGGTGGTGGCTCGGCCGTGGGCGTACTACCGTTTTCGGGTCCGGACCGCCGACCGGTTGCACCGCCGACCCGCTGCACCGAGTCACTCGTCGCAGTCCGGTCCCGACGAGTCCTCCACGGACCGTCGGTGCGAGTCGGCGGCCCGCGCCGCGAGTCGTGCCACCCTGATCGGCTCCGGACGGCCGCCTTCGGGCGTAAACCCGCGGACGACCTCTCGGGCCTCCTCGTCGCTGATGCCTACGCTGCGTACGTACACCGTCTCGTCGCGGACCGACACCGGCCGCCGCTCGGGGAGCGAGCGGTAGCTCTCGAGGCGATCTTCGAGGTCGTCGCCGGAAAACGCCTCGCGCAGGCCGGCCTCGAGGCCGTCGCTCTCCTCGAAGGTGACCGCGAGGACCGGCCGGCCGGCACTGCGGGCGATGCGGTCCAGCGAGAGCAGGTTGTACCACGCCGGAGCGATAGCGCCGAGGAAGACGTAGCGAACGTCCGGCCGACACGCGTCCTCGAGCAGCGAGCACACCGCGTCTGTCGCGTCGGTTCCGCCGACGGTGCAGGTGGCGAACGCGAGGCCGTCGACGACCCGGTCGGCTCGAACCACCGCGCCCGAGAGCGTGCTCCGGTCGCCGCGGGAGGATTCGGCGACGCCCAGCGCCCGCACCCCGGCTTTCATTCGATGGGAGGCCCCCTCACCGACTCAGTCCTGCTCTTTGATCTCCTTCAGGCGGTCGAGCAACTCGTCGCTCGAGGCGCCGTTCTCGAACTCGATGGTTCCTTCGTGGCTGTTCTCGTCCGTCTCCACCGCGTCGTCGTCGTCAAAATCAGCGTCGATGTCTTGCTGGTCGGATTCGTCGTAGCTCCCGAATCCCATACACGAGGGTATAGGCGTTTGCGGGTCAAAAAACTCGCGGTCAGTCGGTTACCCGCGCCGTACGAGGACGGAGTATCGCGGTGCGTGAACGGCGTCGGACGGCCGACGGTGGGCGGTCTCCGAGATTCGCGACGGGACCGCGGGGACGGTACCGTTTTTCCGGTCCGCCCGCGACAGTGTGGGTAGAGGAGAGTCATGACGGTCCACCACGTCACCGAGAACGCGGAGACGTTCACCTGCAACGTATTCCTGGCGACCGACGGCCGACCGACGCTCGTCGACGCCGGCGCGATGGACGGCGTCGTCGAGGAGATCCGCGCCCACACCGACGACCTCGAGGCGGTCGTGCTCACCCACCAGCACGGCGACCACGTCGCCCAGCTCGAGGCCGTCGTCGAGGCGTTCGATTCGGACGTCTACGCCTACGCCGACCACCCGACTCGGACCCACGAACTCGAGGGCGGCGACACGGTCCGAATCGGCGACGAGGAGTTCGACGTCGTCTACACGCCCGGCCACGCCGACGACCACGTCTCGTTCGTCTCCGAGACGACGCTCTACGGCGGCGACGTCGTCGTCCACGACGACGGTGCGTTCGATTACGGCAGCTTCGGCCGAACCGACATGCCCGGCCAGGACCGCGAGACGCTCATCGAGAGCATCGATCGGTTGCTCGAGCGGCTGCCCGACTCCGTCGAGTACATGTACTCTGGACACGGCGGCGTCTTCCACGGGGACGTGCGAGACGTCGTGGAGACGGCGCTCGAGCGGGCTGCGAAGCGAGAGCCGAAGTACCCGGACGAGTGACCGAACGCGGGCACGTCGACGGCGAGAACGTCGCGACCGACTCGTTCCGGGAGCGACTGACGGTGCAGCCGCTCTCGTTCGGTAGGAATCGACTGCCGCTGCGGGCGGAGAAGTCGAGGTCGACGGGCGTTAGGCGGCTCGGGCTTCCTTCGCCTTCGGGCGGAGCTTCGCGTAGCCGCACTTGCGGCAGCGGTCGGCTCGCTTCGGGTTGCGCGCGTTACAGCGCATGCAGATCATCTTCTCGAGCGTCCGTCTTTCCGCGGCGTCGAAACTGGCCATACCTGACGGGTAACCGGTGGCGCCATATAACCGCTGTGATCCGCTGGACGGTCACTCGTCGGCGAGGTAGTCGTCCTGGACCGCGACGACCTCGCTCGAGTCGGCGCACTCGCCGTACCGACGCAGCGGTTCCTCGTTGAGCGTCAGGAACGTCTCGCCCCAGCGGAACGGCTCGAGGAGGTTCTCGGCTTCCTCCCGCTCGCCGAAGATGGAGAGCGCGGCGGCGAGCGCTTCGGCGGTCGTCAGCCGGAACGGGCGGCCGTAGTTGACGGGATTCGCAGCGACGAGGAACGGGAGGGCGCGGTGAACCCCGCGCATCGAGAACGCGGCCTCCTCGGCCGACTCCCACGAGCAATCGAGGGCGACGAGCGTGTCGAGGCCCTCGGCCCTGTCCGCCGGCGAGAGGGCCCGGTCGGCGTGGGGATTCAACACGACCCCGTAGGGCACCGCCCGCATCGACCGGTGGAGGATCGCCCGGTCGAACCGCTCGAGGCGACGGGCGGTACACTTTTCCGGGTCGTCGTCGCCCTCGTAGTAGACGTGGCACTGCACGCGACTCGGTAGGGCCGGCGCGAGGAAAAGCGGTGTGTCTTCCGTCGATACCCACACAGTTTGGCGACGACCCAAAGGAGCAGGAGACGGTATCACACGTATATGCTCCGCGTGCCCAGTCACCGTGCCCCTACACGGCACAGTGTGCGACCGTCCTCGGACCGTGAAGACCAATGAGTAGCGAGGAAACGTCGTTCGACGCCGAACTCGCGCCGTTTCGTCAGTGGACGGACGTCTCACAGCACGCGCTCAACAGCTACGTGGAGGCCAACAACGCCGTCCTGGCCGCGATGGGGCTCCGTCCATCGGGGTCGCGTTCGTCGCCCTCCGCGTCGACGGGGGCGTCGGGGGCGGAGGACCCCGCCCCCGTCGTCGAACTGTCTTTCGGCAACGAGAGCTGGTCGATGGTCCGAAGCAGCGACGAACGGGACGAACTCGAGGTGGGCGACTACGTGCGGTTCAGCAAGCCGATTCGGGAGGCCGACGTCTCCGCGTTCGCCCAGATCACCGGCGACACGAACCGACTCCACCTCGAGGACGAGTTCGCCGAGGAGACGCAATTCGCCGGGCGCATCGTCCACGGAACGCTCGTCGCCGGGACGATCAGCGCCGCGCTCGCCCGACTGCCCGGCCTCACGATCTACCTCTCACAAGACCTCGAGTTCCACGCGCCGGTCGAACTCGACGAGACCGTCACCGCCGAGTGCGAGATCGTCGAGGATCTGGGCAGCGACAGGTACCGACTGCGAACGACGGTGTCGAACGAAGACGATCAGGTCGTTATCGACGGCGAAGCGGTCGTCCTCGTCTCCGAATCGCCGGACTCGTCGGCGTCGTCGGAACGCTGAATGTGTCGTTCCGAAGCATATTATTCCATTAGTTTAGAAATTTGAGTTAAAGCATATCGTTCACTGTTCTTTATGTACATTCAATGCATGTGCTAGGTCAGTGGATGCTCTCATCGAGCACGGATACCACTCGAACGGGATATTAGCATGAGCTCTCCTGATAATACAGATTCACGAGACGACGAGGTGTTCCATCCGCTCGGCGAAACGTGGCAAACAGAGCTGGAGGAGATGCTCGACGACACCGAGTACGACACGCAACTCGGCATCGACATGGCGCGCGACGCCATGCGCGTCACCAAGGGGGAACTCTCGGAGGCCGAGTTTCACGAGAAATACCACGAGGACGTCCTCGAGGAGTTCGACGTGGACGATCGGCCGACGAAGGACGCCTACGAGGCCGCCCAAGACGAGGGAGCTGGGGCGGGTCAGGCGTTCGCCGACGCGCTGAAGAAACTCGGCGGGGACGGCGACGTGGATCGCCGCGAAGCGATGAAGAAGATGGGTGCCGCCGGAGCGGCCGTCGGATTCGGCGCGTGGGCGACGAACGAAGACGCGCGCCCTTCGGTACAGGACGACGCGCCGGTCGACGTCGACGAGGAGGGAGAAAGGCAGTGGGGAATGGTCATCGACCTCGAGCGCTGCGACGGCTGTCTCCAGTGCGTGATCGGCTGTCAGGACGAACACAACTGGGATCCCGGCTCCAACTGGATGTACGTCATGGCCTGGGAGGACGACGAGAATCCCGTCCCGGACGACGCCGCGCCGGGGGAGATGAATTTCCTCGTCCGGCCGTGCCAACACTGTAACGACGCGCCCTGCGAGAAAGTGTGTCCGACGACGGCCCGTCACACGCGAGACTACGACGGTCTCGTTCTCACCGACTACGACGTCTGTATCGGCTGCCGGTACTGCCAGGTCGCGTGTCCGTACGGGGTCAACTACTTCCAGTGGGCCGAACCCGACGTCACCGAAGAGGAGATCCGCGAAGAAAACGAGGACGTGGAGGGCGGCCACCTCAGGGACGCGCGCGACCGACCGGTCAGCAGCCGCGCTCAGCGCGGCACCATGAGCAAGTGTACGTTCTGTCCGACCCGACAGGACGGGTTGAAGGGCGAGGATCAGGTCGGAACGACCGCCTGCGAGGAAGCCTGCGCGGAAGCCGGCATGAACGTCATCCACTTCGGCGACATGAACGATCCGGAGAGCAAGCCGAACCAGTACCTGCAGGCCCGCGAAGAACTGGCGCGCGAGCAGGGCGCGACGTTCGAGGACCGCGACGAGGACTACTTCGAGACCACCACCGAGACCGGCAACCTGTCGACTTTCGCCCTGCTCGAAGATATGGGGACGGATCCGAACATCGTCTACATCGGAAACCAACCGGGTGCGGAGGCGAAACAGACCGACGGACCGGTCGACTACAGCGACCAACCTATGACGGGAATCGGACGCGATGATCAGAACCACGTCGATCGAAAGCAGGACGTCTTAGACGACAAGACCGTCGACGGCGGATTGTACTGACCCCCGTTACCCTGCAGTCGACCCGGCCTCGGCCGATCACTCATCGTCGCTGTTTTCGGCCTTACCGCCGTCACCGTTTTCGGTCTTATCGCCGCTGTCGACCGTCTCGAGCGCCCACGACTTCCGTATCCCCTCCCTTTCACGGATCAACGCCACGACGATTGCACCGGTGCCGCGCCCTCACCCCAGTAGACAGGAGACAACCTCCGACTTCGAGCACGAGCACTCCGTCGACGAGTTCGACCGGATTCGTCGAGTGTAACCCCTCTGGGCCTCGTCGCCTCCTTCGGAGGAGTGCTCCCCCCGTTTTCCGCAGCAGATCGATCCTCGTCTTTTGACCGAAACAGCCGATCATCCCCGCAACGACAGCCGTCGAACCGATGAGAAGTGCGCTCCTCGGTGCCTCCTCACAGGCGTGGTATCACCTCACACTAAAACCGCTGCGCCCGGTCAGGTTTAAAAGGGAAGGCGAACCCAACGGCGGTATGATCGCCATCGCCGGATCGAAAGGCGGCTGCGGGACGTCGACGGTGACCCTCGGTCTCGCGGAAGCGTTCGCCAGAGCGGACACGCCAGCCCTCGCGATCGACGCCGACAGACAGCTTCCGAACCTGCACGTGATGGCGGACGTCGACCGGAAGCCGACGCTCGCCGAACTCGCCAGGGGGATCGACGCACGGGACCTCGCCCAGCCCCACCCGCGAGCGTCGGACGTCGGAATCCTTCCCGCGCCGACGTCCTCCCAGACGTTCGAGTTCGGTACGCTCGGCGAGCACCTCGACGTCGGCGGCGTCCAGGCGCTGATCGACTGTCCGTCCGGTGCGGGTCCGGACGTCGTCGATCCGCTGCGTCAAGCCGACGGCGTCGTCGTGGTCGCCTCGGACGCCGACCGGAGCCTGGCGGCCGCGGAGACGACGATCGAGATGGCCCGCCGGCTCGGCGTCCCGATTTTCGGCGCCGTCCTGAACAAGTGCACCGACGTACCGGAACGGGCGACGCGCTGGGAGGGCGTCCCGCTGCTCGGTTCTCTTCCGGAGCGTCCCTCACCACTGCTGAACGACGAGGTCGAAGTGGCGTTCGACGGAATTCTCGAGCGGCTGGCTTCCCAGTCGCCGGCCGATCGGGCGCCGCCGGCGTACGCCGGCGACCGCCTCCCCACCGGAATCGACGCGCTTGACCGTCACCTCGGCGGCGGCCTCCCGCCGGGAACCGTGGTCGCGCTCGTCGCCGATCCCGCGAGCCAGGCCGAACACGTCCTCTACCGCGCCACCGGCGTTCGCGGAACGCTGTACCTCTCGACCGACCGGTCGCGCGCGACCGTCCGCCGTGCGGTCGAGTCCGCCTCCGCGAGCGCTGGCAATCCCACGATCAGGCGCGTCGTCGGTGAGGGAGCCATCGACGAGGCGATCGATCTGATCGGCAAGCTCCCGAACGCGGCGAACGTCGTCGTCGATCCCGTCGACGAACTCGAGCGACGTGACAGATCCACGTACGTCTCGTTTCTGGACAAACTCGTGGAGCGGATGGCCGAGACCGACGGCGTCGCGATCCTCCACTGCCTCGACGACGGCCCGCCGAACCGATCCGCGACCCTCCGGGCCGCCGACGCCGTCTTCGCACTCGAGGCCGCCGCACCCGGCGTCGGGGCCGACGTCGAACACTCCCTGACGGTGACCAAGTATCGGGCCGAAGCCGGGCTCACCGGGACCGTCGCGCTCGAGTTCGCCGACGACGGCGGCGTGATGCCGGTCGAATCACCGCCGAGGGCCGACTGAGGTGATCCGCGAATGATCGATCTCCCGTACGAATCGCTGATCGGCGTCTCGTACGGCCTCGCGTACGGGTTCGTTGGCGCGACGCTGGTCGGGCTACTCGCGGTCGGCGTCCGTCTCTGGCGGGCTCGTCCGCTCCCCCTCGGCGTCGGCGTTGTAATCGTTGTCCCGCTCGTGATCGGTACCGGGGTCTCCACCGGGATCTTCGACCCGAGCGTCGGCCCCTCCCAGACACTCCGGCTGGTGACTGCGGCCGTCGTCGCGAGCGTCCTCGGCGTCCTCGCGACGAGCTACGGGAACCGAGTCGCGACCGAACTTCCACGCGATCGAGCCCTCCCGATCGTCAGAGGGAACTGCCTCTCGGCCGACGCGATCGACGCCGTCGACGCCGCCGGTCAGGTGACGATCCGACCGACCGGCGCGATCCGCGAGTTCGAGGGCTACCCGCCGCTGGCCCCCACACTCCGGACCGCACTCGAGGACGGCGCCTGGCGCTTCCCGGCGGACCTCCAGCTGTCGGAACTCGAGCGACGCCTCGAGCGCCGACTTCGGAGCGAGTACGCGCTCCCGCGCGTCGACGTTTCGATCGACGGGCGGGGCCAAGCAACGATCGCCGCCGCGCCGCCGGACGAGGGGGTTGCGACGACCCTCTCCGACGACGTACGCGCAGTAACGATATCCGGGCTGCTCCCGATCGGGATCGAACCGGACGACGAGGTCGCGATTGGGGTCGACGGAGAGACTGTTCGGGGGACTGTGCTCGCGACCGGCGGCGAGACAGAATTCCGAGACGTCGACGAGGACGACCTCGCCGAGGCGCTCAACGGGCGATCCGACGACCGCCGGTTCGCAGGCGTCGGCTTCGACGGCGGTCGAGGACGGCTCACGGTCGCGGTTCGAACCGTCGACGCTCGGCGGCTCCTCGAGGAGGAGGCGTGTCGCGTCGCGGTCGTGCCGAGCGGCGACAACCCCGCGCTCGAGGCGGCCACGCTCCTTTCTTCGGCCGAGCGGCCCGTGACGGCGGTCGAGTCTCCCGACGAGTCGATCGATCCGGCCGACATCCTCGGCGTGCGTCGCGACGAGCGATGGCGGTTCGCCGTCGACGGCGAGCGCGATCGCCTTGCGGACGCTGATATGGCGTTCGTGGCCGCTCCGCGCGAGGTGAGCGCCCGATGATCGAGGCCGAGTGGTACGACCTGCTCCGCGAGGCCGCCATCGGCGTCACGGGTTCGACGCTGCTCGCAGCGACCGTCGGCCTGCTCACGGCGGTCGGCTATCGGTGGATGACGACGCGGGCGCCGCCGGCCGGTGCCGCCGCCTTCCTCGGTCTCTCGTTCGTCGCCAGCTACCTGTCGTGGACGATCGTCGCGGCAGGAACGCTCCTCGAGGGCGTCGCCCTCGATCACCACTTCGGCGCTGGCTACCTGCTCGCGACGTTTCTGCTCGCCGGGATCGTCTCCGCCGCCTGCGGTCGGCTTGGCGATCGGATCGCCCTGCAGGTTACCGGCCTGTCGCGCATCGAGACCAGGGGCGAAGCGGCGGCAACCGTCCGATCCGCCCGCCTCGCCGTCGACGTGACGCTCCCCGACCGAGTCGAGGACGCGGAGGGATACCGCCCAGTCGAACCGTCGGTGAGACGGGCCCTCTCGGCATCGACGGTCAGACTTCCACACGGCCTCTCGCCGTCCGAGCGCGGCGAGCGGATCGAACGCCACCTCGAGCGCGAGTACGACGTCGGGTACGCGGACGTTCGAATGGCCGACGATGGGACCGTCGACCGCGTCCTCGTCGGCCGTCGCGCCTCGGGGCTGGGCTCGATGCTTCCACCCAACGCGGTCGCCGTGGCGATTCGAGCCGATCCGTCTCCGAACGCGTGTCCCGGCGATCCAGTCGAAATCCGATCGGCCCAGGAGCACGACCGTGGACGGCTGGTCGCCACTGGTACGCTTCGGACGGCGAACGGCTCAGTAGCCACCGTGATCGTCGACGCCGAACGGGCCGCCGACCTTTCGCCAGACGGCCGCTACCGGCTGGTAACGCACCCGGACGAACCGTCCGACGGCTACGAGTTCGTCTCCACGTTGCGGACCGTTGACGAGACGGTGACCGCGTTCGCCGTCGAGACCGACGGACCGCTCGCCGGCGAGTTCGTCGGCTGGCTTCCCGGCCGCGTCCTCGTCGTCGTTCGAGACGGCGACGCAGTCCCGATGCCGGACGACAGCGAGACGCTTCGCGCGGGCGACGAACTCTGGGTACTCGCGTCGCCCGATGCGTTGACCGCCTTCGTGTCAGCCAACGACGGCGCTACGGTCGATATCGGCACCGACGAGGAAGAGGAACCAGTCGACGACCGCACCGGCAGCAGTCGAGGGTACGACAGCACCGAACCTCCAGCGGACGTCGACGAGTGCTCGGCTGAACCTGCGTAGCGACCCGAACGTGATTTCGATGAGAGCAGTACCATGGTAACGGTCGAATCGAACGCGAACCGAACGAACGGAATCACGACGGTGCGAACGGTGATCACGAACACGCGGTCGACGCCACAGCGGGTTCGCCTTCGCAGCCGTCTCGAGGGGCCGGTGTGGCCGCCACGGCGATCCGGCGTCCTCGATCCGCGCTGGGAGGTGTCGGAGACCGGAGCCGAGACGGAGGCCGTCTGGCAGGCGACGATCCGTCCTGGGCGAAGCCGCGGCGTCGGCTTCTCGAGTCCGGCCCCGCCGACCGATCCTCCCGTAGCGGTCGTTTCGAGCGACCGGCACGAGGGGGACGAGTCCGCCCGCTCGTCCGACGAGGTGCTCGCCGACCTCGACGGCTGGCGTCCCGCAAGCGAGGTGCTCGAGTACGACCCATGATCGTCGCCGTCGCCGGTGGGAAGGGCGGTGTCGGGAAGACGACCACCTCGTGGAACCTCGGTCGCGAACTCGACGCCATCGTCGTCGACGCCGATCTCGCGACCGCGGACCTGCCGCCCGGGACCGGCCCCGACCTCCACGACGTCCTCGCCGGACGCGTCGATCCCGTCGACGCCGTCGACGAGATCGGTCCAGTCACCCTGCTTCCCTGCGGCCGGACGCTCTCCGGCGCCCGCGCGTCGACCCTCGAGTCGTTCGGACCCGTGCTCGAGCGACTCGAGCGGACGTGGGGATGCGTCGTCGTCGATTGTCCCGCGGGACTCGCCCGTGACGTGGGCGTGCAGCTCCACAGCGCCGATCTCGTCGTACTCGTGACCACGCCCGGCAGACCGGCACTGGTCGACGCGTTCCGTACGTACGGCCTCACCGAAGCGCTCGAAACGCCGGTCGGTGCAGCCGTGTTGAACGTGGCCGATCGCGACCGCCACGCCGAACTCGCCGACCGGCTCGGTCGGGCGCTCGGCGTCGAGACGACGCTCGTAGAACGGCAGGACGCGCTGGCCGAGGCCCAGTCGCGGTGGACGCCGGTCCGCGATCACGATCCGGACGCCCAGGCGCTCGAGGCGTTCGAGTCGGTCGCGAGTCGACTCGAGCGCTCGTGGCGGCGTCTTTCGGGCCGTCAGTTTCGCGGACCGAACGCGATGAAGGGGTAGCAATGCGGTCGAGCGGGGTGAACGCGGTTGATCGAGGGGCGAACCTTCAAATCGGATGGGGCGAGCAAGTCGACCCATGCGTTTCGTCATCGGACGCGGATCAGGCGCCGAGGCCGAGCAAGCGGGCTACCTCGGCCGGTACCGCGCGCTCGACGGAAGCGAGGGTGCGGCGTTGTACGTCGACCTCGACGGTCCCCACGCGATGTTGATCGTGGGAAAACGGGGGTACGGAAAGTCGTACACGCTTGGCGTCGTCGCCGAGGAACTCGCTCGAGCGCCGGGCGTCGCGCCCGTGTTAATCGATCCTATGGGCGTCTTTTCGACGCTCGACGCCCCCGTAGAGGGCGACCCCGTCCCCGTCGAGGTCGTCGACGAGCCAGCGATCTCCGCCGACGCGCTCGACCCTAGATCGTGGTGTTCGCTCCTGGGACTCTCCCCCGAGAGCGGGGCCGGCGGGCTCGTCTGGCGGGCCGCTCAGGAGGCGCGGACGCTCGAGGGGATGCGTCGACGCGTCGAGACGGCCGACGCCCCGGGAGTCGACGTGCGCGCTGCGATCAACCACGTGGATCTCGCCGACTCGTGGGGCGTATTCGATCCCGACGGACTCGAGGCGGCGGACCTCGGGGGATCGAAGATCACCGTTCTGGACGTCTCGGGATTCGACGCCGCGCCGATGAACGCCGTCTGTCGGGGCGTCGGCGAGGCGCTCTACCGCGCGCGGATCGACGGAACGATCGACCGCCTCCCGTGGCTGTTGATCGACGAGGCCCACACGTTCTTCGACGGCGTCGCGGAGTCCGCCCTTCGAACGATTCTCTCGCGCGGGCGAGCACCCGGCGTCAGCCTCGTCCTGGCGACCCAGCGGCCGAGCGCCGTCTCCGAGACCGCGATCTCCCAGTCCGACGTGCTGGTCTCCCACCGGCTGACCGCGGAGGTCGACATCGCCGCCCTGAACGCCGCCCGGCCGACGTATCTGAACCAGCCCCTCGACGAGCGGCTCCCGACCGAACCCGGCGAGGTGGTCGTGATCGACGACGCGACGGAGACGATCCACGTCGCACGAATCCGACATCGAGACACGCCCCACGGCGGCGATAGCCCGAGCGCCCGGGAGGTGGCGGACGTCGGCTGACGATTTCGGCCGCCGATTCCGGAACCGGACCCCCTCACAGCAACTCCCGCGTTCGAGTTTAAATTCGATCGGGCGGAACGGACGGGTATGACCGACATCGATCGTCTCGATCGACGCCTCGCCGCCGTCGAACGCGTCGTCGTCGACGGCGACGTGGCGCTCGACGAACTGGGTCAGCTGACGTCGCTCACAGAGACCGTCGCCGACCTCGAGACCCGGGGCGACGAACACGAACGGCGCCTCGCCGACCTCGAGGCGGCCGTCCAGTCGATCGAGGGCTACGTCGGCACCGTCGAGTCGATCAACGACGGCGTCGAACGACGGGCGGCCTCGGCCGTCGCGACCGTCGACCGCCTCGAGCGACGGGTGGAAGCCCTCGAGACCGACGTTGCCGATCTCGAGGGCGGAATCCTCGAGGCGGACTCGCCGTCCGACGAGGCGGATGCCGACGGAGACGGATTCGACGGCGACACCGAGGACGACGCGTCAGAAACGGCCGGCGAGTCGACCGACGACGTCGGTGCGTTCGAGTTCGGCTTCGACGACGAATCGACCCCGGAGCGATCGGTTCGGAACCTCGTCGAGGGCGACGGCGGATCCCGTCCGATCGCTGCCGATGGTGCCGATCACCGGGCTTCCTCCGCGAACCAGACGGCCGTTGACTCCGCCGTGGACGACGGGGTCGCGTCGGCGACGGACGACGGGGCAGTGGATCGAGGGCTCGGGTCCGAAGACCACCACTCCGACGAGGAGGGGTTGCTGGCGTCGCTACGCGCCCGGTTCGCATGATCCGATACGTGCTGGCGGCACTCCTGACCGTGGCGATCCTGGGGCTGGCCGGCGCGGCGATCGACGCCGGTGCGAGCGACACCACCGAGCGGGACCTCCACCGCGGAATCGCGGACGTCGAGGAGGCGGCGGTGGAGTTAGCCGAGTACGAGGAACTCACCCCGCCTGGCCACCCCGATCCCCAGCGCGTCGTCGAGTTCTCGATTCCGGGCCGCTCGCTCATCACCGAGGGCGTCTCGCACCTCGAGATCGAACCGGTCGCCGACGCCGACGCGAGCATCGCCAGGTACGTCCTGGACGACGGAACGACCGATCGGGAGGTGATCGAGCAGCGCATCGTCTACCGCGATCCCACCGACGACCGGTCGACGGAGATCGAGGGGAGCGGAACGCGGACGCTCCGGCTCGTCCTCGTGCCGGACGAAAACGGCGACCCAGTCGTAGTTGCCGAGCCGTCTGCGTGACCGTCGGCCCCGGACCCGACACCGATTCCCCCGTTCAGGTTTAAATCGGATGGCGATTCCAGAGGCGGTATGCCATCAGAAGTGACCGGCCGGACGGTTCGGACACTCCTCGCGGAGGTCGGCCTCGGCGAGCTGTTCGACGACGAGGTGTCCGGCGGCCCCTGTGCCTGCGAGCTGACGGTCGAGGATCGGACGCTCGTGGTGAACGCCTCGGCGTGTGACGGGGATCTCGCGGCGGCCCCGGATTGCCGTCGAACGGTCGTCGAGGCGCTCGCCGAACGCGAAGCGGAGGCGATCGTCGTCCTCGCCGACGGGTTGAAGCGCCGGTACGACGAGGCTGGAACCGGATTTCTCGGCGCCGCGGGTCGGTTCATCGAACTGCTCGGCACCCGCGATGCGGTGCTCGCGCGCGAGGTCGCCCACGATCCGATCGGAGCCGTAGACGGGCTCGAGACGCGTGTCGACGCCATCGGCGACATAGCCATCGAGTCCGGGTTGCTGTCGGCCGTCGCCGACGTCGATTCGTACGCGGACGTCCTCTCCCCCCGCGTCGGCCTCGAGATCGCGTACTACTACGTCGACCGATCGATCGGCGGGGCCGCCAGGTTGGCGGACGTCCGCGACCTCGAGACCGGGAGCACGGCGCGCATCTACGAGCGCGAGGATCGACTGCCGCTGTACGCCCTCGACGCCGTCGACCTCTCGCTGTCGCCGGCCGAGCGCCGACTGGTCGTCGACGGCTACGAAGCGATCGCCGAAGGATGGGTCGAGGGCGACCGCGCCCCCTCGCGGGCGATCGAATTCGTCTCCGACGAACCGGTCGATCCGACGCTGACGACGGTCCTCGAGAAACACACCGAGGGGTACGGCGTCCTCGAGGACCTGTTCGCCGACCCCGAGGTGACCGACGCCTACGTCACGTCGCCGGTGACGGCGAACCCACTCCGGGTCGAACTCGACGGGGTGGCGATGGAGACGAACGTCCACCTCACCGAAACGGGGGCGAAGGCGTTGGCCTCGCGGGTCAGACGGACGAGCGGCCGGGCGTTCTCGCGGGCGAAGCCGACGATCGACGCGACGGCGTCGCTGACCAACGGACGGGGGCTTCGGATCGCCGGCGTCACCGATCCGGTGGCGGACGGCATCGGCTTCGCGTTCCGCGAACGGTCCGACGATCGGTTTACGCTGCCGGGACTCGTCGCCAACGGAACGATGCCACCGGCGGTCGCGGGCTTCCTCTCGACGGCCGTCGAGCGCAACGCGGCGACGCTGATCGCCGGCACCCGCGGGTCGGGGAAGACGACGCTGCTCGGGACGCTGCTCTACGAGGTGACCCCTGACACCCGGACGGTGATCATCGAGGACACCCCAGAACTCCCGGTCGGGCCGCTGCAGTCGGTCGGACGCGACGTGCAGGCGCTCCGGACGAGCACCGGCGACGGGCCGGAGATCCCGCCCGCGGACGCGCTGCGAACGGCCCTCCGACTGGGCGACGGGGCGCTCGTGGTGGGCGAGATCCGCGGCGAGGAGGCGCGCGTACTCTACGAAGCGATGCGCGTCGGCGCGAACGCGAACGCGGTGCTGGGAACGATCCACGGCGACGGCGCCGCGGACGTCTACGAGCGAGTGGTCTCCGATCTGAAGGTCGAGCCGTCGTCGTTCGGCGCGACCGACCTGGTCGTCACGGTTCAGACGTACCGAACGCCGGCGGGTCGAAGCCGCCGCGTCGCCCGCGTCGAGGAGGTTCTCGGTAGCGGTGACGACGTCTGGTTCGAGCCGCTCTACGAACTCGACGGAGCCGAGGCCGCGTCGACGGGTCGCATCGATCGGGGGGAGAGTCGCTTCGTGAACGCGATGGCCGGTCCGACAGAGGAGTACGCCGACGTCCGGCGAGCGATCGCGAATCGAACCGACGTCGTGGCGACGCTGGCCGAGGACGGGCGCGTCTCGCCGGCCGAGGTCGCCGCAGCGTACGCCGATCGACGGTGAGAGCTGTGACGGTATACGCGACCCTCGTCACCGGTCTCGCCGGGCTCTACCCCTACGAGGTGGATACGAGCGACGACCTCGTCGATTCGGTTCGGTTCATCGATGCCCCGTACGACGCCGAGACCGTCGTCAGGGCGGGGTACGGCGCCGGGGTGCTCGGCGCGCTCGTGCCGCTGCCCCTGGCGCTGTTCGACGTGCCGATCCTCTTCGTCGGCGCCCTCGCGCTTACGGCCTCGCTCGCGTCGATCCACGGCGTGCACTCGTGGCCCCACCTCGCGGCGGCGTTCCGTCGAACCGAGGCGCTTGGCGACACGCCCAACCTCATCGGCCGCGCGGTGTTGCGCATGCAGATCCACCCGTCGCTCGAGAACGCGGTGCGGTTCGCCGCACGGACCGGTGACGGGCCGCTGTCCCGGAGTCTGGAGTCGCACGCCACCCGATCGAAGGGGACGCCCCACGCCGGCTTACTCTCGTTCGCCGAAGAGTGGTCGACGCACTTCCCGGCCCTCCGACGGTCGTCGACGTTGCTGGTGACCGCCCAGGACGCGCCGGAGGGTGAGCGCGGACGAACGCTCGACCGGTCGCTGTCGGCCATCCTCGACGGGACGCGGAGTCAGATGGCGGCGTTTACGACGTCGATCCGAGCGCCGACGACGATCCTGTTCGCGTTCGGCATCCTGTTGCCGCTGGCGCTCGTGGCGCTCGTCCCCGCCGCGCCGATGGCCGGGATCAGCCTCAACATCTGGCTGGTCGTGATCGTATACGACGTCGTTCTGCCGACTGCGCTGGTCGGCGCCTCGCTGTGGCTGCTCGTACGTCGGCCGGTCGCGTTCCCGCCGCCGAAGATCGATCGGAATCATCCGGAGCTACCCGATCGGTTGTGGTTGCGCGCCGGGTGGGGACTGCTCGCCGGCGCGTTCACGTACGCCGTCGTCGAAGCGGTCGGGCCGACGTACCTCTCCGGGGTCGCCGCGTGCGGCATCGGCGTCGGGACCGCGATGCTCGCTGTGTTCAGCCCCATCCTCGCGGTGCGCCGCTTCGTCCGCGACGTCGAGGAGCACCTGACCGACGCGCTGTACATCGTCGGCCGACAGGTGGCCGAGGGGGAGTCCGTCGAATCGGCGATCGACCTCGCCGCCGACCGCGTTCCCGCCGCGACCGGCGAGGTGTTCGGCCGGGCGGCAGGCGTCCAGCGCAGGCTCCATACGAGCATCGAGGAGGCGTTCCTCGGAACGTACGGGGCGCTCCGCGACGTTCCCAGCCAGCGGGCCCACAGCATGGCTACGCTACTCGCTATCGCCGGCGACGAGGGGAAGCCGGCCGGCCGAGCGATCGTTTCGATGGCCGACCATCTGGAGGAACTCGAGGAGGTCGAGGCGGAGACGAACCGAGCGCTGCTGCAGGTAACGAGCACGCTCGACAACACGGCGGCCTACTTCGGCCCGTTGGTCGGCGGCGCGACCGTCGGCATGGCGGACATGCTCACCGCGGAGAATCTCGACGCCGTCGATGGGATGTCGGAGGCAGCCACGCTCGCGACCGCAGAACTGGGCGTCGTGGTCGCGGTCTACCTGATCGTACTGGCGTTCATCGTGACGCCGCTGTCCTACGCACTCCGCTACGGGATGGACCGGACCCTGTTCGGCTACCACGTCGGCCGAACGCTGGTCTCGTCGATGGCCATCTACGTGCTGACGGTGGCCCTGATCGACGTCGTCCTGGTGAATCCGAGTTGACCAGGAGGCGCAGTTCGATCGAACCGAACCTCATCGCCGTTCGACCCGGGATGCCCGTCGCGGACGCCGCTTTGTCACGCTCTCGTTCGCATTTTGAGTTTAAATATGAACGCGAACCAGATCCGGTATGGATCTCGAAGCCCCGGCTGACGCGTGGTACGTGTACGTGGCGGTGGCGATCGTCAGCGTGGCGCTCGGGGGACTCGCGCTCGGTGTGTCGATGGGGCCGCCGCCTGACGCCGACGCGGCGGCGAACGCGATCGAGGGCGTGACGGGGAGCGAGCACCCCGGCAGCGCGTCGTACGAACACGACGCGGAGACGGTGACGATCGATCGGAAGACGATCACGATGGAAAACGAACACGGAACCTCCCACGCCAGCGTTTCCTACGGAACCGTCGTCCCGGTAAACGGATACGAGCGACTCGAGGAGCTGACCTACGGCGCGTCGGTCGACGAGGTGTTCGCGGCCGAACAGGCGGATCCCCACACCGACGCGTCCGCCGAGTTCTTCGAACTGGTCGACTCCGCCGACGAGGAAAACAGCGGCTCGGAGCTATCCGCCGACGGCGAGCTCCGCGCTCGGACGATCGCGATCGACGAAGATTCGACGATGACGGCGTCGGTGCGGACCGGACGCGACGGAGAGGTCGCCGACGCAATCGAATCCGAGTTCGATACCGACGGCGACATCCCCAACCACGTGACGCTAAAACTGGAGGGGGACGGAACCAGGGGAACGCACGTCGACATCGAGTCGACGCCGATCGAGGAGACGGTCGACGAACCGCCGTCGGGCATCCTCGAGACCGTGCTACGCGCGCTCGAGGACGCGCACGACTGGGTGAAAAGCTCGTTCTGCGGCGACGGGAACCCGTTCTGTGACGAAGGCGATGATCCGGAACCCGACATCGTGACGTCTCACTCGGAGTACGTCTCGCCCGAACCCGGCGACGGACCCACGATCAGACGGTTCGACCTCCTCGATGAACTCGACGAACCCGAGGACGCAGACGAGTTCGACGAGGTGTGGTTGGGGACGTACGACCTCGAGGTCGAACTTCGAAATCCGACCCTCGATTGCGAGGCGCGGATCACCGAGTCCCAGAAGGGAGAGTGGGTCACCCTGTGCGGACCCGATCTGACGCTCGAGGACTTCGACGACCCGCACTGGCACGACCAGCGCGGAGGTGTTCACTATGTCACGCTCGTCACGGTCAAGGGGACAGACCGACCCGCTCGCGGCCATCGTGGCCGTCTCGATGCTCGTTCTCGGCATCGGAATCTACGCCGTGTACGCACAGGGCGTGCTTCCGGGCGCCAGCGGTTCGGCGACCGCGGACACGACGATCGGTCTCGTCTGGGACGACCTGGAGGAGGACGGCGTCTTCCACGCCTACGGTGGCGCCGACGATATCGAGGGCCTCGTCGACGTGGACGCGCTTCCTGCGGGGTCGACGGTTCACGTGAACGTGACCGCGATCGACGGCGGCAAGGATCGATCCGTCGCCGAGGCCGCGTTCCCGAAGGGATACCCCGACGAGACGACCGACGCCGACCTCCGCGAACTCGACCGGGACATCGAAGACGAAGGGCCCCCGTCGGACGCGTCCGTCGCGACGCGATCGATTCCGGTGGCCGTGGATAGCGAGGCCGACGTCCGGTCCGGAACGCTCCGGGTGGCGGTGTGGTGAGTTCGATGTCGCCGACACCCGCGACGCCAACGATGGGGATGGGTCCACCAACGAGATCGAGAACGAATCACGAGCGCCGTCGTTACGGTCGCGACCGGGCCGTTTCGACGGTGATGGACGTCGCGCTCGCACTGTTGCTTATCAGCGCGACCGTGTTGCTGATCGGGATCTACCTCAACGACGATGACGAATCGATCGACGGCGATCGGGGCGACGAAGCGCTCCAGACGCTGTCCGGCTCGACGGTGACGATAACCTACGACCTGCGCGCGCCCGACGAGACCGGGCGCGCCGCCGTCGATAGCGCCAACTTCGATTCGCCCGAGAATTTCGAGCCCGACGATGTCCCCGACCTGTACCAGATCACCACGTACGGGTCGGCGCTGGACCTGCTCGGTGAGGCGGCCATGGCGAACCTCGAGATCGGCGCTACTGGGCTCTTCGCGTACGGGCACGACGTCGAACGTTCGGTCGACGGGGCGATCCGGAGTCGATTGATCGGAAGCGAGGGAAACGTCTACGCGATCGCGACCTGGGAACCGTACGAAGGGGCTTCGACCACCGGGTCCGCCACCGCCGGCGATCGTCCCCCGGACGACGTCGACACCTCGAGCGCGACGACGGACCTCTCGGGAACCGTTCCGTCGATCGACGCGGAGACGCTCGCCGAGGCCTTCGACGAGGGCGAACGCGGGTCGACCCGTCGGAGCGGCGTCGACGACGGCTTCGACAGGGTCGGCGTGCACGTTGCCGAGGCGATACTCGAGGCGTACTTCCCGCCGGACCGGACGCAGTACGCGCTCGAGTCGTCGCTCACCGAGAACGCGGCTACGGTGTACAACTACCGTCAACTGGCCGACGTCGTGGACGTCGACGTCGACGAGCACGTCACCGGCTCCAATCCAGACGCGGTCGAAGCGAACGAAGCTCTCCGGGGCGATCCCGGAGACGAGGACGGACTCGCGGCCGTGATCGCCGACGATCTGCGCGATAGTTCGCCCGGCCAGCGGATCCGGGAGACGTACGACGAGTTCGACGACTCACCAACGACGGCCGAACTGACCTCCCTCGAGTCGGTCTTCGAGGAGGAACTCTCGACCGACAGGATCGAGGTCACGGTACAGACGTGGGATTGACGATCGAATCGACCGACGACCGTTGGAACCCGATCACACGACGCATTCGAGATATGACACGACGAACCCGAACCGACCGGACGATCACGCTGGCCGACGACGATCGCGCGCGCATCCCGTTCGCGATGATCGCGGTGTTACTGCTCGTCGCGAGCGTCGGAACCATCGCCGTCCTCGAACAGCGAGCCGACCCGACGATCGATCGCGACGCACAGGTTGTGATGGATCGAACCGAAACCGCGGTCCAGAGCGAGTTTCGAACAGCGGTGCTCGACGCAACCCACCGGGCGGGCGCGGCACCGATCAACACCACGGCGGGGGCCAACGTCTCCGCGTTCTCCACCGAAACCGATCGGACGGACGCGTTTCGAACCTACGTTAAGCTCCTCGTCTACCTCGAGGCCGTCGATCGTCTGCCCGCTGCCGGACAGTCGATCGACGCGGAGACCGAGTCGACGGTGTCGATACCGCCGGTCGCGACGGATCCCGGTCCCGGTGAGGTCAGCCCGGCGGAGGCCATCGACGCGGTCGAACTCGAGATCGGTCACTTCGATCCGGACGTCGAACGGGGCGTGATCGATGCGACGGTCCACGGCGCGGAAATCGACGCAGAAGCCGGCGGCGAGGACCTCCCGACGGAGACCCGCTCCATCAGCGTCAGCGTCGGATCGCCGATATTCGAGTTGAACGATCGGATGCACGAGTACGAAGCGGAGCTCAACAGGGGCTTTTTCGAAGGCGACGGCGTGCCGAACCCGGCGGACCTCGAGGGATTGGGACAGGAACTTGCAGCCCGACTGTACCCGATCGCGTACATGAAGGCCGGGTGGGTTCGGTTCGGTCAGGAGACCGCGAGACCCGACGATCACGCGTTCGAGGAGTTGATCGACACGGACCACGCCGAAGTTCTGGCCAATCACGCCATCTTCTCGGTCCAAGAGGACGTCTTCGGGACGCGGGACCCGTACGCCGACCGGACGATGCGCCCGCAGCACCTCTGTATGAGCCTCGACCTCGTCGAGGAGTTCCGCGACGTCGAACGCAGTGCCGATCCGGACGGTACCGACCCGAGCGAGAACGTCACCTCGTCTGCGAACCTCGAGGACGCCGGCGAGACCCTGCGACGGAACGAATCGAACGAGACGGTGATCCCGACCGACGACGAAGTCAACGTCAAAGAGGAGGTCTGCGGCGACGGCGGCGTCATCAACGACTGGATCTTCGGCGACGAAGCCACGGGTGAACTTCCCGACGTGCCGCCGCTGTCGGAACTGCTCCAGGACGGCGTCGACAGCATGAGCGCCGCCGACCAGGAACTTGCGCTTCCGGTCGAACTGGTCGCCGAACTCTCCTACACCGAGTATCACGTCGACAGGACGGAGAACGTCGTCGACCTGCTCGAGGAGGACGCTGCGGAGATGCGCGCGGACATCGAGAAGTACGGCATGGCCGACGGCGACTTCTCGAGCGTCGTCGACGCGGCCGAGGACGAATCGTACGACGCGAGTCCGAGCGACATCCGCGATGAACTCTACGAGATCGACGTACAGACCGCGCAAACGTCGTCGTCCGACCCGTTACCGACGCCCGGAACGCCGGATTCCGCCGGCGCGTACGAGCGCGATTACGGTAACGACTCGCGACGGGTCGTCGACGCCGACGTCGGCGTCAGCGACGTCGAGCACGCGTCGATCCCGGACGGCGACGGCTACGATCGCCCGATCCACGAGATCAGCGCCGAGGGAACCGCCGACGTGACCGTCGTCCACGGGTGGAAGGCGAAGAACGAGACCGAAACCAGCCCGGACTACACGACGACGCGAGCGACCGAGTCCGTCGACGTCGAGGTGCACACGACGATCAACGGCGAGTACGGCTTCTCCGCCGGCGGGGAGTACTACGCCACGAGCGACGAGTTCGCGGTCGACCCGGGCCCCATCGAGACCGATTACGGGTCGGATCCCGACGCCGCGACCTTCGAGGCGGGCTTCGAAGCCGCACTCCTCGAGGCGACGGCCGCCGAGAGCGCGTCCGGCGTCGAGCGCGACGTCGCGACCGCGATGGAATCGGCCCTCCGGCGCAGTTCGCCCGAGGCGCTCGAGCGATCCGCCGAGGACGCGATCGTCGAAGACCCGTCGTTCACCCTCGAGTCGGACGCCGTGATCCCCGGCGAGCGCGACGCCGTGACGCGGGCGCTGACCGACGAACTCGAGGTCGTCCACGAGGAGTTTCTCGAGGGATGGGCGGCCGACCCGCTGCGGGTCTCGATGGGCGAGTTGACCGACGACGAGACGCCCCCAGCGAAGGCGATCGACCACATTCGGACCGAGTTCGAGCCCCGTCTCGTCGAGGACGGCCCCTACGAGACGCCGGAGGAAAAAGCCAGGATGCAACTTCGCAAGGCGTACTTCGATCGCATCTACTACTGGCTCGAGTTGTTCGACGAACACTACGGCGAGGAACTGGACGGCGTCAACGACCGGATCGACGACTTCGGCGACGACGCCGGATTCGATCACCTCGACGACGTGCTCGACTTCGTGCAGGGGTTCGCCAACGCGGAGTTCGATCCAGACCCGGTCGATCTCGAGGGATCGCCGGTGCTCGACGACGCGCAGTACGAGGTGTCGGGCGCGCCGACGTACCTGCCGTCGGTTTCGATCGACAGCGATCGCGAGCCGGCGATCCGACCCGAGAACGCGACGATCACGGAGACGGATTCGGACGTCCACCACGACGCCCTGTCGATTCGGACGCACAACCGGGCGCCGTGGCCCGGCATTCCGGTCGTGTTCGTCGCCCCGAGCCAGTGGTACGCGACGGTCAACTCGTGGTCCGTCGACGTCGCGGGGGAGTACGCCCGCCTCGAGGTGAGTTCGACGATCGGCGATCCGTCAGACAGCGGTCGGCTCACCTACGTCGCCGAACACAGTCCCGTGGACGTCGAACTCTCCGACGGGAGCGTGATCCGGGTGGGGAAGAACGAGGCGGTCGACTTCGAGACGTCGACCGAAGTGGTCGTGGTCATGCCCGGGTCGGTCGTCCAGAAGGGTGGGCCGGTGCCGGCCGTGTCAGATGGTGATTTTATCGCTACAGGAACCAATTTTTGTTCAGAAACATGGAAAGAGGTTGGCCCCGAGGCGAGTTCCGAAAGTTGCTAGAATATCATAAATACACTTGATAGAGGAGAATTTGAATTACCCAAACGCAACTAAACCATTATCGTCCTCTGGGATGATTATTATGTCATTCAAGATAAGCGGAAAGTGGAAGTCTGTTCGCTCAGGTGCTTGTTTTTCCCAATGAACCTCGCCGGTCTTCACGCCCACTGCCAACAATTCGTGTGGATCTAGCACTCCAGCAGAAGTTATTGAGTAACCAACTTCACCAGCTATTATAAAAGGAGTATCAGCACTCAAATCGGGATCCCATTCGCTGGGTTCCTTACCTGTCTCGAGATCGTAAGCCAACGAGCCTCGTTGGAGATACGCAGTGTCATCGTAAACGGTTGGTCGGGTCCACGACGCGTGCTCGAGTTCGGCGGCGTTAGTCAATTCACCACTCGAACCGTCGATCGATAGCACAGCATCATCGTTGACCGTATACACCGTTCCATCAATTACTGGGAACGTTCTCGTGACGCGATCGTCGACCCACTGTTGGCCGTGGTGAATATCGTGTTCCCACAGATCATCACCAGAGTTTCGATCGTATCCCGCCATGACGAAATCGTCCTCGTCCGGATCCGGTCGTGAACGGACGTAGACGTGCTCGTCGTCGACCGCGAGGGACTGGACGGTGGCCTCCGTCTCGAACTCGAGGAGATCCTCCCCGTCCACGTCGTAGGCGATGACGCGGTCCTCGAAGCCTGCGTAGAGCGTTCCGTCGTAGATTCGGAGGCTTTCGACGCCGCCCTCGTACTCGCTGGTCCAGCGGACGTCGCCCCCGTGCTCTAGGGCTTCGACGCTGTCGCCGGCGACGAAGACCCCTTCCGCCGCTGCGGCGGGGGCCCTCCGCCGGCCGGTTTCGTGGTGCCAGAGCGGTTCGCCCTCGTCGGTGAGGTCGACGGCGGTGTAGATTCCGTCCCCGTGGCCGACGTAGGCCGTGTCGTTGTACACGACCGGCGGCGCGACGTTTCCCTCGAGGTCGGCGGTCCAGAGGACCTCGGGTTTCTCGTCGGTCTCGAGCCCGTCGTGGGGGACGGTGAGGGTGTTCGCGGCGTCGTAGTGGATCATCGGCCAGGGACCGAAGTCGCTCCCGTCGTCGGTGACGCCCGGGTCGTCACTGGGCTCGGTACCGTCGTCGTCCGACGTTTCGTCTGTGCAACCGGCGAGCGCGGCCAGGCCGACGGCTGTGCCGACGCAGGTCGAAAGCCACCGACGGCGAGGTAGTTTCCGCTGTATCATCAGATGTAATATTACAATACGTAGATAATGAATTATTCGGAAATAAGGTTGTGATATCCAGCGCCGGGCGAAAATCCACTCGCGCAGTCGAGTACGGGCGAGCACCATCACGGACACGCCGGTGGTCCGTCGCGGTGTGATTCCCGATCCGCCGCGTCACCGGACGGCGACGACGACGAACGTCTCCGGCCGGTCCCGAACCGTCACGATGTCGAATCCGGAGTCCTCGAGTTGGGCCGCCGCCTCGTCGGACCCGAATCGGTCCTCGAGGGGTGGTCCGTCGTCGCCCCGCCCGTCGGCCGACCAGTCGACGGTGACGAGTCGGGCGCCCGGGCGGAGGGCGCGGGCGAGTTCGGCGAACGACGACGGGTCGGCGTACTCGTGGTGGGTCATCGTCGAGAACGCGCCGTCGAGGCTGTCGTCGGCGACGGGGAGCGAGCCGACGCTCGCGGTCACGAACTCCACGTTTTCCGGAACCCCGCGCTCGCGAAACAGCGCGTGCATTCCGCCCTGGACGTCGACGGCGTAGACCGCCCGAACGAACGGCGAGACGTCACGCGCGTAGAAACCCGTTCCAGAGCCCAGATCCGCGACGGTCGCGTCCGGGTCGGGATCGAGGTCGGCGAGCAACTCCTCCCGCGAGCAGAAGCGGTACCGCGAGGGGTCCTCGAGCGCGTCGGCTCGCTCGAGGGGGAACGTGTGGACGCCGACGTCGTCGTGGTCCGACACGGTTACCCCCTCTGCTCGCTCGGATCGAACACTTCGGGGACGAGCGAGGGTCGCTTACGGTCTACGATCGATTTTCGGAACACGATCACCATCTATCTCGGGTGGCAATAAGAATTCTCGACCGGGTACTCGCACGGGCAGTCACCGTCTTCCCTCGTCGTCTCCGGGCGAACGCGGGTTTCGTGCGGCCGTGTCGTCGACCGACTCACCGCCGAAGCGACCTGACGGCACGGCGTACATCACCGAATTCGGACGCGTCGAATAATTATTTTTAACCGTGAGTGTTACTCACGGGCGAGTATGGTTACGAGTGGATCGGTCGACCTGCTCTGGTTGTTCGGCCCCTTCGTCGCGTACCTCGCGATGCTGGTCGTCTACTACGTGTGGGAGGGAAAACGCGAAGAGCGGATTCGTGAGCGCTACGAGGAGGAGACGCATGGTCAGTGACGGAATCGCCGGGGGAGCCGGCATCTGGGTCCTCGTGACGTTCGGCGTCTATCTCCTCGTCCTGCTCGGCATCGGGCTGTACTCTGCGCGCCTCATGGATACCCTCGACGACTACGTCATCGGCGGGCGCAGCGTCGGCCCGGTCGTCACCGGCTTCTCCGAGCGGGCCTCCGAGATGAGCGGCTGGCTCACGCTCGGCGTCCCGGGCGACGCGTTCGGCACCGGCGTGATGGCGTTTTACAACGGGCTCGGCATGATCCCCGCCGATCTACTGGCGTGGGCCGGACTGGCCAAGCGCCTCCGGAAGTACACGGAAATCGTGAAAGCGGTCACGCTGCCGACGTTCTTCGAGACGCGGCTACAGGACGACTCGGGGTACGTCAAAGGCGTCTCCGCGCTCGTCTTGATGCTCTTCGAGGGTGGATACGTCGGCGCACAGATCGTCGCCGCCGGGACGCTCCTCGAGGTGCTCACCGGCGTCTCGTCGCTGGTCGGGATCATCGTGGGCGGTATCATCGTCGTCGGCTACACCGTGCTCGGCGGCTACTTCGCCGTCGCGTGGTCCGACTACTTTCAGGGCGCGATCATCCTGATCGCGTTCATCGCGCTCCCGCTTCTCGCGTTCGCCACCTACGGGCTTCCGTTCGCCGAACTCGAGTCCGTCGGAAGCTCGTACGCGAGCGTCACGGCCGGCACGACCGGCTGGGCGGCCGTCTTCGGTCTCATCAGCTACGCCGCGATCGGGCTCGGTATCCCCGGAAACCCGCACGTGATGGTCCGGTTCATGGGGATCGACGAGGTCGAGAACATCCGTCTCGCGGCGCTCGTCGCCCAACTGTTCATGTTCGTCGCCTACCTCGGCGCCGCCTTCGTCGGGCTGTACGCGCTGATCGCCTTCGGCCAGGGCGGCATCGAGGACCCGAACAACGTCATGCCGAGGCTGACGCTCGAGTTGTTCCCGGGTGCGATCGCGGGGATCGTCCTCGCGGCCGCGCTCGCCGCGATGATGTCCAGCGCGGACTCGCAGCTCCTCGTCGCGACGAGCGCCGTCGTCGAGGACGTCTACCACGGGTACGTCAACCCGGACGCGCGTCAGGAGACGCTCGTCCGCTACTCCCAGTACGTCACGCTCGGCCTCGGAGCGGCGAGCATCGCGTTCGCCTACGTCGCGCAGAACACGCCGATCTACACGCTCGTCCTCGATTACGCGTGGGGCGGTCTCGGCGCGGCCATCGGTCCGACGCTCATCGCGGCGCTGTGGTGGCGGCGTGTCACCGCGACGGGCGCCGTCGCGAGCATGATCGTCGGAACCACGACGATGATCCTCTGGACGCAGCTATCGACGATCCTCGAGTGGGTCGGACTCATGGGAGCGATCGAAGGCTCGCCGTTCCTCGTGGGGCTCGTCGACGTGTACGGCCTCTTCCCCGCGTTCGTCCTCTCGACGGCGACGCTCGTCGTCGTCTCGCTGCTGACGAAGCCGCCGGAGGGCGTCGGCGACCACTTCGAGTCCTTCGACAAACCGCTGTCGGCCTTCACGACCGGCGAGGAACCCACGGGCACCCCGGACTACGTGACCGACGGCGGCCGCGACGTCGAGCCGAAAGCCGTCACGGAGATCGACACCGTTCGGGCCCACGTTACGGCCAGCGACTACTGGGTGTCGGATGAGGAGTGAATGAGCGACTCGCGCCGACGGGAAACGACTGCCGGTGAGCGTACGGGTGGACACCACGACTGCGCGGAACTCACCGTCGTCGAACCGGCGGTGGCGCGCGAGGACGTCGACTCGAGCGGTCGCGTCGGCGCCGTCGCGTATCCGTATCGCGTCTACGAGGCCGTCGCGACTATCGAACGCCCGTTGCTCTCGGACCTCGACGTCGAGTACGTCGTCAGCGTCGACCGTTCCCGACGACTCGCCGTTCGCGCCGACGTGTTTCCGGAGACGGTCACGGAACGGATCGACGACGTGCTCGTCGTTCCGTCGGAACTCTCGGACGAACGGGTCCGCGAGAAGGCCGAAGCGGCCGTCTTCACGTGGACGCTCCGGAAGATCGCCGTCCACTCCGCGCCGGAGGTGACGTTCGAACGCACGGTCGACGCGTACAAACTGTACTGGCTCGCGTCCCGACCGGACGGTGACGTCATCGTCGATAGCGTCCGCGGCACCGAGTCGCCGCTCGAGGACTGACCCCGCGACGATCCGCCCATCGAACGAGGCTGAGCCCCGCCAGGTTTGAAGCGTGCTGCCGGGTCGCGAAACCGACGTCACGACCCCCTGCCTGGACGGTATCGACGATCGAACTCTCGGATGAGTGACTAGATGAGGAAGATATTCATCGACGGCTCACGATCGTTTACCGGCTATGAGGGAGAACGAGGGGGACGAGCGCGCACCGAACGTCGGCGATCTCGTCTCGCCGGTCGACGTCGACGAACCGGCCGTCGTAATGCGGATCTGCGATCAATCGGCGGGGGACTACTGGCTCAATCAGGTCGACGAATCGCTGGCGACGCACGCGTCCTGCGACCCCGACGAACCCGTCTACCAGGTCGTGTTCCCGGACCCTTCGGCCGCGGACCTCGCTGACCTCCCCCGGGTTCCGTATCCCCGCTCCCAACTCGAGGTGGTGGGGCGGATTCGGGGTCGCAGCGATGGATCCGACGAGGCGTAGCCGACCACGTCGACGCGGCCGACGGTCTCGAGGAGGACGTTCGTCACGCCGTCGAGCGGACGACCGGTTCGCAGCCTCGACGGTCGGACAGGACCGTCGTCCGGAACCAGGGAGACGGTCTCGTCCGGAGGCGCGACGGTACGAGTCCGCATCGCATCACTCCGCGTCGACGGGCGCTTCGATACGGCCGACGTCGACGATCGCCACGTTCGCCGGCGCGTCGATCGCGACGACCTCCCCGAGGACGACGAGATCGGAGATCGGGGACGGGCCGACCGCGATCGCATCGCCCTCCGAGAGGTCCCGGATCGACTGCTGGAAGTGGATCTGCGCCCGGCAGAGGTCGGGGTGGTGGACGTTCGTGAAGTCGATCTCGTCCACGGTCGCGTCGACGCGGTCGAACTCGTGGGCGAGCGTCACCGTTTCAGCGTCGTCCAGGCGGTTCCGACTCAGGTTCTCGTACGCGGCCTCGGTCGGTTTGTACCCGCCTCGGGGTCCGGACGTGGCCTCGACGAGGCCGAGCATTTTCAGTCCGCTCATCTGGTTTCGGAGCGTACCGGTCGTCCGGTCGAGTTCCTCGGCCAGCTGCGGTGCCGAGACGTACGACCCGGTTTCCTCGTACGCGTTGATCAACGCGGAGAGCGTCGCCCGCTGATTGCTGGAGAGATCGATCCGCGGCATACGTTGACTCGGGGTCGTTGGTACTTATCTTTGGTGAGCACCCGGGCGATCGGGACGCCCGCTTCGAGCGCCGACGTGACGTCAATCGAGTTCCACGGGGAGCGCGACCTCCGCGAGTCGGTAGACGGGCGGGTCGAACGCCGTTGCGACGGCGTGGACGCCGACGCCGGCATCTCGGACGCGCTCGAGGAGGGACGCGAACGCCGGGTCCACCTCGCGGTACGGTCGAAACCGTTCGACGTCGGGTCGCTGAACGACGAACGCGACGTGCGCTTCGTAGCCGTCCTCGAGCGACGCCTCGAGGCTTCGGAGGTGGCGACGACCCCGTTCGGTCTGCCGGTCGGGGAACTTCGCGACGCCGTCCTCGAGGTGCGTGCAGGATTTCACCTCGACGTACGCCGGGTCGCCGGCCGGCGTCTCGAGGAGGAAGTCCGTTCGGCCGTGGTCCGGCAGCGGCGGTTCGCGCCGCTCGAGGGCGTACCCGTCGAACTGCGGGAGCGAATCCGCGACGAGGGCGCGCTCGAAGAGGTCGTTCGCCAGACTGGTGCGGAGGCTCACGTACACCCCGTCGACGCTGGTCGCGATGGCGTCGTAGTCCGTCGCCCGGTCGGGGTCGTCCGCGGGCGAACAGTAGATCTCTCGCCCGGGTTCCACGATCCCCTCGAGGGCGCCGGGGTCGCCGAGAAAGACGCGCTCCGGCGCGTCGTCGAAGCGAACGCGGACGACGAATCGATTCGGCCGGTCGACGATCGATCCGACGACGAGTTCGTCGTCGACGGTGAGCAACGGATCCATACGAGTCGGTTACGGCTGGTCGGCAAAGAAGGACGTGTACCGTACACGACCCTCGGGCGATGGGTGCAGTTCACCCTCGGTCGTTCGAGTCGACGACTGCGGCCGTCGGTTCGCACCGGCATCGCGCGTCGATACGACGCCCCACGACGTCGACGTCGAGACGGTCACCGAGAGTATATGTAGGTCGGTTGAGAATGGTACGTTCGAACATGGACCATTCGATCGCTCACCAGCCCTCCTTCGCCCTGTTGCAGGTCGACCTCGACCCCGGCGAGTCGATCACGGCCGAAGCAGGTGCGATGGTGTCGCACACCGACGGCATCGAGATGACGACGAACCGGGGGAACGGGGGGTTGTTAGGCTCGGTCAAACGATCGGTGCTCGGCGAGGAATCGTTCTTCCAGAACACCTTCACCGCGAGGGATCGCGGCCACGTCACGCTCGCGCCGCCGATTCCGGGCGACATCACCCGCCACGATCTCGACCACGACGCGGTGTACGTCCAGTCCGGATCGTTCCTCGCCGCGGACGAGTCGATCTCCCTCGAGACCGAGTTCGGCGGGGCGAAAACGTTTTTCGGCGGCGAAGGGCTCTTCCTGCTCAAACTCTCCGGAAGCGGTCCCGCGTTCCTCTCGAGTTACGGCGCGATCGAAACGAAATCCCTCGAGGCCGGCGAACGGTACGTCGTCGACACGGGCCACATCGTCGCCTTCGAAGACCGCGTTCAGTTCTCCGTCGATCGCGTCGGCGGTCTCAAATCGACCCTGTTCAGCGGCGAAGGCCTCGTCTGCACGTTCGAGGGGCCCGGCCAACTCTGGCTACAGTCGCGGAGTCAGGATGCGTTCCTCTCGTGGGTGATCTCGCAACTCCCGTCGAACGACGGATGAGGTGCGTGGAGAACGACGCCCGCGGGCGACGCGAAACCCACGGCTTCAGTCGCGGGTAGCGTCCGCGGCGGGCGCCGTTCCGGCGTCTCGCATGTACTCGTCGAGCGTCTCCACGAGCGTCTCGGCGAACGCCTCGTCGTTGACGTCGGTCTCCACCTCGAGGAGCTCGACGTCGTCGTCGAGCGTCGAGCGGAGCGCGTCGAACAGCGCCGCGTCGGCCTCCGGATCGTGGAAGTCCTCGCCTTCAACGTCGATCGCCGAGACGCCCTCGAGCGGGAGGACGAGCGCCGTCGGCCCGGACGCGTCGTTCAGCTTTTCGGCGATGATCTCTCCGAGTTCGGCGTTCTCCTCGGGCGTGGTGCGCATGAGCGTCACCTGCGGATTGTGAACGTGGAACTGCCGGCCCTCGAACTCCTCGGGAACCGAGTCGCGCGGACCGAAGTTCACCATGTCGAGCGCGCCCGTCGAGACGACCTGCGGGATCCCCTCGTTCCCGGCCGCCTCGAGCCTGTCCGGGCCGGCGCTGAGGACGCCCCCGACCAGTTCGTCGGCCCACTCGGTCGTCGTGACGTCGAGCACGCCGTCGATGACGCCCTCCTCGACGAGCGACTCCATCGCGCGCCCGCCGGTGCCGGTGGCGTGGAAGACGATCGTCTCGTAGCCCTTCTCCTCGAGGATCGCTCGAGCCGACTGGACGCAGGGGGTCGTGACGCCGAACATCGTGATGCCGACCGTCGGTCGATCCTCGGCGTCGACGTCGGGGTCGATCGTCACCATGCCGACCATCGCGAGGGCGGCGTTGGCGATGACCCGCCGCGAGAGCTGGTTCAATCCCTCGATATCGGCGACCGAGTACATCATCGCGATGTCCGTCGCCCCGACGTAGGGCTCCGTGTCGCCCGAGGCCATCGTCGAGACCATGAGCTTCGGTACGCCGACGGGCAGCGCCCGCATCGCCGTGGTCGCGATCGAGGTGTTGCCCGACCCGCCGAGTCCGAGCACGCCCTCGAGGTCCCCCTCGTCGCGTAACTCCCGGACGATCTCGGCCGCCCCCTCGCCCATGACCTCCATCGCCTCGCCGCGGTCGGCCTCCTCGCGAAGGTGCTCGAGCGTCGTCCTCGCCGCCTCGGCGACCGCGTCCGCGGCGGTCTCCGGGTCGAACGCCGGCTCGCCCATCACGCCGACGTCGACGACGTGAACGTCGACGCCCTGTGCCTCGAGGACGTCCCTGGCGAACCCGATCTCCTCGCCTTTCGTGTCCAGCGTCCCGACGATGACGACGCTCATGGCTCTACTCTATCCTCCCCGATGCGTTCAACGGTCGACACCTCTCCGCAGACACGCGGTCGAACGCCCGATTCTCGAGTCGTCCGATGTGCCGAAGTGCGGTGTCCGGCATGGTCAGAACTCGATCGATTTGAACGCCGCGGCCTGGTTCTCGATCGCCTCCTCGGTCGGTAGGCGCTCGAGGCTGGACGCGCCGAAGAAGCCGACGACGCCCTCCGTGTTGTTCAGCACGTACTCGGCGTCGTCGGACCACGCGATGGGGCCGCCGTGGCAGATGACCAGCACGTCCTCGTTGACCTCCGTAGCCGCGTCGTGGTGGGCCTGGACGCGTTCGGCGGCGGTATCCAGGTCGAGCGCTGTTTCGGCGCCGATATCGCCCGAGGTCGTCAGCCCCATGTGCGAGACGATCACGTCGGCGCCGGCTTCTGCCATCTCGCGGGCCTGCTCCTCGGTGAAGACGTACGGACAGGTGAGCATCCCCTGGTCGGACGCCTCCCGGATCATGTCGACCTCCTTGTCGTACCCCATCCCCGTCTCCTCGAGGTTCCGCCGGAACTGGCTGTCCTCGTCGATGAGTCCGACCGTCGGGAAGTTCTGGACGCCCGAGAACCCGCGCCGTCCGAGGTCCTCGACGAAGACGTCCATCTGCCGGAACGGATCGGTCCCGTTGACGCCCGCGAGAACGGGCGTGTCTTCGACGACCGGCAGCACCTGCCGGCCCATGTCGAGGACGATCTCGTTGGCGTCGCCGTACGGGAGCAAGCCGGCGAGCGACCCGCGACCGTTCATCCGGTACCGACCGGAGTTGTAGATGATCAGCAGGTCGACGCCGCCTCGCTCGGCGAACTTCGCCGACATCCCCGTTCCCGCGCCGGCGCCGATGATCGGCTCCCCGCTCGAGACCGTCTCGCGCAACCGCTCGAGTGACTCGTCACGTGTGAACGCCATGTGCTAGGGAATATCAACCAGATACTCCGTAATCAACGTTGTCGTCGTCTCCACGAGTCGAAACGTTTGCGGATCTTCTCGTCGTTCGAATCGACGTTTCTCGTGTCGTCGATGAGCGTAACTCTCCGTCCCGAACGACGGTCGGCGTCCTCCACCGGTCCGGGTGGATCGTCGTCGCTCGCTCACCTGTCGGTTCGCGTACCGGATCGCGAGCGTTCGTGCCGCGCACGTGTTCCTCGGGGAAGCTCTATGCCAGTATGTAACGCAGGAGGGGTGGTGAGTCGAGCGATGGTACGAGTCCACTGATCGCTGAACGAGTATCGAGGAAAACACGGGGCTCACGAACGCACGACCGTACGCGAAGAGTTACGTGAGTGGTCTCGGGGTCGGTCGTGACCTGAACTCCTGTCGGAACGCCCGACGACCGCCTCGGCGAGCGGATCGCCGCAGTCGTCGTAACCGACGGATCGGTCACCGGCGAAGACGTCGAGCGGATCTGTCGCGGGCGGCTGGCCGACTACAAAGTTCTGCGTGCGGTCGTACTCGTCGTCGAACTCCCGAAGACTGCGACGCGGAGGGTCGACGAGGTCGTGCTTCGAACGCGGATCGACGAGCGTCGTATTGACGTCCGGCCGACGGGGAGGGATTCAGTCGTTGCGACCCCCGATCCTCGCCTCGGTAGTGCCCCACCGTGGTCTACAGAAAAGACAGGCCGAGTGCCTCGGGGCTCGACCCCGAGGGTGAAGGCCGTACGCTCCGCTAAACGTGTTCCGTTCGCTCAATATACTGTTCAATCGTCTCGCTCGACACTGTGCCTGCCGTCCCGACATAGTATGACTGCTCCCAGAATCCACCACCCCACAAATACTGTTCCAGAAACGGTTCGTGTTGCTCCCACATCTCTCACGCTGTGATGCTCTTAATTGTTCGTACAATCTTGCTCGGCGCGTGTTTCGGATGCGCGGATAGGAACACGTGTACGTGGTCAGGAGATATATGCAACGATTGTAGGTCATAGCCGTACTCATCGCATACCTTCTGGAAACACTCGTCCAACGAATCCTCGATTGGCTCCAGTACCGCGTGGCGGTACTTCGGACACCACACGAAGTGATAGTTGACGTTGTACACCGTGTGGTTCGACCGTTTCTCCCCCATATTGGATACACTATACCGATACACTTAAGTATATCCAAGGGATATACACTGGTATGGCGAATCGCTTTGAAATCGACGGCGAAGAAGTTCTCGACGGAGAGGTCAAACCGTTCGGGAACAGCGCCCACGTCACCGTCCCAAAACGCTGGCGTGGCGCGGACGTGAAAGTCGTTCGTACCTCAGAACCCACCGAACAAGACGAAGAATGACAACCGAAGAGCCGACTCTCGTGAAGACTCTGGACTTCCAACTCGACATACAGAGTGACAACGAGAGTCTGCTCAAAGACGCCACCCTCGAAGCCCGCTGGGCGTACAACGAAACCATCCGCCTTGCCAAAAACGGCGTGGACTGGGACGATATTTCTCCTCGCCTCGAAGACGAGGCCGACCTCGTGAAGAACACGACTCAACGCATCGTCGCCAAAGCCTTGGAAGCGATGGAGAATTACTACGACTACGACAACTACAACATTCCCAGCCACACCAAAGATGGTGCGTACCCACTTCGAGCCAACTACGAAGAAGGCTACAACCTGTCGCTCACTGATGATGGCGAAGTGGCGTTTCGCATCAGCGCGAAACCCTACAACCACGTCAAAGGCATCCTCAAAGGTAGTGACGCCCACATTGATTTGCTCAAGAACGCACTGACGAGCGATGAATGGAAAGTCACGACCAGTGAAGCCCTGTGGCGCGAGGGAGAACCTGAACTTCACATCAATATTCGCAACACCGAACGGACTGTGCGAGACAAGCAGGACTCTCGGACGGTTATCGGTGTCGATGTGAACGAGGACAACGTGGCTCTCACTGCACTCTCCGAGGATGGCGTCGAGGATACATTGGTTATCGCCTTCCCCGAAATCAAGTTCGAGCGCCACCGCTATTTCACAATGCGGAAGCGCGTGCAGAACGCGGGGAAGGACAGCATCCACGACACGCTGGAAGGGCGTGAGGAACGGTTTGTCCGCGACCGACTCCATAAAGTGAGCCGTCATATCGTGGAGTGGAGTCAGCAGTTTGAGAAGCCGTGCATCGTCTTTGAAGACCTCAAAGAGATGCGCGACAGTATCGACTACGGCACGCGGATGAACCGACGCTTGCACCACCTCCCGTTCCGCGCTCTCCAGTTCTATACGTCGTACAAGGCGTCGTTCGAGGGAATCCCCTCAGATTCGATTGACCCGTACAAGACGAGCCAACGGTGCCCGTTGTGTGGGCACGCTGAACGGGCGAATCGGCGGAAGAAGCGATTCAAGTGCAAGTCTTGTGGCCATCAAGACCACAGCGACCGTGGTGCAAGCGTCAATATCGCCGTGAAAGGCATCAAGAAGTATATGAGTTGGAATGTGCCTGCTCTCAACAACCTTCCCGTTGTTCGGAAGGTTCGACGGCAGGCATCGGGGCTTGTGGACAGCCCGACCGTGACCCACCCGACCGTCCGAGGCTATCAGGCCGATGGTCGGGTGGGAGTATCTGATTAAACCACGGGAAGAAGCCTCGGGGCTTGACCCCGAGGCTGTTCACTCTCGCAGTGTGCCGTGACGAGGTCCGGACGCTTCCGTTGAGGAGTCATCTCGCTCGGTCATTTTCTCCAATAATGGAAGGAGAACGTCGAAGTTCGGGCGGAGCTCGATGGTTCTGTCGGCCCGATCGTACGAAATGACGTCGCACTCCTCGAGGCGCGGAAGGTGCGCGTGATGAAGAACGAGTCGAATATCGTAACTCTCGCCCTCCGAAGGATTCTCGTATATCTCCGCTGCGATCAGTTCAGCCAATTGGTCCACCGCCAGCGGCTCGGTGTGGTCTCGAGTGTTCGTCTCCAGGGTCCCCCACCAACGGTCACGTAGCACGCGTAAGGCGGTTCGGCGGCGGTGGTTTGCCAGCAACGCGAAGCACTCGGATTCTGGAAGGTTCTTCGTCATGGGTTGTCCTGCGGTCAGTCTCACCCGACGCGGATCGAGGTATAAATCGACAGCATTGTCCACCGCTGGATCCGTCATCGAACGATCAAAATATGATTGGGGAAAAATATAATGGTTATTTTTTACCGTATTGGTCAGAACACGGCCGCTCGGAACGGTTCGATCCACATGGTGTAGATAATGGCATTGTTACTGGGTTAGTGGTCCTATCCTGAGGATTCACTCCCTCGGCCCGTTTCAACGAGTGAGTGGGGTGTGCGAAAAGAAGCGGGTTACGCTGCCTTCGGGCGATGTGAACGATCAAAACGATGGTGTTCGTTTCGAAATCCCGCAGAGTTGCTCGCTGGACTGTGGTGTAATATTGGTGGCACAGATTCAGGCACTAATATAGGGTTTTGGGACTGTCAACTACGTAGAGGTGACCGACGATTCCGACCCTGCAACAGCTGCTCGACGAACTCGATCCGAAGAGTATCGACATGCTCCGGGCGATATTCAACTGCGGCGACGAGGCGACGACCACCGAAATCCGGGATATGACCGGGTTGAGCAACAGTCAAGTCGCCTACCGCCGCGAGAAGTTACGGGAGTACGGACTGATAGATGTCCGAACGGGCGAACCGACAGGATCGCGAACGCCACCGAAGTGCCACTCGCTCACCCCGTCGGCGCAGTCGCACATCGAAGCCGGACTATTCGACCTTTACAACCCTCCCGTGACCAGCGACGTCGAACAGCTCAGCTCGCAGGTCAATCACCTACGCGATCGCATCGACGAGCTCGACGAAACGATAACTCTCCTCGAGGAGCGCCTTCAGAGGCTACAATCGACTCTGAATCTACGGGTTGGGAATCACGCCGAGGTACACGAGGCGACGGATGGGGAGAAGATCGTGAACGTGATCACCGAGTTACAGGCTACGTTAGCCGACATTCAAGAGGAGGTAACAGAGCTGGATGAACGCAAAAAGGACAAATTTCTTCGCTGAGCACCCACTTGCTCATCGAGCATCTCTCGGACCGGTTGACGACCGGCGGCGCGCGAACGTGCGACTCGACCGCACCATTTCGCAACTAGGAGCGGAAGCGGGCCGATCACGGCCTCGAGGCACGGCCGACCAGCGAGGAGATCGCTGAGGTCGACTACTCGGGAACCGTTCGAGTGCTTCGTGAGAAGCATGGCATGACACCCACCGAATATCTCTAGGCGATCGAATTCGATCGGTTCCAACCCGACGGATCGTACCAATCGCATCAACGACCAAACCACTATCGACACCCGTGGACGATCCGTCTGGGTCCTCGACCGGCAGAACAAGCAGGCCGATGGTACGCTTCGAACGACGCGCTCGGAACGGCGAAAACCGACTCGGAGCGCTTGACCGGGGCGAACACGTCTTCGCCCGATTCGGTGCGTAGTTCGAAACCAATGCAACGAAGCAACCCTTCCCTCGAGGTGTAGCTGTTGTAACACGCTATTCACGTCATGATCGTCCTTCTCTAGTAGCAAAGCGTGTGATCTTGTTTGTCGGTAACTGTTGCAAACCAGGTGGTAATATGTCCCCACAATCGAAGCGTGAGATATGAGTACACGCCCGCTGCTCGAGCGGTTCACGGAACGCGACTGGGAGACGAGTACCGAAGGCACCGTGCGGTTCGCGCTGGTCGGCCTCGGCTGGTGGACCGTCGACGTCGTGATCCCAGCGATCGAGGAGAGCGATCGGTGCGAGACGACGGTGCTCGTGAGCTCCTCTGCGGAGAAGGCCGACCGGCTGGCGGAACACCACGGGGCCGAGCGCGGCATCACGTACGAGGCGTTCCACGACGGCGACGCCGCCGACGACTACGACGCCGTCTACGTCGGGACGCCCAACGCCTACCACCTCGAGTACGTCGAGACGGCCGCCGACCTCGGCAAGGCCGTGCTGTGCGAGAAGCCGCTCGAGGCGACCGTCGAACGCGCCGAGCGACTGGTCGAGGCCGCCGAGGCGACCGACATTCCGCTGATGACCGCCTACCGGATGCACACCGAACCCGCGGTGCGCCGGGCGAAGGAGCTGATCGAAGACGGGTTCATCGGCGAGCCCACCCACGTCTACGGCAACAACACCCAGCCCGTCCTCGAGATGATTCCCGATCCCGACCAGTGGCGCCTCGACCCCGACGTCACCGGCTACGGTACCTCCGTCATGGACCTCGGGATCTACCCTCTGAACACCGCCAGGTTCCTCCTCGAACGAGATCCCGTCGACGTCCGGGCCCGCATGAACAGCGAGCACGAGGCGTTCGCCGACGTGCCCGACCAGAACGCGACGGCGACGGTCACGCTCGAGGGCGGCCTGCCGCTCGTGATCACGACGAGCCAGCACGCTCAGACCGACACGCAGCTCAAGATCATCGGCACCGAGGGGTCGATCGAACTCCACCCGGCGTTCCACGGCGAGGCGACGCTCCACCTCTCGAAGGGGAGCCTCCGGGCGACGATCGAGGACGTCGACATCGCCGCGGTCGAGGAGATGCGCGAGGAGTTCGACTACTTCGCCGATCGGGTCTGCTCGGGCGAGTCCATCCTTCCTGACGGCCGGCACGGCCTCGCGGACCTGCGCACGATCGCGGCCATCCACGAGTCTGCCGAGCGTGGCGAGCGTATTGAACTGTAGGCACTAGCCTGCGGACCTCTGGCGGCGGAGGAAACGTTATTTCTGCTACGGCGACTACCCGTACTGTGCCTCCCGATTACGCGGCGTCGGACGAACAATCCGGTGTGGTCTCCATCCACGGTACCGGGCTGGATGCCTGGATCTGGGACGAGATGACACCGGCGCTCGAGGTGCCCCACCTCCCGGTAACGTTTCCGGATAGAAACGGCGATCGCGAGGGAAGGGGCGGTCTCGGTCTGCCCGACTACGTCGATCACGTGTGCCGACAGATAGCGGAGTGGCCGCCAACGGAGCTCGTAGTCGTCGCCCACTCGATCGGTGGCGTGATCGGGAAGGAGGTGGCCCGGGTGCTCGCAGACAGAGCGGTCGGATTCGTTGGCGTCTGTGCTACCATCCCGGAACCAGGCGGATCGTTTCTGTCGTGTTATCCCTTCCCTCAGCGCCTGATCCAGCGCGTTGTAATGCGGGTGGCTGGAACGAAACCACCTGACGGTGTCGTTCGCAAGTCCCTCTGTAACGGACTGTCGGAACCGCAGGCAGATCGCATCGTCGAGCAGTTCCGGCCCGAATCTCAGAAGTTGTACACCGACACGAGTCTCGCCGACGTCCCGGACGTCCCGTCCCTCTACGTCAAAACGCTGGACGACGACGAACTCTCGCCCGCTCTGCAGGAGACGATGGTCGCAAATCTACAGCCACGTGCGGTTGTGACCATCGACTCCGGACACATGCCGATGCTCAGCCATCCGAATCACCTGGCGGCCTCGGTGAACGAATTCACCGCGGAGTGAGGAGGTGTCTGCAACCGAATTCAGTGTGGCGGACCGCATCAGTTCCACCTATACTCGGGCTTGTTTAGACGTTCGAGATCTCTGCGGAGGAACCTTCACTAGTAAGTTCTAGGGTTCTAGCAAGAGTCGCTACTTGTCGAACGTTCTAGGAAATGAAGCGAGAAGGCGAATTTGTGTCCAGCAAACTCGCCCGCTTCACGAGACAAGTTGTCTCGCTCGCTCAAAAAGCCGTCGCTGGAGAGCCGGATCCAGCGTTTCAACCCGGAGAAGGAGGCTACGCAGACTGGGTAATCGTCGCTCTGCATGGTCTTCGGGAGTATCTCGATCATCCGTATCGGCGGTTGCTGGATGTCCTCTACGAGATGCCACGAATCGTCGGAATTCTTGGTCTAGAACCGTCTGAACTGCCCGACTTTTCCACCGTCTGCGCCCGGTATCAGCGACTCAAAATGCCGATCTGGCGCGTCTTACTACGTTTGTCGGCGGAGCTGCACGACACCGGCGAGATCCAGGCGATCGACGCGACCGGCATGGATCGGATCTCGGCCAGCCAGCACTACGCCAAACGGACGAATTACACGTTTCGCGCGGTCAAGACGACCGTCTTGATCGACTGCGAGACTGGTGTGGTTCTCGATATACACTGCTCGATGAAACAACCGCACGATTCTCGGATTGGCTGGCAAGTGCTAAAACGAAACCTCGGCAAAGTGAGTGTTCTCACTGCCGACAAAGGCTACGACTGGTGGCTACTTCGTCAGAAACTTCGTGCTGAAGGCGTGAAACCGGTGATCAAGCACCGTGAATTTGGCTGGAATGGCGTTGCAGGTAATATCTTGATTGATGATACAACGTATCATCAACGGTCGAACGTCGAATCGACGTTTTTCGCGCTGCGGCGAAAATACGGCGAAATCGTCCGCGCTCGAACGTGGTTCGGTCAGTTCCGCGAACTCGTACTGAAGTGTGCCGTCAGAAACATCGAACTCGCGCTCGACCGCTCAAAGCCATGAATTCAGGCGTCTAAACAAGGCCCCTATACTCTCGAACTATAGTCCCCAGCTATACTGAATCGAGTCGCCTCGACCGTCACCAGCGGTGATGGACGTGCTCTTTGACGTACTCGTCGTAGACGTCGTGAACCGCGTCGTGGGTCGACTCCTCGAGCGGCTCGAGGTCGCTCGCGGCCGCGTTCGAGCGGACGTGTTCGGGGGTCGTCGACCCGGGGATCACGGTCGAGACGGCGTCGTGGTCGAGGATCCACCGGAGGGTGAACGACGGCAGGGAAACCCCTTCCGGGACGTGCTCCTCGAGCGCCTCGACGGCCTCGAGTCCGACCTCGAAGGGGACGCCAGCGAACGTCTCCCCGACGTCGAAGGCCTCGCCATCGCGGTTGAAGTTTCGGTGGTCGTTCTCCGGAAACGCGGTGTCCCGAGTGAGCGTGCCGGTCAACAGTCCCGACGCGAGCGGGACGCGGACGATCACGCCGACGTCGCGCACCGCCGCCTTCTCGAAGAACAGCTTCGCCGGCCGCTGGCGGAACGGGTTGAAGATGATCTGGACGGACTCGACGCCCGGGTACTCGATCGCCTTCAACCCCTCCTCGACGCGCTCGACGCTGACGCCGTAGTTGGCGATCCGCCCCTCGTCCACGAGGGTCTCGAGGGCGGCGAACGTCTCCGGCTGGTAGTAGACGCCCGTCGGTGGGCAGTGAAGCTGGACGAGGTCAAGTTGGTCGACTCCGAGGTTCTCACGCGATCGGTCGACGAAGCGCCGGAGATTCTCCTCGGTGTACCCCTCAGCGACGTGGGGGTCGAGTCGACGGCCGGCCTTCGTCGCGACGGTGACCGCGTCGCGCTCGAGGTCGTCGGCGAGGACGTCGCCGACGATGCGTTCCGAGCGGCCGTCGCCGTAGACGTCTGCGGTGTCGAAGAAGTCGATCCCGGCCTCGCGGGCGGCCTCGACCGCGCTGGTCGCCTCCGATTCGTTCACGTCGCCCCAGTCGCCGCCGATCTGCCAGGCGCCGTAGCCGACTTCGCTCACCGATCCGACCGATCCGAGCGTCCTGTGATTCATCGTTCGCTCTCGAGTTGGGGTAACGGGGACAAAGGCGTTGTTTATGCGGATCCTCACTCGCTAAACCTGAAGATCCTAGGTGTCTTCGTACTTCCATCTTAGGGCGGGTGATCGCGTCAGGACAACTGTTCAGCGGTCCATCAACACCGAATCGTGGTTCCTAAACCGTGTGATCTTGCCGTCGATAGAGCATCGCGCATTGGCTGGATGAACATCCTAAGGACCACCACGGTGTACGTCCGGCGTTAGTTTTACCAACTGGTAAAGAAAATGGTGGGTATGGGAGAACTAACCAGTGCGGGACGACTCGACGGATCACCGAACGGACGCGGTGTCGATGGACTGACGTAGAATCATGGGTCGTGATGGAAAAATACTGGACGGAATTACGGTTCTCGATCTATCGACGTTCGTCACCGGGGGATTCTGTTCCGCGATGCTCGCGAACCAGGGTGCGGAGGTGATAAAAATAGAGCAGCCGGGATACGGCGATGCGATTCGTCATTCGGGACCGCCGTTTGTCGACGGCGAATCGCCGTACTACTGGACGGTGAATTACGGGAAACGAAGTATCGAACTCGATCTGAAGAACCCTCGAGCCACGGAAGCGCTGTACGACCTCGTCGAAGAGGCGGACGTCTTCGTCCAGAACTTTCGTCCGGGGACCGCCGAGCGCCTCGACGTCGACTACGAGTCGATCGCGGAACACAGCGACGATATCGTTTACCTCGCGGTCTCCGCGTTCGGGCAGACCGGGCCGTGGCGGGAGCGCTCCGGATACGATTTGCTCATCCAGGGGATGAGCGGGATCATGAGCGTCACGGGGGAAGCGGGCGGGCAACCGGTGAAGGTCGGCTTGCCGATGACGGATCTCATCACCGCGATGTGGGCCGCGTTCGGCGTTACGACGGCCCTGTACCGGCGAGAACGAACCGGTGAGGGGGAGTACATCGATCTCGGAATGCTCGAGTCCGCACTTCCCTGGCTCACCAAGCAGGCGGGCCAGGTGTTCGCCGGGAGGGAGCCGCGGCGAATGGGGACGAAAGATCCGGTGCTCGCGCCGTATCAGACGTTCGAAACGGCCGACGGATACCTCAACGTCTGCATCCTCAACGAGAAACTCTGGTGGGAACTCTGCGAGAGTATCGATCGGCCGGATCTTCCGGCGGACGACCGCTTCGAAACGAACGCGGACCGGGTCGACCACCTCGAGGAGTTAGAGACAGAGATCGAGGCGACACTCCGAGAGAAGACGACGGACGAGTGGATCGAGATAATCGCCGAGGACGGCGGCGTTCCGGCGGGCCCGGTGTTCGACGTCGAAGAGGCGTTGAACAACCCGCAGATCGAGGCTCGCGGGACGGTGACCGAGATCGAACACCCGGAACTGGGGGACGTTCCCGTGATCGAACATCCCTTGAAGTTCGATCGCGCCCGGAGCGGCTTCGACCTTCCGCCGCCGCTGCTCGGAGAGCACAACCGCGAGGTGTTTCGGGACCTCGGATACGCGGAATCGGAACTCGACGAGTTGGAGGCCGACGGCGTCTTCGGAGGTACGAGCGACGAGGCGGAGTGACGTCGCGCTCGGACCTGAAACGGCGTCGGCGAGGATGGATTCGAACGCAAAACGGCGGTTGGCGCGTCGAACGGGGGTTCGAATTCCTATGGCCCCTCACGCGTCGTCCGAATCGGCGTACAGCGAGTCGAGGATGAACTCGTCTATCGCGCGTCGGGCTTCGTCGGGCGCGTCTTCGTGTCCGAGGGAGATCCGTCGCGCGCGCGCGGCGTGGATCACGTCCGTGATGAGCTGCCCCATCCGTTCGGCGTCGACGGCTTCGAAGGCTCCCTGGTCGATTCCGTCTTCGACGACCTCGACGATGCTCCCTCGAATCCGATCGTAGTGTTCGTTGAATATTTCCCTGTGTTCGCCGTCGTTTTGCGCGTGCGTGTACAGTTCGTGGTACACCTTCATTCGATCCCAGTGGGTGAACTCGCTGAACTCCGGTCCGAACAAACACTGGTCGATCCGGGCGTCGAGTTCCGTCCGGGGGTCCGCGTCCTCGTCCACTTCGACGCTCCCCTCGTACTGTTCGATGACGTACTCCAGGAAGGAAGACAGCAGATCGTACTTCCCGTCGAAGTGGTAGTGGATGACCTGCCGGGTGAGCTCCATCTCCTCTCCGATGTGGCGCATCCGAAGGTCCTTGTAGCCGTGCTTGCTCAGCGCACGGAACGTGGCCTCCATGATCACTTCTCGAGTGTCCTTGGCGGAGACCTTCTCATCGGATTCGCTCATACCGACACTCCGGCCGAGAGCTATTTAATTGAATTGTTCTGAGAGGACGTACCACCGACCGGTTTACCGTACGGTAAATTTTTACCCTCGTGGTAAGATTGTCGTACTGAGCATGACACGAACACTCATACGGAACGGGACGATCGTCACTCTCGATCCGGACATCGGGCAGCTGGACGGGGCGGACGTCCTGATTGAGGATGGCGAGATCGTCGAAATCGGTCACGGATTGACCGCCTCGAACGCCGAGGTCATCGACGCGGAGAACCACATCGTCCTGCCCGGATTCGTCGACTCGCACATTCACCTGGCACAGACCCAGGTCAGGGGTATCGCCGGGGACTGGTCGCTCATGGGCGAGTACTTCGAGCACATGCTCGGCAACATCACCGGACTCTACCGGCCCGAAGACATGTACCTCGGCGGCCTCTTCGGCGCGCTGGAGAAGCTCCACACGGGGACGACCACGGCCCTGGACTGGTCGTATCCCAATACGCTCGAACACGGCGAACGCGCCGTCGACGCGCTCAAGGACGCTGGACTGCGCGCCGTGTACACGTACGGCCCGCCGGGGGACGACGCGGCGACGTGGTGGTACGAGAGCGACGTCGGCCTCCCCGAGGGGAACATCCGCGAACTCTACGACGAGAAGATCCGCGACGACGACCTGCTCAGCCTGGCGCTCGGGCTCCGGGGGCCGGATTTCTGCACCGACGGGACCGCCCGCAGCGACATGGAATTAGCGCGAGACCTGGGGGCGCTCGCGACCGTCCACATGGGTGCTGCGCTGTGGCCGTCGTCGATCTACGGCGAGGACTACCAGGGCTTCGGCTGCATCCGGGACCTGCTCGGGCCGGACGTCAACATCGCCCACGGCAACCACTTCTCGCAGGAGGACGTCCAGCGCGCGGTCGACGCCGGCGCGTCCTTCTCGTCGACGCCGGAGGTCGAGATGCAGATGGGCCACGGCATCCCCGTCACGGGGAAGGTGCTCGAGGCCGGCGGGCGCCCGACGTGGGGCGTCGACGTGTGCTCGAATATCAACGGCGATATGGGCAGCCAGATGCGGGTCGGCATGCAGGTCCAGCGGATGTTCGAAAACCAGGAGATTCTGGAGGGCCACGAGGAGGTCACGGAGGTGAGCATCACCTGCCGCGACACCCTCGAGATGGCCACCATCGAGGGTGCGAAGGCCCTCGGAATGGAGGACGAAATCGGGACGCTCACGCCCGGCAAACGGGCCGACGTCGTCATGCTGCGGGAGGACGACTTCCTGACCGCGCCGTCGCACGACCCGATCCAGACCGTCGTCTTCCAGTCCGACGCCTCGCACATCGACACGGTGCTGGTCGACGGCGAGGTCGTCAAGCGGGACGGCGAACTGCTGAACAACCTCGTCGACGAGGAGTTCGACCGGTTCGTCCGGTCCGGGCGGCGGCTGATCGACGAGGCCGGGTTGGAGCTATGACCTGGTGTACCTACCCGGCGAACGGGCGCGAGCGGAACGCGGCGGATGGACCAACAGATACGAGCAGATACGTACCGAGAGGCGACACGGTGACATGAGACTCGGACAATACGGAACGACGGACGGAACACAGGGCTGGGTCGGAGCGAAGACGGACGACCGGACGGTCGTCGACCTCATCGAAGCTGGCGCGGCCGCCGGCGTCGAGATCCCGCGCGAGAGCACCGACCTGCTGGCCGAGTGGGAGTGGCGGCGCAAGGTCGAACTGGCCGTCGAGTACGCCGAGGAGACCGGGGTGGGCGTCCGGGACGTCGACGACGTCGAGCGGCAGGCGCCGATACGGACCCCGGGGAAGGTGGTTTGCGTCGGCCTCAACTACCGGGACCACGCCGAGGAGGGCGACAACCCCATCCCCGACGAGCCCGTCCTCTTCTCGAAATTTCCGACGTCGGTGATCGGTCCGGGCGACACGATCGCCTGGGATCCCGACTACACCGAGAAGGTCGACTACGAGGCGGAACTCGTCGCCGTCGTCGGCCGCGAAGCACGCCGGGTCGACCCGGAGGAGGCGCTCGACCACGTCGCGGGCTACCTCGTCGGCAACGACGTCTCGGCCCGCGACCTTCAGCACGGCGACGGCCAGTGGGTCCGCGGGAAGAGCCTCGATACGTTCGCCCCGATCGGGCCGGAACTCGTGACGGCCAACGAAGTGGACGACCCGCACGACCTCGACATCTGGGCCGAGGTGAACGGGGAGCGACTGCAGGAGTCGACCACGTCGAACCTGATCTTCGGGGTCGACGAACTCGTATCGTTCTGTAGCCGGGCGTTTACCCTCGAGCCGGGCGACCTGCTTTTCACAGGAACGCCACCCGGCGTCGGCGTCTATCGTGACCCGCCCGTGCTCCTCGAGGACGGTGACGAGGTAACGATCGGAATCGACGGGATCGGGGAACTCACGAACACCTGTTCGTACGCCTAGGTGATCGCGGACGGGTCATCGTTCGAAGTCGAACACCTCGCGCGGGTTCTCCAGCACGACTGTCCGGATCGCCTCTTTCTCGATCCCGTACCGGTACAACTCGAGAATAGCCCGTTTCAGCGCGAAGGGATCCGTCCGGAGGACGTTCGCACAGTCGGTATCGATCATGATCCGATCCGGCCCGTACTCGTCGATCGCGTCCGCGACGTCCGCGGCGGTGACGCCGATCAACCACGAGTGACCGATCGTGTAACTCAGATAGCAATCCGTCTCTTCCATGAGGTAGGCCGTGTTGTTCCGATCCGCGTGCGAGGCGACGACCCGCTCGTCGTCTAGCCCCGCGGCTCGCATCGCCTCGACGTCGTACTTCACCGCCTCGAGGGCCGGATTTTCGGCGTCGATCACCGGATCCTGCCCCAGTTCCGCGTTCTTTTCGTACCCCGGAATCCCCGCTCCCCGTCGATACGATCGGTCCGATCCGGCGGATCGATTCGGCGTGTGGAGGATGACGGGTAACCCGTGATCGTCCGCGAGTTCCATCTGCGCCTGCACGAGGGCTCGCTGCTCGTCTACGCCCCACGCGCTGACGTGCTGGGACGGTGTGACGCCGGTTTCGCCGACCGCAACGACTTCGTCGAGTTCGCAGTACTCGTCCATCGACTCGAGCGCCGCTTCCGGATCCTCGATGCGAACGCCCGTGTGGATCCCGAGACCGAGTCTCGCCTCGAAGAAGTGGTCGCGCTCGATCGCGCCGCGGCGGTTGATCGCGTCGTCCCACAGGAAGCGAACGTCTTTCGTTCTCACGGGCTTGTACGGCGTCCAGTGGTACCCCGACGCCACCATCACCATGGCTTCACACCCGGAGAGGGCGTACCGTTCCCGGTCGCCCCACGAGAGCGTGTGCGCGTGATTGTGAACGTCGATCCAGGGCAGGTTGAGCAGATCGGTGGGCGGTTCGTCCGCTCGCTCTTCGAGATACGCTGCGTCCGTCGGACGTTTCGTCGGGTGCGTCGATGTCATGTGTGCTGTCGCCCTCGTGGGATGCGCCGCCTCGAGCGGTGAGTGGTCACGACGACTCCTCGTAGACGCCGGCCGCACTTAGGGTTTTACAGTCTGGTAAATCTTTATTATGTGCCGGGATAACAAGAGTCGTATGACGCTGCTGATCGGCACGGACGACGGTCTGTACCGAGTCGGGACGATTCCGTTCGAACGGGACGAGGCGGAGAAGGTACTCGACTGTGGTGTCGTGACGGCCGTCAAATCGTGGGATCACACCGACGGCGTGTTCGTCGCCTCCTCGACCGGGGCGTATCGATCGCTCGACGGCGGGAACACGTGGGAGGACCTCGGCGTGCCCCTCGGTGACCGCTTCTGGCACGCCGGCGAGAGCGAGGTCTGGTCGATCCTGGCGACGTCCGACGGCGCGCTCTACGCCGGGACGAACGATCCGTACGTCTACCGCTCCGTCGACGACGGCGAGACGTGGTCGGAATTGAAGGGGTTCCGCGACCTCCCCTCCCGCGGTCACTGGGAGTCACCGATCGACCCACACTACGCGCGACTGCGCGCTCTCGAGGTCGTCTCCGGCAGACCCGACCAGTTGATCGCCGGCGTCGAAGCGGGTGGCGTTCACCTGAGCAGGGACGGCGGACAGACGTGGATCGACCGTCGCGATACGATCATCGACGATATCCACCAGATCCTGCCGATCTCGGAGGACGTCTGGCTCGCCACGACGGGCTACCTCGATCACAACCTGGAGAACCTCGGTCTCGGACACGCGGTCGGTGAGGGGGGCCTCTACCGGACGGTAGACGGCGGCGAGTCCTGGACTCGAATCGACGACGGAAACGCGTTCTCCTACATCAGGCGGGTGTTCGTTCACGACGGGAGGCTCTTCTTCTGCGGCGGCGAGGAAGCCCCTCCGGCGTGGGTGAACGACGATCACGAGGCGGCGTTGTTCGAATCGACGAACTTCGGACGCGATTTCGAGCGCGTTCCGTACCCCGGCGAGCCGCACGAGATAATCGAAACCTGGGACGTCTACGACGGCGACGTCATCTGCGGCTCCGGTCTCTTCGACGTCCCGGACCAGCGCGCCGACGTCGAAGGTCGGATCATGCGACGGGACACTACGGGCGAATACCACACGGTCGGTCGGATCGTCGCGAACGTCAGTCGGATAGAAACCCTCTAATCGGATGGCACTTCAGACGAACAGACGTATGCGACAGAGCAGAACAGACAGCACCACATTCGCCAGCTCATGAGTGATACTCCACCGTCGAACGATCCGCCGTCTAGACTCGGTCGAGCGCTGTACAGCGGGATACTCGCGTACATGGCCGTAGACGGATTCATGAACAACGAAAAGCGCGTCGAGGTTGCTCGGTCGAAAGGGGTACCTGCGCCGGATCTCCTCGTTCCCTTCGTCACCGGACTGCTCCTCGTGGCGAACCTCGGGATCTTGCTCTGGAAGTACCCGCGGGCATCCGCCGGCGCACTCGTCGTCTTCTTCCTCGGAACGACTCCCTCGATTCACGATTTCTGGACGATGGAGGGAAAAGAGCGGCAGGAGAACAAAATCAATTTCTTGAAAAATATCGCGCTTCTCGGCGGGGCGATCGTGCTTCTCGACGAAGCCACGGATCGAGAACCGTAGGAACGTACCGAGCGGGTGACGGCGTCCTCGAGGCTTCCGATACGAACAGGGACGACCGTACGCTCACTACGAGAACACCCAGGATGCCGTCTCTCGGCCACCGTCGAAGAAGAGGACCGTTCACGTGATCCTCACCATCATTTGCCCTTCTAGTGCCCGCCGATTTCCCTGCCCGTAACTGTCCAGTACCCGGATTCACAGAAACTCCGAAACCTTCTTTTCTTTACCGACTGGAAATTATGGTAGAATGATGATAAGTGGAGCTGGAGGAGTGGGTTGGTCTTTTTGCGTAGGACTCGCGGGACCGACTCGAGTATCGAATTCTCGTGTGCGGCTAGGGTAATACGATTGGTCGAACAGAATGCAAATTTTCACGTCCCGGTCGGCATTCCGTCACGGTCTCGTGGTGGCTTGTTTCCTTCTGGCCGCATTCTTCGTCGCGTACGCCGGTGCTCGTCAGTACGCGCCGTTTCTGTTCGATGCCACGGAACTCCGTACGTGGATCGGTCAGTTCGGTGCATTCGCGCCGCTCGTATTCGTCCTCGTCCAGGCCGTCCAAGTCATCGTAGCACCAGTTCCGGGACAGGTTATCGCACTCGTCTCGGGGTACGTGTTTGGGCCGACGGAGGGAACAGTGTACAGTCTCGTCGGCGTGATCCTCGGGAGTGCAATTGCGTTCTCCCTTTCGAAACGGTTCGGACGGCCGTTCGTCGAAAAACTCCTCCACGAGGACGTAGTAACTCGATTCGACGGATTCGTCGAACGGGTTGGGATTCCCGGATTGGTGGCGTTCGTCATTATTCCTGGCCTGCCAGATGACGCGATCTGTTTCCTGAGCGGCCTCACGAAGCTTCGGCTCCGAACGTTCCTCGTCGTTATCAGTATCGGTCGGCTCCCGGCGTACGTTATTACCGTGTATGCTGGCGGTAAACTCGCGACCGGAGAAGTTACCATTGCGCTCGGACTCCTCGGTATCATCATCGTCGGTTCCGTCATCGGGTACAGTAGACAGGATTCGATTCGGAGGGTGATCGAACAATTCGGCAATTGAGATGTGAGAGTTCTTGAAGCGACACCACGATGCTCGACTCGGCTGGCACACTGAGACCCTCCACCGAGAGAAACTCCGAACGGGACTCGTAGATCGGTGAGCCGATGCAGTGGTTGAATCGAGAAGTGGAACGAGTTGAACAGTCCATCACTGACGCCGATGGAGAGACGGGTGTGCAGGCGCCACTGAGCCACTAGCGGTCACGGCCAGACGTCGGCGGTCAAACCGAGTGGGAAGACTGGTTCTGATCCGTGTTGTCACTCGAGAGCTGCTGGTATCGCCGCGCGAAACCCGGCCGAGAACTCAGGCGTTGGTGATCGACTCGACTGTCACCTCACCGTTGCCCTGTACGCTCACGTGGTAACCAGCGTACTCGAACGTCACCTGCTCAACAGCGGTGTCACCACGCGCTGTGAACAGATCGTTCAACGCCTCTGGATCAATGGACTCGTAGAGCGGGGGCAGCTCGAGCATGTCCACGTTGGCAGCTTCAGCAACCGCTGAGACAACTGTGAATACTGGTGTCTCCTCCGCGGTTCGACCCCATTCTGCCGTTACCGGGCCGATCGTGCGCTCCGAGAAAGAGACTGAGTTGTCTCGCGTATGTTGCTCAACCATGTTCGCTCTCCTACCCCTCTATATAAAAGCGTTACCCAATGAATTAGGATGCCGTTTGAAATAGGGGTGGCAAAGGAGTTGTAGGACAAAAAACCCTGCCTCACTTGGACATGGTCTATCATTGAGGATGGTGGGTTGCACCACCTCCTTTTAAGCTGGTGTTGGACACAGGACCTGATATGTACGATTTGACCGGGTTTCAGCGTGACCTGTTGTACGTTGCTGCAGGACTGGACGAACCCCACGGCCTGGCGATCAAGGACGAACTCGAGACCTACTACGAGAAAGAGATCCATCACGGCCGCCTCTACCCGAACCTAGACACGCTCGTGGACAAAGGTTTGCTCGAGAAAGGGGAGCTCGACCGGCGCACCAATTTCTACACTGTGACGAAGCGTGGGACACGGGAACTCGAGGCGCGACGTGACTGGGAGAACCAGTACGTCAACCTTTGAACTGCAGTAACAGAAATCGATCTCCGTCGACTTCGAGGACGCCGATCCCGAACTCACCGAGCGGGTGTGGCAGTTCGCCGCCGATCGCCTCCTCGAGTACGCTGCTGGTCCGTAGGATGTCCTCGAGGGTCTCGGTTGCCTTGGTGGAGAAGGGGGTTGAAAGGGATGTGAGTGCCTGGCCAGGTGGCATTATGGCCGGCGGACTACCATTACCCATAGCCACTAATAATAACAAACATTCCGGCAATGAATGTCGGAGAATGCAACCCACTGGGACATCCATAAACGGTGGACGGACCGAGGAACGTGACGACGTCCACGATGGTGGTGGAGATGAGTCAGGGATGGGGTTTACGGACTACGGCCGTCGCCACGTTCAATCCTTGCAGGGTGCCCGGAGCAGGGAGGCGGGTTACCCCGCGTATGACGGTACAGCCCTGGTGGGGTTGAAGCGACCGCTGGTCATCGTCGAATTGATCGTCCGTGGGTTTCAGACGAACTTTGCGGGGTTGAAGCTCGACTACCTTACCAAACCACACGCCACGAGTTTCAGACGAACCTTCAAGCTCGCCAGGTCGTGATACCGTCACCAGCCGCCGGGTAGCGAGAGGATGAGCCCTAGGACCGTAAGTGGCAAAGCGAAGATCCCGGCGTACCAGATGCCGCCAGCGATGAGCAGTAGCCAGGTGGAACGGCCGTACCCCGTTGGATCCCAGTCAATCCCTAGGCGAGGAAGTCCGAGCACCCCGAAGAGTGGAATCCCAATGCAGTAGCAGAGAGTGAGCACCATGGTCGCACCGAGTATCGGTGGTCCCCAGATCTCGTCTACCCCAAGGGACGCAATCACCGCGGTGATCCCAAGGATGTACGGCAGCGATGCGACAATTCCGACGACCACGTACGTCAGAACCATCGATTCGAAGGGCGGTACGTGTTTGAACAGGGACCGAATCCGTTCAGACGCGAGAAACGGCGACCAACAGATCGTTGCCACTACACCGGGAACCACGAGAGATACGGCAATAACGAGCCACCCAAGCGCCTGCTCGGCAAGCGTCTGAAGGACGGCCATGTCAAGTCGCGTGACTGCCAAGGATAACTATCTTCTGTTATACTTGTTAATGTCGTCTAACTCAAATAGCCTGCTCAGCCGTCGTTTCATCCGTCATTGCTTAAGAATCGATATCCGTCTTTGAGTAACCCTTCGCCAGACACCAATGCTACAGACAGTTCGAACCGTTGTTGGGGTTGGAGCACGACCACGCCGATGAACTCCCCGACGGCTGCATCTGACCGCAGCGGGCTTTCGCCGGGTACCGGGCGATGCATTGGGCCTACCGGACGCTTTCGCGGCGCACTGACAGAGTAAATCTGCGACCGTAGCGCAGTGAAGATGTTCACCTTAGCGGCCAGTAATAATTTTCGATAACTACACTAATTGTCTTACACACACCTAGGGACGAAAGCATTTGTTTAAGCAGCGAATCAGGTCGGTCTTGGCACCTCTCGCCCATCCGTTCACGCGTGATTCTATTTCATTTAACGAACCGCTATGTCTAACCAAACGTTCACGTGCTTACGGTCACGCTCTTGGCGTGGGCACTCTGGACGGCATTCACCGGAACCCGAGATCCTAGCACGAACTTCGGCAGTGTCGCGTTCTTCAGTCTCTGGTGGTCGACGGTCATGCTGGTCAGTTTGGCCGTCTAGTTAGGCCAGTTTGAGGAACGAGCAGGTCGTGGAGTGAGGTTGGAATGAAGCTCGCAGACATGCTCAGCGAGTGCTACGCGGCGGAATTTGATGAATGTTGGGTGCGTGAGCGGACGGCGACGCCCGTCAGAGTGTTCGCCGTCCGCCTTCACGCAACCGGATGTTCGATTCGAGAGATACAAGCAATTCTTCGCTTGCTCGGCGTAGAACGCTCTCACCAAGCAATCTGGCACTGGGTATATCGGCTTGCTGACAGCGTGCCAGACCCGCCGATGGCGAAGCCATCGCGGGTCGCGGTTGATGAGACCGCTGTCAAGATTACCGGCGATTGGTCTTGGGTGTACGCTGCAATAGACCTAGACACGAGGCTCATTCTTGATGTCGCAGTGTTCGGACGACGAGGCACCGATCCTGCCGCTGCGTTCCTGCATCGTTTAACCGAGAAACACGATCTCTCCGAAACGGTGTTTCTCGTCGATGGTTACGTCTATCTGACTGCCCTCTCTCGGTTAGGGCTGAGCGGTCAGCTCAACGAGGTGACCGAAACCTGATCGAAAAGTGGTTTTACACCCTGAAGAAGGGAGTTGACCGCTTCCATACTTCATGGGTGGACAGTCGGGCGAGCGTCAGAGAACAGCTTGAACAGTTCGCACACTACTATAACACACAACGACCGCACCAATCACGTAACGGACAGACGCCAGCGGAGGTGCTAAACTAGACAGTGTCGGCTGAGCAATCCAGTCGATGATCGTTCGTTTCGAGTTATTTTTTAATTGCAATGGTTTGGAGATACCGGTTCTCGACAATTGCGGTCCCATCCGTCGCCCGATTGTATCGCCTCATGACGGCCTTGAGATCGTTTAGGAAATTCTCCTGGTCAGCAGGATCGATCTCCTCAAGTGCCCGGATCGTTGGTCCGAAGTACGTACTGAACACCTCCACAGCATGGTCGATCGACCGGTAGTATTGGAGTGCCGTCCGTTGTTCATTCTCGATCGATAGAACATCCGTCTCGAGTAGCTCCTCAAGGCCCTCCTCTGTTCCCCAGCGAAGCGGTGACTGGACGCCAGGAGGTGGAGACGCGTACCGAGAATGAGCAGCAAACCAGTCGCCGCTCCACCCCTCGGGAATCGGCCCAGCGAGGCCAACTTTGCCTCCCGGTTTACACACACGAAGCAACTCGCGTGCCGCTTGCTCTTGGTCGGCTACGAACTGCACCCCATAGACCGACAGGACTACATCGAATCTGTTGTCGGGAAACGGCATATCCTGTGCATCACCGACACGAAAGTCGATCCGCTGCCCGTTGGCTTGCGCTCGAGTCTTCGCACGTTCGATCAGCCCGGACACATAGTCGATACCCGTAACCTCACAGTACCGGCGCTCTGCAACGAGGGCCGCGGTTCCGCTGCCACACGCGATGTCCAGCACGCGTTGGCCAGGGTGTGGATCAGCAGCTGCACAGAGCGCCTCGGCCATGATTACGTTTTGCCGGGCGATCTCGTTGAAATCGCCAGTCCCCCACGTCTCCCGTTGGCGTTCGGTGACTTCGGCGTAGTCGGTAGATTGGGTCCCGTTGTTCATCGGTTGTACCTGTTTCCGTGTATGGTGGTCATTTCTCTCTGCCCTTCCTCGATTCAGTCGTGGGCTGTTATTCGGCTTCCAGCGTCTTCCCGTGGAGATCGATTTGTGTCACGGGAAGTCCAGCGCGGTCGGCGTGCTCGCGGAGCGCCTCTTCGTTCTCGGCCTGGTAGTGACAGAAGGTTCCAACGACTGTTCCGTCCGGTTTGGTCCGAATGTACGATTTGGCCCACCGGATGCCAACACCCTCGTCGTTGAGATCTTGCAGCACCTCGCCGGCTCCTTCCGCGACAGCGCGAAACGTTTCTTCGGGGAGTGGTTCATCCAGGTTGCGGAGAATCAGAAAATCCTCCAGTTCGGGGTCACTCATATCTGTTCGCCTCCTACAAGAATAGCTACGAGTGCGACGATATTGTAAATACCTAGTGAAATATTTCACTGGGTGAAAGCAACCGTCAGCAGCACCAAACGAGACGGGCAGTTGTTAATTAAAACAGTGCGCATACCAGCGAATGACTATCCCGCTGACTCCAACCGACATCGCCGGATCGTTTCACGGGACTGTAATTCCCTCGGGAACAGGGACGTTCATATCCGTCTCGTCAGCTGGCCGCGCCTCGTCGCGATAGCGCTCGAAGACCGAGAGCGCCCACTCGCGGGCCTCGGGAGCATCCGTGTCGATCCACGCTCGGAGTGCTCTGGAATCCGCGTCGTGACAGCAGATGCCGACGCGATGCTCGAAGATGCCGAACCCACACCGCTTCTTGTCGGGGAGGTTATCGTGGACGAGGACGGTACAATGCTCCATTGCGGCGGCCTTCTCAACCATTTCTGGGTCCCAAGCGACGGTCGCCGCCAACACCTCGGGCGGATACACGTACTCAAATTCCATCCCGTCAAGGACCGCTAGACAGATCGCCTCATTGGCGATCGATTTGAACACCGTTGCCCCAAAGCCACACATCCAATCACTTTCTTCGACCAGTTGAAGCACTCGTTCGACAGGTTTGTAGGGATAGCCAGGACCAGGGTAAGCAATGACGGCGTCAGCGAAGAGTTCCACGGAAAACCCTTCCATTTCGCGGGGGAGCCACCGCCAGACGTCCCGGAGACTTCGTTCCGTTTGCATCGCCTCACGGAGTTCCGCAAACCGTTCGGCGACGTACTCGCCGAGCGGCGTCAATTCGTACGTCGGTCCATTTCGTTCGATCCAACATCGTTCTTCGAACGCGTTCAAAACGCGACCCATCGTCGGGGACGAGGCTCCCGTGACTGCCCGTAGATCGTCCCGGTCGCTTTCTCCGTTAGCGAGTACGTCGAGTACCCCGACGCGGTGTTTGGAGCTGACAACGAATTCGATGTCTTCGATCGAGGAACCCATGTCAAGCATACGCATTGGCGCATAATAGAGTTGCTGGCGTGTCCCCCGACCGTTTTAGACGACTGGTTAGCAATCTTTCTCGAGTAGTGGAAGTGATGAATGTACATCCAATCATTCTCCGATGAGCGAGAAACTCTACGGTTTCTTGCCGATCCGAGATTGATAGCGGTCGTTTCGATTTCAAACGTTAAAACCGAATTCGTAATTGTGTGATGAATACGCACTGTGTATCTAGCAAGCTTCCCTCATTCTATCCAGTAGGGGTAGAAAGCGCGTGCAAGAGACAGAGAATGAGTTCAGCACGACGGACTCGTTGGTTTCCTATCGAAACCAATGAATCATCTGCTCAGTAGTCATTCAAACTTATCTCGGAGCAACAACACAAGTAGATAGAGTATTGGAAATACAAATCCGAATAGAAATACTCCGAGGACCAGCCGTTTTACAGACAGAAAAGGGAAAAGAAGTAATACAAGAATGGCAATCAAGAGTCCGATAATAAGATCCAGTCGAAATATTATTCGCTCTTCATTCATTGACATGCTATGATCAATACCCACACATAAATGTTATTACGCGAGGTGATGTTCGGATGAGAAGTTTTGGTCTACCATTGGCTTACACAGATAGAATTCAGTGCCCCTCGATTACGGTGCTACGCCATACGACATTCGCGCCCTGTATCTTGCAGCGACTCAACTAACTACCGCGGTCTTGTCAGAAGCAGTCTGCAAAATATATCGCCAGTATGCAGCGAGGGGCCGTCGTTTGTTTCACCCCTTAGGCGATGAAACACCTGTTTGGTAGGTGTGCGTATTCGGTATCATGGCATAGTGGGATTCGGGCGGTTGGTATCGGTTGATGCAGAGGAAATGTTTTACAGTCCACGTCATCACAGCTCTGAGGGATAGACAGCTGATCCAAACCGGCGCTGCGGCCAGGTAGTACTATCCGAACTACGAGTTGGGCGTCTCCGGCGTGTTTTCGAGTACACGGCCCACGATGGTGGCTGTTCGCTGAACGAAGTATAAGTCGCCGTCTCGACGTAAAGGACGTGTTCCACTCAGGTCGCGTTCCTCGTCTTTCCGTATCATTTCCCGTACCGTCTTGGCTCGTGATTCCGGTGTCTCCGCGTTGCTGAGCCATGTTTCCACCTCCGGGATGAGCGCCCCCGACCGTACGTCCTCCACTTCGATCCCCTGTTCGGCGACCGTCCTCAGTAGGTCGCTGATTGGGAGTGCCCGCACGTGAGAGGGGTCTCTGAGGCGTTCGAACTCGTTCTGGTAGTTCCCCCTCCGGGTGTGTTCACTGACTACGAGATCCTCCACGGCTATGGTTCCGCCCGGACGACAGACTCGTGTCATCTGCTGAAGGACGTCCGAGGGGTTCTCGAGGTGGTGGAGAGCAAACCGACAGACGACGATATCGAAGGAATTGTCGGAGCACGGGACCGATTCGGCGTCGCCTTGTAGGAACTCGACGTTGTCTACTGACCGGTTGCGCTTCTGCTCGGCGGCGATGGAAAGTGGTGCTTTGGTGAGGTCGATTCCGACGACGTCCTCACACACGTCCGCGAATCCGAATGCGACGTGCCCCGGCCCAGTTGCGACCTCCAGAACACGTGACCGAGGACCTGCACCGGACACTGTCACCAGTCGGTCGATCCGCTCCGAATCCGTTATCGAGGAGTTCCTGGCATAGGCCTCGGCCTGTTCTGTGAACGCCTCGCGCACTGTCTGCTTGTGGTCATCCGTGCCTGGCATGTGACTATCATGGACCGAGAGTGTGCTTAAACAGTTGCGGTCCTGTCACACTCACGGGACGCGTTGAGCCATGGACAGAGAGCGTAGCCCTCGTAGGAAACCTCGGGCCGAGACAGTACTCAGAACGGCAAATCGTTTGCTACTAAATTTCGCCTGTGCCGGTGCCGGTAACGACAGAAGACGACGCCGAACAGCAAACGGTCTGCTCCCAGACGCGCGTCCACGGGGTGTCATCGAAGAATCCCTCGAGTCGTTCGGCGACGTCCCTCGAGAAGAGCCCGCTCGCACCCGCAGTTCGTAGACAGCGGTGTGGCGCTACCCGGCGACGTCGTACCCCTTCTCTTCGACGTAGAACTGGATCGAGCGTTCGATCGCGACGAAGGAGCTCTCGATGATGACGGTGAAGTAGATTGTTTCACTCAAGATGGTGGGTGAAGAAGTCGAATTCGAGCCGATGGGTGCCGAGTTTTGTCCTGCTGTTCGATAAGTGTTGGAGGCGAACATTTATTCGCCCTCGATAGAATCTGAAAACCATGTCACATTTGCCCTCTACTACGTGCCAAGCGAGGATTGGTCAAAGACGGTCAACCAAACACTGGGGGACCAGTTGAGGACTGATGCTCGACTCAAACACCGCCGTCTTCGCCGGTTTGTTCACCCTTCTCGGAGCACTCGCCTTGGTGAAAGCCCGAAGTACGCACACCCGGTACACCAAACTCAACGACCTCACTGACCGAAAGAACACCCGCGACGGCAGTGCAGAGACAGTAATCGAAGGACCGGTAGACGTAACAGAACCCGCTGTTCCTGACAAGGTACCTCCCGAAGAACTGGATACTGAAACACCGGCCGCACTCTGGGCGTGGCGCATCCGCCGCAAAGTGAACAAAAGCGCAGGTGATCGAAACCAGACCAAGTGGGAAACGGTCGAAAGCGGACTCACAGTCGGCGAATTTGACGTTACGGACGGCTGGGAGCAGGTCCGTGTCGACACGTCTTCGCTTACTGACGAGCAAACAGGGTTAATACGGGGTGAGCAAGACCCGTTCGAGGCGGAGAATCTCTACCTGGGAGATCCACGAGAAGATATCAGGCTTGGCGACCCCGACCCGATCACAAAGCGGTTAGAGGACTGGGGAATTATCGGGGATGACGGTATTCTAGGGAATATCGAGTTCACTATCAGCCTCGGTTGGAAGACGATGTCACCTGACCGATATCAGGCCACTCTGGTCCGTGAGAGGGACGAACTACTCGTCCGTGGCGAAGTCGACGAAACCGGGGACGGTTCCGTGCTCCGTGGGACAGAGGAGCACCCGTTGGTTATCGCAACTGGCGATCTCGAGGACACGGGTAAAAAGCTGCACTCGACGGCTCGCAAACAGGCGGCTGTCGGTGTCGGATTAGTTCTTCTCGGCGCTGGATTCGTCGTCAGCGGGTTATTCTGAAAAATGCGCATCTGATGGAAAGGCAGGGGTGGTTCACCGGGGAGTTTTCCCACCAGTTGGATTTCGATCGATTTCGCTTTCACCCAGCGACCGCGTCCGCCCGGCACGACTCATCGAGGACAGCCGCACGCGGGTGTGACTGCACGCCTGTACGCCGGCGCACTCGACTATTTCTGGTCCCGGTGAGAGCGTCGGGTACCGCAGTTCGCCGTGTACAGGCGAGCGCGGCTCGGGGGCCCACACGCTCATGCTCTCGATTGTACACGCGGCGGCGATCCTTCACGACCAACGGAAGAACGGCGACCCGGCGAACCCGAACCCGAAATCGACGTCGGACCACGACCTCCGATAGACCGACGTCGGTCGTGAGTCACCGCTCGACGACCTTGTCACCGACGCCGTCGCGGATCACGTGCGCCCGTCGATTCGGCGGTCCCAAGCCCGACTCGTGGCTCGACCGCTCCGTGCATCACGCGGATACGGTGGCGTCGACGGCGACCATCCCGTCTGCGGTCCAGGGGTCGATTCTCGACGAGTTCGCGAATCTAGGACTCGAGGCCGTCTACCTGGAGTACCGACTCTCACACGCTGAAACTCGTCCGGAACCCTTTCCCGACGCGCGTCGGTGGACTAGACGGCCGTTAGAGGGAAGACGGCCGCTACCATCCAGGGAGTGCACGGCACCCACCTTCCGTTCCGTGCTTTTTCGACACCCGTAGCCTCACAGCGACCGCAACCCGCGGCGCTGGGCTTCGTTCACAATCGTCGTCGCCCAGCAGATTCGAATAGCGAACGAGGAACCAAACCCGTGCTGCCGAGGAACCGTACCTTCTGCCGGATTCGAGCGTTCGCGCGAACGGATGTTCGTCGATCGAAAGCGGCCGACCAGTTTCGTCGTACACCCTCCGATCGGCGGGAGAGTACGTGTCCCGATCGTCCGGAACGCCGAGTATTTCCCTGGCTCGGTCGTTCATCCGCGAGATCTCTCCATCGACATCGAGTACCTGGATCCCGACCGGACTCGTCTCGAGGATCCGCTCGATCAAGTCGCGCTCGCGCTGCAGTTGGCGCTCGCGCTCGTCGAGCACCCGTTCCGTGCGCTTTTGATCCGTGATATCGCGAACGATTCCGACGGATCCTCGAAACTCGCCGTTCTCGATGAGGAGACTCATTCGTAGTTCGCAGACGATCGTCTCCCCGTCGGCGGTCCGGACGGTAAACTCGAGACCGTCGCCCCGACGCTCGCCGCCGGTGAGGCGGTCACTGATCTCGCGTTCGATTCGTTCGAGTTCGTCGTCGTCGAGCACGATCGAGACGTGTTCCCCGAGCAGCTCGTCGCGGTCGTACCCCGTGTACTCGAGGATGACGTCGTTGACCGCGACGAACCGACCGTCGGTGTCGAGCTGGTAAATGCCATCGTCGACCGTGTTGACGAGCGTCCGGTACCGCTCGAGCGCCACGGCGTCACTCGTCGCCCCCCAGAAATCCCCGCCGGTCGACTGTGCCCGATCACTCATGCTACCGTTGTTGCTACTCCATCGCGTGAATCGCCTCGGGGTCAAGCCCCGAGGCTTCCCGTGTCCACGACATGACTTGCAGACACAGACTCGAAGTGAGTCGTGTCCGTAGCGGTCACAGTCTCCACGGGCGTGTCTTCGGGCCATCCCAGCCCTAGCTTAGAAAAGCCTCTCTGCAAGACGTTCATCGCCGCGTTCGAATCCCTGTCCGTCTCGAACCCACAACTCGGACAGGAGTGTTCTCTGACCCAGATGGGTTTCGCTGTTTCCACACCGCACGATGCACACTCTTTGGTTGTGCCTCGTACTTCGACCTGCTTGACGTGACAGCCGTACAGGTCGGCTTTGTATTCGAGGAGCGTGATGAACTGTCGCCACGCCGCATCCTGCTTGTTGCGGGCGTTGTGCGACTGTTCGAGCATCCCCTTCACGTTCAAGTCCTCAACGAATACAGCGTCGTACTCGCGGACGAGCCACGTCGTAATCTTGTGCTGGTAGTCCAGCACCTTCCGCTTGATGTGACGCTTCACCTTCGCCACTTCCCGGCGTTGTTTCTCGTAGTTGTTCGACCCCTCTTCCTTCCGCGACAACTTGCGTTGTTCACGGCGCAGACGCTCGTACTCGTCTTCGAGGTCGAGCCAATCCACAGTCTTCCCATCGCTCGTGTGGATGTAGTTCTGGATGCCGAGGTCAATCCCAACGCTGTTACTTGCGTCAAGCGAGTTCACGTCGCGTTTCTCGGGCAGGTCTACGTCGTCGGTTTCGAGGCCGAACGAGACGTACCACTCCCCGGTCGTCTCCTTCTTGAACGTGACTTCTTTGATGGTGGCTTGCTCAGGAATCGAGCGGTGGTATCGGATTTTGACCCAGCCAATTTTGCTGAAGCGCACGTAGGCGTATCCGTCGCGGCCCCTCTTGTTATCGAGGTCGAAGCCTGACTGATTGTACGTGACGCTTCGGTAGTCGGTGGGTGATTGTCGTTTGAGCCGACCGACGTTGTACCCCTTCTCTTTCTTCTTGCGAAGATTCGAGAGGTTCCAATGGAAGCGTGCGACGGTAGCTTGCGCGGCTTTCGAGTGCAGTTCACCGAACACAGGCCATTTGCGCTTCCACTCGGGGAGTTTGTTGTTCTGATCGTACTCGGACGGTTTGTCGTCCTTCGGGGCTTGTTCGTAGTCCCAGCGGACGTGGTTGTACAGCTGGCGATGAACGTCGAGATGGTGTTCGAGTCGCTCCGCTACCTCTTGTGTTGGGTAAGCGTGGTAGCGGTGACTGTGTTCCATCGCCGTCTCTTGATTAGAGATGTATTCGCTTAATGGTTTGTATCCCTGCGTGTCGGCTTCATCCCCGAGGTCAAGCCTCGGGGTATTCGCCTTGTCCGCTGATAAACCCCGTGCTCTCTTTCCCTCGTCGAGTTAACAGGTGAGTGTAGCCGTCTCGAGAACGGTGCGAGCGTGGCGTATACCACCCTTCTTAGGGTGTGTCACAGCCACCATTCGAGTACCAGTATCTGCACACCGCCAGAACGGTCGGGAAATGGTTCTTATGCAGGAACCGCTTCATGTAGGGTAGACGCGACAGGAGGTCCCACCGATGACATTCCAAGAACGGCTTCGCTCGATAGAAGAGCGGTACGATGTAAATGAGAGCGAGCACGCCCGGGAGCTCGGACCTATTGTCGCAGACCTCCAAGACTAACGCGATTATTCTGCCTTTTCGAGGAACGAGACGAATTCTGCTTTGCCAATGCCTTCGGTAGTAATGAGTTCGTCGTGTCCAGCACGGGTAACAGATTCATTAAGGAAGTTCGTACAGAGTTCGGTATGGACGTTCCCATACTGATTGTAGGCTTCTGAACGGGGGAAATCAAGATCGTACTCAGCAAGAACGATATCAATACCGTTCTTTCGTACAACGGTGTCAGACCCCCCCTCAGCGAGCAACGAGAACGCCGTCGTATTCCGCCGAACCGTGAGGAGCCGCTTTGACTCGGTAATGTACTCGTTGACCCACGTCTTCCAGTCGTACTCTTCGGTCACAAAGTCAGGAAAAGAGAACCCGGTTTCGATACCTTCCAAGTACCACTGAGCCATACTGATCGACGTCCGGTGATTCGCGTTGGGCAGCGCATGTTCCAGAATAAGCGTAGACATAAGCTGCCCCGCGACACCGACGGCGGTACCGGTCCAATCGATGCGTGCGAGAGCGTCGGGAATCTGCCCTAACTCGAGTTGCTTGTAAATTTCGAGCTTCGCTTCCTCCTCAGCTCCTTTTCCTCGATGATCTCCTCGAAGACCTGCAGCAACCGTACTGTAATCGTCCGATTCTGCAGCGACATCTCGTCGAGTGCGTCTTCGAATTTATTGTCAATGTCTTCGATAGTACCGCTCATTCCGCCGTTCGTATACAGTACAAAGCATTCCTCATCGAGATTGTAGTGCTCAATGATCGCATCTCGCCCGGATGTCGTTATCTTATCCCTATCTTGAGTGACATACGCGAGAGAATATCGAGAGTTCTCGGGATGATGGTAGTAGACACAGGCAGTCTACCATCAGAATAAGCGATAGACGGCCTTGTTTAGATGCCTGAATTCATGGCTTTGAGCGGTCGAGCGCGAGTTCGACGTTTCTGACGGCACACTTCAGTACGAGTTCGCGGAACTGACCGAACCACGTTCGAGCGCGGACGATTTCGCCGTATTTTCGCCGCAACGCGAAAAACGTCGATTCGACGTTCGACCGTTGATGGTACGTTGTATCATCAATCAAGATATTACCTGCAACGCCATTCCAGCCAAATTCACGGTGCTTGATCACCGGTTTCACGCCTTCGGCACGAAGTTTCTGACGAAGCAGCCACCAGTCGTAGCCTTTGTCAGCGGTGAGAATACTCACTTTGTCGAGGTTTCGTTTTAACACTTGCCAGCCAATCTGAGAATCGTGTGGTTGTTTCATCGAGCAATGTATATCGAGAATTACACCAGTCTCGCAATCGATCAAGACGGTCGTCTTGACCGCGCGAAACGTGTAATTCGTCCGTTTGGCGTAGTGCTGGCTGGCCGAGATCCGATCCATGCCGGTTGCGTCGATCGCCTGGATCTCACCGGAGTCGTGCAACTCCGCCGACAAACGTAGTAAGACGCGCCAGATCGGCATTTTGAGTCGCTGATACCGGGCGCAGACGGTGGAAAAGTCGGGCAGTTCAGACGGTTCTAGACCAAGAATTCCGACGATTCGTGGCATCTCGTAGAGCACATCCAGCAACCGCCGATACGGATGATCGAGATACTCCCGAAGACCATGCAGAGCGACGATTACCCAGTCTGCGTAGCCTCCTTCACCGGGTTGAAACGCTGGATCCGGCTCTCCAGCGACGGCTTTTTGAGCGAGCGAGACAACTTGTCTCGTGAAGCGGGCGAGTTTGCTGGACACAAATTCGCCTTCTCGCTTCATTTCCTAGAACGTTCGACAAGTAGCGACTCTTGCTAGAACCCTAGAACTTACTAGTGAAGGTTCCTCCGCAGAGATCTCGAACGTCTAAACAAGCCCGCGATAGACCGAATTAAAACACACTACATCCGAAAAGTAGTCGACGGATCTCGCCTGGCTCATCCAACGTTGATACGTTGGGTTGCCAGTTCTTCCAGTTCGTCTACCTCTCCAAACCGTTTCTCAGCGACCGCACCCGCAACCGCCCTAATCGTATCCATATCACCGCTGCGTTTGGGACATCCACCACCTCGAACGCCTGCTGTTCGATGAGGTTCTGAGCTTACAAAGCGCCTGATTCGAGTGTCAGCGCTAAATTCAGCTTGTACGGAGCACCCGGTGTCAGTCCGCGCTCTCGTTCGGTTGCGGTCGGCTTTCGGAGACGGAGCGGTGGGCCACGAACACGAGCCCCAGTAACGTCAGCAGCGTCGCGACTCCCAACAGCTCTCTTCCCGCTGAGAGGCCGACCAGGGACGTGACGTCGGCGTAGAACGTAAAGAGGAGGAACGCCGGGAAGAGGGTCCCGATCGCGTATCGCCACGGGACGACCAGTGGACGCGAGAGCGGTCCTGCCCCTTTGAGGTACTCATCGATCGCGGCAGGACCGAGTACCCAGGCCGTGAACACCATGAACCCGGTCAGGCCAAGCATCAGGAGGAGATTGACGAGCTGGTCCGCGAACAGGGTAAACACCGCAGGGCTGAACGCGTTCACGCCGCCGGTGACTGCGACCAGCGCGAATAACCCCCGCGTCGCCGTCGACCGCTCGAGGGCGAACTCGTCGATCAGGATCGAAACCGGGATCTCGAGCATGCTGACCAGACTGGTGAGGGCGGCGAGGAAAACGACGAGGAAGAAGACTGCGCCGAGGAGTCGGCCGCCGGGCAAGCCCGCGAACGCGCCAGCGATACCGACGAACAGGGCGCCGGGGCCGCCCTCAGTCGGTCCCGACGCGAACGAGAACAGCAACGGAAACACCACGAGTCCGGCCAAAATTCCGATGGCGAGATTGAACGCGGCGATGGCCGAGGCGTCGAGGGGCAGCGAGCGGTCGTCGTCGACGTAGGAGGCGTAGGTGATCATCGTTCCGCTGCCGATCGAGAGGGTGAACAGCGCCTGGCCGGCGGCCGACCCCAGTATCGACAGGAAGTTCTCCGCGAGGTAGGTGCCGTCGAATCCGAGGTAGAACTCGTACCCCTGCGCGGCGCCGGGCTGTCGGGCCGCCCAGATCGCGAGTCCGACGAGTAACACGACGATGCCGGGCATCATCACCTTCGTCGTCGCCTCGATGCCGCGTCTGATCCCCGCCGCGACGATCAGGGACGTGACCGCGAGGACGGCGAGCTGGTACCCGAACGCTTCGACACCGTAGCTGATCGCCGCGAAGTGGGCCTCGGGGTCCGCGAAATAGGCACCCGTCGCGCTCTCGAGGAAGTACCGGAGGATCCACCCACCGACGACGCTGTAGAACGACATCAGGATGATGGAGGTGACGACACAGAGCGCGCCCAGCGCCGTCCAGACGCGCGATCCGGTGAGCGATTTGAACGCCCCGACCGGGTTCCGGTTCGACCGCCGCCCGATCACGAACGTCGCCAGCAACCCCGGTACCCCGACGCTAAGGACGATGACCAGGTACAGTAACAGGAAGGCGCTTCCGCCGTTCTCCGCGGTCATCCACGGGAACCGCCAGATGTTCCCCAGACCGACGGCGCTTCCGACCGCGGCCAGTATGAATCCGGTCCGACTCGCCCAGCTTTCACGTCCCATTCTATCTCGGCGGACTAGTTCGGCGCGCATAAGGATTGTTGATTACTGGCACAACTCGTTCGCGGCTGAAAGGTCGCGGTAATCCCGGCTCTGCAGGGGCGAGCGCTGTCATCGTGGACGCTAGAGAGGACCAACTCGCCCGTCACGGCCGATTCGTATAATCTCCTATAGGAAACAACACCATCTCCCCCAGCCATCTCGGGATCCTACAGAGTGCACTGAGAAGTACTATCAATACTATGCGGCGACACTGTCTAGTCAGGACGCCCGCTCGTCTGGTATTTCCTTACTTTCAGGGGCCGGAACTATCTGATCGTGTCGGTAGCAACGAACGCAGCGTATCTATCGGCGATTGTGACCGTTTTCTGCGACCGCAAGACGCCACCCCTTTTGGGACGTGAACTATCCCAATACCCGAATTCGCTCGTTCCAAGGCAGATTCCCCTCTATCTCCAACGGTGGACCACTGTCATAGACTGTTTCAAATACGAGCGACAAAGTTAGCTGTTTACCTCCCAGATTCCTGGGTTCTCCTATGCACTCGAAAGTTGGTTCATTATGGCAGCGGTACCGGTCAGTACCGTTGATCTATCGGATTATGGTCGCGTTCCTTCTCGGATCCGCAGCGGGGATCGTATTCGGCGAGCGGATGACCGTCGTCGAACCGCTCGGGGACCTCTTCCTGCGACTACTCAACATGCTGGTGATCCCGATCATCGTCTTCACGCTGCTGACCGGAATCCGTCAGCTATCCCCGGCCAGTCTCGGCAAAATCGGTGGCGCAACTGTCGGCCTCTATGCGGTGACGACCACCATCGCGGGTATCATCGGGCTCGCCGTCGCGAACGTCCTTCAGCCCGGCCGTGGCGTCGAGTTTACCGGCGGTGAAGCCGAGTCGCAGGCGCCCCCCTCGCTCACCGAGGTCGTTCTCGGTATCGTTCCGAGCAATCCCGTCGCCGCAATGACGGAGGGTGACCTGCTCGCAACCGTCTTCTTCGTGATCGTCTTCGGCATCGCGCTCACGTACGTGCGTGCCCACCAGGACGACCTCGCGGACCGTGTCGACTCGGTATTCGAGGCGTTCGAAATCGGCGCCGAGGCGATGTTCGTCGTCGTTCGTGGCGTCCTCGAGTACGGCGTGATCGGCGTCTTCGCGCTCATGGCTGCTGGAATCGGTGCCGAAGGGATCGGCGTCTTCTCGTCGCTCGGCGAACTCGTGCTCGCCGTCGCGATCGCGGTCGTGGTCCACATCGCGTTCACCTACCTCTTCCTCCTCATGAGCGTGGTCGCTGACGTCTCGCCCCTCGCGTTCCTCGTCGGTTCGAAGGACGCGATGGTGACCGCCTTCGCCACCCGGTCCTCGAGTGGGACGCTCCCGGTGACGATGAGCAATGCCGAAGAAGACCTCCGAATCAAGGAACGTGTCTACTCGTTCGCGCTCCCGGTCGGCGCCACTGCGAACATGGACGGCGCTGCCATCAGGCAGGCGATTACCGTCGTGTTCGCCGCAAACGTGGTCGGACAACCGCTCGCACTCGCCGAGCAAGCACTCGTGCTGGTCGTCGCCGTCCTCATCAGCATCGGCACCGCCGGCGTCCCCGGAGCGGGGATCGTGATGCTCACCGTCGTGCTCAACCAGGTCGGCCTACCCCTCGCAGTGGTCGGATTCGTCGCAGGCGTCGACCCGATCCTCGGTCGCATCGCGACCATGAACAACGTGGCCGGCGACCTCGCGGTTACGACCGTCGTGGGGAAGTGGAACGACGCGATCGACTTCACCAGGGGTGTCTGGACGCCGGCGTCGACCGACACGAGACGTGTCGCTCCCGGCGACGACTAGTCCCCGTCGTCGTCAGCGTTCGAAACCACTCTGAACGGGCGCATCATGTCGTAGTCTTCGTGCTCGATCATGTGGCAGTGCCACATGTACTCGCCCGTCTGGTCGTTGAACAGACCCTCGTACTCCCCGAAGTGGACGATGGTGTGAACCACCTCTGCGGGGTCGACGGTGACCACGTCGTTCCAGCCCAGTTCGTACGGCTTGGGCGGCTCGAGCGAGTCCGGATCGACGCCGTCCGTCTCCGGGTCGTAGTCGCTCAACGGTTGACGTCCCAGCACCTGGAAGTGGACGAGGTGGAGGTGCATCGGGTGGGACATCGTGGTATTGTTGGCGATACTCCAGATTTCGGTCGTTCCGAGCTCCGGCTCCTCGGTAACGGGATCGTCGAGCGCGTATCCCGACGGTTGGTCCTGATTGCCGAGGTAGTGTTTCATCCGCCCGTACTCGTCGCTCCCCGAGGCCAGCGTGAGGTGTCTGTGTTTGTCGACTTCCTCAACGGGGAGTTCGGGGACGTCCGTTAATTCGGTGGGAACCCCCTCGGTCTCTTCGGCGGTTCCAGAGTCCCCGACGTCGACGAGCATGATCTCCGGGAGTGGCTTCGTCTCTTCGCCATTCTCCCGTGAGCCGCCGTACAGCGACGGAGCATCGTTGTGGAGGAGCAACGTCTCACCCGCGTAGTCGGAAAAGTCGACGACGACGTCCGCGCGCTGGCCCGGCCCCATCTCGAGGCGGCCGTCGATTTCGACGGGTTCCGCGAGGAGACCGCCGTCGTTCCCGATCTGCACGAACGACGGACCGTCGTCGCCGGTCTCGCTCGAGGATTCGTCGTACTCGCGCAGCTCGAGGTTGTAATAGCGACTGTTAGCCCCGTTCAGTAGCCGGAACCGATACGTCCTGGGTTCGACGGAGAGGCGAGGCCAGGCTTTCCCGTTGACGACCGATACGTCCCCGTAGAACTCGGGGACGATACTCGTCTCGGGATACGAGTCGTCGCCGTCCCGCTCTTCCGAAACGGCCGACGGATAGAACAACGAGCCGTCTTCGTTGACGCTCCGATCCTGGAAGACGAGGGGGATCTCGTACTCGCCGTCGGGCAACTCGAGGTCGCGCTCGCGGTCGTCTCGAAGCAGATAGAACCCCGCGAGCCCGGCGTAGACGTTCAGCCGCGTGATACCGACCGCGTGGTCGTGGTACCACAGCGTCGCCGGTGGCTGATCGTTGACGTAGTAGTAGTCCTTCTGCTCGAAGTTCGGCCCTGTTTCCGCGAAGTCGCGGGTGAACCACCCCTGCGCTTTGCCGTCGCTCGCGGCTTCGACGTTCCCCCCGTGGAGGTGCGTGACGGTTCGAACGCCGTCGATATCGTACGGAACCATCTCCTTATGGATCGTCGTGTCGACGGGGAGGAGGTGCTCGTCCGGAAGGTCGTTCTGCCACCGCACGTAAATCGGCTCGCCGCGTTCGGCTTCGATCGTCGGTCCAGGAAACTGCCCGTCGTACCCCCAGACGGTCGTCGCCGGAAGGTCGCTGTGGAGTTTCTGTTCGACCTCCCGCATTTGGATCTCGTAATAGGGGTGGCCGTCCTTCGTCCCGGTTGGTTCCGCGACGCCCGGGCGTGGTACCTCGTCCACCCACTTCTCGAGGTCCGGCGACGAGTGGTCCGCGACGGTCGTCGCCTTCTCCGTCTCGGTTTCGGTACCCGACGGCGCAGTGTCCGTCGTACACCCTGCGAGGCTCGAGGCGGTCGAAACACCGGCTGCCAGAAGGACCGCTCGCCGCGAGACACCCGTCTCGGATAGCCTGGCACGCTCGTTCATAGCCGAGCATATGAACTCCCCTCGAATAGCGGGCCGGGCGATTCCTCACAGGTGGGAACCGACGGAATATGTCGGGCGTTGAGTTTATATGATCCTCGAGTAGGTATCGGGCGATCGTCTTCGACTGGTAAGACGGACTCGGTCAGCCTCATGGCTGAAAGGCGGTTGATCCCTCGGTGCGCGGTCGCCGCCGCTGTGAGTCGTTCGCATCAGGTCAATCGCCCGACGGAACGATCGAAAGTTCTGGGATACCTGACGCTCTTGGAACTATTTGGTGCTGACGAATTTTGACGAGCGTGCTGCACACAGAGCGCGAATGTCGCACGAGATCGTGACCGATCTACGAACGTGGTGATCGCTCATTCGGGCAATCAATGAATGATACGTCCGTCTGGCGCATTCCACATTGAATAAGCGGCTGCCAACTTTTTCGAGAGCATTTACTTGGTCGTGGCCAGGGGATTCCCTCCTCAGAGAATGGAGGTAACAGAACCTACCAATCGAACGCCGCCTCGGTATTCTGTTCGCTCGTGGTAAAGAGGTGCCGACGAATCCCAGACAGAATCCGAAGTCTAGTAGGGTGTTCTTCGAAACTATCGGTGCCATCGAAAGGAATTAGTCGTCACTCGTCCCTGTTGGTGGGGCGTAGTCTCCACCGACGTATTTCCCGAATACCATTTCCCGAACCGAGAGCTGGTAGTTTTGTTCCTGGTATTTACGCTCGACGGCCTGGGAGTAGTTAACGACGGTCACGAGCAACACGCCACCGATCGTATTCCCGAGGAGGACGGGAAGAACGAATTCGAACGCGCCCGTAGCGAGTGCCAGTTCACCGCGGAAGACGAGGAACATCACCTCGGTGGCAGAAACGACGACGTGGAAGAGGTTGCCGAGTGGAATAGCAAGGAATGCCATGTAAACCAGCAACAGACGTGAGATCGTATCCTGTGAAGCATAATCGAGCCAGACGACCCCTGCAACGATGAGGCCTTCCTCGTCCATCTGATAAAAGAAGGTGCATATCAAGAACTTGTTTGTCATCGAATCCTACTATTATATCATCTGGATTGACTCCCACTCCCATCCACTCGTCATTATTCTCAGATTCATTGTCATTGGCGCTCAAACAGCCTGCAACCGCGCTTAACGTTAAACCAGTACTAGAGAGAAGATCGCGTCGGTTCATGCCACCGATTCTGGAGTCGTCTATAAGTGTTGTCTGGTGATACGATTTCAGAGCTTCCCTACCGATTTGGACGCTCGTCTACGACATTCGCGCTGTGTATTTCGCACGCCTCGCACAACCCATTCAGAAACTGGTAGAAAGTGCGTGTAAGATACAGAGCATGGATGCAGCAGCGATGGTCCGTTAGAATAGGAACTCACCGTCGAAGACTGAAGAGTGCAAGAGACAGAAGCTGAATCTATCGGTGTAATCGATACAGGCGAACATCAATCGCATTCAGAGGTCTGGCTCAGATCCCCCCACTGATGAGGTTCCAGTCTCATCTTCTCGGAGTCTCTTGCCTCCCTGATACAGTTGGTAAATGAGGAATCCCATTCCAAGTATGGTTACCGGGGGTATCAGAAGAATTACTCCCAGAATGATCTTCCATCGAGGGATATACTCAAGCCGTGCTTCGATTTCCTCAATAATATTTCTCTCACTCATACTGATGTGGTTTCCTCCGCTGTATGGATATAACTTTCCGAGAGTAAAAGAGGCGTTTGAGTAATTGACTCCACACTCCAATCCTGCTGATAATTCCCTATGCAAGATATGCGTCCTGAATTCAACAACCACTGAACGAACTAGCCGATTCTTGTCAAAAACGACGTGACCGACTCAGAGGATGGGTTCAACACAGCGGCAGTTACTGTGCGCTGCCACATCTGCCGAAGTCAGGGCGCTGAGGGGGTCGAATTAGACTGGGGTGGATTCGAAGACTGGTTCCGGATTGGTGGGTCGGGTACCATCACAGACCCGAACGCGGCCATCGGCACGGACAAATACGTTCCAATTCTGGACTCGAAAACTGAGGAGTGCATTCGTATCGTTTGCTCCGTCGTGCTCGTCGAACAGGCTGTCGACGGCGTCACCGTCGACGTATTCATACAGCGGAGGAAGTTCGAGTGGGTCAACCCCGGCTGCTTCTGCCAGGGCATAGATGATGACTTCCGTGGGCGACCGGTTATTCTCTGGGCCGTACTTGGCATCAACGACTGGCGTGCAACGACGATAGATTGTAAGCTCCCCCTGCTCCATACCGTTTCTTGGTACCAGGGCATCATCAGGTTACTGTGTGAGGTAATCACAATACCCCACATGGCTCTGATGAGGGTTGACGTTTCCTGGAACCACCCTCTCGGAGTGTTCTTCCGCGAGATGTGCGCCCTGGATCTCACGTGCGTCACTCATCTATCCAGTAGATGGTAGAAAGCGCGTGCAAGATACAGAGGATAGGTGCAGCACACCAGCATCACAGCCATCACAATTTCTATACAGTAATTTGCGCTGGTGCAGATCGGAGAGACTGAATTTTCCAGATAGTAGCAATCAAAAAGGGAGTTGATTCACGCTGCTTCAGGTGACAGCGCGCGGATGCTGAGGAAGGCCAGTGCTCCACCAACTACAAACACAATCGTCGCGAGGTAGATTGGGGCGAGGTGTGTCATCCAGTCGTGTGTGAATCCACCGGTGTAGTGCATCGGCAGGGCGATCGCCAGCGCAACGACTGCAACTGTGATGGCACTTGCCCATGCCCATAACTGTCCCGTACGAACGCCGTACCACGCTAACGCCGTGACCGCAATGCCGGTGGCAATGATGAATCCGGCGAGAGCGACGTGAATGTGTGTGATATAGTACACCGTTTCCGGATTCGTTGCGAGTAATTCGCTTCGGGTGAGTCCGTCAAGCATACTGACCCCGAGTTCGAATCCGTTCCCAATGAGCGCGAGGGCCAAGAAGACAAGTCCGTAGCCGATGAATGCGACCCCGGCAAGGGCCATCAGGAGTGAGCCAGTTCGTAATCGGGAATCTGTTTCGATCTGTACTTCGCGGGCAGGTATTGTGGGTTGCTCTGTAGCCATATTCTTCACCATTTATAACGACGCTCCGTGAGGGGATATACTATTCTTCGGCAAAGCAGTCATATTTTTAAATTGTATATTCGTGTGCTCCGTGCCCACTGGCAATTTCCGACAAACACTTTCTGACTATTATGGTACCTTGGACACCTCTACTTCCCCATTTTTCTACTCGGATTGAGCGGTAGTGGTGGTGCATTCACGCCTTGTATACAGGTGATAGTGTAAACTACCAGAGTTCGGTCAGAAACCGTGTGCGAGATCCAGAGTATGCATGCAGCACACTGGATACATTTGTTCGGTGGCGGGTACTTGCACGGTGGTGTCGTACTGAAGGTCCCGATTATTGAGTTCGGCGATCAGGCTTCGAGGTCGAACGTCGGCGATCCCACCACAGTATTTTACCGTTCGACCACGAAGTTTGATGCCCTGCCAGAAGTATCCATTCGATTCGGCTCATCGCCTGTTCAGAGAAAATTATGACTGTTATCGCCGATATCACCGTTCCGGCGAATACGTTCGCATTAGGCCGCGTTCTGGAGAACGTTCCGAACGTCGAGATCGAACTCGAACGGATCGTCCCCCTCCAGGAAGCCATCATTCCGTTGTTTTGGATTTCTGGCGAGGATCCAGAGACGATCAAGACCTGTCTGCGTGACCATTCCCAGACGGAGACTGTCGCAGAACTTACAACCACTGATGGCCAGACGCTCTTCGAAGTCCACTGGAGCCCCGACATCAACGGACTCGTCCAGGCACTTATCGATACACGTGCGAAAATTCTCGAAGCGACCGGGACCACTGAAACCTGGGACTTTCGGCTGCGCTTTACAGCGCACGAGGACCTGTCTGCATTCAACATGGCCCTCACCAGGGAGGACATCCCAGTGACGTTACGCCATATATACAACCCGACGATACCGGACGAACATTCCCCCCTATCGGCTGAACAGCGTGAAATGCTGCTGAAGGCCTACCGAAATGGCTATTTCAAGGTGCCGCGACGAATGAACCTTGCTGAACTCGCAGAGACAGAAGACATCAGTGATAGCGCGCTCTCCCAGCGCCTCCGACGCGGGACCGAGGGACTCATCGAACAAACGTTGCTGGCGGACGAATAGCTCACGCAGTAGCGGTTCAAGGACAGCAGACCTATCGTATGGGCGTGATCCGACCAGATTTTCTACCCTCACAAGAATGAGTAAGTTCAGTACCGAACCGGCTTGTGGCTGAGTATACGTCCGTCTGAGTTCGAAAGGCCACGCGTTCGGTGGGAAACTGACGTTCGACGTTGAAGGCAACCGTCTTTCCCACAGCGGCCCCGGTATTACCTGGAGATAAATATGGCCGAAGCTACAGCAGATACCAAGACGAGAGCGTTACAAGACGAGAAGATCAATGTGAAATTTAAGCTTGCTGTGCTGTGGGCGAGTTTTATGTTTCTCTATATTTATGTTGATTATTTCGCCTTATATATGCCGGGTAAAATAGAAGATATTCAGACAGGGATCGTGTTTGAATTTAATATTACGCAAGTATTCCTTTTGGTAGCACTCGTCTCAGTGTCAATTCCGGCACTAATGATTTTCATTTCTGTTGCCCTGCCTGCTAAAGTAAATCGCTGGGTAAATATCATTATTGCCATGTTGTATGTTCCCTACTCATTGTTTAATTTGGCAGGAGAGACTTGGATGCACATGATGTACGGTGCTACTGTAGAAGTTGTTCTTCTTGCACTAGTTCTCTGGTTCGCCTGGAAATGGCCTCGGACTACAGAGAGTGGAACCCTATCTTCGACGCCTCAATCCCCGGCCACCACTCTCACTGAGTAGCACCCCTCACTCGTTTTCTTAACTCTTATCTTGCCAGTCGGGATTGATGAGCAGAAAAAAGTGTGAGATACGCGCTGTGAGTTCAGCAGGGTGAGCGCGAACTACTTGACCCCTGTCAGAAATAGTATGACCGACTCAGAGGATAAGTTCAGTACGACGATTTCGTTTTAACGCCAAAGCCGGTGAACCACTCATATACTACACGTGCTTATTGACCAGCGAGCGCTCTATCTGATTCGAGTGAGGTTCGTTGCATCGTGTTGAATACAAGGGCGGAGACCTCAGATAGTCATACATTCAAAGTCAATATTTCCCTCTTCATCAATCTGAATTGAACATTCCTCTGTGCCGCTGATTGTGAGCGTTTCCGTCTGCTCATCGTCAATGTAGAGGTCGAATGAGCATTCCTCGCCGCGTTCTTGTCTAGTATATGAGATTGAGCCTTGTGGCTCGCCGTTGGTGATAGGTATGTCAACCGCCTCATCACGACAGGACGGAACAACGCGCAGCGTTCCTGAAAATCCATCATCAATATCGTCAATCGAGACGAACGATGACCCTTTTGGCTCATACATATCCTGCCTCAATACTCCTGAACAGCCCGCAAGTCCAGCGAGTCCGGCTGTTCCGGCGGTTACCCCCAGAAATCTACGACGGTTCATGGTTAATTTTGCTGTTTTGATAAGAATAAGCTTTGTGTGGGTGTGTCCGACATAAGTGACTGAATCACTACCTGTACTGAACGATCTTCAACTTCGCAAAGCGGGCCTAGTCTCATACCACATTCGCGCTGTGAGTTCAGTACGGATTGTTCGAATTACTCGACTTCTATCAGGAGTGGTGTGATAAACTCAGCGGGTGCATCTCTCACGGAGGCTTCGTTAATTTCGTCTCATTGCACCGAACTAACCGCTAAGTAGGTGTGCGAGTTGAATAGGCGAGTCAGAAGACTCCGATGATGAAACCAAATCCCATGATGATGAGGACAGCTGCGGAAAACGCCGGGAGGTACGGCGTGTATTGCTCGACTTTCTCCTCGGAGTGCTGGTAGCCTGCAACCAACAGCATCGTCAAACCAACGATCCCCACGATGACGGTGAGGGCGTACGCACTCATCAGTTCGAGGCAGTGGTTTGACCCGGCGCAGAGCGCAATGATCTCGAATTCCTCTTCGTGGGCGAATCCGAGTACGAACGCGAACCATGCGATTCCGAGGAGACCGCGGTCAGCGGTTGCTTCGGGGGCATCATGTGAGTGAGAGTGCCCACCGACGAAGGGAACGAACCCTTTCAAACGAGTGATCAGCCCATTGTTGTGTGAATGGCCCTGCTCGTGAGAGTGATTTGGATGCTCCTCCAGATCGTGGTGGTGGTGGCTGTGATGGTCGGAGTGGCCGTCATCACCATAACTGCTGTGAGAATGCCCGTGGAAGTATTCACGAATTCCTAGCACGACGAGCAGGACACCGGCAACAAGACTGACCGGTCCGCCGATTTGGATACCACCGAGTATCGTCATCGGCTCGTTGACCTGCGTGAGGTTGAAGTAGTCCTTCGCGTAGAAGAACACCCCCACCATCGCAATACTGCTAATAAGGTGGCCGACGCCGATGATGAGACTCGCCGCGAACCCGTACACCCACTTGTTCGTCTGGTCGAGCGCGTACGAGGCGGCAACGGGCCACCCATGACCCGGTTCGATGCCGTGAACGGCACCGAGCGCAACTGCCCCGAGGTAGAGACCGAGCGCTTCGCCGTGTAACATCCTGATCGAGACTCAGCTACCGACGTGAATAACGGTTGTTAATACCGAAATAGGTATATCGTCATACGAGACCCTCTTGTAGAAGCCCGACGAGCCAGTACCTATGCGAACGAGTTTCAATATTCCAGACGACGTCGTCGAAGAGTTCGACCGCGTCTGGCAAGAGCAGGATCTCGAAAACAGGTCCCGAGCGGTCCGAGAAGCGATGCTGGAGTACATCGAGTCTCACTCCCGCCTCGAAGAGACGAGCGGAGAAATCGTCGCGCTCGTCGCATTCGATTATCGCCACCACGAGGTGATACGGGAACTCCACGCAGTCCAACACGAGTATCAAGACGTAATCCTCAACACGAGTCATACGCATCAAGGGGAGTGGTGCCTCGAATCACTGTTTTGTCGGGGACCCACCGAGCAGGTACGTACCCTTACCTATCGACTCCGCGACTTTGACGGCGTCAATCGGGTCAAAGTGATGGTCATCCGGGACGGCGAAGTATGACGATCTGCCAGAACCCGTCGAGAGGTGCACTCGCTATGTGCTTCACCTGTATTGAGCAATCACTACTTTCGTAGGTCGATCACAACCTCGTGCGGCATTCGCACGATATATTCAACACAGCCCTTGGAACAAATCACTGATTACGGGTTTCACCAAAGCCGACACGGCGATTCGACCGCTGAACTCTCGATATGATGGGGATCGCACTCATACTACCGGACATGGATCCCAAACAACTACGGACGCTGGCAACCGATGGCGTCGTTCTCGTAGACGGTCAGGTAGTTCTCATGCAACGCGATCACGAGCCGTACGCGGGACAGTGGGTATTACCCGGCGGACTCGTCGAACGGGGTGAAACCGCTCGAACCGCCTGCGAACGCGAGGTTGTCGAAGAGATGGGCCTCGCTGTTGATGTCGAGCAATTCGTCGGACTCGATGACGAACCTGGTCGAGATCCGAGTTCGATGGCATCGGAGGCGTTGCTCCATCGGAACCCAGGGGTACTTACGTACGGAGCGTCGATGTTCATCTAACCGAAAGAGGCGCTGTCCTTGACGCAGCTGGGACGGAGCGTTCGATTTGGGAACGTCAAGGACGTAATCGACGTGCGTACTCACGCCCGCGAACGTTTGCGTCCCCCTCTGTCGTGGCCGTTCTGGCTACGTGGCTGCGTTTTTGGACTGCTATGATCGGTCCTAGCCATGGAAATTGAAATCGCAACGATAGGCGGCTACGAGGAAGTCGGCCGGCAAATGACTGCCGTCCGTGCGGGCAACGACATCGTGATCTTCGACATGGGACTGAACCTGTCGAAGGTGCTCATCCACGATAACATCCAGACTGAAGGGATGCACAGCCTCGATCTTATCGACATGGACGCCATCCCAGACGATCGGGTGATGAGCGATCTCGATGGGGAAGTGCGGGCGATCGTGCCAACCCACGGCCACCTCGACCACATCGGTGCGATCAGCAAGCTGGCGCACCGGTACGATGCACCGGTCGTTGCCACGCCGTTCACGCTCGAACTGGTCAGAGGGGAAGTCGAGGACGAACAGAAGTTTGGCTTCGAGAACGACTTGATTAAGATGGACGCCGGCGAGACGATGCAAATCGGCGACCACGGACTCGAACTCGAATTCGTCAACGTTACCCACTCGATCGTCCAGGCGATCAACCCCGTTCTCCACACGCCCGAAGGTGCCATCGTCTACGGGCTGGACAAGCGCATGGATCACACGCCCGTCATCGGGGAGCCGATCGACATGAAGCGCTTCCGTGAGATCGGGCGCGAGGGCAACGGCGTCCTCTGTTACATCGAAGACTGTACCAACGCGAACAAGCAGGGCCGAACGCCCTCCGAAAACGTCGCCCGAGAGCACCTTCGCGATACGCTCTACAGTATGGAAGATTACACCGGCGGTATCGTCGCTACGACGTTTTCGAGTCACATTGCTCGAGTGAAATCGCTTATCGAGTTCGCACGCGAAATCGGCCGTCAACCGATCCTGCTCGGGCGATCGATGAATCACTACTCGGGAACTGCACAACAGGTCGGTATCGACTTCCCGTCGGATGTGCAGACGGTCGGCTATCGTCGCGCTATCGATCAGACGTTCGAACGAATCATGAACGACGGGAAGGGGAATTTCCTCCCCGTCGTGACTGGCCACCAGGGCGAGCCGCGCGCTATGTTGACTCGCATGGCCCGGGGGGAAACACCGTACGAACTCGACGATGGCGATAAGGTCGTCTTCTCCGCCCGCGTCATCCCGGAACCGACCAACGAGGGCCAGCGCTATCAAGCCGAGAAGCTGCTGGGCATGCAGGGCGCTCGCGTCTACACCGACATCCACGTCTCCGGCCACCTCTGTCAAGAGGGTCACTACGAGATGCTCGACGCACTCCAGCCCCAGCACGTCATCCCTGCCCACCAGGATCTGAAAGGATTCTCCGGCTACGTTGACCTCGCAGCCAATCAGGGGTACGTTGTTGAGCGCGACGTTCACATCACATCGAACGGAAACATCATACAGCTCGCGTGAGAAGGCGTTCAGTCGCGGGTCTTGGGGTTACTGTTTCAATAGGACAACAACTCGGGGCTGAGAGATGCCTTCTCGGAGCGTTCGGATCGTCACGAGGCTGAAAACCAGTAAAGATGCCCACGGTGTACTGAAGCCGTATCGGGTTGGCTGAGGGCCTCTGGCTGACGGCTTCGTACTCGTCGGGTATTTCTTCCAACGACCCTCGGCCTAACGGCATCATCGGGCTGATTTGCGGTTTTGTTACTCTTCTTTATTTTCCTTAATCTCCTGGAGTTGTCCGAGAAGATCATCGGTCGAACCACCTGTTTCGACCGTCACGTCGCCTTCGTACTCGTGTTCGTGTACGTTTACAGCAGCGTCATCATCATCTTCACCGCCGACGTCTTGTTGCTGTTGCTCGGATTCGTCGTAGCTTCCAAAACCCATGTGAAAAAACAGTTCATCTACGCATTTATCCGCACCGGTTTATGACCCTCTATGGGACACCCCAGTGTTTTGCGTTAACAATGCTATTGGCCGGTCGCACTACCGGTGGACGATACATACCGGTTCGAGAAGGCCGACTCATAATGATAGTTGGCTACCCTGAGAATATTTAGTTCGGAGTATATGTGTGTCCCGACGTACTAGTTGGATATTCAATACGTCGCTCGGTGGACGAACCCAAACCGTTAAGCGGGTTTGTTGGCCAGGGGTATATGTGATAACTGCCCGATGAGGCCGTTCGGCTGAGGGCACCAGTCCGTAACAGTGCGCTCATCACGTACTCCTTCCTGGAGGACTCGGGTTCGCCATCCCGAGGCGGACTGACTTTACTCCTTCGTGGGCTGGAAGGAAGGGCTCGTAGTCAACACAGATTCTGCCGGACCCGGGAGATGTTCCAGTAGCCGTAAGAACGACACAGTACGAATGTCACCCGGGAACGGGTCCGATTTGCGGAGGTGGTGAGCGCTCGGTCCAGCTGAAGCAGGTAACGGGGTGTCGGTCGGTTTGGAGTCTACATCATCCTCCGCTTGGCATCACTGAACGGTCCGACAGAACCTGCCCTCTATCGCTATCGATAGGCGGTTATCGGTCGTGCGAACGGACGGCCAACTCGTCACCGTCGAACAGGATCCGATAGTGGTCGATAGTAAACGAGACGGTAACCTGCTCGGAGTTTTGATCCCGGACGAGTCCATCGAGTGCATCTGGGTCGATGTGATCGTATAAGGTGGTTTCGAGCTCGGTTGGATCGACACCCGTGACGGTTTCGAGAGCGGCGGATGTGGCGATGCTCGGTGGGATAGCCGACCAATCGTACGTACTTCGGAAGTGGATACTAATCGACTCAGACCCACGCCCGTCGCTCACTCGGGTGTCCTCACACATGGTCGGTCTATGCCCACGAACCCTATAAGCGTACTGTGATTTTCTGGGTGAATGTCGTCGACGTTCACCCTGCTCGCTCTCCGCCGAGTCGCCACGTAAAGATCGCCCGGAGAACGACGACGAGGCTATTTCTATCGCCTGCGCCCCAGATTGCCGTTTCTTCGATCTCATTCGTGCCGCCGGAACCATTTACGAGAGAACTGACGAGTACCGTCTCTTCGTCGGTGATCAACAGGCTCCCGGCGGGCGTATCCCGCCATTCCCACAAGGTTTCGAACAGTTCGGCTGACGGGACTGTTTCCTGAATTTGCCCTCGAACGTCGTCCGAAATCCCTGCGATATAGAGGTCTACCCCACGGTCTTCGGCGGCCCGAAGCTGGTCGAGATGCTCGTCGGTGAGTAGTTCGTCGACGGCCATGTAGACGATTTGATCGTCCGCGTCGGCGATGAACTCGTCGATACGAGCCGCTACAGCTTCCCGACCGGTTACCGTCCAGACACCGAACTGTTCGCGCTGGGGTTGGGCTGGTCCGATCACCTTCAAACACTCCGCAAGTTCAGTGATCGTGTTTTCACAGGCGGTCGAGACGGATGCCCCGAGGCTTGACCTCGGGGAGGAAGCCGACACTTGGGAATCAACCCACGCAACAAAGACAACCCGACTCCCCCACGAAACACAACCCTTTATTAGACAACACCTCTAAATGTGAAGTAGATGGTGGACGACGCTCCGCGCCGCACGGTACCCATCAACCTCGATATGTCCAGCGACCGCGAAGCCGACCTCCACCACACCAAAGACCAGTTCCTCGACTGCGCCAACCAGACGAGTGACTGGGCGTGGCGATACGACGACTACTGCATCACGTCGAAAGCCAAAGCCGAGAAAGCACTCTACGACGACCTCAAAGAAGACCACGACCTCACGGCCAACCTCGTTCAGAAAGCGATTCGACGCGCCATCGAGGCCGTCGATGCAGGCGTCGAGAAGTTGAAAGATGGTACGAAGACGAGTCAGCCCGTGTTCGAATCGTGGAGCGTCGTGTACGATAAGCGGAGTGCAACGTTCAACGCTGACCACGCTACGCTCTCCACGGTTAACGGTAGAGTGAAAGCCGACTACGTGTTGCCGCCCGAAGACGAACGTGACGAGACGCCGTTTGGTCGGTACTACGAGAGCGACGAGTGGGACGCATCTTATGCCACGCTTCAGTACGACGAGGGTGCAGACGAGTTCTACCTGCACGTCACATTGAAAAACCCGGATTACGAGGTTGACGGAACGGAACGTCAAGGAGCCACGTCACGTGGTGAAGGTACCGAGAACGGAGTGGTTCTCGGTGTTGACCTGAACGTGACTGGCGCGTTCGCCGTCACCAGCACCGGGAAATTCATCGGTAGCGCAGATTACTTCACCCACAAACGCAACGAGTACGAGAAGCGCCGAGGTTGCCTGCAACAGACAGGCACGCGCTCGGCGCACTTGACCATTAAATCAATCGGCAGGCGCTTCAGCAATTGGTCGTTGGGCTGGCTCCACAACCGGGTGAACGAGTTACTCGAAGAAGCCGAGCGCATTGGGGTCGATGGTATCATCTTCGAGAACCTAACGCATATCCGCGAGACCATTGCGAACGGGTCGAAGTTCCAGCAATGGGCCTACGCCACGTTCGTGGAACTTGCGGAGTACAAGGTCGAAGACCGCGAATTGTTCGTGGATTTCGTGAGTCCAGCGTACACGTCGCAGCGATGTTCGCACTGTGGATTTACCCACGAGGACAACCGCGACGACAAACAATTCGAGTGTCAGACGTGTGGGTATGAGGTGAATGCGGATTACAATGCGGCGAAGAACGTCGCGGTGCGGTACTGCGGGTATATCCATCGCGGGCAGAAGTCTCGCGGTGGATGGGCTGCGTGTCAATCAGCCCTGAAGTCAGGGACGTTGAACGTGAACGGCGAGTTCAACGCCTCCGCCTGAGCGCGGCAGAACGGGAGTCCACTGACAAGCCCCGACCCTTGAGGTCGGGGTTATTGACTGGAACATTCCGGTCGGTACCCGCTGTTGTCGATCGTCCCCCTCCTCGGTCATCTGCTGGTACTGCTATGCGACCCGTTGCATCCGCTGGTGGATCTCGTCGGCCTGTTCGTCGAGCGCCGTCGTGTCGATATGATTGACTCTCCACCAGTGCTCCATTCGCGCGCTTGATAGAGAGAATCTTCAGCACTTGGGCGTCACTAGCGGACTGTCACAGCTACCGAAGGTGGAGAATTGAAGGAGGCGAATCAGGACCGGAAAGATTCGAAGACCGGTTCCGGGTCGGTGGGTTGGGTGCTATCGCAAATTCGGATGCGTCCATCGGCACGAACGAACACGTTCCAGTTCTCGATTCGAAAACTGAGAACAGCATCAGCATCCGTTGTCCCGTCGTGCTCGCCGAACAGGCTGTCGAGTGCGTCAAGGTCAACGAATTCGTACAGTGGGGGCAGTTCGAGTGGGTCAACCCCGGCTGCTTCTGCCAGGGTATCGACGGTAACTTCCGCCGGGGATCGACTACTCTCGGGGCCGTACCGGGCATCAACTACAGGTGTGCAACGACGATAGATGGTGAGTTCCCCCTGCTCCATATCACACATCGGTGCCGCTATCTCATTAGGCTTTTGTGGTAAAGGTCCACAATATTGGCCACAACTCGACCAGCCTCGAACGGCGCCAATAGCCACACTCTTTGGACACTCTTCCGTGAGATACGCACGTGTAGTGACCAGATAGACCTCCGATTTTGACGGGAAGAAACGACGCAGCCGTACTGAAACGATCTTCTGTATTCAGCAGTTCGTTCCTCACAGAATTGTGGAGAGTATTACTTAATGTGCGAAACAGCGCGACATCGTTCCAAATTGTGAACGACGCACTCGATGACGCGGTCGAGGAAGACCTCCCACCAGCGACGAGATCGCACGAACGCACAAAAACTTCGTTCGATTGCCGCGTCGACTGTCCCGTTCATGTTCCGTCAAGGGGAGAAGGCGCTGTCCAGTCGCGCATTCCGCGACCTCCCAGGTGGGGTAACGCTTTAACCGCTCCCGTAGTCCGTTCCAGTATGAGCGAGCGGATTCTCGTGCCGTACGACGGCTCGGTCCCCGCGAAAGAAGCGCTCGAGTACGCCTTCGAAATGTTTTCAGAGGCGACGGTTACGGCCCTGTACGTCGTGCCGATCCCCGAGGATTACTGGACCGCCTTCGGGGAAGCGGGCGATCTCGATCTCGACCGGGGCCGCGAACGCGGAGCGGAGGTACTCGAGGGTGCGCCGGCGATCGCGGACGAGCGCGACCGCGAACTCGAGACCGACGTCGAGACCGGTAAACCGGATAGGGTGATCGTCGAGCGAATCGAGGACGAGGGGTTCGACACCGTGGTTATCGGCAGCCACGGGCGAGAGGGCGTATCGCGAATCCTTCTCGGGAGCGTGGCGGAGAAGGTCGTCAGACGATCGCCGGCCCCCGTCGTCGTCGTCAGATAGACGCAACGAGACGATGGCAACGGATCGAGGTGACGGAACCCTGCGAACCATCCTCGTGCCGATCGACGGGAGCGACGGTGCTGCGGCGGCGCTCGACCTCGCGTTGTCCCTCGCGGACGGAACCGAGGCGACCGTCCACGTCCTCGCGGTCGTCGACGTTACGGATGCTCCGCTGTGGTTCGACGCCGCTCTCGTCTCCGACCTCGAGCGGGCCAAAGATCGACTCGTCGGCGAAGTCGTCGCAACGTACGACGACCACGATGCGCACGTCACGGGGGCCGTCCGTCGCGGCCGACCCGCTCGAACGATCGTCGACTACGCAGACGAGCAAGCGATCGACCTGATCGTTCTCGGACGGTCTGGACGGTCGGGAATCGCACCGCCGTTACTCGGGAGCACGGCTGATCGCGTCGTACGAACGGCGACGACCTCCGTACTGGTCGTTCCCGACGAGGTCGCCGGTGGCGAAGAATGACGCCCTTCCGCTCCGTGCGATCCTACTGCTCTGCCCCACGCCACGACGTGCCAGCGGTATCCGCGCGTACTAGCAGCTTTACGTCCCTTCTCCGCCAATCACGACGCGAGATGTCCAGATCGATTCTCGTTCCCCACGACGGGTCGGTTCACGCGCAGGCGGCGCTCGAGTACGCGCTCGAAACGTTTCCGAACGCCCGGATCGTGCTCTTTCACGCGATCGATCCGTTCGAACTGGCGCCCGGGGACGAGGGCGACCGGTTTGCACCGCTGACCGACGAGTGGCTCGACGAACAGCGCGCCGCGGCGATCGGCCTCCTCGAAGAGGCTCGCGATAGCGTCGACCGCGGATCGGCGACGCTCGAGATCGAAACCGCGGTCGGTTCGCCGCCGCAGACGATCGTGGCCGCGGTCGAGGATACCGAAACCGACCAGATCGTGACGGGAAGCCGAGGTCGGGGTGGACCCGCCCAGGTACGGGTAGGCAGCACCGCCGAACACGTGGTCAGACGCGCGTCCGTTCCCGTCACGGTCGTCCGGTAGCGGGTGCGACGAGCCGGTCGAACGCGATTTACCGCTCGGTTTCGTCGCGAACGACGGTGACGGGGACGGGCGAGCGACGGACGACCAGTTCGGCAACGCTCCCGATCAGTAGCCGAGTCGCGCCGGTTCGCCCGTGACTGCCGATGACGACGTGATCGATCCCGTGATCCCCGGCGTAGTCGACGATTTCGCGAGCGGGATCGCCGACCGCGCGTTCGGTTTCGAGAGCCGCGTCGTAGTCGGCCGCCAACTCGCGAGCGTCGTCAAAAATCCGCTCTTCCTCCTCGTCAGCTCGCTCGTACCACTCGTCGGAGCCATGTCGCGGTTCGTTTCGAACGTCGACCTCGGTGTGGGTACTGTAACCGGGGTCCGCGGGATCGAGTACGTGGAGCGCGACGATCGAGACGTCGTCGTACTCCTCGAGGGCGAATTCGAGCGCTTGCATGGATAACGGGGATCCGTCGATGGGAACGAGCAACTGGCGGGACATCGACCGACCGTACCTGACGGAGCGGTAAAATACTATGCGGAAGCGGGAGTCGGTCGCGTGAACTTCGGTCGAAACGACGTCGACTATCAGGAGTTTCGTGCTTCGGGCGCCGAGGCGGCGTCGAGTCGACGGTTCCTCGACCGCCCCCGTCTCAGTCCTCGTTCACCACGCCCCGTGGGGGCTCCGAGGTCGGCGCCGGCGGTTCGTGGGTGCCGAACTCGGGGTGGGTTTCCTCCATCCAGAGGTAGACGACCGTACCGGAGAGGAACATCAGGACGGCGGTTACGTAGAACGCAGCTTCGGCGTTCACGAACTCCATCGAGAGGCCGATCAGGATCGCGCCGACGCCGTAGCCGGCGTCGCGCCACATCCGGTAGACCCCCATGCCGGCCGACCGCCACGTGGGGTGGGCCGCGTCGCTCGGGACGGTCATCAGGTTCGGGTAGAGCAGCGCCATGCCGAGCCCGGAGAGTCCGGCGAGGATCGTCCACGGGAGGTAGCCGTCGACGAGCACCATCCCGAGGACGCCCGCCCCGGCGAGGAACATCCCCGCGACCACCGGCGGGCGGCGGCCGATGCGGTCGGCGAGACCGCCGGTTCCGATCTGGAGGAAGTACATCGCGCTGTGGACGCCGACGACGACCCCGACGGCCTCGATCGCGAGCCCCCGACTCGTGAGGTACAGCGGCACGGCGATCCAGAACAGCGTGTCGACGAAGTTCTCGACGTGGCCGGCCTGCGCGGCCGCGAACAGCGTTCGGTCGCCGTACGTCGCCCGCTTCAGCACCTCGTCGAACGGGAGGTTTGCGTCGCGGTGGTCGTCGTCGGCCTCCAACTGCGCGAGCTGTACCGTCTCCCTGATGAGGAAGATCGAGATCAGGAGCGCCAGCACCACGACGGCCGCGAGGAAGAAGAACGGCTCCGGGCGGAGGCTCGTCCGCCCGGCGATCACGCCCGTGATCCACGCGCCCGCGGCGACGCCGGTGTAGCCGAACGCCTCGTCGATGCCGACGGCGAGGCCGCGCTGCTCGGGTCCGGCGAGGTCGATCTTGGCGTTGATCGCCATGCTCCAGGTCAGCGCCTGGTTGATCCCGAGCAGCACGTTCCCGACGGTGATCCAGCTCCAGCTCGGCGCGTAGATGAGGATCACCGGAATCGGCAGCGCGGTGATCCAGCCGAGCACGAGCACCGGTTTGCGCCCGTACTCCTCGCCCCACTTGCCGGCGTAGAGGTTGAGCAGCGCCTTGACGAAGCCGAACGAGACGACGAACGAGCCGATGACGAAGAACGACTCGACGCCGAGTACCTCCTCGCCGAGGACGGGGACGACGGTTCGCTCCGATCCGATCGTCAGTCCCGTCGCGAACACCAAAAGGACGTGCAGCGAGAACTGTCCGAGGTGTTCGCGGATTCCCTGTTTCAGTGGTGATCCCTCACTCATCGGTTACTCCGCAGCACAGCGGTTCGGACCCAGTTCGAGTTCGGACAGTTCCTCGTCGGGAACATCCTCCTGCCCGACGTTCGCGCGCTTGACGCGCTCGAAGTTCGGCGGATGGTCCGGAACGTCCGAAGCGAGCGTTTCGACGAACTCCTCCCGGTCGCGTTCGAGGTCCTCGTTTCGCACTCGGACCTCCGCGAGCGTTGCGGTCACCGGCGGTTCGGGCGATCCGGGGTCGTGCGCCGGGAGGACGACCGTGTCATCCGGTCGCTCCAGTAGTCGCTGGAGACTCTCGTAGAGCGTCGCGGCGTTCTCCTCGACGTCCGAATCCTCGAGTCCGGCCTCCACGCCGAGTTCGACGCGACCGACGCTCTCGTGGAAGAGCGTATCGCCCGTGAGAAGGACCTCGCCATCGAGAGTGAACGAGACGCTCCCCTCGCTGTGGCCGGGCGTGTGAATGACCTCGATATCGACGGTTCCGACTTCGATCCGATCACCGCCTTCGATCGCGAGCGCGCCGATCGCGAGCGCGTCCTTCGGGTGGAGGTAGTACGGCACACCGTGGCGCTCGGCCAGGTCCGAACCACCCGAGACGTGGTCGGCGTGAGCGTGCGTATCGAAGACGCCGACGAGGTCGGCGTCGTGGGCGTCGAGAATCGCTTCGTACTCCTCGAGGTAGTGTGAGGGGTCGAACACGGCGGCCTCGCCGTCCGAAACGAGGACGTGAGAGAGACACCCCTTCCCCGGGCGGGCGACCTGGACGAGCGTTCCGTCGAGGTCGGTCGGGACGGGTGCGCCGCGGTGGACGCGACTCCACCCGTTCATTCCGTCGGTCAACGTCTCGGCGTCGTAGCCCAGCTCTCGCAGGACGTCCGTCGCGGTCCGCGAGACGACCCCCGCGGCGCAGACGGTGACGATCTTCCGGTCGTCCGGGAGGTCCGCGAGGGCGTCCTTCGCCGCCTCCGGGTCGTCGATCAGTTCGTCGTAGACGTCCACGTTGATGCTGTCGGGAACGTGCCACTCCTCGTAGTCGTCCCGGTGGCGGATATCGAGTACGAGTACGTCCTCGTCGTCGCGTAACCGGGTTCCAAGCTCGGTCGGACTTATCTCCGTCATCGATGGGTGTTCCTACACACGGTATTGGAATAGCGCTACTGCGGGACATGACCGGTACCGTTAATCGTTCCGGGAACGAACGGTGGCGTATGAGTCTGCACGAGGCCTCGTTTCGATTGCGACACGAGTGTCCCTACCGCGAGATTTCGGAACGCTATCCGGACCTCACGATCCGGGAGTGGTACCTGAGCGACTGTCAGGTGCTCGAGATCACCTCCGCGGAGGCACCGACCGACGACTTACTCGAAGAGATCGACGGAATCGGAACTATCCTTCACGAGTCGGTCGACGATTCGGGGCTCCACGTCGTCACCCAGTCCTGCCTCTGTGCGCTCGAGGGATCTATTCTGGAACGGTTCGAGGAGCACAACTGCCTCTACCAGCCGCCGACGATTCACCGTCAGGGATGGGAGCATTACACGGTGATCGCCTTCGACGAGGACGACGTTCGTGCCCTGTTTCGAGACCTGGAGGCTGATCGAGACGTCGAATTGCTCTCCAAGGCCGCAATCACGGAGCAACACGTCCCGCACAGCATGTTGGCGCCGGTCGATCAACTGTTCGAGGACCTCACCGACCGTCAGCTGGCAGCGTTACAGCTGGCGTTGGAGAACGGGTACTACGAACAGCCGCGAGGGACGTCGCTGCGGGAACTGGCCTCGCAGACGGCGGTGGCCCGCTCCACCTTCGAGGAACACCTCCGGAAGGCGGAGAACAAGCTCCTGACGAACGCCGGTACGTACCTCCGGCTGGTGACGTCGGGGTCTGCGGCGAACTCGCTGCGAGCCGGCCCGTCGGGACCGTCCGAACAGCGCGCCGACTGATCCACTCCGTCCGTCGTACCGGACCTGTCCCTCCGCGTCGCGGTGTCGTACGCGTTCGTGTGAATCGACGAACGGTGTCGTCACGGATCGGACCGATGGGTGCGTGCCTCTGACAGAGCGTGGTGTACTACTGGGCCGGCCGCTCTACGAACCACACTCGAATTAGCAATTCGAACACCCACACATGAATCTTTCTGACTCTGCCCAATACTATAACCAATGAACTGCCGATCATCCGGACGGAACCCGGCTCCTCGCTCGAGGGTTCGCTGGAGATTCGGGGGGCTCCATCGACCCTCGATTCCGAGTCGACGCGGAAAAAGATGGGCGACGTCGACGGGATCTCCGATAGTAGTTCGCTTCAGCTACCACACCGATGGGAGGGACGCCTACGGCAAGACTTCGGGCGTAGTCGCGTCCGTACGCTCGAGCGTCTCGAGGAACGCTTCGGCGTCGAGAGCCGCCATACTGCCGGTGCCGGCGGCGGTGATCGCCTGCCGGTACCGCGGGTCAGCGACGTCGCCGGCGGCGAAGACCCCTTCGACGTTCGTCTCCGTCGTCGGCCGGCCGTCGTCGTCCGGTCGGGTATGGAGATACCCCTCTTCGTCGCGTTCGACGTCGGTCCCGGAGAGGAACTCCGTGTTCGGCGTGTGACCGATCGCGTAGAACACGCCGCCGACGTCGACGGTCACTCGATCGACCCCGACGCCCTCCTCGGCTTTCTCGCTGGGATACCCCTCGGGATGAGTGATGAGCGTCGCGCCGGTAACGCCCTCCTCTCGCGAACCGTGAAGCGCCTCGAGTTCCGTGTTCCACCGGAACTCGATGGCTTCGTGGTCGCGGGCTCGTTCGGCCATGATCTCCGAGGCACGGAGTTCGTCGCGCCGATGGACGATCGTGACGGTGTCGGCGAACTTCGCGAGGAATAGGGCCTCCTCCATCGCGCTGTCACCGCCGCCGATGACGAGGACGTCGTCTCCGCGGTGAAATGCGCCGTCACAGGTGGCACACGTGGAGAGTCCGTACCCCACGAGTTCGTCCTCGTTCTCGGCGCCGACCCAGCGAGCGCTCGCGCCGCTCGCGACGATCAACGCGCGGGCTTGGAGGCGCTCCCCGTTCGCCAGTTCGAGCTCGAACGGACGCTCCTCGAGTCTCGCCCGGTCGACGGTGCCGTGAGTGAACGTTGCGCCGAAGCGCTTCGCCTGGTCCTTGCCGTTTTGGATCAGTTCCATTCCGCCGATCCCCTCGGGGAAGCCGAGGTAGTTCTCGACGTCGGTCGTCAGCGTGAGCTGACCACCCGGTTCGGGCCCCTCGAGCACCAGCGGCTCGAGGTCGGCTCGGGCGGCGTAGACGGCCGCCGAGAGGCCGGCGACGCCGGAGCCGACGATCACGACGTCGTGAACGGTTGCCGTCGTGTCGGTCGCTTCGCTCATTCGGCGTATCCCGCTATCAGGTCGCGCAGTCGGTCCGCCGGCAGGACGCCGGTGTGCTGTTCGACCTGCTCGCCGTTCGCAAAGAGGGCGAGCGTCGGAACGCCGCGAACGCCGAAGGCACCAGCGAGTTGCTGGTGTTCGTCGACGTCGACCTTCGCGATCACGGCGTCAGTCTCGTCGGCCAGCTTCTCGAGGACGGGCTCGAGCATCCGACAGGGCCCACACCAGTCGGCGTAGAAGTCCACCAGGACGACCTCGTATTCCGCGGTGACCTCGTCGAGGTGGCTCTCGCTCTCGATGTGGAGGGGTTCGTCGATCGATCGCTCCGAAGCGCCGTCGTGTGCATCAGTTGCCATCGTCACTCCGTAGGATCCGACGGCGCTTAAATGTTTTGTGTGTATTGTACAATATAGGGTTGAAAGCAAAACCGAGGTTGTCGAATCGCGGCGGCCGATACTTTCAGGAGATGGCGTGTAGCCCCTCGACTGATGGCGCCCCGTCTCATGCCTCCGTGAATCGGCCAACGGTATTTCGATAATTGCGCAATACAACTTGCGAGCGTCTGGTGCGTTCTCCAGGCCGCCGTCCCGTTCGCCCGGCGCCATCTTTCAGTGGCGAGCGTTGCGGGATCGTCGGTCTCCACCTCGACGGGGGAGCGAATGAGGCTCCCCCACTCGGTCCACGAGCCGTCGTAAGTACGGGCGTCATCGTACCCCAGGAGTTCGTAGAGCGGGAACCACGTGATCGACGAGCGCTCGCCGATTCGACGGTAGGTGACGACTTCGCGATCACCGGTGACCCCCGTAGTCCGCGCAGGGGTCCTCCAGCTCCGCTCGACTCTCGAACCGACCGTCATCCACGAGGTTTTCGCTCCAGGAGATGTTTTGGCGCCCGGAATGCGACCCGCTCGTTGAGCGGTTTCCCGGCTCCCTTCGGGAGCGATTTTCTCGCCGCGGTACTCCGCAGCGCTCCGAACGTCCACGAGCGGAACGTCCACCTCTAGTGCATCCTCGAGGCCCTCTCGATAAATACGGATACCGTCGAACGGACCGCTGACGTCGTACTCGCGTTCGGAGAAATCCGGTTCGTCGGTCGTCACCGGGTAGCCGTTCTCCTCCCAGCGGACCCGCCCACCGTCCAGCAGACGGACGTCCTCGTGACCGTGGTACCTGAACTGCCAGTAGGCGTACGCGGCCCGCTGGTTCCACTCGTCGCCGTACAGGACGATCGTCGATCCTCCGTGATGCCCGCTTTCCCCATGATCTCCGCGAACTGATCCGTTTTCAGGATGTCGCGCTGCGTCGAATCCTGGAGGTGCGTTCCCCAGCCGAATCCGATCGCGTTCGGAACGTGACCCTCGGCGGACGGCTCCCCGTACTCGATACCGGCCTCGATCAACCGATACTCCGGGTCGTCGCTTCCAAACTCGTCGAGGCGCGCTTCGAGCCGGTCCGGCGAAACGAGCGCGTCGGTCGCGTACTCACTGGTGTCGCTACGGCGGAGTCGCACTCGGAGCGGATAGCCGTCGGCGAATTCAAGCCACCGTCGCCCCCGCACCGCACCTCGGGCGGGACCGAAGGAAACGAACGGCCGGACGTCAGGCCGCGCAGTTGTTCGGCCCCAGTTCGAGTTCCGTCGCCTCGGACTCGTCCTCGGGCGACTCCGTTCCCGTGTTGATTTCGATCACGCGCTCGTAGTTCGGCGGTTTCTCGGGGGCGTTCTCGACCAATCGGTCCACGAACTCGTCTTCGTCCAGTCCGAGCAGCTCGAGCTCGTCGCGGAGAACGTCCAGTCGAGCGCCGATCAACTCGTCCGGCGAGCCGACCTCGTATCGGTTGTCCTCCGTCACCGAGACGTGTCCCGGGAGGATTCGCGTCCCGTCCGGTAACTCGAGGATGGTGTCGTGGATCGATTCGTACAGCAGTTCCGCGCCCTTCGCCGCGTCCTCGTCGCCGAATTGAAGCTCCGTTCGCCCGACGGACTCGACGAACAGCGTGTCGCCGGTTAGTAGCGCCTCGCCGTCGACGAGGTAGTTGACCATCTCGGTCGTGTGCCCCGGCGTGTGCAGCGTTTCGATCTCGATCTCGCCGAGTTCGATCGTCTCGCCGTCGGCGAGCGGTTCGTAGTCGTACTCGACGCCCCGCTCGTTCGCGTGTTCTCCGAGGTGGTAGGGGACGTCCAGCTCGTCCGCCAGTTTCGGTCCGCCCGAGATGTGGTCGGCGTGGACGTGGGTGTCGAGGACGCGCTCGATCGTGAGTCCAGCCTCCTCGGCGACGACCTTGAACTGGTCAGTTTGCCTGGTCGGATCGACGACGACAGCCGATTCGGCGCGTTTCGATCCGACGACGTAGCCGAGACACCCCTTCGCCCGGCGCTGCAGCTGGAGGACGACGAGGTCGTCATTTGCGGTCTCGACGGGAGCGACCTCGTAGACCTTGCTCCAGTCCTCCATGCCACCTTTCACGACCGATACGTCGTCGTAGCCGTGCGCCTCGAGTTCGAAGCTGAACGGCGTCGACGTGAGTCCCTTTCCACAGATCGCGACGATCGAATCACCGTCTCCGGTCCCTTCGAGTCGCTCGAGTTCTTCGTCTGTGATCTCGTCGCCCGGACCGAACGGGACGTTCTCGGCGCCGTGGATCCGCCAGCCCTCGTAGCTGTCTTCGGGCCGCGTATCGACGAGCGTGAACGACGCTCCCGAGTCGAGCATGTCCGCGAGCCGTTCGGCTGAAATCTGGTTTACCATTGGAACTACCTTACAATACTATGTGGAACGAGACCGCCGATAGTTCTCATCCCTGCATAGGCATCCGTGACTACCGTATGGTTTCGACCGCTTTGGGGAAAGCGGCCCTTGCGGATCGGTTCGGTACGCAGTACTCCTCACCACCAGTGAGAGCAACGCGGAAACGGAGTACGGGTACGGCTTCGTCGGTCGGCGCGCGCTGTACTCGGCCACCGTCATCGGACGTCCGTCGGGTTCCTAGTCACACCGGTAGTATTCGAGCGGTGTCGATCTCGGAACGATCGGCGACTGAACCGGAGTCCTCGATCGCCGCGCCGGGTTCGGTCGCGTCACAGCGAGCTCCCTCGAGAGACGAGTCGAGTCGCCCCGCGGACTTGATCCGGGAACTCGATATCGGCCCCGGCCGCTCGTTCGGACCCGTGGAGTTATTGACCGCGGCGTAGAGACCACCCGTATGACGTTCGTTGTCCCGTTCGACGGGTCGGAACTCGCGGAGGCCGCCCTCGTCAGGGCCGTCGAATACGGTGGCGCGCTAGACGAGGAAATCGCCGCCGTAGCGGTCGTTCCGGAGCGAAAGCGGTACGCACGGGAGAAAGGGTGGATCGATGAGGGCGAACCGTACGACGTCGAGGCCGTCGTCGAGACCCTCCGCGGACAGGTACGAGAACTCGCGCCGTCGGCGTCGTTCGAATTCGAACGCATCCGCGAGTTTCCTCCGGAGACCGACCTCGCAGACCACATCGAGCGGCTGATACGAAACCACGATCCGAGCGTCGTCTTTCTCGGAAGCGATAACGTCGGCCGCGTCGTGACGCCGCTGACGAGCGTCGGCGTTCACGTGGCGGCGGAGGAATCGTACGACGTGTTCATCGTTCGCCGCGCGACGCCGCCCAAACTCGAGGCCATCGACCCTCACCCCGAATTTTACGAAGGGACGGATTCGACTGAGCGCGCGTGAAACGCTCCGGATACGCCGGTACTTTCGCAGGAGTCACACGAGCGCATGGACGACGCCGCTGGCGAGTAGCGTGCCCGCGGTCGTATCGATCCGGTACTCGTCGATGTCCTCGGGGACGAATTGCGGAACCGTCCCGTCGAATAACGTTCTCGCCGCGAAACTCGCGACGTAGTTCGGCTCCTCGAAGGAATAGTGACCGTCGTTCGGGTGCTATCGACCGTCTGCTTCGTTATCGAACGATCGTCACCGGCGTCGGGGCTCGGCGCGTTACGGCTTCGGCCACGCTTCCGAGCAAAATCCGCGCGACGCCGGATCGACCGTGACTGCCCATAACGACGTGGTCGACGTTGTTGTCGTCGGCGTACTCGAGGATCGTTCGCGCGGGCCGCCCAGTTTCGACCGCGGTTTCGAGGACGGTCGTCTCGAGAACGTCCGCGTCCTCGGCCCGCTCGATCGCCCGGTCGCAGAGTTCCTCGCCGCGTTCGACGGCCCGCTCGTGGGCCTGCACGTCGTAGTAGCCGCCCCCTCCGTAATCCCCGTAGACGCCCTCCCTCGGATCGACGACGTGTAAGGTCGTGATCTTCTCCCCGTCGAAATTCGAAACCGCGTGGTCGAACGCGGCCCACGATTGCGGCGAGCCGTCGAGCGGGACGAGTACGTGCAATGCCATACCGGGAAAACGTCGCGGACGTACAAGAAACTCGCCCGCTACGAATCCGACCGTCAGTGCTCGACGGGGAACGCGATTTCGGTCGTCGCTTTGTACCGAACGATCTCGCCGTCCTCGACCTTCGCCGTCCAGTTCTCGACACGAATTCCGGAGATGTCGTCGACCGTCTGGCTCGCCTCGCGAAACGCTTCGCGGGCTGCCTCGTCCTAGGACTCCTCTGACGTTCCCATAATGCGGATTACTTTGACTGCCGGCATGGTAATCGTCGTACCACTGTCTCTATTATAATCCCTACTCACCACGACCGTGACGTTCGCGTCCACCGAGACATCTGCGTGTGAGACCGAAGTCGACGACAACACCGGGGTCCACTCGAGATCGAACTGGACGGTGAACAGCCGTTGATCGGTCACTTCAGCCGGTGTTATCGTCGATTTCGCGGTCCGGTGAACGGGAACCGTCGCCTTACTCGCGACAGTTGTGATCGTAGCCACCGACTCTCCAAGCCGTCCGGAATCGATAGTCGCTCACCCGATCGCCCGAATCGATCGCAGCGAGGATCGGTCCTGGCACTCACGCGGTCAACACCGGTCGATCCGCCGTCCGGACGACGCGTTCGGCGACGCTCCCGATCTTGCCGGCCCGTGCGTGGCTCCGACCCTGGTAACCGATCACGATGAGATCGGCGTCGACCTCGTCGGCCGCCTCGAGCGCTTTCTCCCAGGGCCGGCCGTGACAGATGTCCCACGTACACTCGATGCCGGCGTTGTCCGCGCGATCGCCGAGTTCCGTGAGCATCGCCTGCCCCTGGTCTTCGAGTTGGTCGAGGACGATCTCGGTGCTACTCAACGCGGGTTCCCCGTACCGATACGTCTCCACGCAGTACAGCGCGTGAACGCGAGCGCCGTACCGATCTGCGATCGTCAGTGCGTGTTCGACGGCGCGGTTCGCCGGATCGCTTCCGTCGGTTGGGACGAGAATCGTGTCGTACATCGAATCACTCGGATGCACACCGGAGCCGCTCATATACCTTTCATCGCGTCCGCCGATACGTTTCGATCAGGCCGTGATCACCGGCCGATCCCCGCTTCGAACGACCCGCTCGGCGATGCTACCGATTTCCACGTCGGCGCCCGCACCGAGACCGCGATTACCGAGGACGACGAGATCGGCCCCGACGGCCGCGGCGTAGGCGTTGATCTCTTCGTCCGGACGGCCGCTTCGTATTTCGGCCGTGACGCCGACGTCGGATCGCGCGGCGACGTCGTCGAGGACGCCTTCCCCACGCTCTTCGAGTTCTTCGAGGATGCCGCTGGCCTCGTTCAGTACCGTCTGTCCGTACCGCGTCGTATCGACGACGTAAATCGCGTGCAGATCGGCGTCGAACGACGAGGCGAGATCGGTCGCGTGATCGACCGCACGATTCGCGGCGTCGCTCCCGTCCGTCGCGACGAGAATTGTGTCGTACATGGACGTGGCTCCCTCACACTCGAGCGGGGTATATATCTTACAAACGTTATTCGATCGATAGTTTGAGGCGACTCATTCGTCTATCATCGCCTCGGATCAGGTACCAATTCCTTCGTAGCGGATGAACGCGGTTGGTCTCGAATCGGATTCCGAGGGGAGTAGGCCTGTGAAAGCAAGCAGGGTTTATGATGCTGAGCGGTGTGTGATCTCTGGAACCATGAATTTCGACGAGTTCACCGGAGAGATTTAGCACCGACTCGAGCTCCCGGGGACGGGCGAAACCGTTCGCGCGATCAGGGCCACGCTCATGACGCTCGGACAACGGATTCCGAACGGCGCGGCCGAGGATCTCGCGGCTTCGCTCCCGATGGAGATCAGCTGGTACCTGACCGGCGCCGTCGACGAGCACGGCCAGCGATTCGACTGGCGGGAGTTCGTTTCGCGAGTGAGCGAAATCGAAGGCAACGACCCGTCCGAGGCCGCGTACCACGCCCGCGTCATCGTCGATTTCGTCCGGACGCAGGTTCCACCGTCTGACTTTCGACAACTCCGCGATCAGCTCCCCGAAGATCCTGGAGACCAGAACTGGGAGAAGCTATTCGAAGTCGTCGATGCCGGCGGCTGGGGCGACGCCGAAGAGGCACAGACGGGTGGCGGACCGCAACCCGAGAACGGGTAGTCGCGGAACCGACCCGCTCGTTCCCACGGAGGGATCCGAGATCGCCGCGTCCTCGGTATCCTCACCTCGACGCTCGAACGCCGCACGAACGACGCTCGAGGTATCCGTACCGATCGTGACGCGGTCGTCGCGCCGTCCGAACCCGCGAGAATCCCCGACGGTACCATCGGTGCATCATCCTTCGAAGACGACGGATTCGCCTCCCGCCCTCGCGGTGGGTTCGAAATCGTCGAGTGAATCCGGCGACGAACCCGACTCTCACTGGTCGTCCTCGAGGGCCGAGGATTATTGGTCGCGTCGACGAACGTCGTGGTGTGTACGACCGTATCCTCGTTCCGACCGACGGACGCAAGAGCACGGAGCGCGCGATCGACGAAGCGATCACGCTCGCCGACGAGCACGATGCGACGCTCCACACGCTGTACGTGATCAATTCGGCCGCGATCGCCCCCGGTATCGAGTTCTCCGATCTCGAGGCGATCGGTCGCCGGGCGGTCGAACACGTCCGCGATCGCGCGGCGGCGGCCGGAGTCGACCGCGTCGACGGCGCCGTCACGCACGGCCTCCGTCACCGAGCGATTCTCACGTACGCCGACGACAACGACGTCGATCTCATCGTCATCGGTCGATATCGCGAACTCGATCGTCTCGTTCGTGGGAACGTGTTGAAGCGCGTCTCCGAGGAGGCGTCGGTTCCCGTGTTGATCGTCGAGTAAACAGTTAGCTCGGCGCAACCGGAGCCACTCGACTGAACGCAGACGAATTAGAAAGACAATGTTAACAGGGTTGATTCCCACGCAGTAGACGGGAATCTGGCCATTTTTCCGGGAGCGCGTTTGCAAGTAGGTTGGTAATCGCGAAAGCTGCGTTATATAGGCGTAGCGAGCAAGGTTGATGCTCGCGCGTCTCCCGGACGCGGCGTTCCCACGCGAGTTGCTGAGTTCCAAGGAAAGCGCAGAGAACCTGTGATCTTGGCGGCCACCGGGTGCACAGCTCATTCTGTCACTGCCGTGATTGGGCACCGCCACCAGGAGCCGGAGATGGGGCGGAATCAGCCGCCCCGGCAGCGTCGCTGGTCCTGGAGTGACACCGATGCTGCTGCAGGCACCCTCGCCGGCGGCGTGGCGATACGCCATTGCACCCCCTCGGGAAACCCGCTGACACGACGGTGTCTGATTTGCGAGGACCGAGCTACGACCCCGCCACAAAAGATGTATCCATCGGATATTGTTCAAAATAACGATAATCTTAACTACTCGACCATTGGCGGTGTCACTAGGAGGGGGAAAACGTGACTGACACGAACGCGGAAGGGGGAACCGAGAACCCAGAGAGCACGACTTCAGCCGACGAACAGCAGCGGGACGAAGTGGCACTCGAACGAACGACTCTGACCGGGTCGATTCGACCGGCTGACCGCATTTATCATTTGCAACTGTCGTTCGAAGACCAGACGTCGACGAGGACGAAAGTGCAGATCCTTCGTGAACTCGAGAACGCGACTGACGTGCGAACCGTGATCCCCGCGATCGACCACGTCGGATCCATCGATAACACGGTACAGTTGGTTCTTATCACCACTTTTTCCGCGGAGACCCTCCTCACTGCCCTCGAGGGGGCGGGTATCGAGGACGTGTACATCCGCGAGATTGACGCCGACGTGGTCGACCTCGAAGTGGTCGACGACGAGGATGCCGGTGAGCGGGAAACGGCGGCCGAATTCGACCAACTTCGTCGACGGCTTACCGCGGAGGGGGCTACCGACACCCCTCAGATCGAGTTCGACGAGGCAGCGGAGAATAGCGGTGATCCAACACAGGTTGCGTTTTCCGACGACGAGATCGACTTTGCGACCCTCATCGCGGACGACGGGCTGCCTGCAGGGGCGGCCGGGAAGCGGGAGGAGGTGAACGCTTTCGACCGCGACTCGAAACCCGTTCTCGAAACCCTCGTCGAGGAACTGGCGCAGGACGTAACGGAGGCCGAGGTGGAGGCGCTTCGAGAGCGGCTCTGTGAGGGGGAGCCGGCGACGAGCGTAGAGGTCCGACTCGAGCACCTCGAATCGCAGTTCGAGAGGTTTGCCGCCTACACAGACGCGCTCGAGGCCTTCCTCGATGAGAACGGAACCGCCGACCAACTCATCGATGAGCTTCGCGCCGAGCTCCGTGAGGTGAACCGGGTCGTGACGACCCTGCAGGACACCGTTCAGGCGGCTGCCGCAGACCGGGCGACCCTGCGCGAGCGGCTCGAGGCGGTGGAGGGCGAGACAGCTGAAACGACCGCCGCGTTCGCGGACCTGGAGCACGCCATCGAGCGCGTCGAACGAACGTCGGAGACGGAGCGGGCCGACACGAAAGCACGTCTGGAAACGATCCAAACGACCCTCGACGAACACGAGCGGGTACACCAGCGATTACAAGCGGTATTCGTGGACGAAGAACCGACGTGACTGGCCCACACCAGGGCGGGAACGACGGACCCACTGCGACGGCCCAGGGGATCACGCGGCTACTCAGCGACGCGTAGCCGCCGGTCGCACTGCTGCTGGGCCTATATAACCCCGATAGCTTCGACAGAGCCGTCCGACCCTCACGGCATCTCGTCGGCCCGTAACTACCCCAAAAATTCACCCGTCCAGGTTCTGCGTCGAGATCTCCGTCTCCGACGCATCGACGCCGCCCGAGAATCGGTCGAGTTTCGAACCCTCGGTCACGACCGGGAACCGGAGCGCCGACTCCGAACGAAGAGTGCGAAGAAGGCGGCGGCGATGGCGAGACTGACGACTTCGTAGGGTTGCGCGTGGAACGTCAGCAGCGCGGCGGAGAGGACGAACGCGCTCGAGAGGATCGCGTATCCGAGGCCGAAAAGCTGCGGTGACGGGGATTCGACGGAATCGGTTCTGACGACGAGTTCGCCCCGCTCGAGCTGGCCGAGGACGCCGTCCGCTCGTGCGGGGAGCCCCGCGATCACGGGCGCGGAACTGCGGACGTCGGTTCGAAGGGTGGCGAACAGCGCCTCGAGTTCATTCTCGACGATGCCGTGATCGACGAGGAACGATCGAATGGCGGCGAGGAAGTCGAACTGGGGATCGAGGCTCCGACAGACCCCCTCGCCGACGGTGCCGACTCTCACGAGCAACATCACGTTCGGCGGCACGCGAAATGGGAACTCCCGCAGCGTCGTGAACAGTTCCGTGACGATCGTCCGCCACGTGATCTCGGAGCGTCCCTCGAGGTTGTCGATGACTAACTCCATGACGCGTCGCACAGCGACTCGGTCGACGGACGGGTCGAGGACCTCGAGCGCGACGAGCGTCGTCACCAGTCCGTCCACGTCCCGGCGGATGAGCGCCCGGTAGAGCGCGGTGATGTCTTCTTGCTCCCGCTCCGTGAGTCGTTGACTCATTCCGTAATCGTAGATGGCGAGGCGTCCGTCGGGCGTCACCGAGAGGTTTCCAGGGTGCGGATCGGCGTGAAACACCCCGTCGACGAGGCCCATCTGCAGGTAGGTTCGCGCGATCAGCGTCGCCATCTCGGTGGCGTCGAGACCGGCCTCCGCGAGAGCGTCGTCGTCGGTTACCTTCTCCCCGTCGACGTACGTCATCGCGACGATCCGTTCCGAGCAGAGATCGGAGTACACTCGCGGAACGACGACCTGATCGGTACCGGCGAAGTTCGCACGGATCTCGCGCATCATCGTCGCTTCGCGTTCGAAGTCCAGTTCGTCGAGGATGATCGCCTCGAAATCGTGCGCGACGTTCTCGAGCGAGTACTGGTGGCGTTCGTCCGCGAACATCGCGATCAGGGGGATGAGGCGTCGAATAATTCGCAGATCGCGTTCGATCAGCGGGACGATGTCCGGTCGGCGAACCTTCAGGGCGATCTGTTCGCCCTCGTAGATGGCGGTGTAGACGAACGCGAGCGATCCGCCCGCGACGGGTTCGACCGTCTCGAGATCGATCGAATCGCCGAGTTCCGCCTCGACGACGGGGAACGGATCGCCGCCGGTATCTTCCGGCACTTCGTCCTGCAGCGTCGAAAACGCCTCCGCGTAGGTCGACGGGACGATGTCCGGACGGGTTGAGAGGACCTGACCGACCTTGACGAATGCCGGTCCAAGATCGAGCAGGATTTCGGTTACCTGTCGGGCGCGGTCGCGGTGGACGTCGTCGTCGACGCGTCTAGACGATCCGAACAGGAGAAATCGCCGTCGGTCCCGCAAGAGCGCGGCCGCGATCGGTAGAAACCGTCCCAGGATCTGTAGATAGCGGAGGTAGTATCGCCTCATCGCTGCCGGTGACCCCCTCGGACGGCCGTGTTCGACTCCATAATCCGTTTTCGGACAACCGGCACTAATACCCGGCGCTACCGTACCCGAACGGGTTACACGTGATCGACCCCGCGATGTCGATGTACCGGACCGACGCCCACTTCAACTTCGAACACCTCCTCGAGATCAAGTAAGAGAAGGCCGAGACGCTGGTCGAGTCGGCGCGAGAGATCGCCGACGAACACAGTCATTCCTCCTCGTTTCGATCGTGTCACACCACCGGCCATCTGATTACCGTTGGATCGATGGTACGATTCCGCGCCGTTCGGAAGCGGTGAGAGTCGGAAACCGCCGCGTATATCGTCTCTCGAGCGTTTGATGACTGTTCGGTGTACGTTACGGCGGATACGGACCTTCGTCGCTCAAGAGCGAATCCGTCCAACGACCGAACGACGTCGTCGGACTCGACCCCGGGTTCCCTTTATCCCGCTCGCCGGTGAGAGTATGTTTCGATGTCAATCGAAGAACTAGGAGCGTACGGGATACGCGAGATGGACGACGAACAGATACGACGGTTCTTATCGAATCAGCGGGTCGGTGTGCTCGGGCTCCCGGAGGAGGACGAACCGTATTTACTTCCACTGTCGTTCGGGTACGACGGCGACGAGCGATTGTATTTCACGTACCTCGTCGGCTCCGACAGTCGAAAGACGGTTTCGAGCGAAATGGCGGAGCGAGCGAGCTTCCTCGTCTTCAAAGTAGATACCATGTACAACTGGCAAAGCGTCCTCCTGTCCGGGACGATCACCGCCGTGCCCGAATCGGAGTGGGACGAATTGACGGACCTCCTCGAGAGCGTGTGGCGGCCGGACGTCCTCGGCTCGGCGCACCTGTCGGGGGGTCTCGCAGTCTACGAGTTCCGGATCGACGACCGAAGGGGTATCACGCACCAGGGTTTGCCGCCAGAACTCGAGAAACGGATCGAGTAGCAACCACCGCGCCGGCGGTCGTCGATGGGAGCCGAGATTACTCCTCCTCGACGGGCGTCTTCACGATGGTCACGGGCCGTTCGGCCATTCGAGCGACGCGCTCGGCCACGCTGCCGAGCAACCGTCGATAGTCGCCGGGTCGGTTCTTGGAGCCGACGATCGTGAGGTCAATGTCCGCTTCGTCGGCGTACGCGAGGATCTCCTCGTGGGGAGCGCCGTGGCGAATCTCGTTCGCTGTCTCGATTCTGACATCGGACGCCCGCTCGATGATCGAATCGATCGCCTCGCGGCCTTCAGCTTGAGGGACTCGGCACGGTCCGTGACGCGGATCGTCGCCTCTCGACCCCGTCGCTCGGACGGTTTGCGGAGTTCGTCGCGTTCGGCCTGCTCGAGCGACGCCGGTTCGACGCCGATCTCGACGATGTAGAGCGCGTGGACGGCGGCACCGTACGACTGGGCCAGCTCGATCGCGTGTGAGAGCGCCGTTTCGGCGCCAGGGCTGCCGTCGGTTGGGACGAGGACGGTCGTGAACATACCGTCACGTTCGACACGACCCCTTCTCAAAACAACTCGCGTTCGAGGGAGTTTGGGGGTAGGGGGTCACCGGACGGTCGTACCTGAGTCGTCGATCGGCGGACCGTCAGACCCCGCGGTAGCGTTCGGGGAGGTACGGGTGTAGCGGTTCCGGTACCAGCCCGGCGAGCCGCTCGGCGACGGTCGCGAGGGGTTTCCGAAGCAGGACGTAGGCGGTCGACACCCCCAGCAGCACAATCGTGACGGTACCGATAGGGCCGTCACCCGCGACGATCAGGGGCGCCGCTACGAAACCGGCGAGCGCGAGGTCTTCGGGGGCACCGTCGTAGCGGATCCAGCGGCGGGGTCGGATCCACCGTCCGTGGTAGTGACTGTAGACCGCCCGCTCCGAGCCCGCGAGCCAGGGGCGTAACTCGAGGCCGCCACCGGCGACGTCGGTCACGGCGTGGAGGGCCGCTGCGGCGAGCCCGACGGCGAGGAAGACGGTCGCTGTAGACGGTGCGAAGAACGCAATAGTGATCGCGAGAACGGCCGCGATCGGTGCGTAGACGGGGTAGTGAAGCGTCTTTCGGTGACCGGCGTAGAGATCGAGGTCGGGGACGAGGCCGCCGACGAGCCCCGCGACGAACGCTGCGGGGGCGAACTCCGGGGCGGTCGCGAGGACGGGGAGGGCGAGCGCCATCCCCGCGAACGCGTGAGTCGTCGCCATCATTGTGTCCTTTTCTAGCGGACGGAATCGTAAATAGGTTGCCCGTGGCCGAGCGAATCCGATCCCACTCGGTACGTTTGACGGTTGGCTGTACTCGCCCCGCGCTCACTGGCGTACGCAGATTGGCGATAGTCACGTGACAAATCGCCACCACTGACAAGATTCTAATGAAAAACAAATTACAATACATTACAACCGTATAATTGTAACATCTGCCTTGAAGTACCTTCATAAGACGGGGTTTGAGAGCATTGGCCTCGAACAATCTGTGAGGTGATATATGCGGTACTTTCGTGACACCACGCGATCAGGTGGTCCTATCAGTGGCCGCCACCGATCTGGCGTTCGTGTCGGTCCCGACCTCGACGACCGTCCGGTGTTGCCCCACAGAATTAATCGGCGTGGTACCGAAGTCTTCGCCGATGTCACCGACGACTGATGCGATCGATTCAGTTCTTCTGCCCACCGACGGAAGCGACGGCGCCCTCGCAGGGGCGAGACGCGGCGTCGATCTCGCCGCGACGGCGGATGCGACGGTTCACGTCCTATCGGTCGTCGATTCGTCCGAGATCGAGGGCGTCGCTTCCGTTCTCGAGTCGGACCTCGACGAGCAGCGGGCGGCGCTCGAAGCCGACGCGGAGTCGGCCGTCGAGTCCGTCGCGACGATGGTACGGGAGCGGTATCCGGAACTCGAGGTCACCAAGACGACCGAGCGGGGGACGCCGTATCGGGTTATCGACCGCTACGTCGACGACAACGGGATCGATGCGGTCGCGATGGGGACGAAGGGCCGAACGGGGGTCAGACGCGTCGTGCTCGGGAGCGTCACCGAGAACGTCCTCCGAACCGTCGACGTTCCGATGCTCGTCGTGTCGCCGGCGGCGAGCGACTCCCCGCTCACCGAGGATACGGTCGAAAACGTGCTCCTACCGACGGACGCGAGCGAGGGCGCGGCTGTCGCGGTCGACTGGGGGCTGGCGCTCGCGGAGACCTTCGACGCGATGGCGCACGCGCTCTACTCGGTCGACGTGAGTCGGTTCCCGCCGCAAATGGAGCCCGACGAGATCTTTTCCGGACTCGAACGGTCCCGCAAGGACGCACTCGAGGGAGTTCGTGAGCGCGCGCGCGACCGCGGCGTCAGCCTCACGGGCACCATCGCAGCGGGGCCGCCGGCGCGGGTCATCCTGGACTACGTCGACGACAACGACATCGACCTCGTCTCGATGGGGACCCACGGTCGGTCGGGGCTCGAGCGTCGCTTCCTCGGAAGCGTGACGGAAACCGTCGTCCGTAACGCCGAGTTGCCGGTGTTTTGCGTTCCGATGGGCAGCGAGTGAAACCGGCGCGCCGACGGCCGACCGGACCGCCGGCGCTTACCCGGCTACTCGAACCGGACGGTGGTCCCCCCGAGCCGCGTCGAGGGGCAACACTGACGGAAGGGACGCTACCCTTTGGAACGCAACGACGTCCCCACGCGCCGTCGATTCGCCCTCTTCGCCCCACGGGGCTCGCGCCGACCGTTCGAACGGTGTCTCGGTATTATGTCGGTGGACCTCGTGGTGATCCGTATGACCGATAGGCTACTCGTTCCGTACGACGGTTCGGAACCGGCGAGGGCCGCACTCGAGTACGCGCTCGAGACGTTCCCTGACGCGGACGTCGTCGCCCTGTACGTCGTCCCGGTTCCCGAGGGCTACTGGGCGGCGTTCCAGAACCCCGAAGATCGGATTCCCGCGGTCGATCGGGCCCGCGATAACGGACGCGATATCCTCGACGATGCGGCGCAACTCGCCGCGGATCGCGGTCGTGACATCGATACCGAAATTGCGACCGGGAAACCCGATCACGAAATCGTCGAGTTCGCGGAGGAAGGAGCGTACGATACGATCGTCATCGGAAGCCACGGTCGCGGGGGAATCTCGCGCGTCCTGCTCGGGAGCGTCGCGGAAAACGTCGTCCGCCGTGCGCCGATTCCCGTCGTCGTCGTTCGGTAGCGTCGACCGCCGCTTCGCGATGGCCGCCGAGGTCCCTGAGGTAGTCGGCGATTCCGGTACGCGTTCGCTGCTCTTCGGTTTCGAGCTCTCCCATACCAGCCGCAACGACAGGTGGTAACATATATCGAACGGGGCGCGGCGGCCGTTCGGGCGTCGCTCCGCTGCTGCATTTGTATTCCTCGGTGACGATCGGCTGGATCGGACCCCTGACGACACGGCGACCGTGAGGTGCATCCGGCCCAGTTCGTCGAGGTCCGCCTGGAGCGGCGTCCGCGTTTCCTCGGTTGCCGCTAGCTCTCGCGCGGTTCGAACAGTCGCGTATTCAATCGGGAGACGAGTACGTTGAGGACGAGGAACACGACGAACCCCACGGCGATCCACCCCCAGTCGACGAGCGCGAGCGGGACCACCCGGAAGAAGTCCCGGAGCGGAGTGTACAGGACCGCCAGGTGGATGAGGAAGGACAGGGCGATAGCACCCAGGAGCCACGGATTCGACAGAAGCGTCTGGTCGTAGCGGGATCGGATAACCTGTATCCGGACCAGCTCTCCGACGACGATGAACGTGAACAGCAGTGATTGAGCGCGCAGGAGCGACCCCGTACGATCGAGAGCGTAAAAGAAGATGCCGAGACCGGTCAGCGCTAAGAGCACCGCGATCGACAGTATCGACGCGAGCACGCGGGTGTTGATCACCCCTTCCTCCGCGGGTCGCGGCGGACGATCCATGAGCCCCGCCGCGTGCGGATCGGCGCCCAGCGCGAGCGCGGGAAGCGTATCCGCGATGAGATTGATCCAGAGAATCAGGACCGGCGTCAGAATCAGCGCCTGTGACGTCCCCGTAAACTGTTCCGGAAAGAGGACGCTCCCGAGCAACACGCCGAGAAACACCACCAGCACCTCGCCGGTGTTAGTGGAGACGAGGTAGTTGACGAACTTGCGCACGTTCTCGAAGATGCCCCGCCCCTCTTGGATGGCGTCCCGAATCGTGGCGAAGTTGTCGTCCTGCAGTATCATGTCCGACGCCTGCCGAGCGACGTCGGTGCCGCGCTGCCCCATCGCCACGCCGACGTCCGCCTGCGTGAGCGCGGGCGCGTCGTTGACCCCGTCGCCGGTCATCACGACGTTGTGCCCGTTGGACTGGAGCGCGCTCAGGATTCGGACCTTGTGATCTGGCGTAACTCGAGCGAACACGTCGACGTCTTCGACGGTTCGTTCCAGTTCGGCGTCCGATCGGTCGGCGACGTCGCCGCCCTCGAGCGCACCGTCGGGATCGAGTCCGATCTGCTCGCCGACGGCCGCGGCCGTGGCGAGATTATCGCCGGTCGCCAGGACGGTCCGGACGCCGGCCGACCGGCAGTCGGCGATCGCCGCTTCGACGCCCGCTCGAGGCGGATCGAGCATCCCCTGCAGTCCGAGAAACACCATCCCGTCCTCGATTTCGTCCTCGTCGGCCGACGGGTCCGAGACGGGCTTCGACGCGAACGCCAGCACTCGAAGCGCGTCCTCCGCGAACGACCGCGTTCGCTCGAGGATTTCGTCCCGCGTTTCGTCGGTGAGTTCGCGCACGTCACCGTCGGCGAGGATGGCGTCACACCGATCCAAAACGACCTCCGGGGCACCCTTCGTGTACGCCGTCAGTTCCCCGTTTTCGCCGTTTTCGACGACGACGGTCATCCGTTTACGCTCCGAGGAAAACGGGATCTCCCGGATCCGTTCCTCGGTCGGGTCGAAGCCCGCTTCGTCCGCGACACGGCGGATCGCAATCTCCGTCGGATCGCCGCGATACTCGTCTGCGTCGACTCTGTCCGCATTATTGCAGAGTGCACCGCACCGCAGTACGTCGGCGATTTCGGGGTCGGTATATCGATCGCCGTTGGCGGCGATCCGCCGCCCTTCGACGTCGGTACCTACCGATCGCGAACCCAGCTCCGACGGGTGGACGACGGATCCGGAGGCGTACAGCCGAGTGACGGTCATCCGGTTTTCGGTGACCGTCCCGGTCTTGTCCGTGACGATGACGTCGACCGATCCGAGGCTCTCGACGACCGGGAGCCGCCTGACGAGCGCGTTCCGCTCCACCATCTCCCGCGCGCCGAGCGCCAGCGTGAACGTCACGACAGCCGGCAGTCCTTCCGGAACTCCCGCGACGGCGAGGGTGATACCGACGAGGAGGATCGCGACCGGTTCCGTCGCGGTGAACAGAAACTGAACGACGACGACCAGGACGATCAGCGAAACGACGAGACCGCCGATCTGTTTGCCGAGGTGCTCGACTTCGGATTGAAACGGCGTCCGTCGGTCGTCGATCTCACCCAACTGGGCCGCGATACCACCGACTTCCGTGTCCATGCCGGTCCGGACGACGACCGCTCTCCCTCGACCGTTCACGACGGTCGTGTTCTTGTAGACCATGTCGCGTCGCTCGGCCAGCGGCGCATCGTCTTCGGCAGCTTCGTCAGACTTCTCCACGGGCGTGCTCTCCCCGGTGAGCGCCGACTCGTTGGTCCGCAACTCCTCGGCGTCGATGATTCGGGCGTCCGCGGGAACGGCGTCTCCCTGTTCGAGATGAACGACGTCTCCCGGGACGAGCTGGTTTGCGTCGGTGGACTGCGTTCGACCGTCTCTGAGAACGGTCGCGTCCGGACTCGCGAGTTCACGAAGCGCTTCGATGGAACGGGTGGCCTGATAATCCTGGACGAAACCGAATAACCCGTTGACGCCGATGATGAGCCCGATGAACCCCGCTTCGGCGTAGTGCGGTTCCTCCCCGGGAACGAATCCCACGCCGAGTGAGAGAATCGCCGCCACGATGAGGAGGTAGATGAGAGGGTTACGGAACTGGGAAACGAACAGATCGAAAGGCGACGCGCGTTCGGCCTCGCGGATGTCGTTCGTCCCGTATTCCGACAACCTCCGGTCCGCTTCGGCGGACGAAAGCCCCTCCTCGCCGGTTGCTAGCGTCGAGAAGACGTCCTCTATCCGCATCGCGTGCCAGCGATTATCGCGAGTCGTATCCGGATCGGTCTGGGTCATGTTGCGAGGGGGGTTTTCGAGGAACACCGCAAGCGAGCGAGGACCGTCGTCCGATTCGCACACTGCAGATATGTGAGTTTCGGGCCCAGAGACGATAGTGTCACGGTTGCGCTCCGCCGATCGGTATCGTTGATCGACCATCGCCAGCGGCGGATCCGGTACGTCTTCGCCGGCGCGACGCCGGGTCCAGCGTGGCGGACTGGTCGCGAAGAGGTCGTCGGTTGCGCCCACGGCGAACCTGTCGATCTCGATTCTACGATCGCTGCAACCGGCGCGATCGGCCGAAGCCGTTCGTGCCGGTCTGATTCCGCGGCGCCGGCGTACGCCTCGAGCGTTCGGCCCGGCGATGATCGAACATGCACCGATCGTACTCGCCGCTACGACGACCGTTGTTGTCAGTTGCAGGGAGGGAGCGGAGTCGTCGCGAACGTCCCCGGCGGTCGGCCGTCGACGCCCTCGTTTCGCTGAACGAACGGTTATCAGCCCGCCTGGCGAAGGGAACGCTAGGGATTACCCGTGTCACGATCTAACTCCACACTGACCCAGCGCGAACGCGGGCAGCGATTGCGCAAGCAGCGAGCCGCGCTCGAGGCGATTCCGCCGGTCGACCGATCGGTCGAGAACGGCGTTCTACGCGTGACACGGCGCTTTCGCGGTCTCTCCCTCGAGCAAGCGGTGGGGTACCTGGAATCGCTCGGTGGGGAGCGAGTCGAGCCGAACGAGGTCGAGGGCGAGGGGTGGCGAGCCGAACTCTCGACCGAGACGGTCCCGGTCGGACCGTCGTACCGACTCACCGAGGTGACGATAACGTGGACGGGCGAGACAGACGTGCTCGAGCCGATCGTCTTCCGGTTTCGGCTCAAAGCGTTTCGGGCGCCGGGGTGACGGGGCGAGCCGCGGACGCGTGTACGGCGAGGGTTCGATCGATCACCCTCGAACTCGAGGGCGTACCGTTTTCAAGCCGATGAAATAAACGACGGGTACAATTCCGTCGACCGAGGGAGCGACGCGGCTCGTTCAAATAGCTTCGCGTGGACGGGTACCCATGCACCTCGGAATCGTCCTCGAGACGAACGATCCGGAACGGGTTTGGAACGCGTTTCGACTGGCGACTACGGCGCTCGAGTCCGAGCACTCCGTCGAGACGTTTCTGCTGGGTGACGGGGTCGAGGCCCCGGACCTCGAGCACGAGAAGTTCAATCCGCACGGGGTGATGGTGAAATACGTCCAGAACGGCGGCGAGCTCCTGGCCTGCGGAACGTGTCTCGACTCACGGGACCTGTCCGACGGTCGGCTGCGACCGCGCGCGACGATGGGCGACCTCCTGGACTGTATCGAACGGGCTGACGAGGTGATGACGATCGGCTAACCGTCCGTTAGGCGTCGAAACGTTACGACCGGCTCGGCGCCGGTATCAGCGACGTACAGCGCGTGGAGGGCCACGCCGTAGTCCCCCGAGTTCCGCCACACGGTCGAGTGCCACATCGGCGTCGGGACTTATCGGCGGTCGAGCCGTCGTCCGATCGCGTCGGCACCGATGAGAGCGTCGCGAACGTCGTCCGGCGTTACCGCGAACGGCTCGTTGTGGATCGTCTCGTCTTCGGCGCAGGCGGCCTCGGCGACGACCGCGAGATCTTCGTGCGACGGCTCCTCGAGCCCGATTTCGGCGAGCGTCGTCGGAAGCCCCACCGACGCGGCGAATTCGACGACGTCCTCCACGAACGCGTCCTCGCGCCCCTCGAGGACGAGTTGTGCGATCGTCCCGATCGTCACCTTTTCGCCGTGGGTCGCGTCGTGGGTGACCTCGAGTTGCGTGAGACCGTTGTGGATCGCGTGGGCGGCGGCCAATCCGCCGCTCTCGAAGCCGAGGCCGCTCAACAGCGTGTTCGCCTCCACGACCGCTTCGACGCTCTCAGTGACGGCGTCGCGCTCGACGGCGTCGACCGCCGACCGGCCGTGTTCGCGGAGGGTCGTGTACGCGAGGTTCGCGATTTGCCGAGCGGTCCGGGTCGAGCGGGCCTCGAAAAGGGTCGTCGCACCGGATTGGAAGACGGCGTCCGCCTCGAACCAGGTCGCGAGCGCGTCGCCGATACCGCTCCGGAAGAGGCGGGTGGGTGCGTTCGTCACGACGTCGGTGTCGATCAACACGAGATCGGGATGGCGCTCGTAGACGTGAAATTCGACGAATTCACCGCCCTCAGTGTAGATAACAGCGACCGAACTCGTCGGTGCGTCCGTCGACGCAACCGTCGGCAGCGAGACGAGCGCCCCGTCGGTTCTCTCCCGGGTCGCCCTCGCCGTGTCGATCGCTTTCCCGCCGCCCGCTCCGACGATCAGGTCGGCGTCGTGGTCCGTATGGCGGTCGACGACACGGTCGATCTCGCGCTCGGAGCACTCGCCGTCGAAGAGTACCCTGTCGACGTCGAACCCCGCCGCCTCGAGGCTCGCTTCGATGCGTTCACCGACGATATCGAGGACGACCTCGTCGCCGAGAACGAGCGCCGTATCGCCGAGCGATTTCGCATGGTCTCCGATATCGTCGAGCACGTTTCGTCCCTGTACGTACGCTCCTGGCGATCTGAATACCCGTGTCGTCATAGCTAATCGACGGCCCGAATCGTCGGGCCGACGGGTAGCCTTCACCGAGTGAGCACCTATAGTTGACCGGCCATAACTCGACTATTGTCCCCTCGGTCCGTGGACAAAGGGCTACCCGTGTTCGACCGGTTCGATACGTGACCGTACTTGATCGGTATTATCTAACAGGCAATCTCCGGTTTCCTGTCGTGGTTTTACGTTCATAACTCTGCAACATCATGATGAAATACCAATCATTTGGCGGCACGGTCGGCCCGGTGAACTGAAGCGGTTGAAACGATCAGATAGGCTACTCATACCAGTGACAAACAGACGGAACGGACGGGGTCTGAGACTCCGGGTCCTACCGAAAACGTGCCCAGCCAATCCCGATCACGACGTCTCCACCGATGAGGTGACCGGTGCAGGTCAGCCGAGCTGGACTACCGTTTTCCTTGTAACACAGGTCACATCGGCGGGGATGGTGGCTCTCTCAGTCGTGTTCAAAAGCGGCTGCGGAGAGACGTCCGCGGGTTAGGTCCACTCCGATTCGAGACCGTCGAGCAGTCGATCGACCTCAGTCCGGGTGTTGACCGCGTGGATCGATGCCCGGATCGCGTTCGGTGTCGGTAGTGCGCGGAGGACGATCCCCTCCGACGCCAGCCGTTCGACCGTCGCTTCGGGGTCGTCGACAGCTATCGTCACGAGGCCGGATTCGGGCGTCGCGGGGCTGTGCAGTTGCGTATCGGGGATACCGTCGGCGAGTCTCCCGGCCAGTTCCTGGATCCGCTCCGCGATACGATCGACGCCGACCGCTTCGATCCCATCGATCGCCTCGACCAGAGCGACGTGTGGGGCCGGGCTCGCCGAGCCGACCTCGAATCGCCGAGCGCCGACCGCAAACTCGTAAGGCTCTGCAGTCGGCGTCTCGACGCTTCGATAACCGACCGTCCTCGGCGCGAGGGTTTCGGCGACGTCGCGGTCGACGTAGAGGAAGCCGCCGCCCCACAGCCCGAGGAGCCACTTGTGGCCGGCGGCGGCGACCGCATCGGCACCCCACTCTCGAACGTCCATCGGCAGCTGTCCGGGCACCTGGACGGCGTCGACGAGCGCGAACGCGTCGTGCTCGTGGGCGATCTCGACCAGCTCCGCCACCGGAAGGTGCGTCCCGTGGGTCCACGTCACCGCGCTGAAACAGGCGAGTCTGGCGTCGGCGACTGCCGCGGCGAACCGCTCGAGGTCGATCCGGCCGCCCGTCGTCTCGACGACGCGAACCTCGACGCCGTCCCGCTCGAGGCGCTGCCACGGGAGGGTGCCAGCCGGATGCTCGAGGTCCGTTCTGACGACGACGTCGCCGGGCTGCCAGTCGATCGCGTTGGCGACGGCGTTGATCCCGGCCGTCGTGCTCTCGGTGAGCGCGATCTCGTCCGGTTCGGCTCCGAGAAACGACGCGACCGCGTCTCGAGTGCGGTCGAACGCGTTAAACGCCGTCTCGTAGGGATCGTCCGCGATCGGCGACTCGTACTCGTGCTCGCGAACGAACTCGGCGGCTGCGTCGACGACGTACTTCGGACTCGGGCCGTGAGCGCCGAAGTTGAGATAGGTGCCCTCATGCAGGGCGGGGATATCCGCCCTGAGCTCGATCGGCGTCAGTGCCGTACTCGTTTGCATACCTCTCCTACGGACTTGGGGGCCAATAATCTTGGGTGTGATGTGAAATACTGTTCCAAACGGTCGGACGTGCTCCCGCCACCGTCGACGGGTAACGGTCACCGACCGTCGGCCGTCGACTCGCCCATCGTCCGTTCGAACAGGAGCCCGTAATGATAGGGCGGGAGTTCGATTCGCTCCGCGAGGGTAAACGTCTCGTACTCCAATACGGCTGCCGTCGTGTCGTCGGGCGACAGCCGCAGGTCGGTCGGGGGCCCCCGTGGCTCGCCCGCGACGGTGGTCGTTTCGCGCGGTCGATCGTGCCAGTTGACGACGGTGAACCGCCCGCCCGGTCGGAGCGCCGCCGCCACCTCCTCGACGAATGCTCGTTTGTCGCCGACGCCGTGGAACGTGTTCGCGACCAGGACGACGTCGACTCGCTCCGGGAGCAAGCGGGCCATCTGCCGCGCGTCGCCGTGAACGGGGACGACGTTCTCGATCTCCTGTCGCTCGGCGAGGCGGGCGCACTCCTCGAGCAGCGACTCCTCGAGGTCGAGCGCGTAGACGGGCTCGGGATCAGTAATTCGGGCGGCGGGGAGCGCGAAGTAGCCGTTCCCGCAGGCGACCTCCGCGACCGTTCGACCGGGTGCGATCCCCAGACGGCGGAGCGTCGCCCCCGGCGTCGGCCACAGTCTCCCCCACCAGTCCCAGTCGGGTTGTCCCGTATTCTGGAATCGCTGCGCGTCCATGGCGGGTCACGCGCCAGTATCGACGCCCAGGATTCGGTACAGGAGGCAGGTTCGAGTCAACGCCGTCCCGAGGAGAACGCCTCCGATTACCAGTGCGAGGGCACCCACCACCGTCCCGAACTCGAGTACTCCGATGAGAATCGCGATCCCGAGGACGGCCAGGACCGTGCCACCGACCGCACGAACGTTTCGATCCACCAATCCGATATTGTGCTCCATACCCACAAATATGCACACGGTCGAGTTAAGCGTTTCCCGAGTTCCGAGCGCTGGGGGCCATCCGGACGTCGCCGTCCCGTCGACTGTGGCCGTCCCCAGTTCGGCTCGACGTCGACCGATTATTGCGACAGGTACTCCTCGAGCAGCGGGACGATATCGCGCGTGTCCCCGGGCGGATTCGCCGTGTCGACCGCCAGCAGGTCGAGCGTGAGGTCGATCAGTTCCTCGCGGTGATCGGCGACGTAGGCATCGAGTTCGCCGGGTTCGTCGATCGTCGTCGCCGTGTCACTCAAGTTTCCCGTTGAGGACCTTCGCCGCGGTCAGAATCGGATCCCAGACGGGGCTAAAGGGCGGGGCGTACGCCAGGTCCGCGTTCTGCAGTTCGGTGACGGTCGTGCCGGCAGTCAGCGCCGTCGCGACCGTATCGATCCGCTTCGCTCCTTCGCGGCCGACGACGGTACCGCCGAGCAGTTGCCCGCTCTCTCGATCGGCTATCAGCGTGACCGTAAGCTCCGCGCCGTCGGGGTAGTAATGGGCGCGGGTCGACGCCGAGATCGTGACCGAGACGGGATCGAAGCCCGCTTCGCGGGCCCGATCTTCGTCGACGATCCCCGTGCGTGCGGCCCCGAGGTCGAACGCCTTCACGATCGCGGTGCCCGCGATCTCGCCGACCGGCGTGGGATCGCCGGTGACGGTCTGCCCGATCGCCCGCCCGGCGCGATTGGCCGTGAGGGCCAGCGGGACGTGGTCCGGTTCGCCGGTCACGAGGTGTGTCGCCTCGGCGCAATCGCCCGCCGCGTAGACGTTCTCGTAGTTCGTCCGGCCGTACTCGTCGGTCGCGATCGCACCGGTCGGCCCCAGTTCGACCCCGGCCGCTTCGGCGAGGTCGGTGTTGGGTGCCACGCCGACGCCGACGATCGCTACGTCCGCAGGAACGGTCTCGTCCTCGAGTTCGACGGCCTCGACGCGCTCGTCGCCGACGAACCCCGAGACGGCCGTCTCGAGGTGCAAGTCGACGCCTCGCGCACGCAGGTGGTCCTCGACGACCTCCGCGACGGCCTCGCCGAACGGCTGGAGGACGTGGGGGAGCATCTCGTAGAGGTGGACGTCGACGCCGCGGGCCGACAGCGCCTCGGCCATCTCGATCCCGACGTAGCCGCCGCCGACGATCGCGGCCGTCTCGGGGCCTCGTCCGGTGACGTACTCCTCGATGGCGTCCGCCTCGTCCATGTCGTGGATGGTGAACACGCCCTCGAGTTCCAGTCCCCCGAACGGCGGTTCGATCGCGCTGGCGCCGGTCGCGACGAGGAGGTCGTCGTAGGGCTGCTCGTACGTTTCGTCGGCCGTTTCGACCGTAACGTACTCGTTTTCGGGGTCCACGTCGACGACCTCCGCGCCCGTTCGAAGGTCGACGCCCCGCTCGTCCCGGAACTCCTCGGGCGTCACGGTGACGAGATCGTCCAGATCCTCGACGTCACCCTTCACGTAGTAGGGCATCCCGCAGGCCGCGTAGGAGACCCACTCCCCTTTCTCGAGGACGATCACGTCCAGGTCAGGATCCTCGCGCTTCACCTTGCTCGCGGCGCTCATCCCCGCCGCGTCACCGCCGATGACGACGAACGTTTCGGTCATACCCGTGAGTTGGAGCGCGAACGACTAAAGTATATCTGAGAATTCCCAATACTCTACAACCCAGGTGGAGCGGCGGGTGCGTCCAAGCCCCCAGGTCGGATGCTCCGGGTCGCGTCGCGAGACGAACTGGTCGACCGGAGTCGAACCGATAGACCGAGACGGCAGAACGTCGCGGGGTACGCCACCGGTCGTACGACCCCCAACCCGCTCCGGCGTCGGAATCCAGAAATGATTTTCGTACCGAGCCCAAAACCATACACGATGACTCTGCCTATCGATCCCGCTCGAATAGATCCGGACGACGTCGGCGAGAAGCGGGCCGTCCTCGAGATGGACCACGAGGAGGCGATCGAACACGTTCGAGACGTGTTCACCGACGCCGGCTTCGGCGTGCCGGTCGAGTTCTCCCCCTCGGACCTGCTCAACGAGAAGGTCGACGCCGACCGCGACCCCTACTACGTCCTCGGCGCGTGTAACCCGGCGGTGGCCGACCGGGCGCTCGAGGTCACCGACGGGAAACTCGGCGCGCTGTTCCCGTGTAACGTCGTCATCTGGGAGGAAGCGCCCGGCCGACAGCACGTCTACCACGTCTCGATCATGCGGATCGCGCGGCTCGTCGGGATGGCACCGGACGACGACGAAATGGCGGAGATCGTCGCTGAGACGGGCGAACTCGTCGATGAAGCCTTCGAGGAGCTGTAACCGTGGGCTACCACACCTTCGACGCGTCCCGAGCGGACAAGCTGGAGGAGGCCGGACGGCGGTACCGATTCGTCTCGGCCGAGGAGCTGCTGTGGGCGCTCTCGATCTCGCCGGAGGCCACCGTCGCCGACCTCGGCAGCGGGACCGGCTTCTTCACCGACGACGTCGCGCCGCACGCCGGCGAGATCTACGCGGTCGACCTCCAGGAGGAGATGCACGAGTACTACCGCGAGAAGGGCGTCCCGGAGAACGTCGACCTCGTAACCAGCGACGTGAGCGACCTGCCGTTCGACGACGGCGGCGTCGACGCCGCGTTCTCGACGATGACCTACCACGAGTTCGCCAGCGAAGAGGCGCTCGCGGAGATTCGACGGGTCCTCGCTCCGAACGGCCGACTCGTGATCGTGGACTGGTCGGGGACCGGATCCGGCGATGACGGGCCACCAGTGGACGAACGGTACAGCGCCGACGAAGCGACGGACGCGCTCCGTGACGTCGGATTCGCGATCCAGCACGAGGCCGTCCGCCCGGAGACCTTCCTGGTGGTCGCGACGCTCGAGTGACGCTCCCGACAGCCCGCTCGAGCGTAGTCTCCGGCTGGTCCCGCTTTTTGGATGCAAATAGCCCTGATCGGACGCTGACACGGCCGCATCTTTCACGGCAGTCGTGGGCGACGCTGCGATAGACGACGCCGATCAGACCGTTCCGCGTCGACATGCCTAGCGAATCGGCGGTGCGACGCCGGTCTGAATACCGGGACTCACAGAAGTGCAAGGAGGTATCCCACGACTTTAGTCGTGGGAGGAATCCAACAACCCTTGACACAAGCCACGAGCAATAGCAGTCCGACTCCCCAACGCCAATCGTTTAATTTATAAAGAAATAGTTCAATATGTGAAATACGGATGGGGGACGTGATTCGCACCGTCAAAATCAAACTCGACGTACCCACAGAGCGGTGCGACGACCTCCATCAGACCAAAGACCAGTTCCTCCACTGTGCGAACACCACCGCAGAGTGGGCGTGGAGATACCCACACGACTACTGCGTGACCTCGAAACAGACCGCCGAAAACACCCTCTACGAACACCTCCGTAACGAGACGGAGTTGACCGCGAACCTCGTCCAGAAGGGGATTCGACGCGCTATCGAGGCCACAAAAAGCGGTGTCGCCCGACTCAAGAAAGGCGACAACACCAGTCAACCACACTTCGATGCGTGGAGCGTCGTCTACGACAAACGAAGCGCGACGTTCCACCGCGACCACGTTTCGCTCTCAACAGTGAACGGTCGTGTTGAGTGCGCCTACGTGATTCCTGAGAACCCGGAAGGAACCCCGATTGGTGACTACCTGTTGAACGAGGACTACGCGTTCCGGATGTCCACCTTACAGTACGACCGTTCCACAGAGTCGTTCTATCTCCACGCACGAATGCGCCGAACTACAGCCGAACAAGAGCAGTCCACTACTGATTCTTCCAACACCAAGCACAGAACAGTCCTTGGCGTTGACCTGAACGTGGATGGCTCGCTCGCCGTGATTTCAACAGGGGCGTTCGTCGGGAACGCTGACGAGATTAATCATCGACGCCGAGAGTTCGAGAACACTCGCGGGGCGATGCAACAGACGGGAACGCGGTCGGCGCACCTGTCGATTCAGTCGATGAAAGACCGCGAACACCACTGGATGCAGGACGAACTGCATCGGGCTTCGAACAAGATTCTCGAAGAATCGCGTGACCACGAGTGTACGCATATCGCATTCGAGAATCTAACCGGAATTCGTGACCGGATGGCTGGTGCAAAGCGGTTCCACGCATGGGCCTTCCGACGTTTGTTCCAGTACGTCGAATACAAAGCCGAGATGTACGGCATCGAGGTGGAACAAGTGAGTCCGGCGTACACGAGCCAACGGTGTTCGTCGTGTGGGTTTACCCACGAGAACAATCGACGGTCGAAACACCACTTCGTGTGTCAGAAGTGCGAGTATGAACTGAACGCAGATTATAACGCGAGTAAGAACATCGCTCGCAAACTGCTCAAACGTCTCCACTCGGGGCAGAAGTCTTCGAGTGGAGGCGCACCCTGTCAGTGTGCGCTGAAGTCAGGGACGCTGAACCTGAACGGCGATTACACAGCCTCAGTCACTTCGACGGCAGAAGGGGAGTCCACTGACAAGCCCACGACTTCAGTCGTGGGTCACTGACGTCCGTACGTGACTCGAGGAACCCCATAAACCGTGGTGGGGAGATGGGTGAGAGCGCCCGGAGTTCAGTCATCGCTGACGTCGCTCGAGCACGATAATATTGTATGTTTCACGCAAAACACTCATGTGCGCTCGAGCCTTACGAACGACGATGACCGAACCGACCGCTTCGGGGCCGACCGAGGGGCAGCCACCGCGAAAACCCGTGCAGTTGACCGACGTTGCCGACTACGAGGAGTTACTGGCGGAACAGGACCTCGTCCTGCTCGAGTTCGTCACGTCCGGCTGTGGCATCTGCGCGTCGATGGAGCCGGTACTCGGAGGCGTCGCTCGCAACGCTCCAGGTGTCGTGGCGACGGTGAACGCCGGTCTCGTCCCCGACCTCGCTGCTGAATTCGATGTCCGGAGCGTTCCGACGCTCGTAATCCTGCGGGACGGCGAGGAAGTCGCCCGCTTCGACGACGGCTTCCAGCCCGCCGAACCGCTCGTGAACGAGCTCGAGACGTATGCGACGCGATAAGTCCGTCGCCTCTCGGTCTGGCTCGTGACAGATCTTGGTGCTTCTAGCACGTGACGGGTCCCGGTACTATTTGTGCCCACCGTGGTCGCCGTGGTCGTGCCCGTGGTGGTGCTCGTGCCCGTCTGCGCCCGCTCCCCGGCGCGTGAACCGACCGGAGAACGCCCGATCGACGACCTCGGACAGCGCGGGATGGATGTGAACCGACTCGCGGATGTCCCAGACGGTTCCCGTTCCCGCTTTCATCGCGACGACGACCTCCTCGATCAGGTTCGACGCTTCGGGGCCGACGATGTGACACCCGAGAATTTCGCCGTTCGGCTCGACGAGGACCTTCACGAATCCCTCCGTCTTCATCGCCTTGCCGCGGGCGGTGTCCTCGTACCGGTAGGTGGCGGTGGCGTACTCGCGGTCGGTCCCGCGGAGGTCCTGTTCGCGCGCGCCGACGCCCGCGACCTCCGGCGAGCCGAAGACGGCGAACGGCATCGCGGTGTAGTCGACCGCCTCGAGGTCCTCGCCGAACAAGTTCCGAACGACGGTGCGGGCTTCGCGGTTCGAGTTGTGTTTCAGCAGGTACTCGCCGACGATATCACCGAGGGCCCAGATTCCGTCGGCCGTCGTGCGCAGATAGGGGTCGGTTTCGACGAATCCTCGCTCGTCGGTCTCGACGCCGGTCGCCTCGAGATTCAGGCGATCGGAGTTCGGTCGCCGCCCCGCCGCGACGAGCAGGGTGTCGCCGGTCGCGGCTATATTTTCGCGCCCGGACGTATCGTCCCACGACGGCGGATACGCTCGAGCTTCGACGGTCACTTCGCCGTCGAATTCTTCAGCTGCGACGGCCTCGTACCCCGTGTAGACGTCGAACCGGTCGGCGTAGCGCTCGGTGAACGCGGCGGCGACGTCCTCGTCGGCCGTCGGAAGGAGGTGCCGTCGCCGACCGACGATCGACACGTCGCTGCCGAACGTCCCGAAGAAGTGCGCGAGTTCGGCCGCGATGTAGCCGCCGCCGACGATGACGAGGTGGTCGGGCGGCGTCTCCAGCCGGAGCGCCTCTCGACTGGTGGCGTAGTCGACGTCCTCGATCCCGTCGATCGGCGGAATCGCCGGCCGCGCCCCCGCTGCAACGAGGACGGTATTGGCTCGAGCGCGCTTCCCGGCGTCGATCCCGTCGACGATTTCGACGGTCCGATCGTCGACGAACCGGCCTTCGCCCTCGAGCAACGTGTGTTGACTCGAGGTCCGCAACCCGTGGTGGATCGACTCGGCGCTGCTCGAGACGTCTTCGTTGACCTCGCGAACGATGTCGGCGAAGTCGACGCCGGTAACGTCGGCGTGGATGCCGAACTCGTCGGCGCGCACGACGGTCTCCATCACCTCCGCGTGGTACAGCAATTGCTTCGAGGGAATGCACCCGCGATTGAGACAGGTGCCGCCGAGCGGCCCCTTCTCGACGACCGCGACGGACTGGCCGCGACTCGCAACCGCGCTCGCGACGTCCAGTCCGGATCCCGAGCCGATCACGAGGAAGTCGAACTCCGCAGTGCCTGAATCCATGCGCCGATCGACCACGGCCAGCCGGATTAACCTCACACCGACGACCGGGTCGGTGAATCGGGCCGTCCCCGGAGTGATCCAGACGATCGTCGGGTTCGCTCGCGAGGCCGTTCTCGCCTCGAGCTCCGGTATTTCACCGGTCACGCGAACGGAACGGGTAAATCCGCGCCCGTTTCGAGCGCCTCGGGAACGAGCTCCGTCGCGACCAGCTAGACCATCACACCGACCGCGAAACCGAGGCCGGAGGGCAGGAACGCCTCGGCCCGAGAGCCACCGACGGCGACGCCCTCGAGAAAGCTGTGGACCGTAAGAATACCGAGAACAAATGCGACGTTCTTCGAATCGGCCTCGGCGAACGCCTTCGCCTCGAGCGGCGGATCATCGTGACCGTCCCCGTGTCCGGCGTCGTTCGTCCGTAGTCCGATCGCGTTGCGTTAGTGGGCAGAAAGTCCGGTGCCGGCGCTGGCGCCTTCGTACTTGTCCTCGAACTCCCTGATGAGCTGGCCCATCTTCGCGTACCAGTCGTTGAGCATCCGCTGCATGTCGGTCGCGATCTGGGTCGGATCCGTCGGGTAGTAGACGTGGTAGTAGCCGCCCTGATCGTAGTTGATCTGCTCCTTCTGGATGAAGCCGCTCTGGAGCAGCCGTTGGATCGACCGGTAGGCCGTCGAGCGCTCGCGGTCGACCCGCTCGGCGACCTCGTCGATCGTCAGCGCTTCCTCGCTCTCGACCAGTACGCGGAAGCACTCCTTGTCCAGCTGTTTGAGCCCGTGGATGCACTCGAGCAGCCCCTCACACTCCATGTCCTGCTGCAGTTGTTCCGCCATCGAATTCGCCATGTTACTGATCGGGTGTAGGGGACCCGATGATATAAGGGTTGTGCGAATATTGTGCAATCTCAATGAGCCGGCGGAATTCGACTAACGGTGGCCGCAGCGTCAGTCGACGGACGTGCGGGGCGCTTTCGACCGCGCTCGCATCGTCGCGATGGTGCTGTAGATCACGGCGCCGCTGACCAGCAACGCCGACAGCAGGATCAGCGCGAAGCTGACCGTGCTCAGGACCTCCATCCCGAGATAGTCGCCGGCCTGGCGGAACGCGACGGCGACCGAGCCGCCCAGTAACATCAGGCCGAAGTAGATCTTGATGTCGCCCTCGTCGACGATACTCGTGGCGGCCGAGCCGATGCGGGCGCCGAGGGCGCTCCCGGCGAGCAGCGGCGCGACGATCGAGAGGTCGACGCCGCCTTCCATCCCGTAGAGGAACGAGCCGATCCCGCCCGAGAAGACGATCTCGAACAGGTCGGTCCCGACCGCGACGGGAACCGGAACCCCGATGAGGTAGAACATCGCGGGCATGCGGATGAAGCCGCCGCCGACGCCGAGGAAGCCGGACAGTAGCCCCGTGGCGAAGGCGACGCCGAGAACCATCCAGAGCGAGACCTGGATTCCACCGGCGATGGTCATCATCGGGGGCACGCGGTACGACTGGATCTTCTTCGCGATGTCCGGGATGGCGTCGGGATCGATCTCCTCGTTCGCGGCGTCGTGGTGGCCGCCGCCTCCGCCGTCGCCGTTCAGCGCGTTGTACGTCACGAAGAGGCCGATCGTACCCAGCAGGACGACGTAGGTGACGCCGATGACCCCGCTGGCGAGGCCGAGGTCCTCGAGGTAGAACACCCCGATTCGCCCGATCTCGATGCCGACCGACGTCCCGACGATCATCAACCCGCCGAGTTTGTAATCGACCTGACCCAGGTCGTGGTGTTTCAGCGTCGCGATGACGGCCGTCCCGAAGACGAACGCCATCCCGCTACCGACGGCGACGCGAGCGGGGTACCCCATCACGAGCAACGCGGGCGTCACGAGGAACGATCCTCCCATGCCGAAGAAGCCGAACAGCACGCCGACCATGAAGCCGAAGCTCACGAACAGCACGAGGACCGTCAGTCCGATTCCGAAGAGTTCCATCGCCATTTACGCGCTCACGATTCTGTCGACCAGGGGCGTTGCGACTCGCTCGAGGGCCCCGAACCCGACGTAGAGGGTGATCGCCTCGAGGAGGACGGCACCCACGAGGGTACCGGCTTCCACCAGCTGTGACGGTGCGGCGAGGTCGATCATCGGTATCGACCTCCGACCAGCGGTTGTGTGAAAATCATGGGTTTCTGTTCGGTATCGTCTACCCGGAGAACGCGTATAACGCTTTTGGGACTCGAGCACAATATTACTGCAGACTATCACACGGCTAACCCACGGGAATATCTGTATAACTTATTTGGATATCAACCCCCGTCGACCGACGCGCGCCGACGATCGAGCGCGGTCCAGTATGCCCCGGCGCGCGCACCGCCCACGGTAACATACCACACGGAGGTGTGAGGTTCGTTCGTCGGACGAAACTATCATCGGTCGAACGGATTCTGACGCGCCCCCGATTAGATCGCCACCACTGCTCAGGTCCACCCACCGGTATTGAATGTACAAAACAATATTATAGCGCCGGCCCCTACTGCGAGTATGAAGGCGATCTGTGCGACCGACCTGTCGGCTGCCAGCGAGGCGATGATCGAGAGCGAGACCTGCCTCGAGTGTCTCGGACGAATCGGGGTCGAGGAGATCCACCTCGTGACCGTCATTCCGGCGAACGTCCACGCCGGAATGCCCGGAATGGACTTCGAGGGGCGACGCGAACGAGCGCTCGCTCGATACCGTCGCGTCATCGAGGAGGCGGGGTTCGACGTCGAGACGCACGTCGTGCGCGGGACGCCGCACCGTCGGATCAACGGCGTCGCCGAGGCGGTCGGCGCCAGCCTCACGATCGTCGGCTCGAGGGGGAAGAGCCCGCTCGAGAACCGCGTGATCGGCTCGACCGCGCGCAACCTCGCGCGGACGACGGTCGTCCCGCTGTTGGTCAACCGGATCGAACGCGGCGCCGAGGATCCAGACGTGCTCCGGGAGCACCTGTTCAGGCGGGTGCTCTACGCGACCGACTTCTCCGAGAACGCCGAGCGGGCGTTCGATGCGTTCTCCTACCTTCGTCACGCCACCCGTGAAGCGACGCTGATTCACGTCCAGACTCCCAAGGATCCGGACCTCCCGGACGACGGATCACCCGCGGAACGGCTGGCGGAGTTGGCGGGGCGACTCGATGAGTGGGGGATCGAGCCCGAAACCGAGGTTCGACGGGGCGATCCGTCCGAGGAGATCCTCGCCGCCGAGGCCGAGTACGAGCCCACGATCGTTCTCCTGGGCTCGCGCGGCCACAGCAGGCTGCGGCGCCTCCTGCTCGGCAGCGTCTCCGAGGACGTGGTCGCTCGGGCGGACGGCAACGTCATGCTCGTCCCGCCGTCTCGAGTGGCCTGAGATCGGGAGTTGCGATCCAGGACGGGAATCCCAGCCGCCGATTTTCGTGGCGATCCGACGCAGAGCGATCCCTCGCGACGGTCGTAATCGATTTCGCGGTCACCGACTCTCGGGGCCGCGCTCGAGGTTTGCGTCGGCGAACCGGTGTGCGATCGCGCTCTCGGCGCGGTGCAGGACGTCGCTACAGGTGGACTTAGACACGCCGAGCACCGACGCGACGTCTGTCAGCGTCGCTTCGCGGGGAACGTCGTAGTAGCCCGCATCGATCGCGGTCAGGAAGACCTCGCGCTGGCGCTCCGTCAGTACGCGCTCGGCGCGACGCGCGTCGACCGCGCGCACGTGCTCGATCCGGTACTCGATACCGCGTTCGTCGAACGCCTCGCCCAGCGTAGACAACCGGTCCGCGCTCGTCGTCAGTTCCCAGGTCACCCGACCGTCTTCGACGACGAACGGCGTTTCCACCGGAACTCCGGCTCGCTGCATCGGAACGAGAAGCGACGGATTCGACGTCTCGATCTGCATGAGCGCCGTGTCGTCGTGTTTCCAGAGCAACTCGAGATCCCGAATATCGCTCCGGTCGTCGATGGCGGCGAGTATCGGAACCGGGTTCGCCGCCGCCAGTTCGACGACGCCGATCGCGATCTCCGATCCCGGCAACACCGAACTGACGCGAAACGTGGCGTCGGGGTAAGCCGTCGAGATGTCGCGGATCCAGGGCGAGTCGGGGAGGCGAACGGTGAGTTTTGCCCGGGGCATCGATACCGACGCTTGACGCTCGACCGCCGTAGCCCGCGCTTCGAACATGTTCGAAGCGTGCTGCCATATTCGCGGTAACCGATACCCGGACGCCGAGCGAACGAACGCGTATGGCAGGTACGAGTCCGCACGATACCCCCGCGAGCGACCCCGACCGACGGTTCTCACGCGAGACGACCGATCGATCGCCGCTCTCGATGACTCCGTTTCACGTCGCGGGCATCGCGTTTCTGGCGGCCGGGTTCGCGCTCGCCCTCTACCAGGGCCTGCAGGAGTTCGACCTCGTCCCGCAGGTCGCGTGGATCACGTGGACGCACATTCACTTCGTCACGATCGGCGCGTTCACGCAACTCGTCTTCGGCACGCTGCCGCAGCTGGCGGCGTGGAAACTCGAGCGTCCGGGGCCGTCGAGGGCGACTTTCGGAGCCGTCTTCCTGGGCTTGAACGGCGGAATCCTGCTCGCCTGGTACGGGCGCGCCTTCGGCGAGCCGCTGTGGTTCGACGTCGGTCTCGGAGCGATCTGGCTGCTCACGGCCTGGCTGTTCGCCGTCGTCCTCTCGATGGTGTTCCGGAGCGAGGGCGAACGAACGCGGGATCCGACCGTCGGCTTCTACCTCCTCTCGCCGTTCGTCTACCTGATCGGGCTCGCGTTCGCCTTCGGCCTGTACAGCCGTAGCTGGGACGTCCCTGGCGGCTGGTACGGACTCCGGGAGGCGCACGTCCACGCCAACGCGTGGGGCTTTCTCGGCCTCGCGGCGATCGGCACGCTGTACGACCTCTTCCCGCGCCTCGTGGATGCGGAGCTGTACAGCGATCGGCTGAAACGCTACTCGCTCCCGCTGTTCGCGCTCGGTATCGGTCCCCTCGTCGTCGGGCCGGTACTCGACATGGGCAAGACGGTGACGGCGACCGGGCTGGTGCTGTACGCCGCCGGATACGTCCTTTTCGTCTACACGCTCGCGCGGACGTACCGGGACGGCGCGCCGAACGGGACGGCGCTCTCGGTGCTGGTCGCACAGCTGTGGATCCTCGGACCGGCGAGCTTTGCGCCATTCATCCTGTTCGGCGTCCCGCTCGGGGTTCCAGAAGCGTGGATCGAGATCGGCGCGCTACACTTCTTCTTCCTCGGCTGGGCGCTCCCGATCGCACTCGCCGGGGGGCTGCTGGTCACCAGCTCGCTCGAGTGGTCTCCCGAAACGGGACGCACCGAGGGCGGTGTCGACGACGCGGTCGGCGGACTCGTCCCGGAAACACGAATTCCGTCGGTCGTCGGATCGCGATCCGTCCTCGCCTGGAACCTCGCCGTCCTCGCCGTCGGAATCGGCTTCTTCTATCGGGACCAACCGTGGGCGGCGCTCCTGCATGCACCGGCGTACGCGATCATCCTCGCGCTCTGGGGGTACTACCTGCTCGAGATCGTCAGACGACGGTGGTCGGCGTACCCGCGTCGAGCGGCGTTCTGAGTCCGTCTTTCGGTCTCGGGTGACGGTATCGGCGATTCGATGAGAGCATCCACGAGACCGTCTCTGACGCCGACGCTGCCCCGGATATCCTGACGTTCCACCGACAAACGGATTACCCGAGGAACTGTTATGCTAGCTACGAGAACGCTCATGGACGACCACGACCACGATCACGACCGGTCGGCGGACGGATCCTCGCCGTCCGTCGACCGTGACGACCGCCGCTCGGCCGATTCCGACGAACAGGGTGACCTCGAGGGGGAAGCGGAATCGCAGGTGGAGCGGTCGATGCTCGAGGACGAGGCCACGGACGCCGGCGAGGCCGAAGGGGAGATCGAGGAGCGACAGGAACGTGGTCACGACGTAGAGGGCCACGAACCAGGGGAACATCGCGATCACGACCACGGCGGCCACGACGACGACGGCGGTCGCGGTCACGGCGATCACGATGACGGCCACGGCGGAATGCACGAGGGTCACGAGGAGATGTTCCGCCGCCGTTTCTTCGTCTCGACGCTGCTGTCGATCCCGGTGCTCCTCTACAGCGAGATGCTCCAGACGTGGCTGGGCTTCTCGGTCCCGACGTTTCCCGGGAGCGAGTGGATCAACCCCGTCTTCGCGGTGATCGTCTTCGCCTACGGCGGCGTGCCGTTCCTCCGGATGGCCGTTCCCGAACTACGCGATCGGTCGCCGGGCATGATGACGCTCATCTCGATGGCGATCACCGTCGCGTTCGTCTACAGCCTCGCGAGCGTCGTCCTCCCGACCGAGTCGGCGTTCTTCTGGGAGCTGGTGACGCTGATCGACATCATGCTGCTGGGCCACTGGATCGAGATGCGGTCGGTCCGGCGCGCCCAGAGCGCGCTCGACGAGCTGGCGAAGCTGATGCCCGACACCGCAGAGCGGATCACAGACGACGGCGAGACGGAGGAAGTGCCGGTGAGCGACCTCTCGGAGGGCGACCTCGTCCTCGTTCGTCCCGGGGCCAGCATCCCGGCCGACGGCGTCGTGGAGGAGGGCGACTCGGACGTGAACGAGTCGATGATCACCGGCGAATCGATGCCGGTCTCGAAGGAGCCCGGCGACGAGGTGATCGGCGGGACGATCAACGGCGACGGGAGCCTCCGCGTCCGCATCGAGGCGACCGGCGAGGAGACGACCCTCGCGGGGATCATGCAGCTGGTGGAGGAAGCCCAGGGGAGCGAGTCGGAGACGCAGGCGCTCGCGGACCGGGCCGCCGGCTGGCTGTTCTACGTCGCCGTCGCCGCGGCGGCCGTCACCGCCGCCGCGTGGACGGTCGCGACCTCGTTCGACGCGGCCGTGATCGAGCGGGTCGTCACCGTGCTCGTGATCGCCTGCCCGCACGCCCTCGGACTCGCGATCCCGCTCGTCGTCGCGATCAACACGTCGCTGGCCGCCAGGAACGGAATGCTCGTGCGAGACCGCATCGCCATGGAAGAGGCGCGAAACCTGGATACGATCGTCTTCGACAAGACGGGGACGCTCACCGAGGGCGAACACGGCGTGGTCGATCTGGCGACGGTCGAGGGCGTCGACGAGGGTGAAGCCCTGGCCCTCGCGGCCGCGGTCGAGGGCGACTCCGAACACATGATCGCCCGCGCCATCCGCGAGGCGGCGGCCGATCGTGGCGTCAGCGTCCCCGACGCGACGGGCTTCGAGGCGATGAAGGGCCGAGGCGTTCGCGCTCGAGTCGCGGGCGAGGAGGTCCACGTCGGCGGGCCGAACCTCCTGGACCACCTCGATACCGACGTCTCGGCGGATCTTCGGCGGTTCGCCGACGAGGCCGGAGCGAACGGACGGACCGTCGTGTTCGTCATCCGGGAGGGTGCGCCGATCGCGGCGTTCGCCATGGCGGACGTGATCCGCGACTCGAGTTACCGGGTCGTCGAGGCGCTCCACGACCTCGGGATCGAGGTGGCGATGCTGACCGGCGACTCGCGGGACGTGGCCGACGCGGTGGCGGACGAACTGGGAATCGACACCGTCTTCGCCGAGGTGCTGCCCGAGGACAAGGACGAGAAGGTACAGGAGCTACAGGACCAGGGCAAGTTCGTCGCGATGGTCGGCGACGGGGTGAACGACGCGCCGGCGCTGACCCGGGCGGACGTCGGCATCGCCATCGGCAGCGGGACGGACGTGGCCGTGCAGTCGGCGGACGTCATCCTCGTGCAGAATAATCCGATGGACGTCGTCCGCCTCGTGACGCTGAGCCGGAAGAGCTACCGGAAGATGCAGGAGAACATCGTCTGGGCTGCCGGCTACAACGTGTTCGCCATCCCGCTGGCCGCTGGCGTCCTCGCCCCGATCGGTATCCTGCTCTCGCCCGCGGTGGGCGCGCTGTTGATGTCCCTGAGCACGGTCATCGTCGCGATCAACGCCCAGCTCCTCCGGCGGGTCGACCTCTCCCTCCCTAACTTGCCGGGCGTGTCACCGTCAGGCGAGGCGAGCCCGGCGGACTAGAACGAGGCTTCCGCTGGCGAGCCGGTTCGCTTCGCGAATGATCTCTCTGGAAAGTGACTCACGCTTCCCGATCGATCGACCTCCGTGCTGGTGAGTGCGTCGTCCGTCGGGGATCCTGTACGAACCCTCAACAGTTTCGTCTCCCCACACCGTCGATGGCCACCTACCGTCGAAGACTGACCGTCCACCGCATTTGAGCCGAATCCTCAAGCTCCAAGGCTCTCGCTCGACGAGATCGTCGCTGATAGATAACGAAGTTCCGTATTCGCTATCCACAATTGCACCCATCCTGTTCCAAGATAGGAAGAACAGTGATTCGTTATGCAACTTGCTACCGGCTTCATCTCCGCTTGACCACCCTCGTCGTACTCTCAGCGTGACAACAGGCATCATTCTTCGAATCTATCCCTCGAGCGCGGTCGTCGACGGAACTGACGGCGCTTCTCGCGCGAGCGGGTGGCCGATTCCCGGTTCCCGGTATTCCCCACACCGTTCAATACTCGAGCGCTCGAATACCAACGCATGGCAACCGACGATTCGGTGATTCGAACGCTGTTGACGGTTATCGCCGGGATCCTGCTCCTGCCGTTTCTCGTGATGGCGATCGCGATGCCCATGATGGGCGTTTGGGGATGGGGTCACATGGGAAGCGGCGCGTGGGGCGACACCGGAGCCGCGTGGATGTGGGTGCTCATGTCGGTCGTCCCGCTAGCGGTGGTACTCGGTATCGGCTACCTGCTGTACAGGGCGGTTCGTCAGTCCGGAACGCAACGGACGGACGCCGCACTCGAGGAGTTACGAAGTGCGTACGCTCGGGGCGACCTCACCGACGAGGAATTCGAGGAGCGTCGCGAGCGCCTGCGACGGGACAGGTAGGACGCGACCGCTGACCGATCTCCCCGATTCTCTCGGTGCGAGCGCGTGTGGCTGACTCCCCGGTGGTAAGAGGCCCTCGCCTTCGGGCGAGAACGGTCTGCCCGTGGCCTCTGACACCGTAGTTTTATTTCTCTGTCCGTGGTATGTAGTCAAATGTCATGGCGGGCACTCGACGAATTGCGACCGTCGCTCGAGGCGACGAGAGGACTGTTACTCCCGTTCGAGTTACGCCGGTGGCTCGTACTCGCGGTGGTCGCCTTCTTCGTATCGGGCGTCAGCGGCGGGAGACCCGACGCGTCGACGACGGCGTGGGACGCGCCACGCAACGGGCAGCCCGTCGACGAAACTCCGATACCGATCGACGACCCGCCACTGTCACCCGAAATCGACGTCGGTTTGATCGCGTTCGCGGTCGGGACGATCCTCGTGATCGGCCTGGTACTACTGCTTGTAGGGGCCATCATGGAGTTCGTCTTCGTTCGAATCCTGACGGACCGCGAAGTTCGAATCCGAGGGTATTTCTCGACCAACGTCTCGAACGGTGCGTCGCTGTTCCTGTTTCGAGCGGCGCTCCTCCTCGGCGTGCTGGCGCTCATCGCGTTTCCGGCCGTGCTCTTCTTCTTCATCTCTCCGCTTCTCCTCGTACCCCTGGCGATCCTTCTCGTCCCGGTCCTCCTGGTCACCGGTATCGCGCTCTGGGTCGTCCTCCGATTTACGGCGGATTTCGTCGTTCCGGTGATGCTCCTCGAGGGAGCGGGAATCGTCGAAGCGTGGAGGGAGTTTTGGCCGGCTCTCGTCGAGGACTGGGAGCAGTACGGCGTGTACGCGCTCGCTCGTCTCGTCCTCGGGTTCGTCGCGGGTATCCTCGTCGGAATCGGGTTCGTCGCCGTCGGCATCGTGCTCGCTATTCCGTTCGGAATCGTCGGCGTCACCGTCTACTTCCTCCTCGAGGTGGTGCTCGGACTGCCGTCGCTCTCGATCGTCCTGCTCGTCGCAGTGGGCATTCTCTACGCCATCTCGGTGATCGTCGCGGGGATCACGCTCGTGCAGGTCCCGATCCAAACGTACCTCCGATACTACTCGCTGTTCGTCCTCGGAGGAATCACCTCGCGGTTCGATACGGTCGGGCCGCTTCGACCTCGAGAGGCCGACCGTTTCGAGGACGAAGGAAGTTCGAAAGGCGTGTAAACGAGATCCCCCTTTCGAATCGGCTCCGTCCGTGAGGGTTCGTCGAACACCGACGTAGCGAATCCGAGGTGAACGGGAGTACGTACGCGTACGATCCGCGTTCTCCGCCGGACCGATTTCGGAGGTGGCCGACTCTCGGTCGACGCACTTTCGTCGATTGAACCAGATCAGCCTTTTCCTTCGGTACCCAAGCTGTTCCATGGACCGACAAACGAACCTGCAAGCGAACCGATCGAACCGCGGGCCGACTCGACGAACCGTCCTCGTGGGCGCGGCGCTGACCGGCCTCGGTACGCTCGCCGGCTGTCTCGACGGCGGCTCCGGGGCCAAGAAGTCGGCGCCCGACCCCATCACGATCGAATCGGACAGGCAGTGTGACAACTGCACCATGGTGATCGGGGACTACCCTGGCCCGGCCGGACAGTCCTTCTACGACGACCCCGGCGCCGTCCTCGACAGTGGTTCTGAGGGTGAAGACGGCGAGAGCGACGACCAGGACCGCCCGGCCCAATTTTGTAGTTCGCGCTGCACGTACAACTTCACGTTCAAAAACGAATCCGAACAGGAACCGGAGGTCAGCTACCTGACCGATTACTCGACGGTCGATTACGACGTCGACACCGGCGGGGAGAAACCCGAGATCAGCAGGCACCTCGACGCCGACGGCTTCGCACCGGCTACCGACCTGACGTTCATCGTCGACAGCGAGGTTCAGGGGGCGATGGGCGCGTCGCTGATCGGCTTCTCTGACGCCGACGATGCCGACTCGTTCCGGGAGGAGTACGGTGGTGACCGATACGAACCTGACGAGGTCAATCGAGAACTGCTGCAATCGCTGAAGAACTAGCGCCCCGCCGAGGGACGTCACGCTGATTTTCACGTTCGGGTCCCAGGCTAGCGTCGTCTCCGATTCGACGGGAAGCGAACGCGAACGGTGATGAGTGGCTCACCGGTTCACAGCCCAGGTCGCGACGCCGAGAGAGGCGATCGTCCAGATGACGAGGCTACCGACGCTGGCGATCGGCGACGCACTTTTCGGACCGGTTCCGGCTGCCGTGGTGATGACAGTTTCGAAGACCAGCCCCCGGTAGGCGCTGAGGGGACTGATGGCGATCGCGTCGATGAGCGAGGAGTCGGAGATTAGGGAATTGGCGAAGCCGAAGACGAGCGCGAGGTCGAACCCGACTAACAGGACGACCAGTCCGACGATAGCGAGCGCGAGGGCGCTCCGGGTACCACTGGTGAGCGCCGAGATGGCGAGCGCGATCGCGAGGACGGCGAGTGCGAAGACGAGTGTGAGCACGACGAACCGGGCGAACAGGATCGGTGAGTCCGCCCCCGCGTGGGTGGCGTAGATCTCGGGGGGGTCTTCGCGCAAGAACGCGACCGACGCGCCGACGAGGAGCAGCGGCGCGGTGATTGCAACCAGTATACCGATGGCTCTGCCGACGTATATCCCCAGGACGAGTTCTCGAGTGGAGATCGGGTACGTGACGAGCACGTCGAGTTCTCCGCGTTCTCTGTCCGCCACGATCGCCCGATATCCGAACGCGATGGCGACGACGGGGACGAGGAGCTCGAGCGGCGTGATGAGGTTTACCACTGTCGGCACGTAGCCGGCACTGGCACTCCCGAGTACCGCGACGGTTACCAGCACGATCGCCAGCGCAGCGGAGAGGACGTAGAACGTTCGGGTTCGGGCGAGGGTCCTGACTTCGCGCCGGACGATGCGGTCGATGCGTCGAAGCGAGCCTGGTGCCCGTCGATCGCCTCTCACCTCGTCCGTCGTGGGTTCGACGTCGCTCATTGGGACTCACCCTGGACGCGGACGCGATGCAAGTCTCCCGCGACCGACGCCTCGTAGGCCGCTTGCAACGTGTCGACGCCCGTTCTATCGATGATTTCCGACGGGTGGCCTCGTTCAGCGACGACGCCGTCGTCGAGCAAGAACACCTCGTCCGCGTTGCGCTCGACCAGTCCGAGATCGTGTGACGTCACCACCACCGCGGTTCCCGCGTCGGCGAACTCGCCGGCGATTTCGAACACGTGCGTGCTCATGCCGGGATCGAGCCCCGATCCGGGTTCGTCGAGAATAACGATCGGCGGGTCTCCGATCGTCGCCTGGGCGATTCCGAGCAGTCGTGTCATGCCGCCCGAGAGGGCTTCGACGCGTCTGTTGGCCGCGTCAGCGAGTCCCACCCGATCGAGTCGTGCGACGGCGTCGTCGCGGCTCTCCCCGACCAGCGAGGCGTAAAATTCGAGCGTCTCGATGACGGTAAATCCCGGTCTGAACGAGGGTTGCTGTGGAAGGTATCCGATCTCTCGAGGAACGTCGGGACCGTGGTATTCGATCGATCCAGACGTCTGTTCTTGTAACCCGGCCAGAATCCGAAGTAGGGTCGTTTTCCCGGTCCCGTTCGGCCCGATCAGCGCCGTCACCGTCCCGGCGTCGACGGCGATCGAAACGTCGCGCAGGATCGTCACGGCGCCGTAGGCGAACTCGAGGTTGGAGGCTTCGAGGAGCGGTTCGTCGGCCGCCGCTGACGGATCCCGTCTCGAGGAATCATCGTCGGCCGTCGACGTTGCTGGCACCGAACCGCTGTCGTCGGCTCGTGGGTCGCTCGATCCTAAATCCGTCGGCGAACGATCAGTAGCTGTCGTCATTTCGGGTTCGTCTTGCTGGTTCGTCACGAGTCTGTCACCACCGTTCCGTCGCACGAGTAGGCCTCCTCGGCCCACTCCGTTCGTTCGAGCAGTTCGGGGTTGTTCGGTCCGCAGGTAGGCGAGAGGTCCGTGATGCTCTCGGTTTGCATGCCCGAGACGGACTGTTCGAGCCCCGAGAGCGCGTCGAGCGCCGGGGCCCGCGCGAGCGTCTCCGCGCCGTCGACGTCGTGTAATCGGCCGTCGACGGGATCGGTCGGGGAGTAGGGCCGCGCGGGCGGATCTCCGTCCGCCAGGCTGGTCCCGCCTTGCCAGTAGTTCCCGTCGCCGTCGTGGGACCAGATCCGTAGTGGACCAGTACTGGCGGTCGCGTGGTCGTCGTTTCCGACGAAGTCGTTCCCGACGACGCGATTGGTCGGGAGGACCGCCGTATCTCGAGCGCCGACGCCGTTTCCGGCGAAGACGTTGTGCTCGTAGATCGACCCGCTCGCCTCCATCTGTAGCCCGACGTCGTTTTCTTCGAACGCGTTCTCGGCGACGTAGGACTCCGATCCACCGACGTACGCGCCGACTTCGGCGTTCGAGATCTCGTTACCGACGATGGCGTTGCCCACCGGACCGGTCATGATGTAGACCCCGTTTTTCTCGGCGTCTCGGATCTGATTGTCGGCGATCAGCGCTTCGTCGTTGTGCATCAGGTGAATTCCGAGGACGCTCTCTCCGATTTCGTTGTCCCGGACGACCATACCCGGGGATCGATAGAGGTAGATCGTGTCACGACCGTCGGTGATCGTCGAGTCCTCGATGACCCCCGGCGAACGAAACGCCATCACCCCGGCGTATCCGTCGGTTCCGTCGACCGTGGCGACGGTCGTGACGTTCTTGACGACCGCGCCCGGACTCTCGCGCAGGATCACCCCGTTCGCGGGCGTCTCCACGTGGACGTCCTCGACCGATACGTTGTCGGCCACGTGTGCGGAAACCCCGGCGTCCGCGCCGGCGTAGTTCACCTGAAACTGGTCGTCCCAGTCGTCGCCTTCCTCACCCGGCAGTTCCTCCGCGCCGGTCGCCAGCGTTCCGACGCCGGTGATCGAGAGGTCGCGCACACCGACGTCGGGTTCGGTGATTGTCACGACCGATCCGTTTTCGTCGCCGCGGATCGTCGCGTTACCCTCGCCCGCCAGTGTGACCGGTCGATCGATCTCCAGCGTTTCGTCGTAGGTCCCCTCGGGAACGAGGACGGTGGTGTTCTCGGGGGCTTCGTCGATCCCCTCCTGTACGCTGTCGACGTCCTCGCCGACCACCACCGAGATCGGGCGCTCGTCGTGGGCCTCGGCGTCGTCGACGAGCGCGTCGGCCTCGGCATCCTGTCGGTCGACTCGATCGCGGACGCCCGAGGCGTCGTCCTTCTCGAACGGCGTGTCCACGATCTCCTCCCACGACCGCACCTCGCCGCCGTGAGACTCGACGAACGACTCCGCGTCCGATCGATCTCCGAACGACGGGATCGCCTCCTCCGAGGGAGTCCGGGCGTCGCTTTCGACGACGTACCACGCCGCTTCGGCGTCGACCCATCCGGGGGAGCGCTCGACGATCGGATAGCCGTCGTCGTTCAGGTCGATCCCCGTGTCGCTGTAATCGGTCGCGTAGATGGCGACCGGGTAGCCAAAGCGCTGGTCGTGGCCCTCCTGGCGCTGGGCGTCGACGTACGTGTCGACGCCGTAGTACCCGACGACGTACTCGTACTGCGAATAGAACGTTTGCACGCGCGGGAGCACCACGTCAGATTTTCCGAGAAGCGAATTCTCGTCTTCGAGCGTGAGGCCGATCTGGACGGTATCGTCGAACGAAACCGGCTCCGGGGATTCCGCGCCGGTTTCGACGCCGAAGACGACGCCGACACAGAGGAGCGTAGCGAGAATCGACGCTGCGAGTAACCAGAGCCGCAGTCGTTCGTTCACGCGCTAACTTGGGAGGAGGCGAATAAAGCCGGTCTGGTTCACTCGTCGAATGCGCCGCTATCCGCCCGAAAACACACGACTCGAAGGCGACGTCTTCCGATGTCGTTCCCGCAATGGATCGATCGGAGATGGCCCCTCACAACGGGACTCATCGTGGTGATCGACACACGGGCGAGTGATCGATCACTCCGCGGCTACGGGTTCTTCGAGCAGGAGATCCACGAGGCGCACGAACCGATCGACCAGTCGATCCGGCGCCGTGGGCGTAACCCGCGACAGCACCCGTGCGGTCCGTTCGGGTTCCAGGAGGTGGAGCGTCACCCGACCGCGGTCGTCGTATCGCTTCTCGACGAGCCCCTGTTCGATCAGGTGTGAGAGGTGCCACTCCAGGGTACTTCGGGCGACGTCGAGGTCGGAGGCGACCGCGTCCGGTCTCGACGGCCCTCGTTCGGAGAGGTGGGCGACTACCCCTCGACAGGTTTCGCGTCTGAGCAGCGCGAGCGCTTTGCGGTCCCACTCCTCGAACTCGACCGGGTAGTAGTGCGTCCGTCCGTAGAGGCGTTCGGCGACGAGCTCGCCGGACCGTCCCAGCTTCCGTACGTGGTACTGGACCTGACCGGCCGCGAGGTCGAGTTCCCGGACGAGTTCGTTGAAGTGAATTCCGGGGTCACGTTCCACGCGCCGTCTGATCTGGAAGCGGATGGTGCTCATGGTAAACCTCTGACGATGGGAGCGACGGCGTTCGTCGCCACACACCGCTACTATGTATTCGAACGAAAACCGAACTCCGCCGATTCCCACCGGGTAATAATCGTCGAGGACGGGGACGATACTGACCGCACGGTCCAGTGAGGAAGCAGCGACCCGGACTGACGAGTACGACCTCGATTACGGCAAGACAGCGACGCGGAATCTCTACGCAAAAACACCGGGCAGGTTTCGGTCAGTGACTGCCGAGGGCTACGGAGCAAAAATATCGCGCGCATCTCGTCAGAAACGCCGTTGTCGGGTCGTTCGTCCGAACGCCTTAGCCAGTGCGAGGAGGAAGCCCATCCCGGCTTTGACCTCCGGATCCCGCAACGCTTTCGCGACGCCGATCGCCCCGACGGGCTCCGCGGGTTCGGAGCCTGCCTCGCCGACGGCCTCGAGTAACGACTCGAGCGTCCGGGCGACGTCGTCGTCGGCCGCCGTCTCGGCGACCTCGCCGAGACGGGTCCCCCTCGCCGCGAGAGTGGTCACCATCCCATCGTCCATCGCGGCCGAACCGAGCGCGGCGACGTCCGCGACGGCCACGAGGTCGTCGAGCGTCCCCGATCGCTGCAACTGGGCGAGCGTCTCGATCGCCTCGGCGAGGTCGTCGGCATTCTCCCCGGTCGCCTCGCCGAGGCGTGCGACCTCCTCGGTCGCCAGCCCGTCGGCCGCGGCGCCGAGGTTCGTCGCGGTGCCGGACAGTTCCTGGACCATCCGGTCGTCCATCGCCGCGGTCGCGAGGTCCGCGGTATCGAGCAGGTCGTTGACGACGTCGATGCGCTCGAGGAACCGCGCAACTTCGTGGGGGTTTTCGGCGACGAGTTTCTCGAGGGTCTGTTCCTCCGCGTCGACGGTCTCGGTCGCGGGTTCAGCGTCAGTCTCGGATTCGGACATCTACAGTACCCCCCGTGCGGTCAGCCAGTAGGCCTCGTTGTAGCCGAGTTTCGCCCAGTGGAGCGGCTTCGACGGCTCGCGGACGTACGGCTCCTCGCCGTAGCTGAACTCGATGAACGTGGCCTCGTCCATCCCCGCCTCGAGGAAGCAGACGGTCTTCCCGTCGTAGGTCGCCGTCGGCGTCACGCCGCGAACTCGGCTGGCGATCCGATCGGTGACGACGCCCGCCTCGTAGTGGGCGACGCTGCCGGCTTTGCTCGTCGGCACGTCGGCGATGTCGCCGATCGCGTAGACGTCCTCGGCCCTGGTCGCCTCGAGCGTGTGCCTGTCGACGTCGACCCAGCCGTCGTCGCCCAGGCCGGCGTCGGTCACGAGATCGCTGCCCGCGTGCGGCGGGATCGCCACGAGCAGGTCGTACTCGAGTTCGGTGCCTTCGATCGTCTCGATGACTCGCTCGTCGGGATCGATCTCGTCGACGTTGAAGAACGTCTCGAGGGTGATGTCGCGCTCCTCGAACAGGTCGGTCGCCCATTCGGCGATCGACTCGAGTCCGTGGGCCCGGTTGATCGGGTACGTGTACGTGATCTCGACGTCCTCGCGGCGGCCGCGCTCGCGGAGCCAGTCGTCGACCATCAGGGTGAATTCGACGGGTGCCGCAGGGCACATGTGCGGGACGCCGACGACGCTCAACACGAGGTGTCCCTCCTCGAACGTCGCGAGTTCGTCGCGGAGCCGTTCGGCGCCGTCGGGTCCGTAGAAGTGGTGCCCGCCCTCGGCGAGCCCCGGGACGGCATCGGGCTCGAGGCTAGCACCGGTCGCCAATACGAGTTGATCGTAGTGAAGCGACGTCGTTCGATCGGCGAACGAGAGGCGCTTCCGATCGGTGTCGACGCCGGTTACCTCCTCGATCGTCAGAGTTATGCGCCGGTCGATCAGGTCCTCGATCGGTCGGCTCGCGTCGTCGACCGTCTTCTTCCCGAAGGGGACGTACAGGAACGTCGGTTTGTAGACGTGGTTCTCGTCGGCCGTGATCAGGCGGACCTCGACCTCGCCGGCTTCGATCTCGCTCCGCAGTTCGTTCGCGAGTCGATTCGCGAGGACCGTCCCGCCCGTCCCACCGCCGACGATCGCGATTCGGTGCATCTCAGTTGACCTCCAGGTAGATGCTCCAGTGGTCGTCGTGCTCCTCGATTTCGAGCAGTTCGTGGCCGGCCTTCTCGAGCCACTCCGGCACGTCCGTCCGGGAGTTGCGCGCGGTGGTCTGGAGTTCCACCACCGTGCCGGGGTCGAGCGTCTTCACTTTACCGATGAGGTCCATCAGGGGACCGGGACAGGTCGCACCGCGTGAGTCGATGGTGACGTCGGGATTCGCATCGGTCATGGTTTGGTCACACTTGCTTCTACTGTATTGCGCACTATAAACACTAAAGATACTTCCTCGGACGTGGGGTTTAACGAAGGTTATTTCCCTCCAGGGGTTATCCAGGGAGGGAGTGGCTGGTGAATGAGCAGCGATCCGGACCCCGTTATTGCGCTCTTCACACATAAAAGTTATCGTCGGCGGACGCGTATCGACGCTCGATGAGCGAACTCGACGAGGAACGACAGCTGATTCGAGAGCGAAAGAAGCGACAACTGCAACGAAAACTCGAGAACGAACGCGGCGGGGACGAATCTGACGCCCGCGCCGAACCGTCCCCGTCGGATCCTGTCGAGATCGACGGCGCCGATCACCTTCAGGAGGTTATCGATAACTACCCGGTCGTCCTCGTGGATTGCTACGCCGACTGGTGCGGTCCCTGTCGGATGCTCGAGCCCACCATCAAGGCGCTGGCCGCCGAGACCGACGCCGCCGTCGCGAAGGTCGACATCGACGCCAACCAGCGACTCGCCGCGGAACTCGGCGCGCGGAGCGTCCCGACGCTCCTGCTCTACGCCGACGGTGAACCGGTCGAGCGACTACTCGGCGTCCAGCCGCGGACGACCCTCGAGACCCTCATCGATCAGTACACCTAAACTATCTTTTTGAGAGAAGAGAATCCCGCCGTTTACGGCGGGAGTGAATCCGACAACTCCTACACAGTCCACCGTCGATGGCTGGCTGGATATTCAACGTAAAATCATAGTCATTAAGTAGATTTGTCTACATAGGCTATGTATGGCGATTGAGGTCACTCGCACCTACGTTGGTTCCATCCAGAACCAGCAACAGGTCTGCGATGGCCTCGATTCGCTCGGAGACTCTGCCTCGAAAATCTGGAACGTCGCACGATGGACAGCCGACCGCATCTGGAACGCAACAGGCGAAATCCCAGATGAAGGCGTGCTGAAATCGTACATGAAGAACCAAGCGTGCTGGAAAGACCTGAACGCACAATCCAGTCAGAAAGTCATCGAAGAACTTTCTGACGCTTTCCAGTCGTGGTTCGACCTGCGACACAAGTTCGACGAGGCGAATCCACCCGGCTACCGCAAACACGGCGACAAACGACCCAAGAGTACGGTCACGTTCAAAGAAGACGGATTCAAACACGACCCCGAGAACAACCGAGTCCGACTCTCAAAAGGCTCGAACCTCAAGGAGTACTGGTCGGACTTTCTGCTCTGTGAGTACCAAACGCGTCCCGACGTTGACCTCTCGGAAGTCAACTCGGTGCAAAACGTTCGCGCCGTCTGGAACGGCGACGAATGGGAATTACACTTTGTCTGCAAAGTCGAACTCGAAACCAACGACTCAGCAGGCGACGGTGTTGCTGGTATCGACCTTGGTATCAAGAACATCGCCACGGTCGCCTTCCCCGACGAATACGTTCTCTACCCCGGCAACTCACTCAAGCAAGACAAGCACTACTTCAAACGTGCTGAATACGACACCGAAGGGGAGAACGGCCCGTCGGAGAAGTCGATGTGGGCACGTCGGAAACTCGCAGAGCGTGAGACGCACTTCTACCACGTCCTCACAGACACCATCATCACGGAGTGTGTCGAACGTGGTGTGGGCACGCTCGCGGTGAGTTGGCCTGAAGACGTGCGCGAATCTGACTGGGGGAAGACTGGCAACAAGAAGTTGCATACGTGGGCGTTCGACCGAATCTACCAGTACCTCGCGTACAAAGGCGAGATGCGTGGCGTTGAGGTGCTGAAAGAGAACGAGTGGGACACCTCGAAGACGTGTTCACGGTGTGGTGACGACACGAAGTCGAACCGCAAGCACCGTGGATTGTACATTTGTCAGTCGTGTAAGTTGGTAGCCAACGCGGATTGTAACGGAGCGGAGAATATGCGACAGAAGATAACTCCGAGTCCTCACGGTGAGGATAGGAGTAACGGCTGTGTGGCACAGCCATCGACATACTTGTTCGATTCAGAGAGTGGGGCGTTCGCCCCGCGAGAACAGGTCATGTCGTAGACCAGTAAATATCCCACCTGCGGTACGGGAAGCCCCGTCGTTTACGACGGGGAGGATGTCACCCCACCTAGTCCCTCGGCGCTACGCGCCTCGGTCGCTGGGGGTGGGGTTTTGATGTGGACTCCCGCCGGTTAGTCACCAGCAATAGACTGGTGAACTTCTGCGCCTCCGTCCCCGACGGGGGCGAGGAACGGAGTCTGTGTGTGCGTTTACGAACGTATCGTAGATCGAGTTGGAGCCGGATTTCGCGTACCACTTCGACGACTCCTGCGGGTCGGCGTCACCACCCGCTTACGGGCCTGACGGAGGGCGCACGAAGCCGGTCCCTTCTTTACGGGAGGAAGCTTCCCGCGGGAGCGATCGATATCCTGCGCGGGAATCCTCACGCTTCAGGGCGAGGAGATCGTCAATCTCGAGGGTACCACACCAGCGGGTGGTTCGCGACGAGGTCGACGCGAACCGACGTACCGACGTCGAACACCTCCGTGTGGCCGTGGAGGCACTGGACGGTGTCGCCGCTGGCAGTTTCGACGCGATAGATGAACGACGGACCCTGATACTGGCGTCGTATAATCGTGCCGTTGGATTCGTCCTCGCTCGTCGGAGTCACGCGCAGGTCGTCAGGACGGACCAGCACGTCGACCGTCGCCTCGTCCGACAGCGCCCCCCAGTCCGATCGTTCGACGCCGACGAGTGCGTCGGCGTCGAGTCGGCCGACGTCGGTCACGAGGTGCCCCCCCTCGACCGTCGCGGAGAGGAACCCGGCGCGGCCGAGGAAGGAGGCGACGAACCGCGATGCCGGGCGCTCGAAGACCTCCTCGGGTCGCCCGACCTGCTGGAGGTGGCCGTCGTGCATCACGCCGACGCGATCGGCGACCGACAGCGCTTCCTCCTGATCGTGGGTGACCCAGATCGCCGTGACGCCCGTCTCGTCGATGATCCGACGGATCTCCTCGCGCATCGAAGCGCGAAGGCTCACGTCGAGGTTCGAAAGCGGTTCGTCTAACAAGAGTACGTCGGGTTCGGGAGCGAGCGAGCGCGCGAGCGCGATGCGCTGTTGTTGGCCGCCCGAGAGTTCCCCCGGGTGATCGTCCGCGTGATCTGATAGACCGACGAGGTCGAGCAACTCTTCGACGCGGGCCTGTCGTTCACTCTCACTCCACTCAGACAGTCCGAAGCCGACGTTCTCCGCGGCGGTCAGGTGAGGAAAGAGTGCGAAATCCTGAAACACCAGCCCGATGCCGCGCTCTTCGGGCGGGACGAACGTCCCGTCTGAATCGGCGATGACGCGGTCACCCAGTTTGATGGTGCCGGCGTCGGGCCGCTCGAGCCCGCCGATCAGCCGCAGCGTCGTGGTCTTCCCACACCCCGAGGGACCCAGCAGCGTGAGCACCTCACCGTCGCCGACCGAAAGCGAGAGGTCTTCGACGGCCGTCTCGGTCCGGTAGGACCGGACGAGGCCGTCGAGTTCGAGCACGGTTTGCGAGTCTGAGTTATCGGTTGTTCGGATGGCCGAGGTCCGGTCAGACGAATCGGACGTTCTGTTGGTGTGGGTGTGGCTTGACATGGTTTTACTCCTCCTGTGAAAGGGCGGCGACCGTCGAGGGGCTCGAGACGACGCTCAACGCCAGCGCGGGAACGGCGGCTAACCCGTAATAGCCGGATACGCGAACGCTCGAGATGTACGTGACGAGTGTCTCGAACCCCATCGTGTGTAGCGATAGTGTCTCGGGCAGCTCCTTGATAGTAGCGAAAACGCCCAGCGCCGCGTCGCCGATGACACCCGGTGCAATCAGCGCGAGCGCAATCTGGCGAAACGTCGACGTGGTCTCCGACCGAGCGTGCGCGCGGCTTTGGTCAGACTACGGTCGACGCGTTGCACTGACGACCGCGTTGAGCCGACGGACTGTGGAAGGGACGGGCGACGTACACCACGATCAGCGGCAGGATTAGTAACCTGTTCTCGTGGAGAACGACCAGTTCTTCGCTCTCGAAGCGCTCTTCCGTTCGTTCCAACTCTAGGGGAGTAGAGAATGGCGTCGTGGCTCGAGGTCCTCGTGACGGCGTTTCTGTTGCAACTGCTCGCGCTTCCCGGAGAGAAGGGACAGCTGGTGATCGCCGGACTCGCGACGAAGTACCGCCCGTCCGCCGTCGTCGCCGGCGCGACCGCGGCCTTCGGCGGCTGGACGATCCTCGAGATTCTCCTCGGCGACGCGCTCGAGGGGGCGCTCCCGGAGGTGTACCTCGACGCGGCGACGGCCGTCCTGTTCGTCGTCTTCGCGGTCTGGATCCTGCGGAGCGGTCCCGCCGCAATCGACTCCGTCGACGGTCAGTCCACCGACGGAGGGACGGCCAACGCGGCTCCCGTCGACGGCGACTGGAGTCTCCTCCCCGAGCGGAGTTCGTCGCCGTGGCTACGCGGTTTCCTGGCGTCGTTCTCCGCACTGGCGTTGGCCGAGTTCGGCGATAAAACGCAGTTGATCACCATCGGACTTGCCGCCCAGTACGGCAGGCACCCGGCGATCTGGGCCGGCGAAATGCTCGCGATCATCCCGGTGAGTGCGCTCACGGCGGTGTTCTTCTGGCGGGTCGCACGCTACCTGAACCTCACGTGGGTCACGCGCGCGGCGGCCGCGATGTTCCTGCTGTTCGCGGCCGACATCGCGGCGACGTACGTCCTCGGGTTCTCGTTCCTCCCGCTCTGACCGGCTGCCTGCAGTCGAGTCCCCCGTTCCTCGAGGTGACGTCGGACGAATTTCTTACGTCTCGGACCGGCTTCTCGCTCGTCGGTAGTGATCGCGGCGGCCGCCACGGCTCCGCTCGAGGTGCGTTACTCCACAACTTACTCATCCAGGCCAGAAAGCGGACAGTGCAGGCGGTGAACGAGAACGGCAGCTCCACACTTCGTCGAGAGCCGTATCAAATAACTATCAAGTAACTACGTAAATACCTCCTTTACTACGAAAAGCGACTCGAACGGTTATTCAGACGATACGACGCTGATAACGGTCGATATACCCCTTCGAGACGGCCGATTGTTCGGGAGCGAATCCGTCAACGACGTCTTCCTCTTTTTAACGCGATACCGCGACGAGCCGACTTTCAACAGGCCCGAGGATCGGGTATTCTCCCATCGTTCGGGGGAACCACGTAGTTCGGGCCAGCGTCAAGCATTTCGACCCCCGACCGGTTCACGAAGACGTCGGTGGCGTAGGCAGGACCGTCGTGAGGTCCGTTCGCGTACGAAAAATCGTCCCCAGTCAAAACGCTCGAGCGGCGTCAGTCGGCACTCGTCGGGGCGGATTCGGCCGAGACGGACCTGCTCCGCCAGACGCCTTGCAGGTACGCACCGGCGAACATGCCGGCGATCGCCCACAGGATGGCAATGTTTCCGATCCCGAGGCTGGCGTAGGCAGCGCCCGGACAGATCCCCGAGAGGCCCCAGCCGACGCCGAAGATTCCGCCGCCGATCAACACGTTCCGGTCGAACGACTTCAGCCGGCGGCCGTACTCGTCGCCGGTGAGCGGCGCGCGATCGCGCACGCGAGGCATCACCGCGAAGGCGATCCCGGAAACGATCGCCGCGCCGAACATGACGAACAGGAGGCCGAAGTCCTCGAACTGGAGGAAGTCCAGCACGACCTCCGGACGAGCCATGTGGCTGTACGCGAGTCCGAACCCGAATATCAGGCCGCCGACGAGGATCAGCGGCATGAACAGCGGATGACGATTTCGGTCCACGTTACGGACTCACCCCCATTGCTTGGACGATTTGAGCCGTCACGATCGCGACCGTCAGGAACGTGATCACGCCGACGATCGACGTCCTCGAGGCCGACCCGACGCCGCAGACGCCGTGGCCCGACGTGCAGCCCTTACCGATACGGGTTCCGATCCCCACGAGGATACCGCCGACCAGCAGCCGCCAGGGCTGGACGTCCGTCGTCCACGCGCCGCCCTGCCAGACGACGGCGTAGATTGCCGCCCCGAGGACGATCCCCAGGGTGAAGACGACGCGCCAATCCCGGGAGGCGCGGTACCGCTGGAACCGCGACCGATCCGAGACGTACGACAGCGTCGACTCGAGGAACGTGCTGGCGCCCGCGGCGATCCCCGTGCCGAGGTAGATGACGACCGCGCCGAGACCGACCAGCAGGCCCCCGATGGCGTACCGGGAGATGCCGTTCGGAAACGGCTCGGCGGGTACCACCTGCGCCGCGAGTTCGGCGGACGGTACGAGTTCGATCACGGCGATCAGTCACCCGCCAGCGACTCCTGACTGGCCGCGCAGTTGTTCGGGCCGAGCTCGAGTTCGAACGCCTCCTCGTCGTCGGCGTCTCGCTGGCCGAGGTTCGTCGGGATGATCTTCTCGTAGTTGGCCGGGCGGGGCGGCATGTCCGAGAGGATCAGGTCGACGAACTCGTCTTCGTCCATCGTCAGGGCGTCCATCTCCGCCTCAAGCTGGCCGATCGGGGCCGTGTAGGTGCCGTCGCCGGCGGGCACGGCCGCGTCGCTGAAGTGCGCGCCGCCGATCAGCGTCTCGTCGGGCAGGGTCAGCACGCGCTCCTGCAGCGACTCATAGAGCTGGCGGGCGGCGTCGGGCGCGCCGTCGTCACCCTCCTCGAGGTCGGGTCGAGCCACGCTCTCGACGAACAGGCCGTCGCCGGTGGCGAGCAGCGAGTCGTCGATCAGGTACGAGGTCATGCCGGAGGTGTGACCGGGCGTGTAGACCGTCTCGATCGTCGCGTCGCCGACGCTGAACTCGTCGCCGTCTTCGGCGAGCGTCATCTCGTCGGCGTAGGTGACACCGCGGTCGACCGACGCTTCGGGGATGACCCCCTCGACGCCCTCGTCAGCGAGGTCGCGGACGCCCGAGATGTGATCCGCGTGGATGTGCGTGTCGATGGCGTACGTCAGGTCCGCGCCCAGTTCGTCCGCGTCCTCGAGGTAGCGGTGGGTGAACGCTCGCAGCGGGTCGATGACGGCCGCCTCGCCGTCGTCGACGACGAGGTAGCCGAGACAGCCGCTCGAGGGGCGCTGATACTGGTAGAGCGTGCCGGCTCCGTCGTAGCGATCGACCTCGACGCGCTCGTAGATGCGCGCCCAGCCGTTCATCCCGTCTTCGAGGTGGTCGACGTCGTAGCCCCGCTCCGCGAGTCTGCCGGCGACGTACTCGCTGGCGCCCCCCTTCGCGCAGAGGACCGTCACTTCACGGTCGTCGGGGATTCGTGCAAGAACGTCCTCGTCGATCTCGTCGTCCAGGAACTCGAAGTACGGCACGTTGATCGACTCGACGTTCTCGCCGTCGATGCGCCACTCCTCGTAGTCCGACTCCATCCGCGCGTCGAGGAGCGTGATTTCCTCGCCAGCGTCGATTCGTTCTTTCAACGCGCCGGGATCGATCGATTCGATTGCAACGTCCGGCGTTGGAAAGTCCATGTCGTCCATGATGTACAGTTCTCAGTATTGGGCCCTGGCACTTAAGAGTTTGCATAGTTATTCATATATCATACAATACTATAGTCGTCGAACGTGCGCGACAACACACTCACAATTCGCCCTACCGAATCTCACCGGGTCCGATTACGCCGAATATCGGGTGAACGCGCTAACCGATAACAAAAACTGTGCGCCACAGTCGTTTGTATATCGCGCAATAACCGATACCCTTTTAGTTCCGGAGTTAGTATTGTGCAATAGCTCCAACACAGAGCACATTGAAAACCATGAGTTCGGAATACACCGTTACGGAGACGCTCGACGTGAAAGGACAGTCCTGCCCGATGCCCATCGTGAAGACGAAGCAGGCGATCGACGACCTCGAGCCTGGGGACGTCCTCGAGGTACTCGCGACGGATTCGGGCAGCATGAGCGACGTTCGCGGTTGGGCGGAGGGAACCGACGGCGTCGAACTCCTCGACCAGGTCGAGGACGGCGATCTGTACACCCACTACGTGAAGAAGACGGAGTAACATGAGCACCGACAACCCACCGACGACCGACGACGGCGGACCCGCCTTCGACTCCGAGGAGTTCCGGGCCTTGCGCGAGCGCGTCGAGGAACTCGAGGAGGCCGTGGCCGAGTCGGACGACGGCGACTCCCGGAAGAAGATGACCATCATCGCGACCCAGGGCACGTTCGACATGGCGTACCCGCCGTTGATCCTCGCGAGCACCGCGGCCGCCTTCGGCTGGGAGGTCGTCGTCTTCCACACGTTCTGGGGGCTCGATATCCTCCACGAGGAGAAGTCGAAGAAACTCAAACTGAGCGCCGTCGGCAACCCGAGCATGCCCGTCCCGAACGCCCTCGCGGCGCTTCCCGGCATGGACGCGATGGCCACGAAGATGATGCAGAAGAAGATCGACGAGAACGGGACCGCCACCATCGAGGAGTTGATCGACCTCTCGCTCGAGAGCGGCGTCGACCTCCAGGCCTGCCAGATGACGATCGAGTTGATGGACTACGACGAGGACGACTTCTACGACGGCGTCACGACGGGCGTCGGCGCGGCGACCGCGTTGCAACACATGGCCGAATCCGACGTCCAGCTTCTCGTTTAAGGGAACCGAATAGAAACGATATTCGGACACGTTCCACGAATACGGTCGCACGTTGATTTTCGTTCGAATCGATTTGGATTCCCGTTCCACTCACGGGATGTCTCCCCTCGCTACTGCTGAGGAGCAGGGACTAACGGTTGTCGTTCGCAGCGACGGATCGATTCGTGTGGAAACCGGTGCCAGCACGATACCACTGACCGCTCCACCCCATGCATCTAATTCCATATGGGACGTTTTATTAGAATACAGTCCGATTTGGGGGACAATGCCTGAACAGTACTCGAACTCATCGGTCACGGCCGCCTACGACGATCACGTAATGCCCATCTGGAAGTCCCTGCACGTCCCCATAAAACGGGCCGAGGGCTGTACGCTCGAGGACTTCGACGGGAACGAGTATCTCGACGTGTTTTCGGGGATCTCCGTGGTCAACGCCGGTCACGGCAACGAGGCGATCACCGAGGCGGCGACGGACCAACTCGAGCGGTTCGTCCACGGCTGTTCGTACGTCCACCCGAACGAACCGGTCGCCAGGCTCGCCGAGCGGATCGCGGACGTGACGCCGGGAGACCTCCAGAAGACGTTCTTCTGTAACTCCGGAACGGAAGCCGTCGAGGGGGCCGTCAAACTCGCCCGAAAGTACACCGGTTCGAAGGAAGTGATCGCCCTCGAGATGGGCTTTCACGGTCGCACGCTCGGGAGCCTCGCGCTGACGGGGAACAAATCCTACAAGCGGGGGATGGCCCCGACGATAAACGACGTGGCCCACGCAGCCCCGCCCTACGGCTACCGCTGCCCGCGGTGTGACGGCGATCGGTGCGACGCGAGCTGCGCCGACCAACTCGAGCGGGTGATCGGCTCGCACACGAGCGGCGACCTGGCGGCCGTCGTCGTCGAGCCCGTGATGGGCGAGGCGGGGATCGTCGTCCCGTCGGCCGAGTGGCTCCAGCGCGTCGAGGAGATCGTCCACGCCCACGACGCGCTCCTCATTCTGGACGAGGTCCAGACCGGCTACGGGCGAACCGGCGAGTTGTTCGCGACGGAGCACTTCGACGTCGAACCCGATATTATGACGCAGGCGAAGGGGATCGCCAACGGCCTCCCGCTCGGCGCGTTCACCGCACCGGCGGAGATCGCGGACGCCTTCGAGTCCGGCGATCACCTCTCGACGTTCGGCGGCAACCCCGTGGCCTGCGCGGCCGCGCTGGCGACGATCGACGAACTGGAGAACGGGCTCGTCGACAACGCTCGGGAACAGGGCGCGTGGCTCGAAAGCGAACTGGCTGCGCTCGAGGACGAGTTCGAGGTCGTGGGCGAAACCCGCGGACTCGGGCTGATGCGGGGCGTCGAACTCGTCGACCCGAGCGAGCCGGGTCCACAGGGCGTCGCGCCGCGCCCGGACGCGAAACTGGCATCGGCCGTCGGGGAGTACCTCCGCGAGGAGTCGAAGGTCGTGATGGGCGTCGGCGGCTACTACAAGAACGTCCTCCGCTTCCAGCCCCCGCTGTCGATCGAGCGCGAGCAACTCGAGTACGCCGTCGACGAACTCAGAACCGCCCTCGGGGAAATCGAATAAGTGGCGGAAATACGGTCACTACCACCAGTTTGAGTAGGCTGTGGGATATATACACCACATAGAACAACTGTGGTGCCAATCACTCGAACGAACGTGCAAACGCTACCGTCGCTTCTCACGGCTGCGTTCTCCCGGCGTCCCGAGCGGATCGCGCTGCGGGACGACACAGTTTCGCTCGCGTACGGCGAACTGAATCGGCGCTCGAACGCGCTCGCCAACTCCTTCCTCGAGTTCGGTCTCGAGCCCGAAGCGCGCGTGGCGACGCTCCTCCCCAACCGGCTCGAAGCGCCAATCGTCGACGTCGCAATCTACAAGACGGGTGCGGCGCGGCTCCCGATCAATCCCGAACTCTCCGAAACTGCGATCGAGCACATCCTCACGGACGCCGAACCGGCCGTCGTCGTCTGCGACGCGTCCCGCCTCGACGATGTCGCAGACCTCGTCGACGATCTGTCGACGCGACCGGTGTGTGTCGCCGTCGAATCCGCCGATCCGCCGGACGGCTGGCGTTCCGCGGCGCGACTCGAAAACGGCGCGGCCGCGGATAGCCCGGCCGTGTCGGTCGAGCCGGACGCGATCGCCGGCCACTTCTACACCGGCGGGACGACGGGCGACCCGAAGGGCGTCTGCTACACGCAGTCCTGCCTGACGACGAACCTGCTCGCACATCCCGCCGATCTCGGCTTCTCAAGCGATGATACCGGCCTGGTCGCGACGCCGATCTCGCACTCCGCGGGAACGTTCCTCCTCGCCGCGCTGCTCACAGGCGGAACGGTCGTTCTCCACCGAGGATTCAACGAAGACGACTTCTGTGCGGCTGTCGAGACCCACCGCGTGACGTGGACCTTTCTCGTGCCGACGATGCTCTACAGGCTGCTGGACGGCCCGCTCGCGGCCTGGGACGTCTCCTCGCTCGAGAACGTGATCTACGGGGCCGCGCCGATCCGGCCCGATCGGCTGCGGGAGGCGCTCGACCGACTTGGGCCGATCCTGACCCAATTTTACGGACAGACAGAGGTCCCGAACCTCATCACCACGCTCGACCGGCGCGATCACGCGCGCGTGCTCGAGGACGGCGACGAACACCTGTTGGGGTCCGCCGGACAGCCCTGTTTGCTCTCGGACGTGAAGATCGTCGACCCCGAAACCGACGAGGAACGCGAAACCGACGAGCCGGGCGAGCTGCTCGCGCGGGCACCCTACGCCTTCGACGGCTACTTCGGGCTCCCCGAGGCGACCGACGAAACGCTCGTCGACGGCTGGGTGCGGACCGGCGATATCGGCCGGATTGACGACGAGGGCTACCTCTACCTGCTCGATCGGCGCAGCGACGTCGTCGTTACCGGCGGGATGAACGTCTATACCGGCGAGGTCGAGCGCGCTCTTGGCGAGCAAGGGGACGTCGGCGACGTCGCCGTCGTCGGCGTCCCGCACGAGGACTGGGGCGAGGCCGTCCACGCGGTCGTCGTTCCGGCCGAGGGACTGGAACTCGACGTCCACGACCTCCTCGCGTTCGCCGGCCAGCGGCTGGCGGGTTACAAGCGACCCAAGTCCGTCGCGGTGGTCGAAGCGCTCCCGACGACGCCGTTCGGAAAAATCGATAGAGAGGCGTTGCGCGAGCGATACTGGGCGGACGAAGATCGGCGGATCAACTGATCGCAGAGCGGTTCGTCACCGGTGGAGTGGTCATCGCCCGAGCGCCGATTCCACGTCAGCGAAGGTCGCGTGCATTCGGTCGACGACCTCGTCAGCTAGATCGTCGCCGATCGTCAACGGCGGGGTGATCAGCGTGTAATCACCGTTCTCCCCGCCGACGTGGCCCCCGCCGGGGTAGGTGAGGATCCCATTGTCGAGCCCCGTCTCGAACAGGAGTGACTGGAATTCCGCGCCGGTCTCCGGGAGCGGTTCCTTCGTCTCACGATCGTCGACGAACTCCACGCCGATCATCAGCCCCTTCCCGCGGACGTCCCCGACGAAGTCGTACTCGTAGAACTCCTCGCACCGTTCGCGGAGGTGCGCGCCGACCTCGCGGGCGTTCGCCACGAGGTTGTGGTCGTCCATGTACTCGAGGACGGCCGTTCCGATCGCGGCTGACGCCGGGTTGAAACAGAAGGTGTGGCCGTGCTGGAATCCGTCCTCGACGGTCTCGAAGACCTCCGCGACGCGGCGATGGGGCATCGTGCCGCCGATTGGCGAGTAGCCGCCGCTCATCCCCTTCGCGCCGGTGATGATGTCGGGCGTAACGTCCCAGTGCTCGATCGCGAAGTTCTCACCTGTCCGCCCGAATCCGGCCATGACCTCGTCGACGATAAACAGCACGTCGTACTCGTCGCAGATCTCGCGGATCCGTTCGAAGTAGCCGTCGTGGGGAAAGGCGCCGGCGTTCGCCGCGCCGGTGACCGGCTCCGTGATGAACGCCGAAACCGTCTCCGGTCCCTCGTCTTGGATGAGCCGCTCGACGTCGTTCGCACACGCGACGCCGCAGGCGTGCCCGCCGTCGCCGTCGCAGCGTTCACAGCGGTACGGCGTCGCGCTCGGCGCTTTCGGGAAGTCGGCGAACAGCGGGCCCATCTTCGTCTTCCGGGCCGGGAATCCCGATACCGCCATCGCGCCGGCAGTGTTTCCGTGGTAGCTACGACGGCGCGAGATCACCTTGTACTTGCCCTCGTTCCCCCGCTCGTAGTGGTACTGACGGGCCATCTTGATCGCGCTCTCGTTCGCCTCCGAGCCGCTCGAGACGAGCCACGTCTTCTCGAACCCGTCAGGCGTGAACTCCGCGATCTTCTCGGTGTACTCCATCGCGGGCTCGTTCGCGAACAGCATGCTCGAGGTGTACTCGAGACGCTCGAGCTGTGCTTTCGCGGCCTCGGCGACCTCCTCGCGGCCGTGGCCGATGTTGACGTTCTGGTTTCCGGAGATGGCGTCGAGGTACCGGTTCCCGTCGGCGTCCCAGACCCACGGTCCGTCGCCGCGGACGATGGTAACGTACTCGTCGGCGAACGCGCGGGGGAACATTCCCCCGAGGTCGGTGCCGGCTCTCGTCTGTCGTTGGGGTTTGTCGTGTGTCGTCATCGTCTGTGTCTTAGTCGTCGGTATCGTTCTGAACCGTTCGCAGTTGCTCCCAATGTTCGAGGACGGTGTTACTCCACTCTTCGAAGCCGACCTCGTAGACGTAGTCGGTTCCCCGGAGGACGACGTCCACGGGATCGATGGCGCGCAACATCGCGACCTCGCCCCGCGTCGGCTCCGGCGTCGTCCGGACGTCGTCGGCGACGCGGAGATCCCACTGGACTTCCTCGCGGACGTCGTCGACGCCGACGCCGGGATGGGTTGTCTCGAGGATCATTTCACCGTCGTCGTCGAAGCCGAATACCGCCATGTCCGTGACGACGGCGGCGGGACCGCCGCCGCCGAAGCCGAGTTCCTCGCGCCGGCCCGGCCGCTTCAGGTGGCCCGGCGCGGTCACGTAGTCGACCTCTGTCGTGAACGCGCGGCGCTGTTGGCGCATCATGACGACGGTCCGGCCGCAGGAGGTCATGATGTCGTTGCTCCCGCCGGACCCGGGTAGTCGCACTTTCGGTCGGTCGTACGTCGCGTCGCCGATCACCGCCGTCGAGTTCGTGTTGCCGCGGCTGTCGATCTGTCCCGCGCCGATGATTCCGACGTCGAAGGCCCCGCGCTGGTTGTCGACGAAGATCTCGCACTGGTCGGTTGCGACGAGCGCGTCAACCCCCAGGACGGTATCGGAGATCGACTGCACCACGCCCGGTGGGAAGGAGCCGATGTAGCCCGATTCGGTCACGAGCTGACAGTCCGGCGCGTGGGTGTGTTTCGCGAGGATGCCCGACATTAGTGACATGCCGACCCCAATGAACGCGGTCTCACCGTCGCCGATCTCGTGCGCGGCGGCGACGGCGAGGAGTTCGGTCGTCGTGTAGTCGTCGGCCGTTTCCTCGGGCCGATCAACGCTAACCGGATTCACCGACTTTGCGGACGGTTCGGCATCATCGTTCACCGTCGATCGGTTACTCATCGGCGCCCCCCACGGAGTCCGCACGGTTGATCGTTCGTTCCATCTGCTCCAGCGTCTCGAGTCGGTCGGCACCCACTTTCTCAAGGTACTCCTCGTGGGGGCAAATCCACTCCTCGAGCCACTCGAGGAACTCTTCGCGGTCCTGCGACCGGAGTCCGTATTCTCGATAGAACGGAAGGTCGGCATAGTATCGTCCGTAACAGTGCCACGGGTGAGAGCCGAAGGGGACCTCGACGACCGCGTCGACTGCGTAGAACGGGATGCGAGTGAGTTCGGGCCGTCGCCGGATCTCCTCAGTCGAAACGAGTTCCTCACAGGTGACGATCGTGTGTTCGGCGGCCCGGGCCTTGAGGTGATCGTTGACGACGTTGCCCAATATCTGTGCGTTTCCCATCGGATCGCACCGCTGGACGTGAATGATTGCGACGTCGGGTTGCGCCGGGGGGACGAGAACGAGCGGGTCTCCCGACCCGAGCGGGTCCTCGATCACCTCGAGGTCATCGTTGAACGTCGGGATGTCCGTATCGACCATCGATCGCGTCGGCATGAACGGGAGGTCCATCGCCCCCGCGAGAAACATCAGCGAGGAGCCGAAGTTCGAAACGTCGCGCATTTCGAGGTGGTGGGGGACGTCGTTCTCGACGGCGTTTCGGATGTTGTGTCCCTGTGAGATGAGACTCGTCCCGACCCAGGAGCCGACGTACTCGTCGACGCAACCGGCGCCGACCATGATGTCGAACAGGGTCGTCCTGGCGTCGTCCAGAACCGTCAGTCCCGTCGTTCCCTGACGGACGATCTCGCGGGCCGCCGCCTCCGGATCGCGGCCGCCCATCCCGCCGAAGGCGATGCTCGAGCCGTCGGTGACGTACTTCTCGACCGCGGAGACGAGGTCGGTGACCTTCTCGCGGTAGTCAGGTTCGTGACCGATTCCGTCCCGTCTGTCGGGGGTATCGATTGCGTCTATAGCGTGTGTCATCGTGGTCTGAAAGGGTCGTACTCGCGGTCGGTTACTGGTCGCGAGTGGTGGTCGTCGATTGACCGGATCGGATGCTCGGCGAACTCCTCAAGGACAGAGCCGAGCCCCTCGATCGCGGCCTCGAGGAGAAGCTCGCCGGTTTCGGGGGTGGCGACGGTCGCGTCGCCCATGACGCCGGTCTCCGAGACCGTCGACCACCACCCCAGCATCGTCACCGGCGTCGAGTCCTCAGGCCGGGTCTGGCCCGCAAGATCGAGGCTGTTGAAGTGACGACTCTCGGGATAGGCGACGTCGCGGGGAGCAGCGTCCATGTCGACCCGCTCGGGGAAAAGGTGCATGTAGATCGACGTCTCCATCTCGCCCGCGTGAGCCGACCCCTGCGGACCGGCCTCGCGAATCGCGCTCGCGGTCTCGCGAACCTCGTCGATCTGCCACCACGAGAGCATCGCGCAGTGGACGTCGGGATACTGCAGCAGCACCTGGCGGCTGGCCAGTTCGAGGAGGTGGTGGTTCGAACCGTGGCCGTTGACGAGCAGGATCCGCTCGAACCCGTGGTGGGCGAGCGAGACGCAGACGTCGATCACGTAGTCGACGAACGTGCGCCAGTCGATCGTGATCCCGCCCGGAAAATCCATGTGATGGGGGAGGTATCCGTGATCGACCGTCGGAAACAACAGCGCGTCGTCCCTGGCGGCGACGGCCGGTCCACAGATCGCTTCGACGATCCGCCGGTCGACGTCTAGCGGGAGGTGAGGGCCGTGGTCTTCGGTCGCGCCGACGGGAACGATGACCATTGCGCCGTTTGCCGCGGCGTCGTCGATCTCGGACCACGTAAGTTCATCGTAGCGGCGGGGGGCCGAGCCGGCCTCACGACCCATCCGGCGTCACCCTGTAGCCACACCATGACATGGCAGTCAACGCGAGCGCGAGCGTGAGTTCTTCGAGTTCCGCGACCGGGAGGTACTCGTCGGTACCGTGAATGTTGTACGCGCCCGGCCCGAAGCAGACGGCCGGCGTCCCGGTCTCGTTGACGAAGAACCGGGAATCGATTCCGCCGGGGAATCCCTTTGTGTGGCTCTCCCGGCCCAGCGCGTCTTCGGCGACGGCCTCGACGGTCCGGACGATCGGCTCGTCGGGGTCGATCTTCGCGGACCGGCCGCGCCAGCCGAACCACTCGATTTCAGGGGGGTGCTCCTCGAGCCACGGATCGCCCTCGGCGGCTCGCTCGACCGTCCGCTCGACGGTCTCGCGGAGGTCTTCGCGCGTCTCGTCGGGCGCGTGGGAGATGCGTGCCTCGAGAACCGCCTCGTCGGGGACGCTCGAGACCCAGTCGCCGCCGCGCAGCGTGCCGAGGTTCAGCGAGACCGTGTGTTCGTGCCACTCCTCGAACAGTTCGTCGTGGACCGTCGTCTTCCGCTCGTCGTGAAGGTCCTCGAGCGCGTGATAGATCGGTAACAGCTTGGAGATCGCGTTCACACCGGCGTCGGTCTCCGCAGCGTGGGCGCTTTTGCCCTCGACGGTCACACGAAAGTAAGAGACGCCATCGTTCGCGATCCACGTGTCGAAGTCCGTCGGCTCAGGGATCACGACCGCGTCCGCGTCGACCCCCGCGAGGACGCTCGCGAGCGTGCCTCCCGAGCCGCCGTACTCCTCCTCGATCACGGTGTTGAAAGATAGATCGCCGAGGAGTTCGATTCCCGCACGTTCGATTGCCTCGAGCGCGAAGATCATCGCCGCGACACCGCCTTTCATGTCCGACGCGCCCCGACCGAGGAGTCGGCCGTCCTCGACCGTTCCGGCGAACGGGTCGAACGACCACGCTTCGCGGTCACCTTCTGGGACGACGTCGACGTGTCCGTTGAAGAGCAGCGACGGCCCATCGCCCGCCCCCTCGCGAGTGGCGAAGAGGTTCGGTCGGTTCTCGTACGACAGATCGCGTCCCACGTGCTCGTCGTGATCTTCGATTCCGGAGACCTCGTCGGCACGTATCTCCTCGACTACGAGGTCGAGTGCCTCGAGTCGATCTCGGACGCGTTCCTGGGCGGCTTTCTCCTCGTTCAGGACGCTCCGGATGCGAACGAGGTCGGCCGCAAAATCGACGACGTCGTCACGAATCTCTTCGACGGCGGCTTCAACGCGCTCGCTCGCAGCCGCATCAACATCATACGGTTTCATTTCCACCCTCCGTCGATCGTCGGTCCGGTGAATATCGATGTGCCATCGGTCACCAATTGACTCAAAGAGTGTTAAGCTTTTCGCCCATAAACGTTTATCTTGATTCCTATCAGCCACAAATTTCCAATTGGCACTTACGTATGTCGGATGTTTGTGTAGCAAGTTTTATTACCCACTTCCCCCATGTCACTTGTGTACAATGAGAGAACCTCTCAATGAGACGGTCGCTGGCGTCCGCAACACTTCGGGGGTAAGTCGAAGCCGCCGTCGTGTGTTACGATCGATCGGCGGCGTTAGCGCCGCGGGAATCGCCGGCCTCGCCGGTTGTATCGGCGGCGGTGGCTCGAGCGACCCGTTCGTCGTTCAGGTTACCGGTGGGAACTACATCGAGTCGTACGAAGACGAGGTGTTCTCGGCCTTCGAAGAGCAAGAGGACGTAACCGTCGAGGTCAATCAGATAAGCGACCAGTTCGACGGGTACGAACAAATTCAATCCGGGCAGTCTGACGCGCACGTGACGATCACTTCCGCGGACACGCTGTATATGGGCTCGAGCGAGGACGTCTGGGAGCCGATCAACACCGACGAGCTCGACAACTACGATAAGCTCGGCGACACGTTTAAAAACCCGATTTACGACGCCGGAGACGACGTTCACGGCATTCCGACGGTGTACGGAACCGTGGGAATGGGGTACAACCGCGACGAACTCGGCGAACTCGACTCGTGGGAGGCGTGCTGGGACGAAGCGAACGAAGGCGACGTCACCATGCAGGGGACCGACTTCGTGCGCGTGTTCACGACCGCCCTTTACCTCGGGATGGATCCCAACGATATCGAAGCCGACGGCTCCTACGATGACGGTATCGAACAGATCTGGGAAGCAGTCCGCGAGCAAAAAGACCTGGTCTCTAGCTACTGGTCGACGGGCGACGAACACGTCCGAATGTTCTCACAAAACGAGGCGTACGTCGGCGAAGCGTGGGGCGGTCGAATCAAGGCCGCCATCGACGACGGTCACGACCACCTCGACTACGTCATCCCGGAGGAGGGTGCCTACGGCTGGTCCGACAACTGGGCGATGGTGGCTGGGATCGACGACGACAAACGAAGCACTGCGATGGCGTTCTTCGACTTCCTGCTCGAAGATGACGTGTTGATCCCGCTCGCGGAAGCCCTCGGCTACCCGCCAACGACCGGCGCAACGTCGGACGTGATCGAAAGCCTCGGCGACTACGAATCGACGAATGGTGAACAGCTTACCTTCTTGGACCCCGGATACCAGGAGGATCACACCGACGAGTGGTCCGAGGAGTGGGAGAGTATCCAATCGTCGTAGTTATCCCGCTGAACGCCCACACACATACATCCACAAATGGTATTTCTCGACATCGACAATTTACGGAAGGAGTTCGGTGAGACTGTCGCCGTCGACGGAATCTCCTTTTCCGTCGAGGAAGGGGAGTTCGTCACCGTCGTCGGTCCGAGCGGCTGTGGAAAGACGACGACGCTCCTCAACATCGCCGGCCTCCAGACACCGACGTCCGGATCGATCCAACTCCAGGGAACCGACCTTACGAAACTCCCTCCGTACGAGCGCAATATCGGCGTCGTCTTCCAAGACTACGCGCTCTTTCCTCACAAGACCGTCGCGGAGAATATCGCCTTCGGACTGAAGATGCGCGGCGCCGACGAGCGAGAGCGTGAGGAGAAAGTCTCCGAGATGCTCTCCATGATCGACCTCGAGGGCTACGAGGACGAGTATCCGCACGAGTGCAGCGGTGGGCAACAACAGCGCGTCGCCGTCGCTCGAGCGCTCGCGTTCGACCCCGACCTCGTGCTGATGGACGAACCGCTGTCCAACCTCGATAAGAAGCTTCGAGGAACGATGCGGACCGAACTCAAACGCATCCAGCGCGAAACAGGCATCACGACCATCTACGTCACCCACAACCAGACGGAGGCGCTCTCGATGGGTGACCGGATCGCGGTGTTGAACGACGGTACCTTGGAGCAGTACGACGACCCGAAGACGGCGTACGAGCGCCCGGCGTCGCCGTTCGTCGCGGACTTCCTCGGTACCTCGAGCAGGATCGACGGCACCCTCCGACTCGGATCAACGCCCAGCGTTCAGTTCGGCGACTGGAGCATCGCCGTCGAGGCCCGCGACGGTTTCAACGACGGCGACGAAGTCGCCGTCTTCGTCCGGACCGAGCTCGCGTCCCTCAGTACAGAGCGCCCCGCGACCGAGAACGCATTCCGGGGAACCATCGAGAGCGTGGATTACCAGGGCCAGGGCGCCGTCTACTTCGTGTCCGTTCCCGCGTTCGAGACGACGTTGCAGGTGAATCACCATGCGAACGCGAGCATGCTCGAGCCCGGCAACGAGGTTTGGGTGAGTATCGACCCCTCGGACGTCATTTACACGGCGTCTAAGGGAACGACTAACGGGCCGAAACGGCCCGAAGTTCCCGCAGAGGGTCGATGACCGGCGCACTAATCCAGCACGGCCAGCCAGGCCACCGGGACTACGAGCGCCAGGAACTCTTCCACGTCCTCGAGCCTGTCGCGCGAGAGAACCTCGAATTGGTCCAGAAACGGATGGCCGACGCGGACGTCGACGCCCTGATCGTCAACCGATCCGATAACCTCCGGTATCTCGTCGGCTACGGCCCCTACGACAGCTTCTCCCTCTCGGCCGAACACGGTGCGGTCGTGACGCAGTCGGGAGAGCCGACGATCGTCGCCGCCCCCCGCCTGGCCTCCGACCTCGACGATCGCCACTGGCTCGCGGACGTCGTTCCGTTTTCGACCACGAAGGGCGAGACCGCTGAGACGTTCGCGACGGTCCTCGAAGAGCGCGGCGTCGCCGACGGCATTGTCGCCCTCGATCCGCACATGGAGTACCGGTTCGCCAGGAAACTCGAGGCGTCGCTTCCGGGGTGTGAGCTGTGTGACGCGGGCGACCTGCTCTTCGAGGCACGGGCCGTAAAGACGGACGCGGAAATCGCGCTCATCGATGAAGGACTCTCGGTCGCCGAACTCGCGATCGAGGCGGGCATTGAGGCAGTCGAGGTCGGCGTCCGCGAGTGCGAGGTCTCCGGGGCGATTATGAACGCCATGCTCTCGGCCGGCGCGGCCGGCGCGTACGCGCTTCCAGCGATCGTCAGCTCCGGCGTCCGCTGGTCGCGCTGTCAGGAGTACCCGTCCAGAAAGCGCATCCGTCGGGGAGAGTTCGTCCAGCTCGACGAGGGTCCGATGTGGAAGGGCTACTACAGCGAACTGGCGAGAATGGCGTTCCCCGGAACGCCGTCCGACGAACAGCGATCGATGTACCAGGCGACGTTTGCAGCCCACGAGGCGGCGATCGACGCCGTCGAACCCGGTGCAACCGGGCGCGAAGTGTACGACGCCGCGCGCGACGTCTTCGTCGAGTTCGGCTACGAGGAGTGGCTGACCGACGGCGACATCGGCCACGGTATCGGCGTCGTCGCCCACGAACCGCCCTACGTGGGCCCGACTGCGGACGTCACGCTCGAGGAGAACATGATCGTCATGATCGAACCGGGTCTGTTCCGGCGAGGCATCGCCGGCGTGCGCTTCGAAGACATGGTACTCGTAACCGATCGCGGCCGCGAAGTGCTCTCGCGAACCCCCCATCCCGATCATGAGAAGTTTATCTGAGGTGAACCAATGAGAAACGAAACCGCATCGACGACGGCAGAGACACCCGATCGAGTCAAATCGATCCGGCAGCGACTGATGGAGAGCGAGCGGATCGGCTACCTCCTCTCGCCGGGTTCGGGGCTGCTGTGGGTACTGGTGTTCCTGTTCCTACCATTGACCGTCATCATCGCGCTCAGTTTCTTCCGAGCCGGCGAGTTCGGGACAATCATTTACGAACCGACACTCGAGAACTACCGGCGGTTCGTCAACGGATCCGTCTACCACCGCGTGATCGGCCGGTCGCTGCTGATAGGCGTCGTGACAACCTTGATCGTGTTACCGTTCGGCTACACGCTCGGGTACTTCCTGGGACGGTCCAAGAGCCGATGGACACCAATCCTGTTGGGGCTCGTCGTCGTTCAGTTCTGGGTTCCGCTCGTAATCCGTACCTACGCGTGGATCCCCATCCTGGGTCGCCAAGGTATCGTCAACGACTTCCTACTTTGGCTCGGTGCCGTCAATCAACCGATCGAGATCCTCTATTCGACTCATGGGATGATACTCGGACTGTCAGTGAGTATTATGCCGTTCATGGTACTACCGGTGTACTCGATCGTCAGCACAATCGACGAGGAGATCATTCAAGCGGCGAAGACCTTGGGTGCGAGCGACGCCCGGGCATTCTGGGAGGTGACGTTGCCCCTTTCTTGGCCCGGCGTTGTCTCCGGGATCCTGTTCACGTTCATCCTCTCGGCCGGGGCGTTCCTCGCACCACAACTCCTCGGAGGACCCAACGATCGATTGATTGCACCTGTCATCGAGACGGTGTTCAGCAAGGACATGAACTGGCCGTTCGCGGCGACGCTGTCGCTCGTCTACGTGGCACTGATCGTCGCTGTACTCTACCTGTTCAGTCGAAAAGCGGACATCGAAGAAGCTCTCGAGGGGACCCAGCTATGAGCATTCGGAAATACGTATTCGACGGCAAAACGAACTTGAACTGGCAGGGGATTAAACTCGTTTCCGCGCTCGTGTACGTGAGCATGATCCTCCCGTTGATCATCGTCGTCGTCAACTCCTTTAGCGCCCAACGAATTGCGACCTTTCCGCCTCAGGGGCTGACGCTGCAGTGGTATGTCGAGTTTTTCCGGGACGACACGTTCCTCAGCGCGGTCTGGATAAGCACGCAGGTTGGAATCGCCGCCGCGATACTGGCGGGTGTGATCGGCACACTCACCGCTATGGGATTCGTCCGGAAGCCGTTTCCCATAAAAAAACCCCTCACGATTGCGCTCCTGACTCCGATGATCGTCCCGCCGGTGATCGTCGGCGTCGCAGCGACGAGCCTCTTCACCGAGATCGGCATAGATCGGAGCATTTGGTGGCTAATCGTCATGCACACGTTGCTCACGTTGCCCTATGCGTTCTTGATCGTCCGTAGTCGCCTATACCTCTTCGACGAGACGCTCGAGGACGCGGCGATGACTCTTGGTGCGGATCGAGTGATAACATTTCGGGAGATCACACTTCCACAGATCGCGCCAGCGATCATCACCGCGATGGTCTTATCCTTCGTCATTTCGTTCGGCGAGTTCACCGCCTCGCAGTTCTGGGTGCAGCGGCAGACGACCACAGTTCCAGTAGTCATTTACTCGATGGTGCGAACGACGATCACGCCGGAAGTCAATGTGCTTGCGACGCTCGTGCTCGTGATAACGATGGTCATCCCGGTCGTCGGACTCGCGATCAAGCGGTGGCTGACCGGGCCAACCAACTGACCCTGCTTACGATTCGTCGAGTAATTCGAAGATCTTCGGATCCGTTCTGAACTTCAGCATATTGTGTGCTACGGAGTTACGAACGTTCAGTACGACGTCGCCGTACTCCCTGTAGAAATCGTGGATCCACTTCGATTCCGCTTCGCGCGTTCTGAACATCATAATCGTCTTCCACTGGTACTCCCCGTTCGAGATGAAGTACATCATGGTGTGTTCGTCGTTCATGATGTGTTCCATCGCCTCCTTCCAGTTGTCGCTGAACCCCCACGGGAAGAATTTGAATTCGAACAGGGCGAAGTTGTAGAACTCCTCGTTCGGGAGGATCGCTTCGTGGAAGATCCCGGACTCTCGCATCTTCCGAATCGTTTCGCTTACCGTGACGTTCGAGACGTCGATATCGTACTTCTCCTCGAGAACGTCGGCGAGTTCGCGACTGGAGATCTGCGGATCGGCCGCCAGTTCTCGGAGAATTTTGATGTCACGATCCTTAAACTCCCAATCGATGTCGTCCGGTTGCGGCTCTGTGGGCATGCTACTCTCTCGTTTAGGAAATCATATTTACGTTCCGTGTTCAAACGGTCACCGTTCGGGAATCATCCACGACGTGAACTGACCGGTATTTCTCGCCAGTGAACGTCTCGACCTGCGACGGTAGCAGTACCACGCCTGGGTCACTATTTTGACGATTGCTCGGCGTGTTCACCGCTCCGGGGAGATCGCGGCCGCGCTGGCGATGATCGACGAACTGCAGGACGGAGTCGTCAACAGCCCTTGGGAGTAAGGGACATGTGGAGGGCGAGTTCGAGGTCGCGGAGAGCCGCGGATTCGGGCTGACACGATGCGCCGAATCTATCAACTCTGGCGACGAAATCCACAGGACGTTGCGCTGCGTCCGACGAAGTCGTACCACTCAACTCCGTTCGGCTCTCCGGATTCGGCCGGAGGTTCGTCTCGGTCGACGGACGGAGATGTGTGAATAAAATACAACATATACAGATGAGTTAGGCTTATGTGCGGACGGGGTACATAAAACTGTATTATGTTCGATACCGTGCTGATCGCGAACCGCGAGGAGATCGCCGTTCGGATCATCCAGTCGTGCAAGGACCTCGGCGTCGAGGCCGTCGCCGTCTACAGCGACGCCGACGAGGGCGCCAAGCACGTAAGAATGGCCGACGAGGCGTACCACATCGGAGGGTCGAAGGCGAAGGACAGCTACCTGAATCGGGACGCCATCCTCGAGGCCGCGCGGGAGGCGGACGTCGACGCGATCCACCCGGGCTACGGCTTCCTCGCGGAGAACGAATCGTTCGCGGCAGCCGTCGAGGACAGCGAGTTCGTCTGGGTCGGACCGCCGAGCGAGATCATGGCCGACTTCGGCGAGAAGACTCGAGCGCGAAAAATCATGGCCGAGGCGGACGTTCCCATCGTCCCCGGAACGACCGACCCCGTGACCGATCCAGCCGACGTCGAGGCGTTCGCCGAGGAGCACGGCTACCCGGTCGCCGTCAAGGCCGACGGGGGCGGCGGCGGTCGCGGGCTCAAGATCGTCCACGGTCCGGACGAGATTGAGTCCCAGTTCGCCGACGCCGTCCGCGAGGGCGAGGCGTACTTCGACAACCCGAACGTCTACCTCGAGCGGTTCCTCGAGGATCCGCGCCACATCGAAGTCCAGGTGATCGCCGACGAACACGGGAACGTCAGGCACCTCGGCGAGCGCGACTGCAGCATCCAGCGCCGACAGCAGAAACTCGTCGAGGAGTCTCCCTCCCCGGTGCTCGACGAGGAGACGCGCGAGGAGATCTGCGAGGCCGCCCGTCGGGGCGTCGCGGAGGCGGGGTACGTGAACGCCGGCACGGTCGAGTTCCTCTACGAAGACGGCGACTTCTACTTCCTCGAGGTCAACGCGCGCATCCAGGTCGAACACCCCGTCACGGAGTCGCTGACCGGGATCGACCTCGTGAAGTGGCAGCTCAGGGTAGCCGCCGGCGAGGAGCTCTCGTTCGCCCAGGACGAGGTCGATCCGCGCGGCGCCGCCATGGAGTTCCGTATCAACGCGGAAGATCCTGACAACGACTTCACCCCGATCCCCGGGACGATCTCGACGTACGAACCGCCGCGCGGTATCGGCGTCCGCGTCGACGACGGCGTCGACGAGGGCGACGCGATCACGCCCTTCTACGACTCGATGTTCGCGAAGGTGATCGTCAGCGGCGCCGACCGCGAGGAAGTGATCGCCCGGGGGAAACGGGCCCTCGACGAGACGACGATCGAGGGGGTGCCGACGACGATTCCGTTCCACCGCCGCCTCCTCGAGGACGAGGGGTTCCTGTCGAACGAGCACACGACGAAGTACGTCGACCGGCAGCTGGTCGACGAGTAGGAGAAGCCCGTTACGCGACTTCAGCGAGCGGTGCGAGTTCGATGTCGTGGTCGTCGAGCCGGTCGTGTATCGCCTCGAGGATCGGAACGGCGTTCGGGTTGTCGCCGTGGATACAGATGCTGTCGGCGGGCACCTCGATCACGTCGCCGTTTACCGCCTCGACGACACCCTCGGTCGCGATGGAGACGAACCGGTCAGCGACGAGTTCGGGATCGCGGTCCGCGAGTTGCTTCTCGACGATGAGCGACCGGTCCGCCCGGTAGTCGAGATCGACGTAGCCTTCGAAGACGGCGCTGAGGCCGTCGACCTCCTGTGCGACCTCGTAGATGTTCATGTCGGTCGCGAGGTAGATGAGGTCCTCGTCCACCTCGAGCATCCCTTCCATGACTGCGCGGGCGTGCTCCGTGCTCTCCGAGAGCATCGAGTACATCGCACCGTGGGGCTTGACGTGCTCGACGGTGACGCCGTGGCGTCGGGCGAACGCCGTCAGCGCGCCGAGCTGGTAAACGACGTAGTCGCGGACCTCCTCGGGCGTCGCGTCCATCTTGCGGCGGCCGAAGCCCATCCTGTCGGGAAGTCCGGGGTGAACGCCGATGCCGACGCCGTGTTCGGCGGCCAGTTCGACCGTCTCGCGCATCACGTGCGGATCGCCGGCGTGGTAGCCGCCCGCTATGTTCGCGGACGTGATGTAGGGCATGACCGCCGCGTCCTGCCCCATCGTCCAGTTGCCGAAGCTCTCTCCCATATCGCAGTTGATGTCGATCGTCGGCATGCGATTACATGAGCTACAAATATGTATATAACTTTCGTCGGAAATTGCATCTTGAGGGGGATAACTGGATCACGTTCTTTAAATTGGTGGCGTAAAAGGCGGAGTTCAATGCAGAAACGAAACTTCGACCGATCGAGACGGGACTCGAGGCAGGTTCGGCGATCGGTCGTCGAACGGCCGGCGGCGCCGCAATCCCGCCGGGTCGAACGGGGCAGTTCGTCGTCGCTACTCGATGTCCACGATGGGTTGGTCGGCCTGTACCTCCGCTTCGTTCTCGACGTGGAACTCGCCCACGGTCCCGTCGCTGTCGGTCGTGATCTCGTGGAAGTTCTTCATGACCTCGACGAGGCCGATGGTGTCTCCCGCTTCGACGGTGTCTCCGGGTTCGACGAACGGCGGTTCCTCCGGGTCTGGCTGCCGGTAGAAGATCCCCGGCATCGGTGATTTAACTTGTTCTGTCATCGGTAGGTGTATTGGATTCAGTTCCGATTATATTCTTTGGTTCGGTTATCGTCCATCTCGACGGTTCTTCGTTGAACGTTACGCACCGGTCTCGATTGCTTCCCGAATCTCGGCGAGGCGCTCCTTGCGCTCCCGACGAGCGGCAAGCGCCTCGTCGACGTCAACGTCCTCGAAGTAGACCGAGTCGTGGGTCTGGCGCTGGGCCAACAGTCCACGGTCGGCGCTGATGACGGTGCCGACGGTCGCGTAGCCGCCGCCGGTCACCGCGTCCTGCATGAGGACGATCGGCTGCTGGGGAACCTGAATCGAGCCCACCGGGTAACCGAGGTCGACTACGTTCGAGGGATCGGTGCCGGCGCCGAACGGTTGTTCGCGCTCTACGAACTCGATGTCCGGCCCTTCGAGCCGGTAGCCGACGCGGTCGGCTTCCGTCGATACCTTCCACTCGGCCTCGCAGAGTTCCTCCGTGCTCTCCTCGGTGAGGCGGTAGCTCGCCAGGCCGATGACGACGCGGACGGTATCTTCCTCGGCGTAGTCGGGAACGTACTGATCGTCGATCGCCGTTCCGATGAGGTCGCTCGCGCCTTCTGCGGGCTCGCCGATCGCCAGTTCGTCGCCCTCCTCGAGCGTGCGCCCCTCATGGCCGCCGATTCCGACGAGCGTGTACGTCGACCGGCCGCCCATCACCTCGGGAACGTCGATCCCACCGGCCACGGCGAGGTAGGCCCGCGCACCCTCCGTGGCGAACGAGAGGTCGAGCTCGTCTCCGGGCTCGACTGCGACGGTCGTCCACGTGTCGATATCCTCGCCGTTGAGCGTCGGCGACATGTCGGCCCCCGTGATGGCGATGACGGCGTCCTCCTCGAACGTGGCTGTCACGCCTTGGTAGGTCATCTCGATTGTCGCCGCGTCGGGATCGTTGCCGACGAGGTAGTTCGCGATCGTGTGGGCGTCCTCGTCCATCGCCCCTGACGGCGGCATTCCGATGTGATAGTTGCCGTACCGGCCGAGGTCCTGGACCGTGCTCGCGATGCCGCCCCCCGTAATCTGGATCATGCAACCACCTCCACGAGCCGCTCGTTGTACTCGAACGGCGCCTCGAAGAACTCCTCCGTCGAGAAGGTAACCGGCTCGTAGGTGTACTCATACGTTCCGGCATCGACCTCTTCTCGGATCGCGTCGTACTCCTCGCGGTCGATCCGGCGGTAGTTCAGGATGTCGCCGGGGTTCGGGAAGACGATCGAGTCCTCGAAGTCGGGGAGCTGCTGGTCGGTGTCCAGCACCTCGATCGGCGTCCGACCGTACAGCTGGTAGCCGCCGGCGCCCTGGACCGGATAGATGACCGAGAACGCGCCGCCGAAGCCGACCGCTCGGCTCGGCGTGTCGGTCCGCGGCTGGACGTACTTCGGCACCTCGAGTTGTCGGTCCCTGGGGACCATTTGAAAGCACCACGGGAGCCCCGGGACGAATCCCACCATCGTGACCATGTGCGGCGCGGAGACGAAGGCGTCGATGAACGCCTCCACCGAGTCGAACCCGTTAAGTTCGGCCGAGTACTCGAGGTCCGTCCCGTCGGGATCCTGGTGGCGGTCGCGAAATTCCATGAGCGTCTCGTGGGTCCACGGGTCCTCGAACAGGACCGGCACGTCCACGACGCGTGTCTCCCACTCGTAATCCTCCACGTCGAGCGAGGATTCGATTTCTCGCAGCTCCTCGATGACGTCGTCCGGGTGGACGACGTCGGGGTCGATCCGGAGCATGTACGACGCGTTCGCGGGACAGTTCTCGACGATTCCGTCGATGTCGCGCTCGGCGACCTGCTGGGTGATCGCCATCGCCTTGAAATTCGCCGTGAAGCTCATCGCCTCGGCGAGCTCGACGAACACGTGATCGTCGGCACCGTACTCGTATCTCGGTTCCGGCAGGTCTACGGGTGTGATTCGATCAGCTCCCATGCGTTAGCCTACCAATTCAGACTCCGAGTACGAATAGATATTGGTCAGCAATTAATATCCTGTACGAAAATCGAACTGGATCCAATAGATTCTCTTCCTCGAGAACGTCGTGCAGACAACCAGTGTCGGCAGACGATCGGAGCTATCGACGCGTCGAAACCGAGCGACTCGCCTTCGACGCCGTTACCCGAGCGACAGGTCGCCGGCCACGTCGACGTCCCGGCGCACTCCCTGATCGTCGACGGCGACGAGCACACTCTCCTCGTCCTCGAGGAGGATCCGCCGGCCGCCGACGTCCCCGTCGATCGCCGCGAGTCGATCGAAGAACCGCCGATCGAAGAGGACGGGATTCCCCCGCTCGCCGTCGAACGCGGGGGCGAGCGCCGCGCCGACGCCGGCGTCGTAGGCCGCGACGAGTCGATCGACCGTCTCCGCGGAGACGAACGGCATGTCCCCGAGCGAGATTATTCCGGCGTCGCACGCCGCCGTCGTCGCCCGCACCGCGTCGATACCGGCCCGGACCGAGGTCGCCTGCCCCTCGGCGTAGGCCTCGTTTTCGACGAACTCGACCGACAGCCCCTCGAGCGCCTCTCTGACCCCGTCGGCGTCGTATCCGAGGACGACGATCACCGGGTCGGTCAGGGCCGCGACCAACGTCCGAGCGGCGCGGCGAACCACCGGTTCCCCCTCGAGTCGTGCGAGGAGTTTATTCTCGTCTCCGAATCGGCTACTCGTACCCGCGGCGAGCAACACGCCGGCGACGCGGGTATCGATCCGATCGGGATTCGGGTCCGGCGCGGCGACGATCGGGAGTGCGGCCGAATCGCCGTTTCCCTCTCCGTCCGTACCGACGCCGTCTGGATCCGTCATCCTTCCACTACCCGGTACGGAACGACCGCTACGGTCTCTCCGGCGGAGACGTCGCGTTCGGTGAGGACGAACCCGTCGGCGCGCGTGGCGCGCGTGCTCGAGGAGAGGACGCTCGAATCGTACGTCGCCTCGTACACCGCGAGCGGGGAGTCCGCGTGACCCAGCGGCATCGCCCCGCCGTCATCGAGCGTCACCGGAATCGCGTAGGTGAACCCGGCGGCGCCGATCCCGACTTCGACCGCGAGTGTCGCCGAAACCGTCGGGAGAGAGGCGTCGCCGGTAAAGAACGGCCGAGCGACGAGGGTGGTGACGGCGTGCGCGCCGACCGGTTTTCCGGGGATGGCGAACACGACGGCGTCGTGCTCGTCGAGTCGGGCGACGGCGATCGGCTTCCCCGGCCGGAGGGCAACCCGGTGGAACAGCACCTCACCGAGGTCCTGTAGGGCCCGGACGACGTGATCCTTCTTCCCAACGCTCGTTCCGCCGGTCGTTACCACGACGCCGTACTCGGCGGCGAGCGCGACGATCTCGTCCGCCACGCGGTCGTACTCGTCCGGGACCGTCCCCTCGTGGGTAACGTCGTGTCCCCAGCTTCGGACGAGGCCGGCGAGCATCGGCGAGTCCAGATCACGCCGGCGCCCCTCGTGGAGTTCCGTCCCGGTCGCGAGGGTCGCGACGTCGAACGGGCGGCGGACGGCCACCTCGTCAATCCCCAGGTCGCCAAGCAGCAGCGCGTCCTTGGGACTTAGCCGCTCCCCGGCCTCGAAGAGCCGCTCTCCCTCCGCGACGTTCGAGCCGCGCTCGTAGACGTACGTTCCGGGTTCGAGGTCGGGGCCGGACAGTCGGCCGTCCTCTACGGTCGCGTCCTCGCGTTTCAGTACGGCGTTGGCCGAGTCGGGCAGGGGAGCGCCCGTCGCGATGCGCACGGCCTGGCCACTCTCGAGGTCCTCCGGCGCGTCCTCGGGGAAGACATCGTCGACGACGCGGAGCGGGTACTCCTCGCTCGCGTCGAAGGCGAATCCGTCCATCGTCGCGTAGCTGTGCGGCGGGATCGACGCCGGCGCGTCGATCGGTTCGGCGAGCGTTCGCCCGTGAAGACGGTCGATCGGTACTCGCTCAGTCTCCGTCTTCTTCAACCGTTCCTCGCGGAGTTCCCGAACGATCGTCGCCGCCGCTTCCCAGCCGAAGAATTCGCCGTCCGTCGAACTGCTATCTGTCATGGATATCGGAGAATCGGTGTCGTACTCGGTAGTTCTGTTGCCGCGTCCGCTCATCGGCCGTCGCGAGTGACGGTCGCCTCCGAATCGACGTCCACCCGTTCGTGGATGTGGCCTTCCCGTTCGCGGAGGTGACGCGGCGTGCGGTCGTTGGCCACCGCGAGGACCTCGGCGACGATACTGTGTGCGATGCCGTACGGCGAACCGTCGCCGAGATCCAGCCCGATCGGCGTGTACACTGACTCGAGTTCCGCTCGATCGAGGGTTCTCCCGTCTGCTTCGAAGGCCTCGAGCATCTGCTCGAACCGCTCGTGGGGGCCCATGAGCCCGATGTAGGGGACCTCCGCGTCGAGCAGCGCCTCGACGGTCAGCCGATCGTCGAGGAAGTTGTGCGTCATCACGACCGCGTGCGTCCGCGGCCCGAGATCGAGGTCGTCCGCCACCCGGGCCGGCGACGTCGTCAGCGTCCGGTCGGCGTGGGGGAACCGCTCCTCGAGGTCGACGGCGCCGCGGAAGCCGACCACGCACACCCTGAATCCGGTTTTCGACCCGAACTCCGTCACGGGTGCGACGTCGTTGCCCGTCCCGAAGATCACGAGTTCGTCCGGCGCAGCGAGCACGTCGACGAAGATCGTCAGCGTCGCACCGTCGCGTTCGATTTCGAGGGTGCCGGCGGTACCGCGCGAGGCGAGGTCTCCCGTGGCGTCGGCAATCTCCGCCGCGGGCCAGTTCGACGCGGGTTCGCCCGCCGGCGTCGACAGCCGATCCTCGTCGGGGTGGTAGTACGCCCGATCGCCCCTGGAGAGCGCGCGATCGCCGCCGTCACCGTCACCGGCACTCTCGAGGGCGGTGCAGACGGCCACGTCGCGACCGTCGGCGAACGCGTCGACCGCGGGGCGATAGGCCTCGGTGAGCGGTTCGAGCAGGACGTCGATGATCCCGTTACAGCCGATTCCGAGCCCCCACGCGTCGTCGTCGCCCTCCATCAGATCGTAGGTGACCAGTTCGGGGCGGCCGCGCTCCCTGACGGACGCGGCGGCGGTCGCGAGGTCGTCCTCGAGGCAACCCGGCGTGATGCTCCCTATACCGCTTCCGTCGGCCGCAAGCAGGCTCTTCCCGCCCGGTCTTCGGTAAGCGTTTCCCTCGACGTCCACGATCGTCGCGAGCACATCGTCGCTCCCGTCGTCGAGGCGGCGTTCGATCCGCTGTACGAGTTCGATCTCCGGTACGCTCCACGTGTCCGTTGTCATTGGTAACTCCGTGTGTGGTTCGTCACGTCGCGGTCGGTGGCGATCCCCGCAGGTCGGCCCGTCGTAACGTATCCCTTTCGAACGCCCGCATCGTGCAGTCCCGACCCGCAGGCACCGCTCCTCACCGCCGCTCGAGCGGCGTCGACGTCCGCCACCGACGCGCCGGCGACGACGTCGATCCCCGCTTCGAAGGCGGGCTCCGCGAGGAACGATGCGGTCGACCCGATGAGCACCGTCGTCGCGGACTCCTCGATCGCGTCCAGGTACTGCTCGATCCCTCCGTACGCGAGGGTCGAACCGGTGACGAAAACGACCTCCGCCCCGGACAGCGCGGTCACCGCGGCGTCCGGCCCGTACATCGAAACGCGAACGTCCGGCGGAAGTTCCTCCGGTTCGGGCGGGGGCGGATTGGCCCGTCGCTCGATCACCCGAACCTCGACGTCGGAGAACCGCCCGAACGCCGGCCGAAAGAGACCGACGGTCGCGACGGTCGAGACGTCCTCCTCGAGCAGCGCCATGGGGTCGCCGGGTATCCAACCCACGTACGGCGCGGAGAGGGCGTTGAGCCCCGCGATACTGATCGCCCGCCGGACGGCCCCGGAGAGCCCCTTGACTGGTTGCAGGGCGGCCGCTACCAGCCCGTCCACGTCGGTCGGGAGCCGCGGAACGGGATGTGGCGGCCGGTAGGCGAGTCCGGCTCTGGTCCGCCGGTCGCCGGCCCACTCGAGCTCGACCATCACGGCCGCGTCGCCGACCGTGATCCGGTCGATCCGCGCGTCGATCCCGTCGCCGTCGCTTCGCGACCGGAGTTCGTCGACGACGGCCTCGAGGATGCGCCGGTTCATCGTGATCCCACCCCCGTCGGGTCGGTCGAACGCCGTCGCGGGTCGTACTCGTAGCCGATTGGACCGGAGAACCCCCGACGCTCGAGTTGCCGCGCCGCCTCGGCGAGGTCGTCGGCGCTCGCGAACCCGAACAGTCCGTCGACGTACGGGAGGCACGCGGCCATCCCCCGCGATCGGGGCTCGTACCGCGGCGAACTCGCGAGCGGATTGAGCCAGACGACGCCGCCCGCTCGCCCGGCGAGCCACGCGATCCCTCCCTCGAGCGCCTCGGGGTCCCCGACGTCGAGCCCGTCGCTGACGACGATAACCGCGGTCCGCCGATCGACGGCGTCCGGGTGGCGATCCCGGAGGCGCTCGAGCGCGGCTCCGATCTTCGTTCCGCCGCCCCAGTCGATTCGGGCTTCGCGCAGGGCCGCCGCGGGGTCGCCGTCGGCCCGTTCGAACGGCGTCGTCACCTCGACGAATCCGTCGTCGAACGCGAAGGCGCGACAGGTCCGTGCGGTCGTCTGGAGCCGCTCTGCGAACCCGAGGAGGAGGCCGCGATCGATCGTGTCGAGGACCGATCCGCTGACGTCGAGCAGCAGACAACACCGAACCCCGTCGGTGACCGGCGCTCGCGTCGGGAGCGTCAGGGGCGTTCCGCCGGTGGCGAGGCTGGCTCGGAGCGCTCGCCGCGCGTCGACGGCGTCTCCGCCGCCGGGTCGGTAGCGACGGCCGGGCAGCGTCGCGATCGCGTCGACGAAGCGATCGATCGCTCGCAGGTCCGCGCGATCCAGTTCGACCGGCGCCTCTCCGACGTGCTCGCCCGCGCCGGTCGGGCTGTAATGTCGCGCTGCCCCCTCCTCGAGGTCGGTCGATCGCTCGTCGGCTAGCAACTGGCGGCTGGTCCGGAGTCGGACGTCGGGCTCGTCACCGTCGGTGTCGGAGTCGTCGGACGACTCCCCTTCGCTCTCGGGGAGGTCGGTCTCCGGCAGTACCGGCCGATCGGTCGTCGGCGTCCTGACGTCGGCCTCGAGCCCTGCGGGCTCCTCAGACTCGACGACGACCGCTTTGATGCCGTCCCGAAGGCGCCGCCAGAACGTCGGGAAGTGCTCCGAAAACGCGTCGTCGTCCCGGTGCTCGGTCAGCAGCGTCGCGCGGAGGGCGTCGGCGACTCGCTCCCGATCGGCTAGCCCGACGAGCCCCAGTGCCTTCGCGGCGTCGAGGCTCGCGGTCGCGGAGACCGTCGCGCCAGCGCGGCGCAGGCGGCGCTCGAACCCGATCAACTCGGCGATGACGTGCCGGCGCGCGGCGACGAAGTCGGGCGCTGCACCCTCCCCCGACCGACCGCCGATCCCGTCGATCCCGGTCTCCGCGGGCGAATCGAACGGGTTCGCGGATCGTTCGTCGTCTCCGTTCATCGTTCCGTGTCCGCGTTTGCGGTTCGTCCGTCCGGAATCGCCTCGACGCGCCGCGTCGCTTCGTTGGCGGCCTCGGAGAGCCGCTCGAGGAGGTCGATATTGACGCGGTTGACGTCTTCGGCTTCCTTGAGGAGGCAGCCGATCGTGGATTCGATCACGGTTGGAGTTACCTCGGCGATGGTCCCGTCGGCGCGCAGCGCCGCGACGGCGCGGGCCCAGTCGAGCGTCTCGGCGACTCCCGGCTGCTTGAGGAACGGCTCACCGCGGAGGCGTTCGGCGACGGCGCAGACTTCGGCGGCGACCGCAGCGTCGAGTTCCGGCACCTTCCGTCGGACGATCTCGTACTCCGTTTCGAACGCTGGCGGCTCGACGTGGAGGTAAAGACAGCGCCGCTTTAACGCGTCGCTCAACCCTCGCGTTCGATTCGACGTGAGGACGACCACGGGGGGATGCCGGGCCGAAACCGTCCCGAGTTCGGGGATCGACACCTGGAAGTCCGAGAGAATCTCGAGAAGGAACGCCTCGAATTCGGCGTCGGCCCGGTCGACCTCGTCCACGAGCAGCACGGGCGGCCGGTCACCGTCGTACGTGAGCGCGCGCAGGAGCGGGCGCTCGAGGAGGAACGCCTCGTCGAAGACCGACCGTTTCGACGCCTCGGTATCGACCGAATCGCCCGGTTCTTCGACGGTCCCCTCCGCGGACTGAACGGCCAGTAACTGTTTCGTGTAGTTCCACTCGTAGAGGGCGTTCTCGGCCGTCAATCCCTCGTAACACTGCAGCCGGATCAACTCGGTGTCGAACCCTTCCGCGAGCACCTTTCCGAGCTCCGTCTTTCCGCTCCCCGGGGGCCCTTCGACGAGCAGCGGTCGCTCGAGGCGAAGCGCGAGGAACGTGGTCGTCACGAGCTGGTCGTTCGCGACGAAGTCGGTCTCGTCGAACCGGTTCCGGAGGTCGGCCTCCGTCACCGATCCGAATACCGTCCTGGAACTCGTCTCCTCGCGTCGAGGGGATTTTCCGGTCATCGGCGGTGGTACGCGGCGACGCTCGTGACCGCGAACGCTCCGTCCCGCGCTCGTTTCTTGCCGATTGATACCATGCCTACCAGTTTGCGACCGCCGTTATTGTATGTTGTGCAAAAATATCTCTCACGATGGTCCTCAGTACGATAGATTATATGTATGTTCGACTCATAACTGATGTCATGGTGTCTGGTAGCAAATGAGGTTTAACGGTGAATTCGAGATCGAGGGCGTGACGACGGAGGAAGTCTGGCTGGCCCTCTCCGATCCGTGCATGATCAAGGAGGCGCTTCCGGGCTGTGCCTTCCTCGTGGAGGCCGGAGAGGACCCGGACTTCGACGCGCTCAGGGAGGAGGCGGAAGCCGCCGAAGACCCGCCGATCCTGCCGGAGGCCACGCCCGAGGAGGTCGCCGAACGCGCATTCGAACGGGGGAAGACGTACGCGGCGCTCATGGAGGTCGGCGTCGGGAACGTGAAGCCGAGCTTCGAAACCCTCGCCACCATCACGGAGCGAGAGTTCCCCCGAATGGCCGTGGAGGTAGAAGGCTCCGCCGCGAACAGCTCGTTCGAGATGTCCGCCTGGATGAAACTCGCCGAATCCGACGACGACGTCACCGTCACGTGGGAAGCCGAAGCCGACATCTTCGGCCGAATCGCACAGATCGGGGCGCGGGTCGTCAACCCCGTCGCGAACAGGATCGTCAATCAGTTTTTCGACGAGGTTGCGACCCGACTCCGCGAAGCCGGAGACGCCGACGAATCGACCGACCCGGAGAGCCTCCGACAACGCGTTCGAAGCCTGTTTTAACAGCAACGGATCCGACAATGACAGACACGACACGCGAAATAACGCTGACGGTGAACGGCACGGAAGAGACGCTCGAGGTGGAACCGCGCACGTTACTCGTACACGCGTTGCGAGACCACCTCGACTACACGGGGTCGAAAGTCGGCTGCGAGAGCAGCCTCTGTGGCGCCTGCACCGTCCACGTGGACGGGATGGCGGTGAAATCCTGTACGATGCTCGCGGTCCGGGCCGACGGGGCCGACGTCACGACTGTGGAGGGACTCGCCGACGGCGACGAACTCCACCCCCTCCAGCGGGCGTTTCGGGAGGAACACGGGCTGCAGTGCGGTTACTGTACGCCCGGAATGATGTTGACGGCGCTCTCGCTGCTCGAGGAGAACCCGGATCCCACCAGAACCGAGATTCGAAACGCGCTGAAGGGCAACGTCTGTCGCTGCACCGGGTACCACAACATCGTCGACGCGATTCAGCGGGCGGGAGAACTAATGACGACCGGCGAGACCGAAGCCAGCGGGGCCGATTGAGATGAGCGAACACGAATCCGTACCAGACGGCGTCTTCGGATCCTCGGTCGAGCGTCGCGAGGACCGGTCGATCCTGACGGGGATCGCCGAGTACACGGACGAAAAACTGCCCGACGCGGCCCACGTCGCGATCCTCCGCAGCCAGTACGCCCACGCGACCCTCGAGTCGGTGGACGTGAGCGCGGCCGAGGAGCGTGACGACATCATCGCGGCCTTTACCGGGTCGGACATCGAGGAGAGCGGAATCCCGAACGACATCCCCACGGCGTGGTCGCTTCCCGGACTGGTGACACCGCAGTACCGGATCATGGCCACGGACAAGGTCCGCCACACCGGCGACGCGATCGCCGCGGTCGTCGCCGAGGATCGGTACGCGGCTCACAGTGCCCTCGAGGACATTAAGGTGAGCTACGAGCGGCTCGATTCGGTGACAAGGCCGGACGAGGCGTTCGAGTCCGACGTCACCGTCCACGAGGAGGCGCCGGACAACGTGGCCTTCGACTTCGAGATCGGCGACGCCGACGCCGTCGACGAGGCGTTCTCGGCCGCCGACAACGTGGCGAGGGTCGAACTCGAACAGCCACGGATCATCCCGAACGCCGTCGAGCCGCGGGCTGCCGCGGCCGACTACGACCCCGACACCGACGAACTGACGGTGTGGATGACCTCGCAGAACCCGCACCTCCACCGGATGCTGATGGCGACGGCGACGCTCGGCCACCCCGAGCACAAGCTCCGGATCGTCGCGCCGGAGGTCGGCGGCGGGTTCGGCAGCAAGATCTACCACTACCCCGACGAGGCGATCACGGCGTGGTGCGCCAAACACCTCGGTCGGCCGGTGAAGTGGGTGGCGACCCGCCGCGAAGGGTACGTCACCGACTGTCACGGCCGAGACCACGTCACGGAAGCCGAACTCGCGCTCGACGATGACGGAACGATCCACGGACTGCGGGTCAAGACGCACGCTGGGCTCGGGGCCCACCTCTCGCAGTTCGCGACGGCCACCCCGTCGTACCTCTACGCGACCATCCTCTCGAGCGAGTACGACATTCCCGCGATCCACTGTCGCGTCATCGGCGCGTTCACGAACACGACCCCCGTCGACGCCTACCGCGGCGCCGGACGGGCCGAGGGCATCTACGTAACCGAGCGGATCGTCGACGTCGCCGCGAAGGAACTCGACCTGGATCCCGCCGAGATTCGCCGGAAGAACCTCATCCCGCCGGAGGAGTTTCCGTTCGAGACCAGCGTGGCGATGGTCTACGACAGCGGCGAGTACGAAACCGCGATGGACCGCGCGCTCAACCTCATCGATTACGACGAGCTTCGTGAGCGCCAGCGCGAGCTTCGAGACGAGGGGCGGTACCTCGGTATCGGGATCGCGAACTTCGTCGAATCGGCCGGCCTCTCGCCGTCGAAGGCCGCCGGCGAACTCGGCGCGGCGGCCGGTGGCTGGGAGGCGGGCGTCGTTCGGTTCCACCCGTCGGGGACGGTGACCGTCGCAGTCGGTACCGCCGATCAGGGGCAGGGCCACCGGACGACGTTTGCCCAGGTCGCCGCCGAGGAACTCGGCGTTCCCCTCGAAGACGTAGAGGTCGTCGAGGGCGACACTGGCGAAGTCCCGCAAGGGATGGGCACCTACGGCAGCCGGAGCGGCCCCGTAGGCGGCGGAGCCATCGCGACGAGCGCCCGGAAGGTCGTCGAGAAGGCCGAGAAAATCGCCGCGCACTCGCTCGAGGCGAGCGTCGAGGATATCGAGTTCGAGGACGGCGAGTTCAGCGTGGTCGGCGCCCCCGATCGGTCGATCACCATCCAGGAGGTCGCGCTTGCGGCGTACCTGGGCCATGACATCCCCCAGGACACCGAACCCGGGCTCGAGGCGACCTCATACTACGACCCGGAGAACTTCACGTTCCCGTTCGGGACGCACGTCGCGGTCGTCGAGATCGAACCGGAGACCGGCGAAGTCGACCTCCAGCGGTACGTCGCGGTCGACGATTGCGGCGAGCAGATCAACCCCATGATCGTCGAGGGGCAGATCCACGGCGGGATCGCCCAGGGCGTCGGGGCGGCGCTCTACGAGGGGGCGGTCTACGACGACACCGGCACGCTCGTGACCGGTTCGATGAACGAGTACGCGCTCCCGCGGGCCCACTTCCTTCCGGACTACGAGACCGACAGCACCGTGACGCCCAGCCCGCACAACCCCATCGGCGTCAAGGGTGTTGGCGAGTCCGCGACCATCGCGGCCGCGCCGGCCGTCGTCAACGCGGTCGTGGACGCCCTCGAGCCGTTCGGCATCGACCACCTCGACATGCCCCTCTCGAACGAGCGGGTGTGGCGTGCGATCGACGCGGCGACGGAGGGGGATTCCTGATGTACCCCGACGCGTTCGAGTACCACGCCCCCGAGACCGTCGACGAGGCGATCGAAACGCTCGAGGCTCACGGCGACCGGGAGGTCGTGCCGATCGCTGGCGGCCACAGCCTCCTCCCGACGATGAAGTCGGGGCTGGCGTCGCCGGACGTCGTCGTCGACCTCTCGAACGTCGACGAACTGCACGACATCAGCCGGGACGACGACGTGACCCGAATCGGCGCGATGACCGAGTACGCCGTCATCGCCGACGACGAGCGGTTCCAAGAAGACAATCCGGTCGTCGCCGAAGCCGCCGCGGTGATCGGCGACCTTCAGGTACGAAACGTCGGGACGATCGGCGGAAACCTCGCCCACTCGGATCCCGCGGCGGACCTCCCCGCGGCGGTTCTCGCCGCGGACGCGACGGTTCACGCTCGCGGCCCCGACGGCGAGCGGACGATTTCCGCCGACGACTTCTTCGTCGCGATGTTCACCTCGGCGCTCGAGGAGGGCGAACTGCTCACGACGGTCGAGATTCCCCACCTCGGTCACGACGACGTCGGCGTCTACCTGAAGAAGGCCAGCGACTCTTCGGGGTACGCGCTCGTCGGCGTCGCCGCGGTCCTCGAAACGGACGGCGACGCGATCGCCGGCGCTCGCGTGGCCGCCAACGGTGCGTTCGGCCACGCGATGCGCCTCACGTCCGTCGAGGAGCACCTCGACGGAGAGTCGCTCGACGAGGAGGAGCTGGCCGCCGAGGCCGCGGCACTCGCAACTGACGGAGTCGAGCCGTACCAGCTCATGGATGATGAGCAGGCCTCTGCGGAGTTCAGAGCGCACCTGCTCGAGGTCTACGTCGAACGAGCGCTCGAGGAAGCAATCGACCGCGTGTCCGGCTGAGACGATGCAATCGATCGACGAGATCGCCAGGATCCTTGTCCGATTCGGCTGTCAATCGGTTTTACTCCCCGACTCGGACAGCAACAGAAACGAGCATTCGTCGAGCGTAGCATCCTGTCCTCACTCAGAGGACGAACGGTCCGCGCTGCGTGATCGGCTCGCCGTGTGGCCGCCCGGACACGGCCACGGCACGAAGCGAACCACTACTCGCTACCGTCAGCGATTCGCGCTCGATCACGATCGTCACGTCGCCCTGGTCGATAGCGGTCTCCTCGATCGAACCGGAACCATCGAGGACGTACAGGAACCCCGTCCATCCGGCAGGAATGTCCCACGTCCACGAATCGGTGACGTGCACGTCGAGGTACTTCAGGCGCGTGCACAGGTCGATCGGTGACTTCTCGCCGACGACCGTGGTCACGCGCGCTCCGTTCGTCTCCGCTTCCGGGAGGTCCGCCGCGTCGGCGTCGACGAACCGTGGATCTGCGTCCTTGCGTTCTCGCGGCAGATTAACCCAAAGCTGGAGTCCGGTACACGCCTTCCCGTCCGCGGAGAACTCCGAGTGCTGGATTCCACTGCCGGTCGTGATCCCTATCGCGTCCCCCTCGTACGCGGTACGCTCGACGCCGAGTGAATCCTCGTGCTCCATTCCGCCCTCGATCATATACGAGACGATCTCGAATCCCCGGTGTTCGTGCATCGGAAATCCCGTCTCCGGATCGATGGAGAACTGCTCGAAGAGCACGAATGGATCGAGGTGAGCGGGATACGCGTTCGTCGGGAACGCTCGAGTGGCCGTGATTCCCATGCCGTGGTGAACCGGTTCGCCCGTTACGGAAACGAGTCCGTCGCTCGAGGGTGTATCGGTCGACACGTCTAGTCCGATGGTCCGTACGCACTAATACTGACGCGAAAGAGGAGAGCGCTGCGACGAACGATCGAGGTTATCGCGCCGGCGTATCGACTGCTTGCGCGGTGATCGACGGGTTTCGCCCGAGTCACCAGTGCTGCGGACGTTCGTCGCCGGTGACCGCTTCGAAAACGCCTTAGGTTTCGTTCTTCGAACTCGAGAGCGAACGATGAATCACAGGACGCTCGGATCGGTCGGTTCGGTGAGCGAAGTCGGCTACGGCGCCTGGCAGATCGGCGGCGACTGGGGCGACGTGAGCGAATCGGAGGCGATCAGCGCGGTCGAAGCCGCCCGCGACGCCGGCATCGACTTCTTCGACACGGCGGACGTCTACGGCGATGGCCGCTCAGAGCGCATTCCCGGCGACGTCCTCGCCGAGGACCTCGAGCGCGACGCGGTCAGCGTCGCGAGAAGGCCGGGCGCCGACTCGACCCCCACGTCACGGCGGGGTATACCGAGGAGAACCTCCGGCGCTTCGTCGACCGATCGCGTGAGAACCTCGGGATCGACCGGGTCGACCTCGTCCAGCTTTACTGCCCGCCGACGGACGTCTACTACCAGCCCGAGACGTTCGACGCCCTCGAGACGCTCGTGGACGAGGGGCGGATCGCCAACTACGGCGTCAGCGTCGAGCGCGTCGAGGAGGGGCTGAAGGCGATCGAGTACTCAGGCGTCGAGTCGGTCCAGATCATCTTCAACCCGTTCCGCCAGCGACCGGCCGAACTGTTCTTCGAGGAGGTGGCGGCGAGCGACGTCGGCGTCATCGTCCGCGTCCCGCTCGCCTCGGGACTGTTGACCGGCACGCTCACTCGGGACACCGCGTTTCCTGAGAACGACCACCGCAACTTTAACCGCGATGGCGAGGCGTTCGACGTCGGGGAAACGTTCGCCGGCGTTGTCTTTGAGGTTGGACTCGAGGCGGTCGAGGCGCTCGAGGAGCACGTCCCGAGGGCGTCTCCCTGCCGTCGTTCACCCTTCGGTGGATCCTCAACCACGACGCCGTCTCAAACGTGATCCCGGGGTCGACGACGCCCGAACACGTCCGCTCGAACGTGGCCGCGAGCGACCTCGAGCCGCTCGATGAGTCGGTCCACGACGCCGTCCGCGACGTCTATAACGAGTACGTTAAAGCGCACGTCCACCACCGCTGGTGACTTAGGTAAATCCTGCAATATTCATCAGAGGGCAGGCGTAGTTAGGTCAGTTTTGATGAACGATCAGGTCATGGAGTTAATTTGGACTGACGCTAGCAACCACGAGACCGAGAGAAATCAGTTAACGGCAAGCCCGGGGATTCGATGGACTACCAGTCACAACGAACAACTCCACAATAGGCAAGCGGGAGGAAAAAGCGCTTACTCGTCCTCAAGTGCTGCGTAGATCTCCGCGTGGCGGCGTCCGTCAAGCTTCCCCATCTCGAGGGCGATCTCGTGACGCTCGGCGTCGCTTTCGGTCGCCTGATACCGCTCGTACAGCTGGCGGACTTCTTCGTCGACCGCCGTCGAGGAAGCTGTGCTGGACGCCATCTCTCTGTTGAGCATGCTCAGCGTATCCTTTTATGAGTTGCGACGAGCGCATGCCCGGAAGTAGATAGTGCGGTCCGTCACTCGCCTCGAGCGTGCGACCACCCTGCGAACCGACCAGTTACGAGATACAGGTAGCCGAGGCCGCCGAGCGCCGAACACGCGATCCCGACGGAACGGACGAGTTCGATCTGTCCGACCACACCGATGCCCTGAACCAGGACGCCGACCGCCAGCAACCCGATCGCCGCCGCGACGCCTCGAGTCGTCGCGCCGGGGAATCTTCCGCTCGTGACGGGGAAGAACTGGTAGGCGTAGCCGACGATCGTCAGGGGGAAGAACCCACTAAGAACGAACGTCCGGTGCAGCGTCGTCGCATCGTGGATCCCGCCTCCGAACGCCACCGAGAGCCCAACTGCGACCGCGGCGACGCCCGTGAGCGAACCACAGAGGATGCCCGCGAGTTCGACGCGGGACCTATCGGTTTCGACCGCGACGAATCCCACCAGGAGCAGGTAGCCTGTCATCGCAACGGCTCCCAGTACGCCCCCAAGGGAGAACCATGGCTCCTGCCAGAGGGGCATCCCGAGCAGGAGCGGCGCGACCGCTCCGGCGAGGAGCGTCGGCCAGGAGATGACGCGCGACGGGGTCACGTGGTAGAACCCGATCAGTAGTCGTGCACCGAGTGCGTAGATCAGTACCGCGCCGAATCCGACGGCGTAGTAGTGACTGACCTGCGGGAGAGTGATCGATTCGAACTCGAGTACCGGCGTCGTCGCGAGCAGACCGATCGTTCCGACGAGAAGGTAGCCGATCGCGACCGGTACTATAGTAGTCATTAGAACTATTTACGCAGAGATTGTAAGCCATTGTAATGGAACATCTTGACGAGATCTCCGTTGAGGATCTTCAGAACGCACTCGACAACGTAGACGGAAAGAAACCGGCACAACGGCTGTTAGCCGCGATTGCCTACAAAAACGGCGTTCCACAGAGTGAACTTGCCAAGTGGTACGGAGTTGAACGGAAAACGATCTATAATTGGCTCAAGCGGCTCGACACCGACGAGTCGCTTGAGCAGGCCGTTACTGATGCTCATCGATCTGGGAGAAAGCGAAAACTCTCGGAAACAGAGCAAGAACAGTTCGAAGCAACTGTCCACGGATCTCCTGAGGAAGTTGGGCTCGACGCGCCGGCGTGGACGCCGGCGCTCGTCCAGCAGTATCTTGCCGAAACCTACGATGTCGAGTACTCGCTCCCGAGTTGCCGGCGGTTGCTCAAAGAAGCGGGATTGAGCTATCAAAAACCACGCCGTACAGCCGCTGAATCCGATGCTGACGAGCAAGAAACGTTCCGCAAAGAGTTCAAAAAAAGCGGCGGGAGCTGGACGCCACCGTAGTCTGTATCGATCAAACCAAGAAATCCGTGCAGGTCGAGCCGCGTGCCGCGTGGTTTCCCCGCGGCACGCGGCCATCCGTCGAATTATCCGGTCAACGTGACTGGACGTGTCTCTTGGGCGCGATCACCGAAGACGGTGATCGCTTTTTCGCTCGATTCGAAGAGTACGTAACCGCCGAACACGCGAAACATTTCATTCTTGCATTATGCCAAGAGTTCGAAGATGATTTGCTCATTGTGCTGGATGGAGCGCCGTATTTTCAGGCATCGGCCGTCACGGACCTAGCGGCCCGTGACGACCTCGCCTTCGTCACGTTACCGGCATACTCGCCAGAGCTAAATCCTGTCGAGGAGTGCTGGAGACAACTCCAAGCCGCTCTCAGCAACCGCTTCTTTGAGTCACTCGACGATCTCACAACGGCGATTGATACGGCTCTTGACCAACTCTCTATACCAAAAGTGAGTAATTATTTCTAGGTCATACTATAGTTAGCGCAGTTTGAGGAACGAGCAGGTCATAGAGTGAGTTTAGAATTATGATCGTAGACCTGTTCAGCGAGTGCTACGCGGGGGAATTTGATGAAGCTTGGGAACGGGAGCGGAGGCGCTGTTCAGGTTAGAGTTTGAAGGAGTGAGGGGTTGAACTCGAGGTATCCATGCCAGAATTCGACCGCCTCGGTGGCTCTAGCATCGAGCGTTGAGTCGCAAGGAGAAGGGGTCGCAAAACTGCCACGAGCAACGCCGCCGCGTGGCCCGTATCCACGCTCGTATTGTACGGAAACGCTGCGACTTCCTGCACAAACTCTCGAACTACTACGCTCGGGAGTAGTACCTTGTGGCCGTGGAAAACCTCGACGTTCACGGTATGATGCAACTGCCGTCGAACAGTCGGAACCTGGCGTCGGCGTCATGGCGGACGTTCATCGACTTCCTCGAATGCAAATGCGAGCGCGAGGGCACGCACTTCGTGAAAGTCGAACCTGAGGGCACGACGCAAGAGTGTGCCGAGTGCGGGGTTGAGGTTGAAAAAGAACTGTGGGTACGCGAACATTTCTGTCCAACGTGTGGGTTCGAGACTGACCGTGACGAGAACGCCGCGTACAACGTGCTACAACGTGGTCTTCAGGAGTTAGGCGTGGGACACGCCGAAGTCACGCCTGCGGAGACTGCACTCTCTACGTCCGCGACTGGTGGCTCGTCCACCGTCGTGGATGCAAAGTGCGTCGTTGAAACAGGAAGCCCCACCCTCAAGGAGCGAACGGCGTCAGCCGTGAGTGAGTAGGGTGGGGTAGTTCACTCACGCGAAGACACCTCGTAACGCTTTCCAGTACATCACTAGGTGTATGATGCGCTACGATCATTGATGTCGCCGCCCTCACTGACGCGGTGCCCCTCAGTATCGGCGAGTCCAAGTATCGCTCGTCGCGGGCCAGTCATGACGCGCTCCGAACGTCGTCGACGCTGCGTGAGCTACTCGCAGGACTGTTCGCCCACTTTTTCTCGGAGCTCGGCCGCTGCCCGCTCGAAGCGTTCCGTGAGGAATGCCGTTCCCGACCTCGCTCGCTCATCGAGGAAAGCGACGGCGTCTGGGACCGTGTCTGCGTCGTGTTCCGTGGCCACGACACAGTCGACGTACCCGTCGAGTGCCCGTCTGAACGCACTCGAGAAGTGGTCGTATGCGCCGTCGACGCGCTCCATGTTGTCGTCAAGCGACTCGATAAGTCCCCGGTAGACGATCATCGCCGATCTGTACTGCCCCTGCTTTCGGTATTCCTTCGCGAGATCGAACCACTGCGTGAAGTCGATCGGCTCGAAAACGACATCGTACTCAGGGTTCGTCTCCTCAAACCGCCGATCGATCGAGGTGCGGAGTTCGTTGACCGACCGCCTCGTCGACCCACCGGCATGGGCGAGAAACCGATCGCGGAGGTCCGCATCGGTCACGAGTTCTTCACGCAGGAACACGCGGAGCTCGTCGGCGTCGGCACCGTTGAGTGCAGCGTCGAGTCGATCGCCTTCGTCTGGGGGACGGTCGTCAACACACCGAAGCAACACGGCGATGACGTGCTTGCACGTTCCCGGCCCGTCGTACGGACAGTCGCACCACGGGGCAAACCCGTCGGCGGCGAGGTCAACACGGACATCGTACTGACGGCTGCCGCTCACGACAGCGGTTACGGTGGTGTCGACGCGGTGAATCTCATGGACACGGCCCTCAGCAAGGTATCGTTCGCCGCGCTCGAAGACCGCGTCCGTGCAGACATCCTGAACCATGTTTTCGGTTACGTCCATGTTCGTGGACGGTGTTCCAGCGCGAGCGGGAAAAACCGATACGTCGATTTCGCTTTCGCTCCAGATTGGAACGTTCTCATTCTGAGAGAAGCCGCGATACTGTTGCAGTGCCGCATCAACACTACGGGCGCGACGGGATACTGCTACGGCCGTGTCTCAAGGGGTAGATCCCTTTTAGTCTCTTGGTAGTTCTCTTCACGGTGGGTTTGACGCACTATTCAGCCGATCCAGGTCATCGTCCTCGTACGCTGCCCGCCACATCGCATGAACGGCACGCGTCACGAGTGAGACCTCGGTCACGTTGATACAGGACGGTTCAGCGTCCGTCGTCGCTGCCTCGGGCGGGGGATGGAAATGGATCTCGGGGGAGTGTGTATTCGGATGGCGATCGAAACGCCAGTTGACGTCGTCGCTATCGACGTAGTGAAACGAATACATCCCCAGTTCGCTCCACTGGATATCGAGCCGAGCGCTGTCGGCGTCGCCGAGCCCAGCGCTGAGACTGATCTGCAGTTCCGTGGGGGCGACGACGTCGTCGTACGCTGTTTCGTCGACGAGCGGCTCGAGTTCGAGCCAGAGGTCACGAATCCGCTGGAGTGCCGGAAGATAGATCGGTCCGAACTCGCCGGCACGGTCGTCCTCGCTCATACAGCGAGCTGGTGGCTGGCCTCGTCGTAGGCGAGTGCTGCCTGGGCGACGGCGAGATTCTGTCGCGTCGTCCGCCACGTGGTGAGGTCGTCCCAACCCTCCGTCTCGTCGGCGTCGAGTTCCTGGGCGAGTTCTTCTGGAGACACCACGTTGTAACGGTCCTCGTAGCGCCGAATCTCGGCCTTCATCTCTTGGATACTGTCGACCAACTCCGACCGACTGACCTCCTCACGCAGCTCCCGGATCCGGGACATCAACACCCGGTCGCTGTTGCGCTTGTACAGCGTCGTTTGGCCGTCCTGTTCCGTTTCGGCGAACCCGGTATTCACGAGCGTCTTGCAGTGGCGACGCGCCGTCGGCTCGCTCACGAGGGCGCGATCGGCGATCTCGGCCGCCGACTGCCCGTCGTGGGTCTGTTCGACGATTTCGTACACCCGCTCGAACGGCGTAGTGTCGTCTTTCCAGTCCGCTTTGACCTGCTCGTTGACGTCGTCCCACGTCTCGGTCATACTGGGTGCTACGCGGTCGAGGAACAAATAGTTTGTTGAGAAAACTATCTAACGATAGTGCTTGTAGCCGAGTGTTGTCAGGCTACCTGATCCTCTAACGTCTCGTGGTGCGTCCGAACCGTTGTTGGCGTGACGTTCCCAGTCCCCGCGACGTCTCTTTGCGTCACCCACTGTCCTTGTTCCTACCCCGCTTTGTAGAGGCAAGCCGCTACGAACCCGGTCGGATGAACGCCCATCGTTACGCCGCGTTCCTCGGCCTGCTCCGCGAGGATTCGGACCCGCTGACGGATCTCGTCGGGACACTCGAGGTCTGGGCGGGTCGCGGAACGAACATGCTGGGAGAGACGGGCTCAGCGGGGAGACCCAGCTCTTCGTTCAGCATATTGTAGGCGTTCGTAACTCGTGACTCCGTGACCCGGGCCATCTCGCTGACGTCGTGCACCAACCGTGAGTGGCCGTTGCACCGGCAGGCCCCTTACACGCGTCGCTCGATGCGCGTATCGAGTGGTTCGGTGTCGAATCGCGTCTGGAACCTCGAGCGTGGCTGCGAGTTGCGGGAGGAAATTCTGTGGCCGTGAAATCGTTGTCGGAAGCTCGAGTTCGGTGTTCATCGCCGAGTACGCACACTCGAGGTCTGACCGTGAGCACGTCGCCAGCTGACTGCTCTCCTCGAGGGTTCGTCCGAGTCCGTTACACCGGTACACTGCGTAGACGCTCGCTGCTGTAACCCCCTCGAGTGACCGTCCCTGACAGAGGTCCTCTGCTTGAGCACGCCGAAAGAGCATGCACGCCTGTTCGCACAGCGAGTCCGGTAACTCGAGCGCACTTACGATCCGACGGACTTCGCCGAGACTGTATCCGAGATTTCGTTCACGCTTCGTTCGCCACTGACTTCGGCGATGCTCCCGCCGAAGGCGGTTGAGTTGACTACGTTTCCATCCAGGACGTGTGTTCCCTTGCCCATCTTTCTTCCATCCGATCGCAGTCGGCAGTCCACGGTCGTGTCGGCCTGCTGTGAGCGGAGAGCCTGTTCGGCGCCGGCTCGAGTTCTCGAACTCGTCTTTGATTGCGAGACCATGAGGGTCATCGAGTCCTGCAGCAACGAGCAGTAGGTTGCGCTGAAACCCGGCCAAGTCAAACATAGATTGTTACTCGAAATTTTATACATTAAATCCGTGCGTGGTGTCTCACCTATCACGACAGTATTTGAGTCTCAGATGGGGCTCATCAAAGCCTTCTCCTCGGCTCACTACGTCTTCACGTCGATCAAACTCAATCACCCCCGCAGCCTGTAACTCGGGGAGATAGACGTGGTGGAGTTCATACACGAGTGTGACGTACTCCTCGCAGGAGAGAGTTTCATCATCCCGAATAATCGGCGTTGCTTCTATCGTCTCATCTGCTGCTACGGCAGCGACCACTCGTTCTTGTTGGTTTCGTAGCGCCGTCTGGAAGTCCTCACGACTCGAAGCAACCTGCTCACTCATCTCCAGTTGTCCCTCTGATCTCGAGTTCCTCGCACCCACACTCCGAATTCGTATCTCGATACCGAACGACTGTAGTGTCAGGCGTCCGTTTCCGGCCCGTTCGAGTCGTTCCACAGCAAGCACACACAACGCGATAGGGAAGCATCAGTACCGATTATGGGTTCTCGATAGGGGCCGCTTCGATAATTCCCTCACTAGTTATCGTGATATCGAACCCGTCATACCTGAAGGAAATGCTGTCACAGTTCCCGATACCGGTAGCTAACTCCGTCGCCAGTTTGTCAAACGCCTCTGTGTCAATAACGGTCTGAAGCGGTGTCAATGCAAGCGGTTCTTCCCCACGGGCGGTCGCAACAACTGCAACGACCGCTAAACTCGTCGAGTCACGGGTGCTGTCGTACGTCGCCTGGAACGATTCGCTCTCCACATCGAATTCAATTGGGCTCAGTGACTCTGCGATGTCCGAGTTCGCGGCCAAGGGTTGAGAAGGTTCCATCACCCAAACAAAGGCTATGTACGGGGTTGAGTCTGGATTTTGCTCGCGCAACAGGTTTTTATCCGGGGGTCGGCGTCTACTCCTCAGGAGTGATGAGAGTGCTCGCTACGAGGCGTCGCATACCGCGCTTTAACCGTGATGAAACCGCCTGCCGGGTGATCCCGAGTTCGTCTGCGAGATCGTCTTGCGTGGCGTCTCGTGGCGAGTCATAATACCCGTTCGAATACGCTATTATCAGCGCATTCCGTTGCCCATCGGTGAGGTCGTACTCTCGATCGGACCTGAGCGAGGAAATCGCGTGTAGTTCAGTTAGCTCAATCGGGATATCATGGTCTTGGCAGTATGTCTGGAAGTCAGAGAGGTCTTGTTGCTCGCTTGCCCGGACTTCAAAGGTCCACCGTTTTTCCTTGCCGATGCCCGAAAGGAGCGTAATATCAGTGTTTACGATTGCCGTGAGAATGCTCTCGTGGGTGAGATTCCAGTCGATACGGACGAACATCTGTTTCTCCACTTGGTCGATTATTTTTACCTGTTCGATCCCGATATCAGCACTCAAATCTGTCGTGAGTTTTCCCGTGTCATCAGCAGAAATCCAAAAGTAGGGGATAATAGCCTCGCCCGTTGGCACAATACGGTCTAACTCGATCGTGACATCCGTCAATTGCTCAAACACAGCGCTCAGCGGGAAATCTGCTTGCTTGACAGTGAATGAGGCTTCGATTGCCATACTAGACGACTAGCGGGTCAGCCTTTTGGGTTAGTCGCTACTGAGGCCTTTGAGCGAACTTCCGACACTTAGTACTCTGTTTCCTGTAGTCATCACACTGTTCGTGCTGGCTGGCCCGGGACCCGCTGGCTGGCTACCTCGCCGGGTCCGCCAGGGGGAGCAGCCCCGAGGAGATTATCCGGCGAAGCAGGACGACGATACCGTTCTCCAGGCCGTTGGCGAAGATCGCCTGCTCGTCTGAGTCGTGGTCGGCGTCCGGGTAGAAGGAACTGACCAGTAACGTCGTGCGATCAACCAACAGCAGGCGGCTGATGGCAACCTCGTCGTCGCTCGCCGGCCCGAGGAGCCAGTTCAGGTCGGTTTCGAACACTTTCACGGATGGCAGCTCGGTACCGAGCTTGGCGATGATCGCGTCCGTTTCGCCACCGATGATCACGTCGACGCCGCGGTCAACCGCGTCGTGGAGCCGCTCGTACAACGCCTCCGTTAGGAGTTCCTCCTCGACGATCAGCAGGACGATCTCCGACTCGGCGTTCTCCAGCAGCGTGTGTGTCCGGGCTTCGATTCCATCGTGGCCGGACAGCGTCCATACCTCCTGCATTTGGTCGCTGTCGTCGACCTCCGGTTGGAAATCGAGCGCTTCGAGGTGTGACTCAAGGGTGTCGATCCGTGTTCCGAATTGCTGACGCAAGGTCGCGGATGCCTCCTCGATGCTGACCGCGCGAAACTGCTGAGGGGTACCGTGCTGCACTTCGACCAGCCCCCTCGACTCCAGCACTCGGACGGCGTCGTACACCCGGGTTCGCGGAACCTCCGAGATATCGCTGATTTCCTTCGCGGTCCCCGTCGAGAGTTGGGTCAATGCCAGGAAACTCCGCGCCTCGTACTCTTTCAGCCCGAGGTCCTGCAACAGACTCACCGTCTCGGCTTTACGTTGTCCAGTTGTCATTATATGGTCCTGTCATGTCCGACTGGTTGAGAGGGCTACTTCACGTTCGGTCGGGATTTGGGTGACTGACTCTCCGCACTTGCTGTCGGTGTGCAGGCGGCAACCCGAGTGACCAGGCGGTCGAAGGAGACTGGAGTCTCCTGCTCGGCGAGGTAGTCCATGACATACCTACGAATGGAGTATGACAATGTACTGGAAGTATTAGTTACCGCCTCGATCGATTCGGCCATACCGCGGCAAGGACGTGCGAACGAATAAACTCTTTTACCCATATAGTTGCTACGTTTGAAAAATTCAACCTCAATCGGTTATCGGTGGATATATTAAAATACGAATGTGGGTGGAGGCCTATAGCCGTGACTAGATTTAAAATTTTCAAGCGATCCCCCGATTACCCTTGATCGGTGACCGACCCATCGTCGGTGTCGTCGTCTTGGCGCGCGTCGGGGCCCGTCCGTGGATAGAAGTGGTCCCAGGACTGGACCTGCGTCTCAGAGATAATCTCGGAGCTGTTGATCGTCATGCCCAACTCCGCCAGTTCGTTGCGGATCTCTTCGATCTCCCTGACCGAGCCAGCGACGACCTCGACGTGGACATTCCGTTCGCCCCCAAGCAAATCGCGGGTGGTCACCACACCGCGAACGTCGAGGATCTGTTCGGCCAGCGATTCCAGGTCGTTCGGATTGACCGTGCAGACGAACATGACGTGGAGAGGGTAGCCCGCTTCCTCGTAGTTGATCTTGGGATGATAGCCCCGAATCACGCCCCCGTCTTCGAGTTTGTCGAGGCGGTTCCGGACCGTCGTGGAGGTCACGTCAACCTTCTCGGCGATCTCCGTATCGGTCTGGCGAGCGTTGAGTTGGAGTTGGTGCAGGATGCTCCGGTCCACGTCGTCGATTTGAATGGCGTCCATACCGTGTCCTTAGACGGGGCGACTGAAAAGTCCGCCTGGGCCCTTCACTACAGTAGATTGTAGCAGTCCCGATAGCTCCGCACGCGGACTGATCGCCCCCTTTTACTCAGTTAATCAAAACAGCTACTACTCGTGAAAATGTTATATGTTTAACGTGGTTGGGGACAAACACGTAACAAGAGGGATGTAGATGATCAATAAGGATTATGATGACGTGTTTGACGGTTTGGCTAACAGTTGCCGACGCCAGTTGTTAGTCGAGTTATCGACCCATAACCCGCACGACGTTCCAAAGCTACCTGAAATGTCACAGAAGATTGCCGAAGCTGACGAGGGACTCTTCCAACAGCACCTGTCCAGCTCCCGAGTGATTCCGGGAGTGGACGAGGAACTTCTGCGACTGCACTACGTTCATCTTCCCAAACTGACTGACTACGGCTTCATCGAGTGGGACCGAGACGCCCACGTCGTAACGAAAGGCCCACGGTTCGACGAGATGAAGCCCTTGCTCAAACTGCTGATCGACCAGCAAAAGGAAGAGACCGTTGTACTCCTTCGTGAGTGAGAGGATACGGCGTTCCATGCACGACGTATCGAGGAATCCTACCTGGAATCGGCCCCTTGATTCTTACAGCGTAATTCTCAGTCCCTCACGAAGCGTCCACATCCAACCGTGTCTGAGGGTTGAGTTCTGCGTCGGATCTTAGCGTTGTGATTCGCGGAGGATCAGCGGCTCGATGGCAAGTGTCCGTTTCGCTATGGTGACGACGCGAAGGACGTACGAGACGAACAGCATGAATGGAACGAGCGTCACCGCAAACGCACCGCCCACGACGAGGATGATGTGATCGAGACCAAGTGTGCTTCCAGGGAACGTCCCCGCATCGACGATTCCGACCATGATACCCGCAACGGCCAATGCTGGGACTGCAGCATAGAGAATCATCTGAGACAAGTCGATGAGTGCCCACTGGAAGTACAGCGTCTTGATGTGTTCGCGCGCCGGACCAAACAGAGACAGCGCTGTTTTGAGATCGTCAAGCAAGCCGCGTTCTTCCTCAGTGAGGCTCTCTTCGTATTCGTTCGAGAGACGTTCAACCTGAAAGATTTTCCAGCCATAATTGAAATTCAGTGCAGCGAATAACACATCGAACGAGCCGAACTGCGAATCCTCGAGTTGGTCCCGGACCAGGTCAGCGTTCCCAGTGACGCTTTCAGCGAATTCATCGACCTCTTCTCGGAGATCCTCGTCATCATTCTTGCCAATGGACTCTCGAAGAGCTGTAGTCCGTTGTGCCGTGATTCCGATGATCTGTCGGAGGAATTCGGATGGATCGGCAGGACTCGGAGACCCGATTAATTCTTCAGTATAATCCCGGAAATCCATCGAACTGGACATACGCTCGCGTTGATCGCCGAGCGGGCCGTTCTCTTGGGAGAGGACGAGTTGACCGATCGTGACGACGAGTGTCGTCCCAGTCACGATGACCGTGATCATCGTCGAGAACATCGTGTCGATCATGTCGCCGGACTCGATTTGCCATGAAAACGGTGGATCGAGGACAGCGACGGCGATGACGAATACGACGAACACGGCACTGGTCAGGACGCTGGAGACGAGAAGGCGGTTCGCGCGCAGCAGCAACCAGAGCTTAATCCGACTCTCGCCCGAGCGCTCACGCATCGTGTTGGCCGTACTGATGTCGGTCTCGTCAGTCATACTGGCTCACCCGATTGGGCAGGTCGCTTGAAAACGAGGTACTTGGTGCCGCCTCCCTCGTAGTCGATCGTCTCCACAAACTCCCAGCCCTCTGCACCGAGTTGATTCAACTCCGCTTTCGGATCCTCCGCTTCTTTTTGGGTCTCATCGCGCGGCGGGCGAAGCGTCTCGTACTCCCAACGGGTCGCCTCTGATTCGGGCATCACTCCTAGTAGGTACTGCAGCCCTCTATATCCCGTTCCACTACCGAAATAATACATTATACGGAGAATGGATTTATCGGTCTGTCTCTTTCCAGTCGGCCGGGTCCCCTTCACGGAATTCACCCTTGGCATGGCGCTCGCGGGGCCAGAAGGTGGCGCCCAGTAGTACGACGTAGAACACAGCCACAACGGCGACCACAGCAATCCCGGGGAGACGGGCGATTCCAGCGGTCGTCAGCCAGTCCTGGCGCGGCGCGAACGCTGTGATCCTGAAGACCCACGCGACCAATAGGACACCGAGCAGCGCAAGGTACACACGCCGGAGCCGGTTTGCGAGTGCTTCGTAGAACGAGACTTTCAGCGTCGGCCTGCGATAGTCCCTGCTCAGTTCCGCCCGCCAGTCGTGACTTTCGATGCCTTGGGACGGATCGAGGGCGTTTGCGAGCAGGTTCTCTTGGATGACTCGAGTACGGGAGCGAAAGACGTCGTAGTCCCGGTATCGCCGTGCTTCGATGCCCAGAAAGACGGTGACGACGACGATCCCGATCAGCAAGATATAGTGTGGGTTATCGGTACTCGAAAACGCCCACGTCAAGATCGCTGCCATTAGCGTCACCGCCCACTTCGTCGTCTCGTCGAGGCGCTGCCGCCACGTCCCCACTCGGTCTATCTCGCCGCGATAGGCGTGGGCCATCACCGAACCGAGTCCCGTACTATCGTCGACCATTTCGCGGCCAATCTCCCGCTGATCTGGTGCTGTTGGGTCGAACTCGTCGCTACCCGAATCGGTCATAGAGGAGAGACACCTCCTCGCTCTATAAGCAGTGATGGTGACGTCACAATCTGAGTGTTAGTACTGGAGAATATCGAACGGTACGTATGTGTAGTGAGCGAGTGGGTCACCGGTTTCGACGTGAACCAAATGGAGTGGTTGTGCTGAACGTAGCCTCTACGTCTTGCACGCCGATTTCAACAGGTTTCTGATCTGCTACACTGGAAAGGTATGAGGATCAACGCTAATCCCAATCAGTCCACTGCTGGATCGTCGATATCTCTTTCGTGGACCCATACCGTCGAAATTCGGGTCCCCTCGACGCTCGTCACCTCAACGACGTGACCGTCGATCTCGACGCGGTCGCCAGGTTCTGGCGCGCGGTTGAGTTGCCCGAGCACCAGCCCACCGATCGTTTCGACCGCTTCGCTATCGAAGTCACCATCGAGGGCGTCGGAAACTTTCGACAATGGGACTCCGCCGTCGATGTCGTACCCCCCCTCGTCACGCTGGCGTATCGAATGTTCGCGCTCATCGAGATCGAACCCATCCCGAAGATCGCCGACGAGGGCCTCGACGATGTCTTCGACCGTCGCAATCCCCTCGAACGCTCCCCACTCGTCGATGACTGCGGCCATCTGCTGGCGATCCTCCCTGAACTGTATCAGGAGATCGCTAATTGCCATCGTCTCCGGGACGATGAGAATCTCGCGGGCGATGTCACCGACGATCTCGGCATCCCCATCGTCCACCGCTGCTCGCAACACATCCTTGACATCGACGAATCCAACCACCTGATCACCGTCGTTGGCGTCAAGAATCGGATAGCGCGTGTGACCGGCCTCTAAGACGGTCGAATGTAGTTCGGAGAGCGTGGCATCCGCCGGAACGCTCACCACGTCCGGCCGTGGGACCATGACCTCCCGCACCACCGTGTCGTCGAGATCGAAGACGCGCTCGATCATCGTCACTTCTGCCACGTCGATGTCCCCGCCCTCGCCAGATCGTGTTAGTACCCGAAGGAGCTCGCGCTCGCCGAGTGTCTCATCCGTTTCGGACGCGGGCGGCACACCGAGCGACCGCGTGAACGCGTTGGCCGCCCCGTTGAAGACGACAATTCCCGGATAGAGGACGTAATAAAAGAACTTCATTGGCGGGGCGAGGAACAGCGAGAGTCGCTCGGTCTGGGCGATTGCGAGCGTCTTCGGCGCGAGTTCACCGAAGACGACGTGGAGAAACGTGATGATACTAAAGCCGATTGCGAACGCGACGAGATGGATGAGATTCGCGGGGAGAACCGGTTCTAGTACGGGTTCGATGAGCGCCGCCACGGCGGGTTCGCCGACCCATCCTAACCCGAGCGAGGCGATGGTGATGCCGAGTTGCGTCGTGGCAAGGTAGTTATCGAGATTCGTCATCACTTCTTGGAGTGTCCCCGAGCCGGGCCGCCCCTCCTCGACGAGCTGGTCAACTGATGTCCCCCGAATCCGAACGAAGGCGAACTCTGCAGCGACAAAAAAGCCGTTGAGCACCACGAGAAAAAGCGCTAAGACGATTTGTGCCGCTGAGAGCGCGACGTTTACCATCGGTACCCCCGGAACGTACTGCCGTTCGATTGGAGCGTGTCCATATTCATGCAACTCGTTCCATCAACTAAAATCATCTAATGAATTCGCGGGTGACTGACTGCTGTCAGTAGTGAACAAGTTCTGTGGATCTAGAGGCCATCGACTGTCCTCCTCGTTCTGTCGACCGCCTGCCAACAGGGGCTCCGACATTTAGTAGGCGCATCAGCATCGCGTCCTGCTGGAGAGAAGCTTTGTATGCAACACGCGGATTTTGACAGTAGCCGGAGAGACCGATAGCAGCTCCGGTAACTGGTTGTACTGTACTGACCGGGAGTGTCACGCTTCGTTCTAAACACAGATATCGTACTAGCAACTACTGCTAACACAAAAGCTGAAATTCAGCAGTACTGTATTGAAACTGTCCTCCACGTATGCGTGTCACCTACCAACATATGAACGTTCACAGCGGCAACGAGTCGACGCTCCTGCGCTTCACCACTGAGGATGGCACGCGTGTGTGTGTGTTCTCGTCGATGCTGGCGACGGTGTCGACGTCGAATCCATGCTCGGCGACGACGAGTATCTGAACGCAATTTTGCTCATCCACGCACACATCGATCACTACCGAACACTCGCGAGAAACGTTCGACACAGCGCCTCAATTTACACCTCGCCCGCAACGGCGACGATCCTCGAGCAGGCGTTACCCGGCCCAAAAGGACAACGATCTCGGCGATATCTCGGTTGCGCTCGACGCTCTCGAACCGATCGACGAGTGGACGTCGATCCTCCCCACGCTCGAGGTCCGACCGATTGCAGCTGGACACACCCCTGGTGCTGCCGGATTCGTACTCAGGTTTCGCGACGAAAATGTAGGCGACGACCTCCTCAGTACCGAGCAACACCTCCTCGTCACCGGCGATTTCACGACCGTGTGCCGGGTTCCCAGGACTCGAGACCACGTATCCGTTCGATATCGACTGTGTGTTGCTAACCGTCTCGAACGACGATTCGTACACGGCCGCGCTCAACGAGTCACTCGAGGCAGTGCTCGAGCGTGCGTTCGCCGGTTCGCGAGTCGTGGTCGCAACGAGCTCGCTCACCGGCGTCCACTACGCGACGCTCCTCGCTCGCGTTGCAACGGCGGTCGAACGTGAGTTGCCGATCACCTTCGTCGGACAGGCGGCCAAACTGTACAACGCACTCGAATACGACGAGCCATCGGTTACACCTGTCGTCTACGAAGATGGACGCTGGAACGCCCCCGGGTGGATCGCGGAAGCGACTGCGAGACGGATTCGCAGACGCCACTGGGAGGCGGTACAGGAACAATCCCTTGAGGCAGATGGTACGCTGGAGATCAACCGGCGCGAACCGATCACTCTCGAGGGCGAAGGCGTCAACCTCGGCGCCCTCGAGGAAACGGTTGCACGGACTGCGGCAGATCCGTATGCGTCGACGGACTCCGATGGTGTAGCAGCTGACACTGAGACGCTTCCTCCAGAAACGGGATCACTCGAAGCACAGTCGCTTGAGGCGGAATTCCTCGGTCGGCTCGAGGCGATCGACGCGAAACTCGAGTGTTCCGAGGATACAGTCAGGGCTCGCGTGTTAAGTGGGGGAGAAGGCGATCACTTTCTCCACCTTTTAGATCCGGCGGAACTCGAACCTGGAGAGAGTATCGAAATAACGCTCAAGACAGATTCACGCAGCGAGTGACCCTGTTCGGTTTAAATGACCGTGTCAACCGCCTCGGGGTCGAGCCCCGAGGCTTGTCAGTGGACTCCCGTTCTAACCGAGTAACTCGGTAGGCGTGTACTCGCCGTTAACGCTCATTATCCCTGACTTGAAGGCCAGTTGATTGGTAGCCCATCCACCGCGAGACTTCTGCCCGCGATGGATATACCTACAGTATCGGACGGCGATGTTCTTCGCCGCATTGTAATCCGCGTTCAGGCACCGTCTAGTTAGGCCAGTTTGAGGAACGAGCAGGTCGTGAAGTGAGGTTGGAATGAAGCTCGCAGACCTGCTCAGCGAGTGCTACGCGGCGGAATTTGATGAATGTTGGGAGTGTGAGCGGACGGCGACGCCCGTCAGGGTGTTCGCCGTCCGCCTTCACGCGACCGGATGTTCGATTCGAGAGACACAAGCAATTCTTCGCTTGCTCGGTGTCCAACGCACTCATCAAGCAATCTGGCACTGGGTACATCGGCTGGCTGACAGCGTGCCAGACCCGCCGATGGCGAAGCCATCGCGGGTCGCGGTTGATGAGACCGCTGTCAAGATTACCGGCAATTGGTCTTGGGTGTACGCTGCAATAGACCTGGACTCGAGGCTCATTCTTGATGTCGCAGTGTTCGGACGACGAGGCACCGATCCAGCCGCTGCGTTCCTGCATCGATTAACCGAGAAACACGATCTTTCTGATGCTGTGTTTCTCGTCGATGGCTACGGCTATCTGACTGCCCTCTCTCGATTGGGATTAAGCGGTCATCTTGACTACGTCGAGCGAAACCTGATCGAAAATTAGTTTCATACCCTGAAGATGCGAGTTGTCCGCTTCCATAATTCATGGGTAGGCAGGCTGGCGAGCGTCAGAGAATGACTTGAAAAGTCCTTACACTACTATAACACATAACGACCGCACCAATCACTTAACGGACAGACGCCAGCGGAGGTGCTAAACTAGACAGTGCCCACGAGGTCAAATTGTAGTTGGTAAACAACATTCGCTATGACAACACCGTAGAGAACCTTTGTGAATCTCATTTGGAGTGGTTTGTTACCGGACATGTGCTGTATTTCGAGTTTCAAATCTATAATGTTGAAGTTTACTCTGACATTATAACTCATATGAAATACAAGAAACGCGTTGTGAGTTCAGCAGGGGGAGTTCGAACTATTTTCCCTTGTTATATCTAATGTGACCGACTCCGAGGATGAGTTCAGCACGATGGACTTGTTGGTTTCCGGTCAGAATAAATGTATTATCCGTTCAGTATACCTGCTTATGTACTATATCCACGTTCATTCCAGAGAAGACTCCAACAGTAGTCGTTGGGTGGTTAGTGGCCACCGGAAACGAAATGGAGACCCACAATACCGACGAGAATCACGCTGATGAACCCTATCCGGGCAAGGGTTGCAGGTTCGTCAAAAAGGATTATCCCAAGCGACGCTGTTCCAACAGCACCGATACCAGTCCAGACAGCGTATGCTGTACCTATGGAAAGGTTTTGGACTGCCCGTGCCAACAGCAACATACTCATGATGAGGGCAACAGCGGTTCCAGCCGTCGGGACAGGTTTTGTGAATCCGTCCGAATATTCGAGTCCGATTGCCCATCCAATCTCGAACAGTCCAGCCAGTATCAAGAGGAGCCACGACATTTCAACGCTTACCTACTTGCTCACTCAGACTATGTGTTCCGATATTAATCGACTTGGGAGCTGATTTTTAGCCGCAGTCAAAGGTGTTGACCGACCAATAGTTGATCTGTGCTGAGTAATCACCACTTTTGTAGATCGGCCACTAACTCGTGTCGCATTCATACCCTGTGTAAAGCAGTCTCTTCTCCACCGTCTAGATCTCTAACAGTAACTGCGTGGCTTACTTAGAGAATGTATGCGTGTTTGCAGCGGCGTTACTCTACGGGGTGTTCAACGGATCTGCCGGTTTCGTTATTGCGTAGGACCGATCGCACACGATGCGGTCGCTATCGATGTGAGTCGCCTTCTTCGTCATCCTCATCGTCGGTATCTTGCTCGCTTCTTGATTCGACCGTTCTCCTTCGAATTGTTGCAGAAGTTCGAATGCTGTGAACGTGACTCATGGATGACACTCGCCGAGCGACGTTCGGTTCTAGCTATCTCAATCGAATGAAAACGATCCATGGGCCGCCAATGTCTGCACGTAACCGAGATCGAACGACGCTTTCGTTTGAAATGTGTTGCTAGGTGATACCCTGTTTTTCTTGGTAACATGCAGGTAGGGGCGGAAATGCTATTCCGTAAAAGGAGTCTGGATATAGATCCTGTTTTGCTCGGCAACACGCTAATCTGAGCAATCACCCGCTCAAATTGGATATTGGGGGAAAATTTAATATCTAACTCGATAGTCATTGTCCTGGGACCGGAAATCCACTTCCGCATTTGGGTGGAGGTTCCAGTGCCACGTGAAAGATGAAGGGAGAAAAACTGCTGTCGAAGGCGTACGATACGTACCGAGAACGGACACCGAATTCAGCTGCCATGGCCGAAGAGCTCCGTGAACTTGTCCCTGGCGGTGTTTGTAGTACGTTCCGCGCGTACGAACCGTATCCGATCCACGCCACTCGAGCGAACGGAGCGACTATCTACGACGTAGACGGAAACGAGTACCTCGATTTCGCACTCAACAACGGCACCCAACTCGTGGGCCACGCCCATCCGAAACTAACGGAAGCCGCCATCGATCAGCTCGAGCGCGGAACGTTGTATACACGTCCGAGCGAACTCATCGAGTTCGCGGCTCGGCCTCTCATTGATCGCTGGGATGCGATAGAGCAGGTTCGGTTTACGAACAGCGGGACCGAATCGGCCATGCACGCCGTGCGCCTCGCGCGGGCCTATACCGGTCGGGAAAAAGTCATCCGAATGGAGGGTGCGTATCACGGGGCGTTCGACGCGGCGTTGGTGAGCAAGATGCCACCGATCGAGCAGGCAGGACCCGAATTCGATCCACGACCGGTCAAAGAATCGCAGGGAATACCGGACTCAGTACCTGAAAATGTCCTCTTGGGTCGGTACAACGACGCGGACAGCGTCGAACGGCTGCTCCGTGAGCACGGTCGTAATGTCGCGGCAATCCTCGTCGAACCGGCCTGTCTAAACCTCGGACTCGTGGAACCGGCGGACGGATTTTTGGAGCGACTGCGCGAACTCGCTAACGAGTACAACGTCGTGTTGATCTTCGACGAGGTGAAAACCGGCGTCAAACTCGCGCCCGGGGGTGGCGCGGAGTATTACGGCGTTCAGCCTGACCTCGTCGCACTGGCGAAAGCGATCGGCGGCGGCTTTCCCGTCGGAGCGTTCGGCGGCCGTCGCGAAATCATGGAGTGCATCGCAGCCGACCTCGACGACGGCGTCGCAACCGGCGCGGCGCACTACGGAACATACAACGGGAATCCACTATCTCTTCGGGCGGTAGGGGTTACGCTCCGCGAAATTCTAACCTCCGATGCGTACGACCACGTGACTCATCTCGCTGATCGTCTCTCGTCTGGTTACCGCGACGTGATCGAAGACGAAGGTCTCGATGCGCGCGTCGCGAGCGTCGGATCGCAGGGGATGGTGTACTTCACCGAAGTACCGATTCGTACGTTTCGCGATTGGGAGGCCGTCGACGAAGGGTTTCACGAAGCCTACTGGTTCGGGATGGTGAACAGAGGCGTGATTCCACATCCGCACGATGCTTCCCAACAGTGGACCGTCAGCATCCAGCACACCGAGACGGAGATCGACGCCCACGTCGAAGCGTTCGCGGATGTCGCCACCGATTTAGCTGCCGTCCAAGAGTGAGCAACTAATGACGACCGATCCCGATCGGCGCACGTACGATATCCTTCGTCTACTAGCGGAATACGAACCAATTGGTAGCGTTCATCTGACGGAGCACCTCCGTAAGCACGGGTACTCCGTGACCGAGCGAACGGTTCGGAACACACTCGCGGATCTCGACGATGCGGGATTAACCGTGAAGGTCGGTGGGAAGGGACGTCGATTAACGCCGGCCGGCCGTGACGAACTCGAACGCGGGGGAGTCACAGGACGGGTCGAACGGGTTCGTGAGCGAATCGCTAATCTGACGAGTCGAGTCACCTACGATCCGGCGACCGATTCAGGTGACCTTGTCGTCGGAACCGTAACCGTTTCGCGTGAGGATCGAGACACGCTCGAGGAACTACTAGTAGCGTTGAATGACTCGATGCTCGGCCCAGTTCGAATGTCGATCGACTTCGTTGGAGGAAGCGATAGCGACCGTATTCAAGTTACGATCCCTTCCAGCGTAACGGTCGACGGTGTGCTACTCTCACACGGGATAGAGAGTCATCCCGAGACGATCGGCGTGATCGAGTATCACCAAAACCCCACGTCGGTTCCGTACGACGATCCGGAACCCGCGGATCACGGGGGTGCCATCCGACGGTTCATCGATGTTATTCACGACAAGCAAGCAACGGTCGATCTCGTTTCGTTACTGATCGCCGCTCGCCAAACTGACATCACGAGTGCGATCGACGGAGAGACGGGATTGCTCGTCGCTGACAACCGAGAGTTCCCGCTCGTCCACTACGAGACAGCTCGCGACCTCGTCGTGAATTGTCGCGATCGATTAGGCGGCGTTCTCGATATTCGCAGACCGCGGGAACCGGGCCCGTTTCCGTGGGGAGAACCGGGGTGGAAGTTCGCATCACTTACGTATGCGGGCCCGTCCGAGTGTCTCATTTCGTTCTGCGTCGAGTCGGGAATCGCGCTGGAGTGGGAGACGCTCGCCGGTGTGAAGTCCTGTTCTGATCTTTCATCTGTGTAGGTGCTTCCTGAGTGTTCGTCTCCTATTTTGACCCAAAGAGCATCATTTGACGTCGAAGTTCGAGGTCAACTGGTTAAAACCCATAGAATTGTGAGTCTTCGTAGGAAGTTTTATGTATTGGTAACAGACATCATAATGTACGGTGGCAACATAATGCCAGGTAAAGAGACTCACGGACGACGGACGTTTCTTCGGTCAACTACGGCGGGCGCGGGCGCCCTTTCGCTGGCCGGACTTGCAGGGTGTACGACGATGTTCGAAAACTCCGGCGGTGGCGATGACACGCTGACGGTGGCGGTCTACGGCGGTGTCTTCCAAGAGGTGATGGACGAGCACTTGTTCGAACCGTTTAGCGAGGAAGTTGACTTTGAGGTGGAGTCGGAGGAGCAACCGACCTCGGAAGAGGCGTTAACCCAGTACGAAAACGGTGTTCAGGCAGGTCAGGCACCCGTCGACGTCGCAATCATGGCTCAAACCGGGGTTAGACAGGGGTTGAACTCCGAACTGTGGCACATCTGGGACGAGGACGACTTCGAGAACCTTCAGTACATCAGCGACGACCTTGTCGGTGAGGCCGACGGTGGTATTTCGAGTATCGGTGCGCTCTCGTGGTACATCAACCTCGTCCAGAACACCGAAGAGATCGAAGAGCCAGTCGACACGTGGGAAGCGCTGTGGGATGAAGAGTACGAAGACATGCTCGGTCTACTCGGGTACGCATCTAACTCGTTCCTACTCGACGTAACGGCCGTTCTCTACTTCGATGGGCAGGAGATTCTCGAGGACCAAGACGGGGTTCTCGAAGTGTTCGAGAAGTTGGAGGAAGTCAAACCGCAAGCGAACTTCTGGTACGAGAACGAGGCGGAATTTCAGCAGCGACTCAGAGACGGTGAGGCGCCGGCGGGCATGCTGTACAGTGATATTACGCTCGTCATGCAGGATGATGACGCACCAGTGCAATCGAATTTCGTTGAGGAAGGGTCGATTCTCGACTCCGGGCTCTGGGTCACGCTCGAGACTTCAGAGTTGAAAGAAGAAGCCCGGCAATTCATCGATTACGCCAGCCGGCCGGAAGTGCAGGACCGTGTTGCCGAGAACCTCTATACGAGCCCGACGATCGACAGGGAACATTCCGAACTCGACGACGAGACGTACGAGAAAATCGCGGGTCCGGGACCGAGCGAAGCGATCACTCCCAGTTACGACCTCTACGTCGAGGAAGAAGACTGGGTCAATGAACGCTGGGAGGAGTTCATCGTCGGTGACGTCGAATAATGAGTGGGATTTCACTTCAGGGCGTATCGAAGCGGTATCCCGGAGGTATCCTCGCCGTCAAGGGTGTTGATCTCGACATTGAGAGCGGGGAGTTCGTCACGCTCGTCGGTCCGTCGGGCTGCGGGAAGACGACGACGTTACGGACGATCGCGGGTTTCGAGACGCCGACCGACGGGACAGTACGGATCGACGGAAAGGACGTGACCGACATGCCACCGTACGAACGCGACACGGGGATGGTGTTCCAGGATTTCGCGTTATTCCCGCACATGACCATCCACGAGAACATCGCGTACGGCATGGAAGCCTCGGGCGAGTACACCCGCGAAGAGATCGATGCGCGCGTCGCAGAAATGCTCGACCTGGTCGAACTGCCGGGCGTCGGCGACCGAACCCCGGATCAACTCTCCGGCGGGCAGCAACAACGGATCGCGCTCGCTCGAGCGCTTGCGCCGCGTCCGAAAGCGCTGTTACTCGACGAGCCGCTGGCCAGTCTGGATAAGCAGCTCCGAGAACAAATGCAAGTTGAGTTACGCCGGATCCAACAGGAAATCGGGATCACGACCGTCTTCGTCACGCACAATCAGGAAGAGGCGTTGACGATGTCCGACCGACTCGCGGTGATGAACGACGGCCGTTTCGAGCAGGTCGGGCCGCCCGAAGTGGTTTACGACGAGCCGGATACCCGGTTTGTAGCGGATTTCCTCGGCACGGCGAATATTTTCGACGGGACCGTCACGGCGATCGAGAACGGTTACGCGACCGTCGATTGCGGGGACGTAACTGTTCGATCGCAGAGTCCCGGGGCGCTCGAAACTGGGAGTGAGGTTTCGGTCATCGTTAGACCAGAACGAGTTCGATTCGAAGCGACGAGCGCTGATGGTGGTACCCGAACAGCTACTGAGAGGAGTAACGTGTTTCAAGGGGACATTACGTTCAAACGCCACCTCGGAAGCAGCGTCGAGTTCCGACTTGAGACGTCCAACGGCAGAGAACTGGTCGTTGTCCGCCGAAGCGGGATGGACGAGGTGACGCTCGGAGATAGTGTTTCAGTTACCATCGATCCGGACGACTGCCGGATTGTGGAGGAATAGATGGCGACGGAGACATCAACGAATGGCGATCGGTCGGCTGACGAAGGTCGCGCGGGAATCGTTTCGAATGCGAAGTGGTACGTCCTTTCGTATCCGTTAGTCTGGCTCGTTGGTATTTTCCTCGTTCCGCTGGGGATGCTCGTCGTGTTCAGCTTCTGGATAAACGTCCCGGGCGGCCAGTACGAAGCCGGGTTCACGATCGAGAATTACACGCGCTTTCTCACGAGTAATCTCTATCTCGGCCAGTTGTGGTTGACAATCGAAGTGTCGATAGTGACGGCGTTCGTCTCACTTCTACTGGGCTATCCACTGGCATACTATCTCGCTCAGGTGAATCGTCCACGGTTGCGGAGCGTGCTGTTGCTCGCTATCGTCTCCTCACTATGGGTGACGTACGTCATCAGAGCCTACGCATGGCAAGTTATTCTCGCATCCGGTGGTATCTTGAGTTCGGTCGGCGTCGCCACCGGCTTCCTCTCCGAGCATCAGTCATTCTATCCCAGTTACTCGGCAATGATCGTCGGTATGGTGTACGTGTTCTTGCCGTTCATGATCCTTACCCTCTACAGTAGTATCCGGAACATCGACGGAGAGTTGCTTGAAGCCTCGAAAAACCTCGGTGCGGGTCCGGTGATGACGTTCCGTCGGGTGACGTTACCGCTATCGAAAAATGGAATTATTAGCGGAACTGCGTTGGTGTTCATCCTTGCACTCGGAGCGTACGTCATCCCGCGGCTTCTCGGCAGTTCTTCTGAACGGACTCTCCCGGTGTTGATCGAACGGCAGATAATGAGTGAAAGCAATTACCCGTTCGGGGCGGCGATGAGCATAGGATTGATCATTGTCGTCCTTGCTTTCCTCTTGGCGCTTGTTCGGTTTACTAACGCTACGGCCGCGAGCCTGGGGGGTGGAGAGGGGATATCTACGGACAAGAGAAGTGACGAAAGCGCCTCTAATTCGGCTGGGTCGAACGATGACGCTGCTGGCTTTCTACGCGGAATTGCTTCCGCTGCAGCGAGTCTCGGACTGGTGCGAGCGGTTAACCGGGTCGCGAGTGTTGGGAAGCCGCTTGTGACGTCAGTCGACCCGAACGTTCGAGAGTCGATTCTCTGGGTAGCTCTCCGACTATACGTTGCCGCTGTGATGGTGTTCATTATCGCACCGCTAGGCGTGATCACTGCCGTCTCGTTCACGCCAGAGAAATTCCTGACATTCCCTCCTGGCGGGATCTCGTTTCAATGGTACGTGGAGTTCTTCACGGACTCGTCGTGGCTCCTCGCGCTCGGCACCAGCCTTGAGATTGCGGCTTCAGCGGCACTCCTTAGCACCACGATCGGCGGTACGCTCGCATTCGCGCTTGACCGTTTCGACTATCGTTGGGGGACGCTCATCGGGACGCTCGGCGTCATACCGATTCTCTTACCGCCGGTGATCATTGGAGTTGCATTCTTAGTCTTCTTCCTCCAGATCGGCATCGCAGGCTCCCGCATAGGGATCATTGTCGCGCACGGGATTTTCTACGCTCCGTTCCCGTTTATTCTGATCTCCCAGGGACTATCCGAAATTGATCGAACGTACGAGGAGGCCGCAATGAATCTCGGAGCCTCCCCACTACGCACGATTAGAACGATCACTTACCCGCTGCTGCGGGCCAACGTAATCTCCGGGGCACTGTTCGCGTTCATCCTCTCGTTGAACGAGTACATCATTGCGTGGCTCCTGTCGCTGTTCCTCGTCGAAACGATCCCGATCCACATCTACAATCAACTCCGTTACTCGTACCCGCCGACTATCGCAGCTGCGAGCGTGGTCTTCATCGCACTGACGATCGTCGTGATGACCGCGATCGATCGCATGTCCGGAGGGATCTGGGAATGAGCGCAGCGACTGACGTTCGAATTGCGGCAGTTCAAACGGTACCGGAGTTCGGAGCCGTCGAATCGAATAGAGGACGGACTGTAGAGCGCGTCCGTTCGAATCAGGACGCAGACTTGGTCGTTCTCCCAGAACTGGCAACTACTGGTTACGTCTTCGAATCTACCGACGAGGTTACATCGATGGCCGAACCGCGAGACGGTCCGACCGGACAGGCGTGGGCCGAAGTCGCCGCCGAAACAGAAACGTGGATCGTCGGTGGATTCGCCGAGGCCAGCAACCAGTCGGTCTATAATAGCGCGCTGATCGTTTCTCCAGACGGTATTAAGGGCGTTTATCGAAAGGTACACCTTTGGAACGAGGAAAAGCGCTGGTTCGATGCCGGGTCCGAGCTTCCGGTGTTCCAGGCGCCGTTCGGGCGATTCGGTGTTCAAATCTGCAACGATCTGTGGTTCGCCGAACAGACGATTGCACAGGCTCGAGACGGCGTTGACCTCGTTGCCGTACCGACGAACTGGGTTCCTGGATCGGCGGGTGAGGATCGACCCGGTGGATGGACCATGGGTGTCCACCAAGCGATCGCACACGCGAATGCGAACCGGGTATACATCGCCTGCGCAGATCGTTCCGGGACCGAACGCGGCGTAACCTTCGAAGGGCAGAGCGTGATCGTCGATCCGAACGGCAGCCCGGTGGCAGGTCCCGCGCCGATGACCGGGGAACACGCGGTCGTGACCGATTGTGATCTCACGATCGCTCGAAACAAAGCACTGACCGCAAATGACGATGCTCTCGAGGATAGGCGACCGAGCGTGTACGCGCTCTATCAGTCGTCAAGCGACGGCGAATGAGATGCCGCCAGTACCGGGCCGAGTCTGTTTCTCGCGGTTGTACCGTAGAGCGTTTCCCACGAGTCAGACAGTCCGTACTCGGCAAGGGCCGTTAAGAGGAGTTCGCCTGGTCCGACGTAGGTGATTGATCCGAACGCCCACGCCGAGTTACCGCTCGGCAGTTGTGCTTGTTCGCGCGGCCGGTGAAACTGAAATGCACCGCCGAGCGATTCCCTCGTAGAGGCAGTCAGGTCGCGCGCCTCGTCGAACCTGTTGATCGGGAACTCCCGATCATCTCCGATAAGTAGTCCATTGTCGCCGTTCTCGATGATGCTAGTAACGTCACTTCGACCGGCTTCAATGAGTAAGGAAATGACGTCGATCGATGACCCCTCGCCGTTAATCACGTCTACGTATCGAACGATTCGTCCACCGCAACTATCGCTACCATCGGTCTGTACCGTTCCGTCATCGGAATGCTCGGTCGGTTCGTACTCGAGTACTCCAGCGGTGGCCAGGTCAGCGTTGACTCCGTGGGAAAGCAGGACGCCGTCAAGTGTAATGCTCGAAGGTGTGAGGAGTCGGAAGTCGCCGGGCTCGCTCTCGGTCGCTTCTTCCAGTCCGATCTGTAGGGGACCGAACGGAAGTGAGTCGAGCCGTTCGAGAAGTTCGAGCGCCTCGTCGATGTCCGCTTCGTCGAGGAAGGCGGCGGAAACGACGAGGCTACCGGCGTCTTCGAGGGGATCATAACTTACGCGACTCGTGAGCGTAGCGATGCGTGCTCGGATCTGCTCGAGACGGCCGTTGACGTCGCCCTGCTTGAGTTCCATTCGACCGCTCTGGGTGAGACGACGACCCTGTCCGGGAACCTTTTCGGTATACCCAAGCTCGTCGAGTTCCGATAGCATCAACCGGATCGTTCGGTCTTTGATGTCGTATCCGCGTTCCTGCATCAATTCGACGAGTTGAATGCTACCGATTGGAGCGTGCCGGTCGACTAGGCGGATGAGATCGTATGCCCGCCTGTCGAGGTCCGGTTTCATGACCGTACTATTGGAGAGTCCCTACACCAAGGTTTGGTTTTCGTCCGTGGACTGATTTGCGCTCGATCCGAATCAGTGGGTAATCTTTTATGCCCGGTAGAGCAACAGAACGGATGGCAACAGATTGCCAGCGTGTGAGATGATGACAACCGAACTTTCGCAAAGAACGAACGAAGCGGTAGAAGAACGGTACGACGAGTACGTGATGCCCATCTGGAAGGACTTAGACGTACCGGTCAAACGAGCGAAAAACTGTTCGCTCGAGGATTACGAGGGGAACACGTATCTCGATTTGTTTTCAGGTATCTCAGTTGCAAACGCCGGTCATGGCAATGAAGCGGTCGTTGAGGCCGCGAAGACGCAACTCGAGGAATTCGTCCACGGTTGTTCGTACGTTCACCCGACCGAACCCGTCGCGGACCTTGCCGAACGAATCGCCGAAATTACGCCCGGGAACCTACGAAAGACATTTTTCTGTAACTCGGGGACCGAGGCCGTCGAAGGCGCGATCAAGCTCGCGCGAAAATACACCGGTAGCAAGGAGGTCATCGCGCTCGAAATGGGCTTTCACGGTCGGACGCTCGGCAGTCTTGCCCTAACCGGGAATAAGGCGTACAAGGACGGAATGGCGCCGACCATCAACGACGTCGCCCACGCACCGGCACCGTACGCGTATCGATGCCGGTCGTGCGACGAGTCGTGTTCAGAGGATTGTGCCGACGACTTAGAACAGATCATCGGCACACACACATCCGGAGACCTCGCAGCCGTCGTCGTCGAACCGATTATGGGTGAGGGAGGAATCATCGTTCCGTCTTCCGAGTGGTTGGCCCGAGTGAAGGATATCACGCACGACCACGGCGGTCTCCTCATTGTTGACGAAGTCCAAACCGGGTACGGTCGAACGGGACGGATGTTCGCCAGCGACCACTTCGATGTCGTTCCGGACATCATGCCACAGGCCAAAGGGATTGCTACGGGTATGCCGCTTGGAGCGTTCACCGCGCCGGCGGAGATAGCTGACAGTTTCGATTCTGGCGACCACCTCTCTACGTTCGGCGGCAATCCGGTTTCGTGCGCTGCTGCCCTCGCTACTATCGACGAGCTACGGAACGGTATCGTCGATAATGCCCGCGTACAAGGGGAGTGGCTCTCTGACCAATTGGAACCCCTTGAGTCGTCGTTCAACACCATCGGTGATACGCGTGGCCTCGGGTTGATGCAGGGAATCGAACTCGTTGACCCCACCGAAGACGGTCCGAGAGGCGTCGCGTCGAAACCTGATCGGAAACTCGCAAAACGGATTTCAGCGTACCTCCGCGAGGAGGGAATCGTCATCGGCGTCGGGGGCTACTATGGAAACGTCCTGCGATTCCAACCACCACTTACGATCAATCGCGAACAGCTCGAACGGTCGATAAAAGCCCTTCGTCGAGCCCTCAAGCGAGAGGAGGGGGATGAAGATGCGTGAAAACGAGCAGCGACACCGAGCCGCGGAGTTTCGTGAATCCGTCCCGGGCTCCGACGTGGAGCTCGCTTACGCAGGATACGATACGTTTCTCAAAGCCGATCCGCGAGAAATCGGCGATGTCACCGACGTCGATGCGGCCGTGTTGGGCGTGCCGTACGACGGCGCGGTCTCTAATCGACCGGGCACGAGGTACGGACCCGGTGCGATCAGGGAAGCAAGTGGGTGGTGGGCGTACCTCTCGGAATACAAAGGCGGTCTGACGAACATGCAGACCGGGAAGCAAGTGAATTTCGACGATCTCACCGTTGCTGACGTCGGCGACGTTCCCGTCTTCCCGATGGATCTCGAGACGACGGCCGAGAGCATATCGGCGCACGTAGCAACGGTCGCGTCACAAACGTTTCCGGTCATGCTCGGGGGCGATCACTACTGCACGTTCCCGGCATTTCGCGGGTTCGCCGAGGGAACAGGACACGACCGTATCGGCTTCGTCCAGATTGACGCTCACACGGACACCGTCTCAGAGAGTCCCGTTTTCGGAACCGATTTCCACGGCTCGAGTACGGCGCGGATCGCTGATTCACCGTACGTCGAGTTCGACTCCGTCAGTCAAATCGGTATTCGGGGCTACGAGTCGCCGGACTTCTTCGACTTCGCGGACGAAACCGGATTAAACCTCTTCACCATGCGAGATATCGAAGAGCGAGGAATCGTCCCCGTAGTAGAAGCAGCGATTGAGGCCGCCGCCGAAGACACTGACGCGGTCTACGTCAGCTTCGACATCGACGCGGTCGACCCGTCCGTTGCCCCCGGGACCGGGACACCAGTCCCGGGCGGATTATCGTCACACCAGGCGCTCAAAACGATGGAGGTCCTCGGAGGACATGACGAAGTCGAAGCCGTCGACATGATGGAAGTCGCCCCGCGATACGATTCGACCGAAGGGACTGAACGGCTCGCATCGTACCTGCTCGTCACCCTCCTCGAGCGAAAATTCGCGGAATAATGAGCGTGATACTGAGATGACGATGATAATGTCCGTGTCACCCGGGACCAGGGCAGAAACGACAGTGACCCCAGTAACTCATGAGGGGTAGCGAGCTTCCGGACGACGTGATTGGGACGAGCCGAACGGCCGGCGTCGCCGAATCGGTGATCCGTGAAATGACTCGGGAAGCTCTCCGAAGGGACGCGATTAACCTCTCGCAAGGCATCCCCGATGTTGACGAGACTCCACCGGCGATCAAAGAAGCCGCCGTGGCGGCGATCGACGCGGAGAGTCAGTATACGATCACGTGGGGGCTCCCCGACCTTCGTAACGCGGTTGCTGATCGGTATGCCGACTGGAAGGGCGTCGAATACGATCCTGAAATGGAAGTGACCATCACGTGCGGGACCAGCGAAGCGATCATGTCGACGATGCTCGCGCTCACCGGACCTGGCGATGAAGTGATTTATTTCGAGCCGGTGTACGAAAGTTATATCCCTGCGAGCCAATTCGCCGGCGCTACTGCCGTCCCGCTGGATATCACCGACAAGCTCGAAATCGATTTCGCACGGCTCGCTGAAGCAGCCGAAGACGCCAGTCTCCTTGTTCTCAATACGCCGATGAATCCGACGGGGAAGGTGTTCACGCGCGAGGAACTCGAGCAAATCGAAGAGATCGTCTTCGAGCACGATTTGATCTTACTTACCGACGAAATTTACGAGCACATCGTCTACGACGACGACTATCTCAGTCCGGTCGAAGTCGGCGATCTCGCCGCTCGAACGGTCGTCTGTACTGGTATGTCGAAGACGTACAGCGTTACGGGCTGGCGCGTCGGTTTCTGTCTCGCCCCCGAGTACCTTTCGCGGGAGCTCAGGAAGATTCACGACTACACCAGTATCTGTGCGCCTACGCCGTTTCAGCGTGCGGGCGTCGAAGCGTTGTCGCTGCCGGACTCGTACTATCAGCGACTGTCCGAGTCGTACGAGCGTCGTCGAAATCAACTCTACGACGGACTTATTGACGCAGGCCTCGATCCGATCAAGCCGGACGGTGCGTACTACATCGTGACTCGGTATCCGACCGAGGAGACCGACGTCGAGTTCTGTTATCGGCTTATCCGTGAAGCCGGCGTAGCCGCCGTCCCGGGAAGTAGCTTCTATACTGACTCCAACGCCGACGCGGACTGGATTCGGTTTACCTTCTCACGAAACGAGCCGACAATTCGAGACGCGATCGGACGATTGCGCGAACACCGTTGGTGGTAACCTACACCGAGAGCAAGTAAATCGCTGCGACGGCGAAAACGATTCCGTGCACATTTCTCCCCGTCAGCGATTCTTCGAGGGCGACTACACCGATGACCGAGCCACCGACGAGGAACATTGCGAACAGCGGCACGACGATACTGACCGGTCCGAGCTCGAGTGCTCGATAGTACGCTAAGATTCCGATGCCGAGAAATATGCCCGCAATGTAGAGATACGTCGCCCCTTCGGTCTGGAGGTGAGGGGTAATCGGTTCTCCGGTTAATACGAGAACGAGAAGGAGGATACCGACCAGTATCACGTTGGATATGAGTGCTGCGACGGTGCTCGGAACGTCCCTCGTTGTGACGCGAACGAGCGGCGGAACGAACGAGTAAGAAACACATGCGACCAGTGCCCAGAAGACGTAGTCTGACCGAACCATATTACGCTACAGAATGTGTGCGGAGTCCTATATTTTTTTAATCGACCGGATTGTGTGTATAGCGGCATGGCTAGGGCGAACAGGAGAGTGTCAGGTGAGGGACTTCCGATCGAAGCTGACGAGCGTGGGATCGTTAGAAGGCTGACGTGGAGTTCGATAGGAAGTGAGAGAAACGCGTTTTCCGTTCCGAGGGCCGGCCAGTGACGGAATTACGCGTATACTACGACGAGGCGATGCTCGAACATACACCACCTGATGGAGAATTCGATATGCCGTGGACAGACCGACTCGAAGCGGCCGAACCGCATCCCGATCGACGTGAACGAATCGAGAATATCGCTGCCATCATCGAAAACGAACTTGACGACCATACGACGTGGGCCGGTATCGAACCGGCGACCGACTCTCAACTCGCTCGCGTTCACGACGAAACGTACATAAACACGGTACGAACGTGGGCCGATAACGGAGGTGGCCGTCTCACCCGGGAAACTGGTGGTTCCAAAGAGACGTATCAAGCGGCGGCGTTCGCCGCCGGTGGTGCAATCGCAGCTGTCAAACGTGCTGTTGATTCCGATCGGCCCGAGGTACCGTACGCTCTCGTGCGACCGAGCGGCCACCACGCTCAACCGTCTCAAGCCGACGGATTCTGCTTTTTCAATAACGTCGCCGTCGCCGCAGACCATGTTCTCGAGACGAACCTAGCCGACCGCGTTGCCATCCTCGATTGGGACGTTCACCACGCAAACGGAACCCAAGAAGTGTTTTACGACCGTGATGACGTTCTCGTCATCAGCCTCCACAACGACCACTGGTCGTGGGACGACGAAACGCACCCACAATCATGTGATCTCAGTGAACGAGGTGCTGGTGACGGAACCGGATACACTGTTAACATCCCACTCCCCGCAGGAACCGGCGACACCGGCTACCGATACGCGATCAACGAACTCGTCGATCCGGTACTTTCGGCCTTCGATCCAGACGCCTTACTCGTAAGCGCGGGGCAAGATCCGGGAACGATGGATCCGCTCGGACGGAACACCGTAACGAAGGCCGGATTCGAAACGCTCGGCTCCGCAGCACGAACGCTATCGAATCGATACACGGATGGAACGTTCGCGATCGTACAAGAAGGTGGATATCACGTCACCCATCTAGCGTACGCGACCCTCGGAGTCCTTGAAGGCGCACTCGGCATCGAATCCGAGATCGCTGATCCGTTTACGTGGATGCCGGAAAACGTAGATCTAGCTAAGCAAGCGGTCGATCGAGCTCTCCGAACTCACAGTGCTTACTGGCCCGTCGAGTAAGCGTTCGCCTCACGACCAAGAGGTTCCCCCATCAGTACGAAATGCTCCTCGGTGACGTAGCGACGGAACTTATCTCACCAAACAAGGCCACGACCGATCCGTCGACAAAAGTTTCCTACTGAACTGTAGTTAGCCAAATTCTCAAGTTACGTAATATTCTCGGCGGCCCACGCGGCGATCGATCGGACCTCCTCATCCGGATCTGATTCTGCCATTGTCTTCAACTGCTCCAAAGCGACCGTAGCTTCCACGTGTCCGAGCGCCTTGCACACGTTTCGTCGTACCACTGGAGATGGGTCGTCCAATAACTCGATCAGGGCCGGAATCGCCTCTTCGACCGCCTCGCTATCGTCAATCGCAACGTGCAGTAGTGCGGCTGACGCGTTCCCGGAGAGATACTCGTCGTCGCTCTGAATGCAGTCCACCAGGAGCGGAACGTGCTCCTCGAGTTCAGCCGGATGCCCGACGGCGATATCACCGAGGAGGCCGACGGCGTTCGCTCGAACTTTCGCAGGCGCGTTCGACGCGACGAGTTCCGCAATCGTGTCTGTCGCCTCAACACCAGCGGCAGGGTACGCGGAGGTGACAGCACCGAGCGCGGAGAGTGCATTGATCTGGTACGGCTGCTCTCGACTCCCGATGTCGTCAATCAATTGTGGAACGACCGGTTTCACCTCTTCCGGATACTCGTGAGCCACTTGTGAAAGAATGTAGACCGCGTTGTTCTGGACCTGATCGTTCTCCGAATCCAGCAGCGTAGCGAGAGTCGGAACCTGATCCACGAACGCGACCGGGTTCGTAGCGATCAGTTCGACACAACACCCAGTGGCCGCTTGCGTGACGTCAGTGCTCTCGATCGAGATGCGGTCCACGATCTCGTCTCGAAGTGCGAGTACCGCCTCCGGATCGTTCACTGCGAGTTGTCGAAGACAGCGGAGAACGAGCGCCGTATTAAGTGACGGACGACCGAGCACCCGACCCAGATCCTCGACGAACGCCTCGCCGATATCGTCGCGAACGCGAGCGACATTGAGCAGCGCGACGATCGCAGCGCCGTGGGCTGCCGGCGGGACGACCGGATTCGAAAGGATCTCCGCCAGCTCTTCGAGCTCGACCTCCTCCGGATCCGTTAGCGCTTGTTCCCGGAGTTCCATCGCCCGCTCGGAAACCCCGTCACCTGATTCATTCATTAGGGATCACATTCGTGGAGCGTATGATAAATCATGTGACAACCGGAACTGGGATTGGAGAGTGTTCACGCCATACTAAGAGCTGCACCCTGTTCAACTAATCACCCGCAAATCTGTGAGCAGCGTTGATCAGCCGTTCCAAACGGCGGCTAAGGCGATTGAAGCCGAGTGACCGGATGAGGTACGTAATGCGATCTGTTCGGACCAGAGCACGAAAGAGAAAGAGTAGTGATAACCTGTTCAAACAAGTCATTCCTCCCGGTAAGTTGATACGCCAGGTCTCCGAGTGACTGATTATGGAGCGGGTGTGGATCACGAACGGCTCGACAAGTATCGCTCCGGTCGTCAATCCACTGACCGCCGCGTGTCACGACGGGTACGTGCCGACCGATATCTACGTTCTCAATAATTCGATTATCGACGATGTCACCGACGCCGCTACGTCGCTGATGAAGACGGTCGTTACCGCACACGGTGGCGAAGAACCGGCGATTACAATCGAGACGATCGACAACGAGACTGATTTCGACGCGATCATCGCGTATCTCCAGTCAGCAATCGAGGCGGGGACCGATGCGGACGCCGACATCGCCGTCGATATCACGCCTGGCCGGCGGTTCTGGTCCGTGATTAGCTTCCAGGCCGGCGTTAAGCACGACGTTGATCATCTCTACTATTCGCACGTCAAAACCGAGGAGTACTTCGGCGAGAGTTATCCGACGATTCCGCGGACAGCCATCAATCTAATCGACTTCACGGAGGTGCTTTGATGCGGGTGAAGGGCAACCATCTGACGGTTCTTCTGAACCGGTTATACGATCGCGGCGACGACGAATTCGCCATCGAACATCCCTCCAGTGAGATCGGAGAATTACTTCGGATCGAACTCGACGACTACGATGCCTGTAGGATACAATTCAGCACCAGCCTCGATGAGTACACCTCCGCACGGCAAGAGATCAGGCGACAGTATTCGGACCGGGTTTTTCGAGAGCTACCTGACGCAGCCGATTTCCGAAATGCCGTGCTGGCGAGCGGAATCCTCGAACCTGCGAATCAAGACGACATCGTGACGTTTCTTGACCGATACGGTGATCCCGACTTAATGGCCGGGCATCCACCGGTATTCGCCGGATTCGATACGAACCTTCTGCCGTGGCGGATCGACCGCGTCCTCGGCCTGCACGACCCTGACGGAGGTATCGGGTATGTCAACGGGTTCGTGCTCGCAACGGGTGTCCGTGACGAACTGGACTGGGACTACAAGTGCCACGATACCGACCCGTTCGTCGATGCGTTCGGCGACACCTACGAAGAGTACTGGAATCAGCCGCTTGGTGCGGCCCGAATCGGGCGACTCGGGCTACTCAACTACCGGCGGATCCGGGACATCGAACAGGCAGTCGAAGTCCACAGCGACGAGGGTGACGAAGCAATCATCGACGCGTACGACGAGTACGACCGCGAGTACCGGAGCGACATCCTCTTGTTCAGCAATGACCAGAACTTCGTCGAACGAGCACAGGCCCACCGGATGTTAGGCCAGCGAGTGGACCTCCCCGAAGAATTCCCGGACGAAGCGATAGCAACCTGGCGGGAAATCGAGATTCTCCTATACATGTTGGCGATCGTTTTCGGGATCATCGAACTCCCGAGCGTGACTGTCTACGGTGTCTGGCGCGGAAAAGACGAACTGGACTGGCAACACGAGCGCCTTAAGCTCGATGCACGCAGTCCGAAACTCGCATCGAAGCTTGAGGGCGATCTGTCGATCGTTGAATCGTATGAGGAACTGCGCAGCTAATCGCCCCTTCCAGGTTAATTTGAAGGGCGATTGAAAATCAGACCCCATATGACCGAAAACCCCCTCGCATTTGACCGCGGTGAACTGGAGCAATTCGTAGAGGAGTACATGAAGCTTGATCGCCGCGTTCAACGCCCGAAAGGGATCTATTCGATACTTCGCGGTCCACGGGAACGGAAATATCAATACACGCTCAAATACTTCTTGGATCCGCGGAAATCACACGGCTTCGGCTACACACTCCTTACCCAATTCTTGGACTGTCTCGACGTTCATGAATTCAACCTCTCTCGACAGCATATCGAGATCGAAGACGAAGTTCAGATAGCAGACGAGGGGGCAGATGGTCGGATCGATCTAGTCATCTGCGGTGGGAATGCGTTGGAAGACTATCCGCGATGGGCGGTATTCTTGGAATTGAAAGTCGGCGCAGAGGAAGGAGAACAGCAAACAACTACGTACGCTACCGCGGACGCGTGGCAGTTCAATTGGTTCGACTCGAACAAGGTGGCTGTCGAAGAACTGAATGATGCGAAATACGTGTATGTGAAACGAGACGTCGCCGAGCCTCCAAAAGACGAGACCGGGACGTTTGAGTCGTATACGTGGTCTGACCTTGTGGAAAGTTTCGAAGAGGGGATACAGGATTCGCTCTTCGAGTACCCAAACCGTAGTGTTATCCAATTTACGGACTTCATTCAATCACTGAAGGAGACAGAGGACATGGATTCCCCAATCGAAGAAGACGAACTCAACGAGCGCCTGCATCTGTATTTCGAACATAGCGATCTAATCCAGCAGATCGAGCGAGCGAACAGCCAGTTCGAAAGCGACTTCGAAGACGTCAGCACCTACCTGAAAGACAATTGGGTGAACAAACTCAACAAGAAATACGACTTCGTGGCCTCTGGGTGGAAAACGTCGAGCGCGAGCGACCCAAAGTGGCAGAAGATCCTCCCAGCGTACTGGGATCAAGACCCACTTGACAGCAGAAGCACCATCCAATTGTATTACCGGCACTCACCGACGACCACTCACCTTCGGGATCAGATTCTCAGTTTCAGGCTTCGACTCCCGCCAAAACGGAACGTACATACAGCGAAGCGACATGCGGGACAATCATTCAACGACATCTTCACTGAAAAGTGCACCGCAGAGTATGCAGAGAGTATACAGCGTTCGCTGGAAGAGATAGATGTCGATGAACTCCGGCTAGGAAGTGCGTCAGCGCTTGTTGTGAAAAACTACCAGCTTGACCCACACAATCTCACTGAATCCTATTTCGAACAACTGGATACTGCAGTGTCCGACTTCTGCACCGACCGAAGCGAATTCTCGCGGCTCATCAATGGAGTATTCGAAGAGACATATCGGGAAGTGTTCGGCAAGAGGCCTACCGGAGAGTTCCCCGGTGAGCTACGCGAACGATGAGAAGCGGTGTCACTCTTCGAATCCGGGGCCAACAGTCAACGAGTCAGGTGCGCAGGGCAGCTGGTTGTGTTGACACCACTGACAATGCTCGCCAGCAGTTCTGCCAACTCTTCTTCTATTCCCGCGAAGTCTGACTGCTCTGCCGTCAGTTCATCACGTTTCTCCGCTAACTCATCGGACACACCGGCGTGCTCTCGAACTCGGAGAGATCATCCAGAACAGGTATTTTGATATGTTCTACTTGTTGGTTATTCGTCTCGTATACACGTTCCCTTGGATTAGTATCGAAGTACTCAGGACGGCGTGAGTAGGTCATCGAGGTCCGCTACGCTGAACAGGGACCACGAGTCGTCGAGTTGCGCTTCGAGTCCGTCGACGAATCCGTTTTTCGAGAACAGGGCGAATTGCTCGTCTCGATCCGGCGGTCCCCATCGGACGTTCTCTGCCTTAGCTCGCAGGCTTTCGACGAGGTCTTCCCCAATCGGATCCGTCGTCCATTTACATTCGGCGAGGAGGACTCGGTCGTCTTCCGGTGCCAACCCGACGATATCGATCTCCTCTTCTCCGTACCACCAGCGACCGACCTCTGAGTACGGATCGAATGCGCCGCGTCGAATCGCTTCCCAGACGGCTTCTTGGCACACGTCTTCGAACGTGGTTGCGACGTGCGTTGGGAGGTCCGGCTCAATCGTCCCGTCGTACACGATCTCCGGTGCTTCCTCGATGCTGGATCGATTCGGCTCGACGTACCGAAACCAGAACCGAAGGAACTCATCAGCCACCCGATACCGTGACCGCTTTGATTTCTTCTCTGAGGCCGTGACTGGAACGTCTCGTTCGAGGAGTCTGAGTCGGCGAAGTGTCTGGAGGTACTTCGAAAGTGGTCCCGAGTCAATCCCCGTTGCGCCGGAGATCTCGTTCGGTGTCGTATGACCCAGCGCGACCGCTTCGAGGATGCTCATGTACCGGGCTGGGTTTCGAAGCTCGGTTCGCAGGAGAAACTCGGGTTCGTTATACAGCACTGCAGACGGTGACAGCACGTGCGACTGAATATTTGCCGCGAGCGACTGTGTGTAGTCGAACAGCGTGAGGTACATCGGGGTACCACCCGTGACGGCATACGAGCGAATCGCATCCTGGATGTCGTACGAGATGACTTCTCGGGCCTGTTGAAACGAAAACGGCGTCACATCGAGTTGTGCTGTTCGTCGCCCGTATAGTGGACTCTCGTGTCCCAGGATTTCTGACTCCATCGTACTTACACTCGACCCACAGAGTACGAGCATTGAATCCGTCCCATCGAGTTCCTGGTCGACGAACCCTTGAACGTACGACGGGAGCGAGTCGTTCTCTGCGACGAGATACGGGAACTCGTCGATGACGACGACGAGATCCTCACGCTGGAGTTGCTCCCCCAGGTACTCGAACGCCTCGTCCCACCCGTCGATTCGCGGGACGCGCTCGTCGAAGTGGTCTGCGACCTGCTCGAGGAACTTCTCTCGCTGTCTATGCTCGGCCTCCTGCGCAGCGAGGAAGTATATGTGGGGGCGATTGGCACAGAATTCTTTGAGGAGCTCCGTCTTCCCGACTCGACGTCGTCCGTAAACAACGATGAAGTCCGCACCAGGGGACTCCACCGCGGCGGTGAGGGTATCGAGTTCCGCCTCCCGGTCATAGAAGGTCATACTCTGGGTAATGATTACTGCAATAATGACTTAAACATTCGGTCAACCAGGCTCAACCGAGAGTTGCTCGGACTGCGAACAGAGTACCGAACCAAGCCCGGCGAAAGGTTCACGCGGAACAGGACTGGAGAGACGGGAACACCGTCCGGCCAATCACGCGGTTTCGACTGGTCACTCCTCGAAACCAGGACCTACAGTGAACAAATTCGGCGCGCAGGCCAGTTGGTTGTGCTGACACCACTGACAGTGCTCACCAGCAGTGTACCGACCGAACGAGAACTCGCCAATGCGGGTCATCAACGTCGTCACGTCGTCCCTGACCGCTGCCAGGTCACCGTCGCTGAACGCTCGGGATTCGATCTTCGGCCCTATCTCACCGACATAGGCGTATCCCGCACGTGCGACGGGCTCATCGTACAGGTCACGACATGCTAACAGGTAGATCGGGAGTTGCTTATCATCCTCCAAGTCGCGGTGACGTTCCGTCGCCTTGTAGTCGATGACAAGGAGCTCATCGTCCCGCATCCGGTAGACGGCATCAATATAGCAGTTTACCATCTGGTCCGCTCGGCCAGTGCGAACGGATAGACCGGACCGCTTCCAGCATCTCGAAGTGTTAGCGAAATCTCGGTGAACGTCCAACGCGATCCAACAGTATCGTCGACGAGCAACAGCGGTTCTGACCGAACAGCATCAGTAGCTTCAAAAGCGCCTTCTACGTTCCAGCGCTTCTGATACGAATTCGCCAGCTCGTGTTGAGGTCGAATCTCTTTGACTGGAACAACGGCTTGAACGTACTCAATACCCAAACGATCAGCGATCTGCCTGGCCAGAACTTGCACCCGCTTACCGCTGGTAGGAGATGGGACGGCCGTTACCCAAGTCGGAGCCGGCGAAGGATTCCATTCCTCTTCGATGTGGTGGACTGCAGCGGAGACTAACTCCCGACTATATCCGTCATCATTATCCTGCTGACGGCTCACCATTTCACCGTAACCCGGATCTCCGAATATCGACAATACACGCCCAGGTTCTGGCTTTCGGTGCTCTTCGATTTTCGAGCGACCATCTTCTTCAGGCATGTAATATCGGGGATCAATTTCGCTCCAGGATTCAGCCCGATAATGTTCCACAGCCTCCTGCACGATTCTCTCGTCTTGTACGTCTGCAGGGAGGAACGTACCCGCACAGTTCGCGCACTGACCGCAATCCCCTTCCAGGGAACCATCGAGTTCGTCATCGATGAACCGGGTCAAGCAGCCATCAGTTCGAGTGAACGCCTTAATCCGCTCGAGTTCCTCCCAACGGTGACGGGTAACCGAATCAATTCGGTCGTGGTCGTAGCTCCAATCCGCTGACGTTCGCTTGAATCCATCCTCGACCCTGATGACTGCGTTATCGACGCGAAGCATATCCAGACACTGCGAAGCAGCCTTCCAAGAGATATTCTCCCGCTTCAGCAGTTGATACTTGTGCAGAGGCGAATCACTCTCCTCTAACGCCGACAGGATCGTTTCGAAGTCCTCCGGTTCGGGGAACGCTTGTTCTATGAAGAACTCGGCGACTCGATCATCTTCATCGCCAGAGAGCAAGACAGCGTACGCTTCCTCCAAGCCACGACCAGCACGGCCGATCTCTTGGTAGTACCTGATGAGATTCGGCGGCCGCTGGAAGTGGATCACCCACCCGAGGTCCGGTTTGTTGAATCCCATCCCTAGAGCATTCGTGGCGACTACCCCATCTACGTCATTTTCGAGTAACCGGTCCTCCAGTTCGCGACGACGATCGCCATCCATTCCACCGTGATACGGTTCTACGTCAAGTCCTCGACTTGACAGCCACTCAGCAACTGTCTCAACCTCGTCAGTCGTGAGACAATAGACGATCCCCGACGATGGGAGAGTTGGAATGTTCTCAGCAAGCCAAGCCAATCGACGGGCTCTCGAGCCGATCTCGTTCGTTTGGATTCGTAGCGAATCACGAACGAGATCGCCTCGAATAGCCCGGAGATCGGGTACTTGCTCGGTCACGTCGTCGACCACTCGATCATTTGCGGTCGCTGTCGTCGCCGCGACGGGGATGTGAGCCGGTAACTGTTGAAGAATACGCTTGATACGACGATAATCCGGCCGGAAGTCATGACCCCAGTCGGAGATACAGTGGGCTTCGTCCACGACGAGCATGCCGAACTCTTCTTCCATTTCAACCAACACATCCTCCTGGAACTCGTTGTTGGCCAATCGCTCGGGCGAGATAAGAAGCAGATCACAACTCCCGTTGACAACGACTTCCTTCGCCTCGGACCACTCTTCCTTATTGTTGGAGTTGATCGTCCAGGCCTCTAGGTCGAGTTGATCCTGTGCATCCAGGATCTGGTTGTGCATCAGTGCCAGTAGCGGACTGATGATGAGCGTGGGCCCGTGACCCCGCTCACGGAGCAACTTTGTTGCGATGAAATATACCGTACTCTTCCCCCATCCGGTCCGCTGGACAAGCAACAGCCGCTCTTTATCGGTGACCAGACTATCAATCGCTTCCAACTGGTCCGGACGGAATTCAGCGTCGGGCCCGATACTCCGTTCTAGTAATTCTTGGGCGCGTCGCCTGATTCCTTCACTCGAATGCAAATCCACGTACGTTCTCATTCGGTGTTAGGTCAATAACCTTTACTTAAGCGGATAGCTCCTCCGTATGTGTGCTATCCATTACCAAATCCATGGGTGTGATGACTGAATATTCGAGCAAAGGAGTACGCATAGTATTTATATCGATATTTGTAAAGGAGTGTAATTACGTCAACGACCGAACCAATCATTCAACGGGTAGACGCCAGCGGAGGTACGAAACTAGACAGTGCCGGTCACCGCGTAGCTTCATTATTCCTACAGAGCGGAGCGACGAGGTCCTCCAAGTCGCCCTCCGACACTTGCTCGCCTGCGTTGTCGCGCAGGTACTCGTAGAACGCCAGCACGGTCTCCACACACGTATCGAACTTCGATCTGCTGCCACAGGCCCAGAGACAGGAGTACGTCTTCGGCGTCCTCCTGCGTGCTCTCCTGGGCCGGCTCAACGGCTTCCTGTTCTGGTGGGGGCGATGGGACGTATCGTCCGTATCGTCGCCCATGGTGGGAATTGGAGCTCTTAAGGGGTTCTGGTGGCCGTTAAGTTGGTGCCTATCCCGGCCGTGCGTGTCGGAGACGGTGATGAGCATACCTCGTTCTACAGAACATGGCGTCGACATGACGTCAAAAAAAGCACGCAGTCGGGTCGGAGAACACTTCTCGTTCGTCTCGCCAGCGTACGAACTCGCGTATTCGTATGTCAATCTGCCCCGTGGCTGGGGGCGTACTCACAGGACTGACAGCGAAGCGTACCATTTTCTCGGCGTATCGTCGAATCACACCACGGACAGCAGTACGCATGGTCGTCCTCGGTGTGCGTTCCGCCGGTCTCGTCGTCGTAGGTCGTCTGCTCATTCATGTCTACTAGTGTCGAAATTTCACTTCGACGAACGACGAGAGAGCAGTTACAATCGGTGGCGAACGCGTCCAAGGCTTCAAGAGTCTCGACGGTTCGCTACCCAGTCGCAGCCTGCTGGTTGACCGACGTCTGGCCACTGAGCCGGCGTTCCACGAGCGCGAAGGCGACGTCCAGGGAGATGGCGAGCAACGCTCCCGGAATCGCACCGGCAAGTACTTTCTCCATCTGGTAGAGTTCGATACCGCCGACAACCCAGACGCCGAGACCGCCACCCCCGATGAAGAAAGCGAGGTAGGCGGTTCCAACGTTGATGACGGAACTCGTGCGGATGCCCGCGAAGATGACCGGGACCGCGAGCGGCAACTGTATCTTCCGGAGAATCTCGGTGTCGGTCATGCCCATCCCCCGCGCGGCCTCTATCGTATCGTCGCTTACGTCTTCAATACCGGTTATCGTGTTTGTGAGGATGGGCAGGAGTGCGTACGCGAACAACCCGACGAGCGACGGGAGAAACCCGATTCCCAATAACGGGAATACAAGGGCGATAATCGCGAGCGTCGGGACGGTCTGGGCGACGTTCCCCGCACCGAGGATGTAACCTTTCGCCCGCTCGCTGCGCGTCGCCAGCACGCCCAGGGGGACGGCGACGAGTATCGCGAGGATCACCGAGAGGACCACGAGCAGTACGTGTGTAGTCAGCAACTCGATGAACCGGTCGGTGTTTTCGAGTAGGAACTGCCAGGCGGCAACGAGGTCTCCGACTGCGCTCACGTCACATCACCTCGCGGTTTTCCACACGAGTGGTCGTACTCTGGCGGATGTCCTCTTCGGTGATGACACCGACGACTTGCGGGTCGCTTTGCTCCCCCCTCGCGGTCTCTAAGTCGCAACGCGACTCCCCGTCTTCGACTACCGGAACCGCGTTCGTTCCGGCTTGAATGATCCTTGAGAGCGCGGTTTGCGTGCTGTCCGTGGGCTTGACCGGGACGAGTTCGTTGTCGAGACCAGTGGCGGACCGTCCGTCGACGCCCGCGACGAGGTCCGAGAACCGGTCTGGAACCCCCTCGCGCATCACGTCTTCGACCTGCGTGACCTGGAGTTGTTTCAGCGTCCGGTCGGCCCCGATGAAGTCTTTGGCGAAATCACTGCCGGGGTCTTCGAGGACGTTCGTCGGTGTGTCGTAGCGGACGAGTTCGCCCACGTCGAAGATGGCGATTTTATCACCCATCTTGAGCGCTTCGTCGACGGAGTGGGTGACGAACAGGATAGTCGTGTCGATGCGCCGCTGAATGTCGAGGAACTCATCCTGGAGGTTCTCGCGAGTGATCGGGTCGAGCGCCCCGAACGGTTCGTCCATCAACAGGACGTCGGGATCGGCCGCCAGGGCGCGAGCGACGCCCACACGCTGGCGCTGGCCGCCGGACAGTTCTCTCGGATACTGATCGCGATACTCCGACGCCGGGAGGTCCATCAGGTTAAGCAGTTCGTCGACGCGATCGTCGATGCGCTCGCGCTCCCAGCCTTCCAGTTCTGGGACGGTCGCGACGTTCTCGCCAACGGTCATGTGGTCGAACAACCCGATTTCCTGGATGACGTAGCCGATGTTTCGCCGGAGGGAAATCGGGTCGGCTTCCGTGACGTCGGTCCCATCGAAGTAGACGGTACCCTCTGTGGGTTCTTCGAGGCGGTTGACGAGTTTCATGGTCGTCGTCTTGCCACACCCAGAGGGACCAACGAGGACAGTCGTCGTCCCTTCCTCGACGGTGAAGCTCAGGTTTTCGATGGCAACGGTGCCGTCGTCGTAGACTTTCGTGACGTTGTCGAATTCTATCATGCTCATGAGAGGACCCTCTTGCAGAGACGAGTGCCGAGACGCTGGTTGAGCGTCTCGCCGTTTCGCAGGCGCAGCAGTTGTTCGATGACGGCGAGTCCGTAGTCGACGACCAGCGCCAGCCCCGATAAGAGCACTGTCGCCACGACTATCTGTGACGTCTGGGCTTCGCTGATGCCGGTGAATATTGGCTCACCGAGTCCGCCAGCCCCAATGAACGCGCCGATGGCTGCGATGCCGATGAGGATGACCACGGCGTTGCGGACGCCGGTCATGACGACCGGGAGCGCGATGGGGAGTTGGACGCGACGGAGACGTTCACGGCGGTTCATCCCGAGACCCTTGCCGGCTTCCACCGCCGCCGGGTCGACCTGCTTGAGCCCGACGTACGTGTTTCGGATGATGGGGAGTTGGGAATACAACACCAATGCGACGATGACCGGTGGGTTGCCAATGCCGACCAGCGGAATGAGCAAGCCAAAGAGCGCGATGCTCGGAATCGTCATCATAATCCCGGCCAGCCAGATCACGACCGTCGCGGCACGGTCATCGAACGAGATGAGGACACCCAGAGTCACGCCGATGGGTACTGCGATGCCGATGGCCAGCGCGATGATGTCGATGTGTTCTACGGTCAACTTGGCGAGCCCCGCGCTATTTTTGATTGCGTACTCGACATACGACATGACGGCCATGAGTACGGTTCCCGTCGATACACTGCCGAGAAGCATCATGTTAGATGAGGTCGTTATCCTGCAAGTGTTTGCGAGCGACGTCTTCTGCGTTCTCCTCGTCGATTGACACCTTCCTGTTGAGTTCCAGGATGGTGTCGTTAGAGAGCGTTTCGGCGATTCCTTCCAGCCCTGATTCGATAGAATCGTTTTCCTCGAGTGCGTCCATGCGCACCAGGGGGACTGGATTGTACACCGGGAAGAACTCTTCGTCGTCTTCCAGTACCACCAGGTCAAACTCGAGGATGTTCGGGTCCGTGTTGAACCCCATCCCTACGTCGGCTTCGTCCTCGCCTACCACCTGGTAGGTGAGCCCAGAGTCGACGTTATCGACGGTCAGTTCCTCGGCTTCGGACTCGAAGTCGTACGCCTCTATCAGCCCCGGCCAGCCATCCGACCGCTCCTGAAATTCCGCGTTCATAACGACCGTAACGTCCGTGTTCCCGTCTTTGACGTAATCGGCTAAATCACTCAGCGTCTCGACGCCCGTCTCTTCGTGCCAGTTTTCGTTCGTCAGCAGGACGTACGTGTTGTCGAAGGGACCGCGTTCGAGCAGCGTGATGTCGTGTTCGTCTTCGAACTCTGCTTTAACCTCGTCGTAGATCTCCTCTTCGTCGGTGATGACCGAGTCGTGTTGTGGTGGAAGCGTCTGCCAGGCCGTCCCCGTATACTCCCAGTAGAGGTCGGTGTCGCCGTTTCTGAGCGCCTCGAAGTTCGTGTTCGTGCCGCCGAGGTTGACCTGGTCTTCGATGGAAAGGTCCGTGTTCTCCGAGAGCGCGTGGTAGGCAATGTAGCCCAAAATCTTCTGTTCGGTGAAGTTCTTCGAGCCGACGGTGACCGACCCCTCGCTGTCACCACTGAACAGTGACGAACACCCTGCCAGTGCCCCGACACCGGCTGCTGCTCCTGTCGCTCGTAACACCTCTCGCCGCGTGTTTCTCTGTGGCATAGGTGTGTGTACGTTCACACCGGGGGATAGTCATTGAGCCAAACACATGTGAACATTAATAAGGAATACGTTTTGGCCCCATCCAGGAGATGGCCGACAGGTCGGTCCCAACACACGGTGGTCACGCTACCGTGGGATAACCGGCCGTCGAACCTCCGGCTCGAGGGGTCGGTCCCAACACACGGTGGTCACGCTACGTTCGGCGGTGTTACGACGACGGGGACGTCGCTATCGAACAGGACACGTTGCAGGGCGCTCCCGAAGACGGCTTTGCCCGCTGGCGTGCGTTTGCGGCTGTACATGTAGATGCGATCGACTTCGCGGTCGGAAGCGACCGCGAGGATTTCCTCGCCGGTTCGGTCTTCGACCGCGAGACCGTACACTTCGGTGTCAATACCGCCGTCTTCGAGCACGGAGAGCGCCTGCCCGACGCCCGATTTCCGCTGTGCCAGTTCGTCGAGTTCGGGGTTGTCGTCAATGCCGAGGTGGTCAGTCGTCGATTCGACGTCGGCGTCGGTGAAAGCGTACAAGACGACGGCGTCGGTGTCGTCGTCTTCGATGGTGGCCGCCACCGTCGCGACGGCGCGGGTCCAGCGGCCATGGTCGGTCACCGGAAGGAGTATCGTGGTCATATGTCGAGTCTGGCGTCGATACGGTCAAAGTGACCTGTCTAACATGTGGGCAATTTAAGTCAGTCATTGCTCGCGAGATCGATGTAGCGGATGAGAAACGACATGATTCGTCGTTCGGCCTTCCGCAGGTGATTCGAGGCGGTCGTCTTCGTAATGTCCATCTCGTCTGCGAGTTCTTCGAGGGTGACCTCTCTAGGGATGTCAAAGTAACCGGCGTCGAGCGCGAGGTTCAGTAGTTCGCGCTGTCGCTTCGGAATCGAGGCCAGTAGTTCCTGCCACTCGGCGGCCGACGGGGTAATTTCGCGACGGAACTCCCGCGAGATACGTTCGATGTGGACGTTGCCGAACTCGCCGAGGATGGCGGTCGCGTCGGCGAGTTCGTCCCGGCTTTCCAACAGCAGGTCGAAACACTCGCAGCCGTCTTCGAGTTTCGTTGGCCCGAGCGGGAGAAAGCCCTCGTACATGAGCGTCTGGAGTGGCGAGAACTGCGAGAGCGTCCCGCGAAGGAACAACGTCGCCACCGTCCGGGACCCGCTCGCCGAGTCGTACGTTTCGACGACGTCGACGGTTTCGATGTCGGGGTGGTTCTCGATGACCTCACGCGTGGCCCCGAAGTCGTCCGTTTCGAGGGTCATGAGACCGATGTATCTGCGGTTCCGAAAGGTCGATGCGAGAAACTCCCCGAAGACATTGTATCGGCGCAACTCCTCGGTCCAGTCGTTCTCGAAGCGAACGCACACCTTTGCGGTCAGCATTGTCTCGACCCACCCACTGCGAAGACATAAGCCCGCCGGCGATTCACGGTCATTGCTTGCCGCCGGTTTCCGCCCATTCGACCACTAAGTCGGCAACCGGGGCGGCCCGATCGGTGAGTATCGATCGGAGACGGTCGCCGGCACCGTCGCCGAGCGTCGGTTCACAGAGCGCGTCGACCTTCTGCTCGCGTTCCGCTGCAGGAAGTGGGCGGTCGGCGGCTCCTCGAGGTCGTGTCACGTCAGAGCGGTAGCTGTCGGTGTCGGTGATGAGGTCGACGCGTGCTAGACACTCTTCTGGAAACCGCGCGTCAAGTCGGTCATCGACGGTGAGTTCGACTTTCCCGGCGAGTCGCCGAACTAACGGGTCCCGTCGGGTAGATGCGAGGAGATCCTCCGGCACAAATCGACCTCGTGCGAGCGCCACCGCGACGGGGTAAGGGTACGAGTACTCGGCGGCTTCGATGGTGTCCGGGTTCCGAGTGTCAAGGTGGGTCGCCTCGGTGAAGGTGTGGACGTGCACTGACTTGACGGTCTGGGGGTCTATGTCGTGGGTGCGTCGGAGCGCAAGGACCGCGTCCACGCCCGGTTGTGCCCAACGACAGCAGGGGTAGGGTTTGAGGTATCCCCGGGTGACGTGGAACGTCGAGCCGAGGGTGTCGGTCGCAGAAACGGTGGATTCGTCGAAGACCGTCCCCGAGCCGGTGAACCCGTTCGCCGCGAGATCGACGGCAACTGCACCAGTGTAGGCACCCCAGCCAATACCGTCTTTCGTCATGCTAGGTCGGTCGACGCCGCGAAGTATCGGCGTTCGTGGCGCGTGGTACGCCGCCGCTCCGAGCGCGTGAGAGAACGCCTCGGCAGGGAGTTCCCGGAGGTGAGCGACTGCGGCAGCTGCGCCAAGGGCCCCCCACGATCCGGTACCCGAGTAGACGTCATCGGTCTCGTGAACCGCGAGTCCGGCCCTGACGGCGAGTTCGTAGCCGATGTACACCGCGTTGAGGAACTCACCGACGGTCGCGTCGCTTGCTTCGGCCGCCGCGAGTGCTGGGGGGACGACCACCGCCGCAGGATGACCCTTGACCTGCCGGTGTCCGTCGTCGATGTCGAGTGTGTTTGCCGCTGTCGCGTTCGCGAGCGTCGCTCCGGCCAGCGAACACCGGTCGCCGCAGCCGTCGAGGAGCGTCGCTTCGTCACCGCCAAGTCGAGCGCGCGCGTACTGGCGCGTAGCATCGATGCCGGGCATTCGGTAGCCGGCGGTGATGGCGGCGAGCGTATCGAGCACGCGGATCCTAACTTGTTCGGAGACGGTGTCGGGTGCCTCACAGGGATCTGCGTGCTGTGCGAAAGCGACGGCATGGTCTGTCGTCATGGAAAAGACGGGTATTCGAAAGCGGGAATCGAAGTGGGTGGTCGACTCAGTCGTCCGCTGGCGCGGCCTGTTCGTCCCAGTCCTGTTTCGCGACGTCTAAGTCGTACAGGTCGATGGCGTTCTGGCCAAGAATCTTGCGCTTTTGCTCCTCGTTGGCCCCGATGCAGTCGATTTTGGTGAGTGCAACCGGGATGTTTGAGGAGTGTTCGGCGGCCATCAGCAGGCGATCGGCACCGACCTTCTCCATCGCGCGTCTGACGTACATGTTGAGTGCCAACGTCGTATCGAGGTAGAGGTTGTCGTACCGTTCGGCCATGAAGATGGCCTCCTGAGTGAGCGTGTAGGCCCCACCCATGTGCGCCATGATGATGTCCAGCTCTGGATAGTCTTCTGCGACTGGCATCAACATTCCCGGCACCGAGAAGGGCATCCCGTGTGGTCCGGTGTGGACCATCACCGGGACGTCGTTTTCGACACACGCGTCGTAAAAGTCGTAGGCGACCTGTGAGGTCGGGTCGACGCCCCACGCCAGCGTGTGGAGTTTGGCGTACTTGAAATCCAGTTCCTGAACGCAACGGGTAATTTCGTCCTGCACCCACTCAGTCCCCATGTGCGGGTTCGGGGCCGTGATACCGAAGATGCGTCCGGGGAAGGCCTCCGTAGCCTCATGAATCTGGTCGTGGACCTCGGTAACTGCTTTGTCGTTCTCGCCGCCGAGAGGCATCAGCATCGTCGCGTCGACGTGGTTCTCGTCCATCGCGTCGATTACCTGGGCGATGGTCTCTTGCCATTCGAACACTCTGTCCTCGCTGTCGCCGCCGCGACCGATGTGGTGGTGCGCGTTGACGATGGGGTACTCTGCCATACAGGAGAGACGTGGACGACACCATCCATCAGGCTTCAGTGAAACATCTCAACCGTTTAAATGTCTCTTCGAACTCGCGGGAGCGAAATCCTACCCCAGTCCGAGCACTCGTGCTGGCGTCTCGGTCAGCATCGTCTCGACGTCTGCTGCCGGGATGCCGGCCTCTCGGACGGCGTCAGCGAACGCTGCCAGTCCCGGCACGGGTGGGTTCTCGGCCTGCCCGAAGTCTGTGGCGAGCAGACACTGGTCAGGACCGATCCGCTCGACGGCGTCTGCAACGCGAGAGACGGTGTGGCCGTCGGTACTGCGGACGGAGTAAGCGCAGTACTCCATAATGGCCCCGCGCTCGGCGAGAGTCGTCTGCCTGTCAAGCGAGAGGTCAACGACGCGAAAGAATGGATGGTTGACCAGACAGCGCACGCCCGCGTCGGCGCAGGCGTCGACCACCGCCTCGATCTCTATGGGACTGGCGTGGCCCGTCCCCAGCGTCGCATCGTATTCGCCGACAAGTTCCACGACCGCCCGCGTATCGGGCGTCACCTCGCCGCCGCGGGCGACGGGGATGTCCTCCTCGGCGGGTGGTATGCGCTGGCCGACGAACCGGTCTTCTCCGGCTGCGCGGGCCTGTGCGGCGTGATTCGAACTCCAGGCGGTCGGGAGCCAGACGACTCGCGCGCCCAGTTCGAGCGCCGTCTCGGCCGCGTCGAGGTTCAACCCGCCGACGCTGCCGTTGAGGGCGATGCCGCCGTACAGCATATCCTCACCGAGCGCCTCGTTGACGAGATCGACCCGGCCTGCCGTCGGAACGACGTGACTCTTGACGAGGATGCCCGCCATGTTGGCCCGTTGGGCTTCGTAAGCGAGTTGCAGGTCCGACTCGTAACGGTCGACGAGGTCGGGGGAAGTGTGCACGTGGCAGTCGATGGCTCCTTCGGGGAGCGTGGCGGGGTCGCCGTGAGGATGGCGTTCGCTCATGCGAGCACCTCCTCGAGCAGTTCCATCGGATGGTCGGTCTCGACGGCGCGGTCAATAAGTTGCTGGCTACAGGAGGCTCCGCTCACGGCCACGCGGTCGACGTCCGTGGCGTCGAGTCTCGCTTCGAGGTCATCACCGATAGCCATCGAGAGGTCGTAGTGTTCGATCTCGTACCCGAACGAACCGGCCATCCCGCAACACGTCGAGTCGACGGGTTCGACCTCGTAACCGGCTAGTCTGAGCAGTGCGACCGGTGCGTGGTCCCACCCCTTTGCCGTGGAGTGACAGTGACCGTGGAACGCGACCGTCTCGGCCGTGTCGCTCTCGGGCAGTTCCAGGTTACCCGCGACGACGCGCTCATAGAGGAATGACGCGACTGTCGCGGAGACGTCGGGGAGACCGCCCGGGTCCGAGAGGAGGTCGTCGTACTCAGCGAGCGCCGAGGCACAGGAAGGCTCGACCGTGACGACCGGGACGTCTACGGCCGCGAACTCGGAGAGGGCGTCGACGTTCGCGGCGGCGTTCTCTCGGGCGTGTACGACCATACCCTGTGAGAGCGCCGGGCGACCACAGCAATTTATGTCGGGGACGGAGACTGCATACCCGAGCGATTCGAGTACGCGAACAGCGGCTTTCCCCACCTCGGGGTGGTTGTACGCCATGTAGCAGTCCGGGTAGAGGACGACTGGGCCGCGCTCGCCGGCCGATTCGGCCGGCGAGCGCGACTCGAACCACTGGGGGAACGACTCCGCAGCAAAGGTCGGTATCGTGCGTCTGCGGTCGATTCCGAGCACCTTCTCGGCGAACACCCGCCCGGGACCGAACGCCGTGAGACGGTTGGCGACCGGCGCGAGCGCGCTCCCGAGACGGTTGAGCGTCCGGACGTTACCGAACAGGCGCGACCGAAGTGGAATCCCATCTCGCTGGTGTTTCCGGTGTTTCGCCTCAGTCTTGAGTTTCGCCATGTCGACGCCCGTGGGACACTCCGTCTCGCAGGCCTTACAGGAGAGACACAGGTCCAGGACGTCCTCCTGGAACCAGTCACTCGTCAGGGCATCCTCGCCGAGACCGCCGTCGATGGCCTGCCGGAGCGCGTTCGCCCGTCCGCGCGTGCTCGTGATTTCGGTTTCAGCACCCCGGTAGGAGGGACACATCACGCCACCCTCCGTTGTCCGGCACTTCGAACAGCCGTTACACTGCTCGATTAGCGAGACGAACCCCTCTTCGGCCGAGAAATCGAGCGCGGTCTCGACCGCTCGGGGGTCGTAGTCGTCGTATCGGAGGGACTCGTCGACATCGGCGAGTCGCCCGTCGCTGGCGGGGACGATTTTTGCCGGGTTGAACACGTCGTCAGGGTCGAACGCCCGTTTGACTCGCCGGAATGCGTCGTATACATCTGGCCCATACATGGATTCGAGGTACGCAGACCGGAGCCGGCCGTCGCCGTGTTCGCCGGAGACACAGCCGCCGACCTCGACGACGACGTCGTGGACGGCTTCTGAGACCAACCGAAGGCGCTCGCGGTCGCGCTCCGTCTTCAGGTTCAAGAACGGCTTGACGTGCAACACGCCCTGGCCGGCGTGGCCGAAGACGCTCGCGTTCAGATCGTGGTCCATCAACACCTCCCGCACCCGACGCAGATATTCCGGCAGGTTTTCCGGGGGAATCGCGGCATCTTCGATGAACGACAGCGCCTGTTCGTCGCCCGGACGGCGGTTCAAAAGCGGGTTCGACGACTTCCTGACCTTCCAGAGGCGGTCCTGGTCGTCCTCGGCGACGGCCAGTTCTGAACCGAGGAACGCGTCCGTTCGGGCAGCACCGACGGTCGCCTCGATGTCGGCCCGCTGGTTGGCTACCGTCGTTTCGACTTCAAGGAGGAGCGCCGCGCCCGCGTCCTCGGGGACGAGGTCGAGCCCCCACGCTTCGCGCGCGAATCCGAGCACCTCGTCGTCAATGAGTTCGACTGCGCTCGGGTCCGCGTCGAGGGCGGGGTCAACGGCGGCCGCCGCCCCGACAACATCCTCATAGAAACATAGCGCAGCAGCCCGGGTCTCGGGTCGCTCGGATAGTTCGAGCGTGACCTCAGTGATGAACGCAAGCGTCCCCTCGCTGCCGACGACTAGTTTCGTGAGGTCGACCCACGATCCGTCGGGCGCGGCCGCCGACTGCAGGTCGTAGCCGCTGGAGTTGCGCTCGACGTCCGGGTAACGGGCGTCGATTTCGTCGGCCAGTTTGTGCCGGACGTCGAGGACGGTGTCGTAGATCTCCCCGAGGAGACCGTCCGTGTCGCGCGCCTGGGTGACGTCGTCGCCGGTTCTCCGGGAGAAAGTCGCGACGCTCCCGTCAGCGAGGACACACTCGACCGACCGAATGTTGTCCCGGGTCGTCCCGTGACGGACCGAGTGGGGACCGGCGGCGTCGTTGGCGACCATCCCGCCGATAGTACAGGTACCTGATGTGCTCGGGTCCGGCGGGAAGTAGAGGTTGTACTGTGCGAGGTGGTCGTTCAACTCATCGAGGACGACGCCGGGCTGGACCGTCGCCGTCCGTGCGTCGGGGTCGACCGCGAGGACGTCGTCCAGAAAGCGCGAGCAGTCGACGATGATGCCCTCGCCGACGGCGTTGCCAGTGAGACTGCTCCCGGCCCCCCGGGCAACGATGCTCGTCCCGCGTTCGCGGGCGTAGGTGACAACTTCGCGAACGTCCTCGCGAGTCGCTGGTGCGACGACTCCCGCCGGTTCGACCTCGTAGATACTCGCGTCCGTCGCGTAGAGCTTCCGAGTCCGCTCGCGGCCATCCACCTCTCCCTCGACGCGCCCGTCGAGATCAGGGAGACCGCCCGTCCGCTCCGGTCGCGACTGTTCGTCACCGACACTCATTGACAGTCGAGAGGACGCTTGCGCGGGTAATGCTCCTGACGGATATGTACAAGTTTTATACACCGAGATCTTCGACGTCGTCTCGAACGCCGTTTCCCACTCGTCGACCATCTCGTTGTACGATGGCGTGAGCGCCCGAATCGACTCGTTGTCGCAGTTGGCGCCCATCCGCCGTAACTCACCCCGGCCACAGATACCCATCACCGCACGAAATCGTCGAACTGTCGAGTCGCTAACTGATGGCTACTCGACGTCGGCGTCGCCCTCGTCGGTCATCGCTCGTTCGCTCGCTCCGTCCGCGTATCGTGGACCGGGTTCAACCGTCGGCCGTGGTCGATGCTCTCCCGGTGAACGCGAGCCGTCACGATCGTCTCTACCTGACCGGGGTCCGCTCGCGAGACGACTGCTCCTCGTGGGTTGGCGACGAGGCTGTTCCCCGCGTGCTGGCGGCCACGCTGGTCGCCGACGTGATTGACGCCGACAGTATAGCAGGCCCCGTCGAGCGCACGAGCGCGCAAGAGTAGTTCCCAGTCAGCGCAATACGATTCGCGCCAGGCAGCACTCACCACGAGTACGTCACAGTCCTCGCGAGCGTACGCCAGCGCCGCTTCCGGGAAGTTGAGGTCGTAACAGACGAGAAAGCCGACTCTGCCAAGCGGAGTCTCGGCGACGACCGGGTCCGTAGCCTCGCGGAACACGTCCGTCTCGTCACCCCAGGGATACTGTTTCCGGTAGACCGCCTGGACGCCGTCGCCATCAACGAGCACGAGCGAGTTGTATAGGCCGTCGTCGGCCCGTTCGGGCACGCCAGCGACGAGCGCCGTCTCGTGCTCGGCCGCGAGGGCGGCGAGGCGAGTCGTCAGCAAACCGGGTACCTCTGTCGCGCGCTCTCGAGCCACGTCAAGTGCGTAGCCGGTCACGCACAGTTCCGGGAAGACCGCGAGGTCAACCCCCGAACAGGAATCGAGGAGCCGTGCCATCGACTCAAGGTTCCGGTCGACGCCGCCGACTACCGGTTCGAACTGACAGGCAGCGACACGGTCGTATTCACTCATCGAGGGACGCCTCCGCTATCGGTCGTCCGGTCGGCCATTTGTATTCCGTGGGAGTTCGGACGCGAGGGTCAAGATTCCCACGCACATATCACGGTTTAATACCTGCGACCTGGACTCCCACACTCTTTTTCACGGTTCCACCGCAGATTCATCGAGAGTACATGCCGATACACCTGGCGAGTCTCAAATATGCCTTCGCGGGAATGGTCGCGTGGGCGCTGTGGGCCGTGTTCGTGAAACTCGCGCTTCGCGGCGCGACCACTCAGATGGTACTTTTGATTACGTACGCGACGGCGGCGTTCGTTATCGCGGGTTACGTCGCGCTGACAGGCGGAGAACTCGACCCCACTCGCTGGGGGCTCGGCTACAGTCTCGCTGGTGGGGCCGCATCAGGCCTCGGCGCGCTGGCGTACTACCGAAGCCTCGAAACCGGCGACGTCGGAACGACCACGACGATTACGGGGCTGTACTTCGTCGTGGCCGCAATCCTTGGTGCACTAGTGCTCGACGAGTCGCTCTCGGCGTCCGACACGGCCGGAATCGCGCTCGCCGCACTCGGCGTCGCCATTCTGGTACGCTGAGAACGACGCGACTTGCTTGTAGCCGAAAGGGCGCGACTCAATGGCCGGTAACAGCACATGAGTGGTGCTCGCCGCGCTCGTCACCAACATCGCAATCGACGAGCGTGGTCGTCTTGATGTCGTCAAAGTTGTACCCGACACGGAGGACGTAGTGACGGCTGGCTTGATGGCGTTTGAAGCCGGTTGCGTCGATCGCCTGAACGTCGCCGAGGCCGTGCAGTGAGATAGACAGCCGCAGTTACACCCGCCAGATCCGCATTTTGAGATCTTGTTTCCGCGTACAGACGGTCGTGAAATCCGGCAGCTGATCCACAGAAAGTCCGAGTTTCGCGGCGATCCCGGGCATCTCGTGCAGAATGTCGAGCAACCGGCGGTAGGGCTGGTTCAGGTACTCACGGAGGCAGTGGATCGAGACAATCACCCAGTCAGCGTAGCCGCCGTCACCTTTCTTGATCGCCGGCGCTGGCTTACCGATAACAGCGTTCTGGGACAAATCGATGCATCGGTCGGTGAAGCGGGCGAGTTGAGACGGCATACTCGCAGCTTCCTCGCTCAACGCCACATAATCCCGGTCGAGACGTCAACTGAGCGGCGTCTAAACACGGCCAAGTATGCAAAACACTGATCGACAACTACCCGAACACGTTCTTAAATTTAGTCTACAGCAGTTCGGACGACCAAAACGTCCCCTATCTCGTCGAACAAGGTCGAGGGAACGAAATTTACGAAGACCCTGAGTATCTCAAACAGATCGTTCACAGTCAATTTATCTCGAACACAGTGAGCCAACTCCGAAGTCTCGGAGTTCTAGCGGATAAGACGCCAGTCATCGAACCTAAGTCAAAACTAGATCCCGTGAATCATTACTGGTACCCGCGAAAATTCCAGCTGGCCTAAATGACGTGAACTAAGATCACAATTTAATTCTTGCAAACGACCTCACGCAATTCCTCAAGCAGGTCCTCATGATTTTCAGCTAATATGTCCACATCTTCGTCTACATTTTCTATCTTAGTACGTATCCGGCTTACCACTCTGTATCGATAATTATCAGACACATCTGCCTCTCCTCTCAAGATCTCACGTTCCCTTTCCGTGAGGAGGCCCCGATACTGATTATCAGCCATATCTCGGTTTGAGCACGATTCGCTAAATTAGTTCTTACTCCCCGAAGCTGGTCGGATACTGCACACAGTAACATTACTACTCACAGTAATCTTTATGTTACTGCATACAGTAACACCTGTTAGGGGAACTGGTCAACAGGCTAGAGATCAGAAAAGCCCGGATGCCAGCACATCCGGACCGGATTCTCCAAGGATTCGAGAACCCATGGACAATTCAAACTCAACGGACGAAAAACTCACCGATAAATCGATCATTAAAGATATAAATCAAATAGACTGTGTCGGTTTCGGGGAAGGGGCCGCGATTTGTCAGGTCTGCGGCACTGAACTCCGGGAGGGCGAACCAGTCATAGCGTACGCCTTCCGCCCGGTTTCGGAGCCGGGTTTCGAGATCGGATCAATTTTTTGTAAGGAATATGAGAATGAGATCCCGAACTTGTGGACGCGTGGGGTACGCGAATTGGTTGTTCGCGGGCGCGTGGGGATGGTGACGGACGCGGCTGAACAGGCGTCGTGGCCGGTGCTGCTGGACCCTGAACTGGTGGTGGTGAGTCCGGCGTGTGCGGTGGAGGCGTACTCGCTCGAGGAGTGGCGGGAACTGCAAACTCCCGCTGCAGAGGAGATCAGGGCGGCTGTTAATAATGACGGTACGGATGGTGATGTGGACGAGGCGGTTGCGGGGTTGAACGAGCTCGTGGAGCCGGCGACTGCTCTGCGGCCAGCGGTTGAGCAGTGGGGACGGGGTGGTGACGAGGAGGGTGATTCGGCGTGACGCCTGACGAGGGGTTCGCGACGGGGCACTTGGACGGTGAGTTCGACTTGCCTGAGCTGGAAGAGTCGACGTTCCCGGACGTGTACGTTGGTCTCGAGGTGGACCTCTTGGCACCGGGCGACGGTGTAGTAACCGATCGCCACCACGCGTCGGCTGATCGGTACGAGGCTGACGACCCGCAGAATCAGATTGATGGGCAGATTTCGCCGTTCGCGCTCTCTGGGTGGCTGCGTCACGGCTGCGAGCGCGTGCTGCAGATTGCGGGCATGACGGCGTGTCACCCGGGTGAGCCGAACGCGGATTACATGCTTGAGGACGTGTACGGTCGTGATCTCGATAGCGGGTATCATGAGAAGGGGGCGTGCGTGGAGGCTGGTGATGATGCTGGGTGCGTGGTGTTCGAGTTGTTCGGTGGGTTCGGTGCGCGGCCGGGTGTCTTGCTTAGACGGCCGATCCGGTTTTCGCCGGTGCGTCGGCAGGTGGACGTGTTGCGCGGCGAAGCTGAGGCTCACTACCGCCAACTGCACACGCAGGTACGGTCACGAAACGAGTCGGATGGTGGGCAGCCGTTGCGGCATGCGACGCGTGATGTCGTTGGGAATTTGGAGGGGACGTGGTTGTTGTCGTTGCGTGAGTTGAAGCCGGAGTTCGTCGGGTTACTGGTGGAGGCGGTGTCGTTCTTGGATGCGAACAGTGATTCGTTCGAGTTTCAACTCGGGGGTGCGCGGAATTTCGGTGCGGGGATTGCGGACGTGCAGGTGGTGAACCCGTTGTATTCGGATGCGGAGATCCGCCGCGTGTATAATCGGGCGCAGAAGGCGACGTCGGCGATGCGGGAGAAGGATGCGGAGTGGCGTGACGTGTACCGTGAGGAGTTCGTTCGCGCGTTGCAGGACCGGGTGAGTGACGCGGATGGTGAGTTGCGCGCGGCCGTGGATCGTCGTGATAGTAGTGCGTCTGGGGGTGAGTCGTGATGGTGAGCGAAGCTGGTGACGCGGGAGTGGAGGATGTTGGTAGTGAGAGTGACGTAGATGTGATGACGACGGTGTATCGGCACGACGTGCATAAATTGCGTGGGCGGCGGCATGATGCGGCGAGTGATGAGTTCCTAGGTGTGCGGGTGAACGAGGATGTACCGTTGGGTGCGGATCGGGACGCGGCGTTGTTGAGTCGCCCGTCGGGTGAGCCGGAGCAGACGGTGTCGAATCACGTGTCTCCATACCGGTTGTCGCTGTTGACTGGTGCGGAGGCTGGTGATTCACGGCGGCTCGAGACTACGAACGACGAGTTCCGTGAGTTAGTGACGCCGGAAGATGCGGAGCGGCTGCACGCAGCGTGGTTGACAAGTGATGTGGCGTCGATGTTCAACGAGTCGGTGTTCTTCCCGTTCTCGTCGTTGAAGTTCCACGTGTTGTTGACGGCGGCGTTGCTGGATAATTACCGGGCTGGGTTCGGGTTCGACGAGTTGTACTTGGTTGCTAAGCCGGGTGAAGCGGCGGCAGTGAACGCGGACGTGGAGGCGGCGCTTGGGAGTGACGTGGTTGTACCGCATCGAACGGTGTTGTGGTCGCCGGTCGTGACGCTCGAGGTGACGGGTGAGCCATTGGGGCCGGCGGCGCCCCTCGGTGCGGGGCCGGCGCGGTCGTTCGCGGACGTGTGGTCGCGGTTACCGATGCACCCGTTCGAGACGGACGGGGAGCGGGCGTGGATGGTGTTGGATGCGCAGTTACGGCGGTTGCGGTCGTGGTCGGTGGCGTTACAGTTCATCGAGGAGTTCGTTGCGCGGTTCGGGGTGAACGGTGATGGTGAGCGTAGTCAGTGGCAGAGGTGGGCGTGATGATGCAGAGCCAGGGTTGGTTCCCGCGTGGCGGTAGCGTGGTGACTGCTGGTTGTGGCGGCGTGGCAGCCTGTGCGTCCTGGGGCACTGGAAACGGGGTGTGTGTCGGGCGTGGTGGACTGCGGTTCGGGGTTGCGGGGCAGGTTCGTGTGAGTGGCGCGGGTCGAGATGCGGGTAGAGTGCGGTGTGAGTGGCTGTGCGGGCCGGGGCACTGGAAACGGGGTGTGTTTCGGTCTCGGTCAGCCCTGGTTGTTCCGGCGAGGTCTAGGTGTTCATGGCCGCTCGTTGAGTTCTGGACGCGGAGCGCGAGGTGGGTGGCGTGACGCGGGTGCAGCAAGTCTTGTTCCGCTTGGAGGCGGATTACGCTGGGCATCCGTATTACGTGCCGGGGAACGCGTTGTACCGGGCGATCGCGTCGCGTGTTGACGCGGCGACGCGGCGAGCGCTTCACGTGAGTCACGGCGTGTTTTTCCCTGGTGAGTACGGGGAGGCGCCGGCGTGGCATTCGTGGTCTGGGTCGCTGGGGAAGGTCGGGTCCTCGTTACCGCCGGTCGAGCGGTACGATGATTTGTTCTTGTTCCGTGATGCGGCGCAGCGGTGGTTGAAGTCGTCGCGGCCGCGGGATGCGCATAACGCGCACCCGGTTCAAGAGTACGGTGGGCGGGTAGCGTTCGGGTCGAAGCTGTGGTTCGGTCGGCCGCCGGAGATGCGGACGTCGAAACGGTCGGTACAGTGGTACGTGCAGTGTTACTTGCACGCTGAGCCGGGTTCGCGTGATGTGATCCCGGTTTCTGAGGAGGCGTTGGATGGTGTGCAGGTTGGTGGGGCGCGGAATTACGGGTTCGGCGTGTTGTCGGTGGTGGATTCGCAAGTGATTGATCTGGACGAGGTACGGTACGATCGCGTCGAGAAGGCGGACGACCACGTTATCGAGCTCGTGTCGCCGTTCGTGCTGCGGAGTGAGTTCCCCGAGGCGGACGCGCAGTCGGTCCCGTGGTGGTGGGACGTGGACGCGTCGACGCTGAATGGGGTGACCAGTAGGAGTCGTGTCGATGCAGGTGGTGACGGGTTGCGTCGGCGTGCGGAGCGGTTAGTGGTTGATGGTGAGGTGTACGGGTTGGAGACGGTTGACCATGGACAAATCGTCGGGTACGCTGGTAATGACCCGGTTGGGACGGCGCGGAACGGCGTGTTACGGGTCGGGTCGCATTCGCGGTTCGGGTTCGGTGAACTGCGGATCAGGCCGGCGAGTGATGATCGCGTGTCGGGCCGCGAGGTGTCGCGGGGGTCGACGGGGGAGCGTGGTGGTGTGCGGGCTCGGGGTGGTGAGTGATGGGGTTGGAGTTAGTGGCGCTTGATTTGGAAACGACGGGGTTCGCGGTGGATGATGAGGTAACGGTTGTCGGGTTCGCGTTGCCGCTCGGGTGTCGAGTGTTTGCTCGCGTGCCGCCGTGCGGGTCGCGTGTCGGTGACGTGGAGGCGGCGGTGCGGGAGCAGGCGGGGACGCACGTGATCGTGTCGCTGCACGCGTCTGAGGCGGAGTTGTTGGAGGCGGTCGGGGTGTTCGCAGCGGAGCGGTTACACGGAGAGGACGTGCTGTTGGTTGCGTTTAACGGTGAGCGGTGGCGCGGTGGGTTTGACTTACCGTTCCTTCGGACGCGGTTAGCGGTGTTGGACGTTGCGTGGCCGTTCCGCGAGTTACCGTACGCGGATTTACTCCCAGTGGTGGATCGGCGGTTCAACACGACGGTTGACGGGGAGGACCGGTCGGATCTCGTCGGGGTGTACTCGACGTTGACTGACGGGGCGTTGAACGCGTTGGACCCGTTCGATGAGAGCGTGAAAGCTGTTGCGGCGTGGGAAGCCGGGCGGGTCGTTGACGTCGTGCTGCATAACGTCGCGGATATTCGCCGGACGCGCGCGCTCGGCGTGTTGACGGAACGGTACTGTAGTAAGTCAGATTACGATTTGAAATCGCTCACTCCGACGATCCATGATTGACTCGGCGAGTTCGTTTTCAGGTCGGTGGGTGCGCGGTCCACGACTTGGTCGGGAACGCGTGTTTGAGCGTCGCGTCGGTCGTGACCGCGGTGGGGTGCGGCGTGCGAACGGAGGCGCGGTTTATGAAGTGATACTCCAGGGAGATCGGCGTCGTACCGGTGATCGATCAGGGCTTACCGATTCGAGATTCAAGATGAAACGAGGTACGTGGACGCGAGTTGTATCGTGGTTGAACATCGAGCGTCGTGACGTCGAGGTGGTGTCGTCGTGACGCAGTGGTCGCGCGGGTACGAGACGGTGGATCCAGTGACGCGCGCGTCGATGCTGTACGAGTGTGGGGATCAGTGTCAAATGTGCGGGGACGAGGGGCCGCCGGAAGGCGCGGCGAACCTGCACGTGCATCACTTGCGTCGTGACGTGGACGATGACGAGGAGCACGACCCGTCGAACTTGTCGGTGGCGTGCCGATTGTGCCACAGCTGGATTCATCACCGGCCGGCGCCGAGTGACGCGCCGGTGCCGTTGCTGCGAGCGGACCTGGACGTGTTGTTGCCGCACGACTTCCTGCTCTTACAAGTGCTCGACGAGATCGGGCCAGCGTCGTTCAGCGAGATTTTCACGCGAGTCAAGGTACTGCTCTCTGAATCGGCAGTTCGCGAGCGTCTCTGGGTGTTAATGGGGCTTGACAGGCTCGTTGAGGAGCGCGACGAGCAACTCGTTGACCAAGACGCTGTGACGCGGGCCTGGGGGTTCCCGGCGCAGATCAAGACGTCGGCGCGCGGGCACGTCCCGAGTGATCCGGCGTTACTGTTGCAACGCGCGGAAGACGAGTTAGTGCGTCGCGCGTTAGCTCGCGGGTCCGACCGGGCGCCCGTGAGCGACGCGTTTGGGATCACGCGACGCGCGACGTTCTACAAGGAATACCGCGCGTACGCGTACGCGTTCCCGCTCGACTCGTTCAGTCGCGGCGGGCGACCTGCTGCGGATCAAGGCGATCGCGGTGAAGACGAGGCGAGCGGTGTGAACGGCGATGAGAGCGTTGTGGAGCGGCAGCGGGAACCGTCGCAGTCGAGTGTGCCGGAGGAATTACGCCCGGTCGAAACGTGGGGAGACCCGGAGGACGCCGAGAGCACGGCAGCGAGTGACTCGACACTAGATGAGTTGTTGACCGAGCGGTGAGCGGCTAGCCCGGTGCTCAAGGTATTCAGTAGGGGAACCAGGTAAGGCAGCGACGTGAGTCGCTGAACGATCCGTTGCGCTCCGCGCGGATTCGTTTCGCGTTGCCCACCGAACTGCCTCAGTACTGTCAGAGGTGGCGTGCTGAGGAAAGAGGAGGAGTTCAGCACAGTGTCTTCGTTTGTTTCACTCCGTAATTGGTGAACCATCCGTTCGCTACACGGCATATCGACCGGTTGAGAGAACTATTATTGTTACTTTTGAGATATATAATTGACCAATGTGTGATTTTTATCTTCTGAAGGCGTCCACACGCGTAGCATGGATCGTATGCCTGAAAAAGCCTTTTTAAGGGAGGTTTTGCAGCTAAGCTGACCTGAGACACGTCTTAGTCGAGAACTCAGGAGAAGCTGACGAGTGCATATTTTTCCCAGAGGATGCAGCAGATAACGAACTACAAACGAAGTGGATCCTCGCTAAGGAAGGCTCGTATACTCATCCAAGAGATGCTCAGTAGTTGGCCTGTACTATGGATTGGATAGCGTGAACGAGAACGTTGCACCTTCGCCAGGTTCTGAATCCACGAGGTGTGGTGCGTCAAAGCGAACGCGTACGCCGGCGGGGAAATGTGGGTGCACACGCCGTTCTGTGATGCAGTAGTTGTCAACGACGTGTGCAAGCACTTCGGATTTCGAATCCGGCGGTTCAGTGTTGTCTATCCCGGCGATGACGGGTTCGATTGTTTCAATGACCACGGGCCGTGCATTGAGATTAACCTTTGCTACACGAACCGGGCCCGTGGACCGCTGCCGTTGGAATTCGACATCGTTGATGACGTGACGTACCACGATGTGGAGTGGCTTGTGGACCAACACCGGCTGTTCGAGCAGGGCGATCGAACGCCCAAATCGGACTGTAAACCAGTTTGTCGGAACTCTTTTAGCTGTTCGGACAATATAGTTTACTAAGATGCTTTCGAACGCTGCTCTCGAAATTCTTGATGTACTGTGTTCTCAGCGGGAAGCAACCGTGAAGGACCTGGCAGCAGAAACCGGGCACAGCCAGAAGCAAGTCTACCGCGTGCTTGACGAATTCCTCAAAGCCGGGTTGGTAGATGAGTCTCGACGTCATCGTAATCAGCGAGTCGTACGTCCAACTGATGGTCCAGTGGTTGAAGCGTACCGTCACCTCAACTCGAAACTCGGCCACGTGGACTGGCCAGTCCTCCTCTCACCAGCAACGATCCGCGTCTGCTGGTACCTCGATGAACCCCGCCGCGTTACGGTAATCGCTGACCGGTTAGGGATCACGCGACAAGCCGTTCACAAAGCCTTGTCACCACTCAAGAACCGAGCGATGTTAGCGCCCTCCGGGCCAGACTACGCCCTTGCTGATGATCTCCAGCCGTTGCGTGACTTCGCGCAGGAAGTCGTGACGCACGAGCACCGAACACGCGTTCGAAAGCTCGCGCCAAGTGCGACCATTGAATGGTGTGACCCGAAACGCGCGCTCATCCAGGTGCAAACCCGAGAAGACACAGACACACTCCAACGCGCTTCCGAGTGGGACATGACCGGGTTAGCAGCGTTCCATGAGTACGACCTGCAATTCTTCCTTGCGGGCGAACCGGCATTCTGGTACGCGCCAGACGACCGGCTGAGCCCGGCGGATATCGTTTGCCACACACTCGCTCTGGAGGCGGGCTCACGGCGAGTGAGTTACGCGATGCTGCTCATCGAACAGGAGCAGATCTCCCAAGCCGAGCTACGTGAGACCGCAGCGTGGTACGGGATCGAGCCGCTAATTGAACGGGTCTACCAACTGATTGAGGGTGACTTCGCCACGACTGACGAGGTAGGCATCACTGTCCCGAGCGCTCGGGAATACGCCGCGTTGAAAGAACAGTACGGGGTCGCCTGATATGGTCGTGTTTAGTGGCGGTGAAGCGATCAAGGAGTTTCTCGCAGAGTTTGACGAGTGGCTGTCAGAGCCAGTTGACGTGTACTTGTTGGGCGGGTCAGCGATGACGATCCACGGACTGAAAGACCAAACCGAAGATATCGATCTCGCGCTTGCCGTCACCACCGAATTCGAACACGCCCACCACGCGCTGCAACAACACGGGTTCGATGTGATCGGCGAGCCAACCGAATCGTTCGACAGCGTGGGGAAAACAGTCGAGCTCCGTCACCCGAATCGGGGTTTCCTCGTTGACCTGTTTGAACGGCAAGTCGTCGGAAAGGTGTGGATCACAGACCGGATGCATGACCGATCAGACGGGTTCTGGACCGGTTCGCACGTGACGGCGTACGTGCTCGCTGACGAGGACATGTTCCTGTTGAAAGCTGTCTCCGGTGGTGACTTAGGAAGTGGGAGACGACGGGACATCGAGGACATGCGGATCTACGCGCAACGCGGCCTGACGTACGACACAATCATCGAAGAGATTGAGGAACAGCGCCCGTTCAACACGGGTTCGACTGAGGCACGGCAGATCCGCGATCGGTCGCACCCGTTGTTCGCCATCGAAACCGCGGTTCAGTCACTCTCTGGCCTACCAACACCGTTCACGACGCATATCAGTACGTTCGCAACCGAATTCGAAGTTGAGTACTTCATTCTGGGAGCGATTGAGGACGGCCTGCACGATGCAGGGGCGATTCAAGACGCTGTTCTCTCGAACGTACGGACTCTTTCAGATGATAACCAGCAAGCCGTTTCAGAGGCTATTGACCGACTCATCGAGAAGCAAATCCTTGAACGAAACAGCAACAGTGACTCACTCCGTCTGAAGTTCGCGGAGTAGACGGTAGAAATTGCGGAGTGTGGTGCCCGGATTGACTTTCTTGGCGCGTGCTTTTCACGGATGGCGCGTCACAACACCTATTGCGTCGTTCGGAGTCTGTCAGTGACGGGTTCGTAGACCTCACCTTTTGTCTTCAACTGTTGAATCTCCTCCGTGATCTTCGAAGACTTGGCATTGAACTCCTGAGTGCCTCTTTCGACAACTCGCTCTTCTGGCGCGCCCTCGGTGTTTCTTGCCTCAATGGTAGTGATTAGGTCTTTCAACCGGTCTCCGAACATCTTCTCACTAAGACGCTCACTAACGCCGGTTTCAACGACATCCGCATCAAATTCCCTGGTTTCAGGGTCCACTCCAATATCCTGCAGGGTTCCACGAACGATTTCGATTACTCGCTCGGCGTCCTCTGTATCGATTGTATCTGATAGGCGGATGCGAGCGCTCGCTTCTGCAAAACGAATTAGCGATTCTAAAGTCAACACGCGAATACTCTTGCATCACGGTTACGATAGACGGTTTCCTTGTGACGGCCCTCAGCCCGATGATAATCTCAAGGTTACGGGCAGCGCTACTGCCGGGCTGATCGAACCGTATTCGTAGGTCATCTTTCAGTATCAACGATATCGAGTCGAACAGTAATCGTGTCAGCGTGGGCGTTCTGCACGATGAAAGCAATGCGGCTATTCATCGTATTCCCGAGCAGGGTCGTACAACCAGCGAAAGTCGGCAGCGACCAAGCATTCGAGGGGAAAGAATTGGTTGAGAAGGCAGTATCACCGGTCTATCGGCTTAGTTTTCTGGAAACCTAGTGGTATTTTGATTCGGGAGTGACAAGGCTGCTTCCTACGGAATTCGTCGCGTTTGAGGTGATATCGAGGAGTTCCTGGTTCGGTGAGTGACGTGGATTCACACGTGAATCAAAACGTTTGCGTGCCGATTAGCAGAGGTGGGTGAATCGGCGTTCTATCCCTGTAATTCGTGCGTTTCTCCGGGAATCGCTACCAGATTGGTTCGGTGATGCTTCTTCGAGACACATAACTGTTTGTGTGGGGTTCGAGTGGTAGTCTTGAATCTACCGTGGTTTTTGCAAAGAAAAGTAGAATGAAGGGGCGGGTAAGGATTTATGCCTGTCCAACCGATATTTTAGGATAATGTCAAATCGAGCAGGGTCGAGAATAACAGTGGAGCACTCGGACTCGCTCAGTACGAGTTTGAGTCGATACGACGGTGATGGAGAGTACAGCGTTGATATCACGCATCGTCTGGATGTGGAGAATAGCGAGTACGGGGTAGTTGGGCGACGCGGAGAGGACATCTCGATTGAACATCCGGTGGAAGACGAAGCCGAATTATCGCGTCGCGCGCACCTCACCGTTCAATTCGCTCAAGCAAATCAGGAGCGACGACAGGAAAGTGGTGGTCCCGGTGCGACGACGGGGCGCGAGTCGTGTGAAGTCGTGTTCAATGAGTCGGTGCTGGAACTTGCCGAACCGTCGCTCGAAGCAAAAGGAGTGACTGTTGAGTCATTCCCGGTTGCTGAGCAGCACGTGAAAGCGATGCTGCTGTACGACGCGTGGAAAATGCGGTCCTGGCAAGCACTCACCGATCATATCGACGACAGGGACGGGCTCGCCGCGAGCCTCGGCTACGAATCCGTTCCCGATCAATCGACGTTCTGGCGCGTCAGCAAGTCGCTCGAAGAGGCTGGGATGCGAGGCGTGATTGAGTCGGCGGCGACGCAGGCAGTCGATGCGATTGTCTGCGTCGGGCTCGCTGTACCTGAAAGTGCGACAGAGACATGGACTCGATATCGATCCGGTGATCGACGAGCGAACGGTCGCGTCAGCGACTCACAGAGCGGAAATGATTGGGTGGGTGGAGCGAGTATTCGAAGAAGTGCTGGAACCGATTTCGTTCGGCAGGGATGGAGGAGAGTTCCATTCTGTGGAGCGAATCATCGCGGCGATCGCGCAGGGCGCATTGATGAACGGGCCGAACTCCGCACGACCGACAGCTGCGTGGTACTACGACGAGCGAGAAATCCCGACTGCGAGTCAGATCAGTCGCTTGATCAAGGAGTTGACTTTAGACGAGATTCGTCGGATGTTCACGGAGGTGAATCGACGGTTCATCCGGTTCGCGTCAACTCTGGGGTTCTTTGACCGTGCGTACGACTACGCGCTCGATCCGACGTGGATCACGTGGGGCGGAGACGGTGGCCCTGGCAATGAAGAGATGATGCTCATCGAGAACCCGGAAGAGTGCGACACCGGGAAAGGGTGGTGCTTCACGGCGCTCGCCGTGATGGATCTCGACGCGCGGTTCGCGCTCGGCGTTGACTTAGCGCCGGATAAGAGTCAACGGACGGGTCAATTCAGGCGGATGCTTCGTGTCGCTGCCCGTGAAGGCGGTGTCGGTCGCGTCCACATCGATCGGGAGTTCTTCGATGGCGATGCGGTCCGACTGTGCCGCGCCGTTGCGAAACGAAACTGGGTGATTCAAGCGAAAATCCCGAAGAAAGGTGCAGTAGCCTCGGTGATCAACGAAACGCCGATTGGTGAATCGGAGTTCTATAAAGGCGTACCGTTCTCCGATGTGACTCCGAATCCGAACGTGTACGTTCACTCGGTCCCGGAGTGGCTTCGGGAGCAAAACGGTGGGCACCCCCACATGGCATTTCTCACCGATCTCACTCCCGAAGACGTGGACCTGAGCGACATCTACGAGACGTATCTGAAGCGATGGAGCATCGAAACGTTCTTCCGACAACTCAAACACGAGTTCGCGTCGCAAACGGAAAGCGCGTCACCAACGCTCCGTTTGTTCCTGTTGAACGTCGCGACGCTCTTCTACAACATGCACGCGCTGATGAATCGGGCGGTCGGCCCGGAGTACGGCCTTCGTCTCGACGTACCGTACTATGACGTGTTGATCAGCGTCGTCGAAGCGACGTTCACTCGGACCGGGGCGACCGAACGATGACGATCGAACTCGAACGACCAGGGGAATCAGGGGTTCCACAGTCATCGCCGGATCGACCGAGCGTGAACGATCGCGGTAGCGTCAGAGTAACACGGGGAGCGCAATGAGAGGCAAACTCCGCACGGAAACCCTCACGAGCGTTATCGACCCGGCGAGAGCGTTTGAGGATGAAGTGCACGTTGAGATTACAAACGACTCGCTCCAGATTCACGGGACGGATACATCGCTTGTAGGGTGGGTCGATGTATCACTGGCGACGGATGCATTCGAAGCGTTTCGAGGATCACTGGACGGCGTCGCACTCAATCTGAAACGGATCTCCAGGCTCATACGGCACTTAGATGCCGATGCAACGCCCTCCGTCACCATCGATCCTGATGCTCAACGCGTCTCGGTTAGTTCAGCGGGCCTGTCGTATACGGACTCGCTTGTACTCCCTGAGTCTGTTCCGGAGGTGTGGGACGATCAACCGTCGGATTGGTCGGTCGAAGTGGTGGTACAGGGTGATGCGTTGAATCCTGCGGTGGAATTAGCCGACGACATCACATCGCACATGACGTTCGGCTTCCATCACGATGCGCAAGTCAGTTACGTGTCTGCCGCCGGTGACACTGACTCGCTACAATTGGAATTTGGAACGGGACAAGTGATGTCTCCACCGACTGAAGAAGTCATCGTCGAATACCCACTCGATAAGCTCGTCAACATCCAATCCGCAATCCCGGACGATTCGATGGTGTCACTCGCATTCGGAAACGACTCGACGCTACGCATCCATTACGAGTTCGCTGACGGGGCAGGAGAAACAGTGTTTCGACTCCTCCCAGTAGTGTGAATAGCTGGAGCACCCTTCTCAGGAGATGGAACGGAATTGTGATCGAATGTAGTGAGGATTCTGCACCAACCACCGATTCACCGGCGAATGAACGTGCTGGCTCCGCCGGCGACGTTGGCGTGAACGAGGCGGGGTTCGCTGTGCGTTTCTTCGCCTCGGCCTCGATTGAGGTTGGAACGATGCAGGTCGATTTCAGCCGGGTCTAGCGTTTCTGAGTGAGTGTCAGTCGCGGCGTGGTGGTCGAGAATCGCTTTACAAATCACGAGGTGTTCGTCGGGTAATTCGTCCTGGTTAAGGGAGAACAGGAGTTCGGTCCCGGTCGTTGGTTCTCGCTGAATGAGCGAGAGGTCTTGGGCTTCGGTCAATCGCCGGTCGATCGTGCGAGGTGAGACGGCGATCAGTTCGAGCAGGTCTTGACGGGTTTGCCTCTCGGGAAGTAACGCCGTGCAAATCTCGTACCCGCCTTCGCGGTCGAGGAACGCTTTGAGCGCGTCTGAAGATCTCATAGCAAACCTGAATAAGGGTAGATACGGATAAACCCTCGGCTCGAACCACCGGTCGATGACGCGACCGTATTTAACATTTTGCGTATGACGACATGTTGTCCATCCTGAGCGAGCTTTTGTACGTAGACCAACCCGTGAGGTATGGAAGATCGTACAGTCGCCGGAGATGACTTCTCTGCGAAGCGCGTCCTCCAGAACACGTACCAAGAGGTGTTTGGACAACGACGAACCGTCGAGTTTTTCGGCGAGATGGACAGGTTCCTTCAATGGATGGTGACGCGCGGCATCGAACCGACGAAGCGTAACCCGACCGGGTATGACCGAAGCACTGCCGAGAACAATTTGCAACGCCTCGGGAAGGCTTTCCCGCTGCTGTGGCAGCAGAACGGGAGCTACACGCTTCAAATCCCGAACGCACTCACAGACTGGTACATCGAACAGCTCGAAGACGACGAAATCACGAAAGATTCCGGAAAGCCGTACGCTGAGTCAACGAAGCGGAAACACGCGTGCGCCCTGTTCGCGTACAAGCGCTGGCTGGCAGATCAACGCGGCGGCGAACCGTGGCGGCCGCACACGCTTTTCGACGGTGAAACGCCAGACAGACCGATGGCTGACCCGGTTACGCTCGAAGAGCGGAAACTTCTTCGAGAGCAGGTCCTGGAGTACAAGACCGTGAAGCAGTACAAGAACTGCACGCCCGAAGAACGCGACCGGATTCGCGGCGAACTCGCACAACGGCTCGGGAAACCGAAATCCGAAGTGACGAAAGCCGACTGGGAAACCGTGAACACGTGTTGGAAGTTCCCGAGCCTCATCTACGTCTCTCTCGATACTGCGCTCCGCCCGATCGAAGTCGAGACGGCGAAAGTCAACTGGGTCAACCTGTCCGAAGAGCGGCTTGAAATCCCGAAGGAAGACGCAGTGAAGAACGATTCGCACTGGAAGAACCCGATCACGTCGCGAACCGCCGACGCGCTTGAACGTTGGTTCCGACAGCGAGACGCGGACCCAGCGTACGACGATACGGACCACATTTGGTTGACCCGTGAAGGTAATCCGTACACGTCCGGGCCGCTCGGTCGGAATCTGCGAACCCTGATGGAGGAGGCTGGAATCGATATCAGCGGTCGGGATATTTCGTGGTACTCGCTGCGTCACTCGCTAGGAACGTACTACGCGACGATCTCCAATAATCTCGAAGAAGTCAGACAACAACTCCGGCACAAGCGTATTGAATCGACGCTCCGATACGTTCACCCGCCGGATGAGGACGTCCAAGCAAACCTCGATAAACTCTAACGCTCTCGCAGTCGCCTCTTCTATTCTTTCTCGCTTGATCAGTTGAAGCATTCGCCATCATTTTCGGCTGGAATACACGGATTTCCCCGTTAGTTCTGGTACTCCCATCCGGCCAGTAAGTGATGGTCGTGGCTGTGAGCGTTGCCGATCGATGCTGAGTGAATCCTGGCAATCGGAATTGCCTCGTGGGCAATTAACCGGGTTTTTATAAGGATTGATTTCGATTTAGGAGGTGAGCGGGTCGAAATCGGAGGTTTCGGTGGTTTGCAAGAGAAGGAATCGCCGCGAGAATCCTTTCAATTCGGTTGGACTCTCGATCCATTGACGTCGGAGAGTGCGAGCGAGGCATCTCAATACCACCAGCATCAGTACTCAATTCCGACCATGAGGTGGACCTCGTCGCACGGGTGGAGCGGTGTATCAAGCGCGGTCACCGCTGGCGCGAAGACGGCTGATTTTTCCTATTGCACCACTGAGTACGTTCTCGCGACGGTGGTCAAACCAGAGCAACCCTTCCCCGAGAAACCTGACTAAACGTTGGCCGAACAGACTTCGACGCTTCCCTCGCCGCGGACAACGACAGAGTATCCTGCATACTCGAACTCCACACGAGAGACAGTTCCAGACTCAGACGTAAATAGTGTGTTCAGCGCTTCCAGATCGATCGCGTTGTAGAGCGGCGGCAGATCAACGGGATCAACTTCTTCTGCCTCGGCAACGGCAGACACGACCGCGTACAGGGGTGTGTTTTCGGAATCAGGCGCCCATTCGGCGGTAGCGGACGTAGTCAGAGTCGTTGAACAGTCGTCTGTATTGATCTGTGTGTTCCTCATTCGCACGGACTGTGATCCCACATCCTAATATAAAAGGATTCCCAAAATTTGATGGATTTCACATGATCTTTTACGCCTGTCGCGCAAATGCCACTAATATTCTTACAGAGTTAAAAGTAGTGAGTATTGATGTCCCGGTTATACTGGATTTCAACGCGACCTCAGGTACGTCATCCCAGGCGATCTCGCTCGTGCGTAGTATCTGCCCTGGGCAGTTAAAGGCAGAACCCCAACGTCGCTGGCAGCGCCGTCTGCGACGCTGCCCCCGTCATCGATCTCTCGGTGGTGACGTCGGATCGAATTGGTTCCGGCACGAAAACGGTACGCGCTGAATCCCGGCGTGACGATGGACGACCTTGATCACGATACTCGAGCGTTTAACCTAGACGCACCTGATAGCGGCGATTCGAAAACGGGGATCTCGGAGACACCTGGTTCTACCTTCGGCCAACCGTCTCGACCGTGTACTACCATGATGAGACTCGTGCTCCCACCGAGACTCTCCTCTTGCTGGGCGAGGTCGAGATAGATCACCTTTTCGTCGCGGATATCAAACTCGGTCTCTCGGCCCAAATTCTCGTACCGGCCGTCTTCCGCAAATGGGCGAAGCTGATCGATGAGCCACGTCGCGTCTTCGCCAATCTTCGTCACTTCCTCGTCCGTCCGGACGACGTACTCCGTCGGCGTCTCGACCATCTCCTCGAGGATATCGAGGACGTTCCGCATCGTCGGGCTCTCGAATACACGTCACACGAGGTGAGCAGGTACTAAAGCGGGTCTGGGACGTCGGTATCGATAGCCGCGTCCGCACGAGGCACGGCGAGACTGACGAGTGCGCTGATGTCGGCAACGACTGTTCGCAGCCGATGGCCACTCATCGATCGTCGTCGACCGTCGTGATATCGCCATCGTAAACGTCAACATCGTCGGGGGCGGCGAGATCGAGTGGCTCGTCTTCGAGGTCCGCTTTGAGGAGACGGAGCCGCTGAGCGGTCTTGGCGCCGACCAACTGCTTGACCGTCTCGAACTCGAGTTGACCGTCGTAGTACTTCGTCGCGACCAGCTCCTGGAACGTCTCACTGTCGGCCGTGTCCTCGATGTACTCGCGAATAGCCTCGACAAGCAGGTTCGTCCGATCCTTGTCGACGAGCTCCGCGATCGCGTCCAGCCGGTCGACGAGATACTCTGGCGACTGGAAGCGAACCCGTCGCGGATCGTCGCTTACACTCATTCCATGTGCAAGTCTTGCACATAGTCCCATGACGGTTTCAGGGATTACACAGAGCTTGCCCATCAACATTCTGGCGACGGGAATCAATCTCGCTGGACTCAGTCGTGCGCTGTGCGTTGAGTTCTTCGAGGAACTGGCTGGCTGCCATCCCGATACGAATGCCATCTACGTTGCGCATCTCGAGGTCGTGCGTGGCAGTCCGAAAGGGGTAGTAGTCGACGAGGACGCGATGGATAACGGTTCGGACGGGGTCGGTCCCGTATCTGTCGACGACAGTAGTCATCATCTCGTCGAGATGCGCGTCCCAGTGCTCCGTCCAGGGATGCTGTGCGCGTTCGAGGATGAGTTCGACTATATCGTCAACTGATGCGTGCTCGGGATTCTCGGTTCGTTCACGAACGTCGGAGAGAGCGTCGTTATCGGGCATTTCTGTTCATTTCGAGGTATCCTTCTTGGTGTCAGGGTTCCTTGAGCAATGAGCGAGCTCGCTGCACGTAACTGTTCGCGCCCCAGCTACGGGCGTCGCTGATCTCATCGAGGAGCAGCCGCGCATCGGCAGCTGATAGGTGTTCAGTTCGAACGAGAACCGAGAGCAGTGTCGGTGTTGTGACGAGTCGGGTATCTGCGAGTGAGGCATGGATCAAGCCAAGTTGGTTGAACTCGTCACAGAGGAAGAGTGCAGCATCGAGATCGTTCGCGAGCGTGACTGCCGCGTTTTCACCGTCGTCGAGCGGAAACTCGGCATCGAGGTCGACCGACTGTGTCTCGAATGACTCCGCTTGGTCGAGTACGGCGGATGCGGCGTGTCCATGGACGTCATCGTACGAGGCAATCTCTTGGAGTTCATCGATGACTGCCGTTGGGACGACGACCTCGTACCGGGATAGACAGAGTGCGAGTGGATCGGGGTCATCGTCAGTAACGATCCCGAGACTCACGAAGGCGGAGGCGTCTGCGATAAGCCGCGACATCTATGCGTCGGCGACCTCGTCGATGAAGTCCTCGTCCAACTGCTGTTTCACCACTCGGAGGTTTGCCGCCTCCTCGGCTCCGACGAGCGCTTTGAGCTGCTCGAAGGTGATCTCATCGTCGTAATAGGCGGCGGCGATCTCCTGGGTGAGTGCGTCGTCGTGAGCGGCGTCTTGGAGGTACTCCCGAAGCGCGGTCACGAGGACGTCTGTTCGGTCTTCCCCGAGGACTGCGGCCAGTGCGTCGGCGCGGTCGATGAGCCGATTGGGGGCCCGAAACTGCACGCGCTTCTTATCGGTGCTCATGATGTGTATATTGTGAGCCAACGCACTTAGCCGTTTTCGTGTGTACGATGTGAGCCTAATTCGGCCGAGCGTCACTTGTCCACGAGATGCTCCTCGAGGTCACGCGTCAGCACGTCGTGATGGTCGGTTGACCACGAGGCGTCGTCACTGGGCAATAAAGCAGTCGTCGATAGCTAAGGTGGCGCTGAGAACCCTTTGACTCACTCGTCTTCGAGCGCGGCGTAGATCTCTGCGTGGCGGCGTCCGTCAACCTCCCCCATATCGAGGGCGACCTCGCGACGTTCGGCGTCGCTCTCGGCCGCCTGATACCGCTCATAGAGCTGGCGGACCTCGTCATCGAGATCGGCGCGGTCATCGTGCTCCTGCTCGGGTGGCAGTTCCTGGTTGCCGACGTCGTTGGCGGGTTCATGCTCATCGGCCTGATGGCGCTCGGCTTCGTCTACGTCGTCCCCGATAGTGTCGTCGAGCGGGCCCGCGATAACGTCCTCGAGGAGGGCGAGCCGACGGCACAGGACCCCGTCGGTGGGATGGAGGTGAACCCCGAGGAGACCGACTACACCACCGAGGTCGATGGTCAGACCTACTACTTCTGCTCGCGGTCGTGCATGGAGAGCTTCGACCCGGAGGAGGCGAACACGACGATTCGCGAGCAGGCGACCTCGCTCTCGGGGTGGGGAGGCGCTGGCCGACAAGCAGTGGAAGGAGTGGGGGATGGTCTGGGACGAGATCGCGATCGGATCCGTCTTCGCCGGTCTCATCGCGGGCTTCATCCCCCGCAGCGTGTGGACATCGGTCTTCTCGGGACCGGTCCTCGGGATACATGGGTCGAAAATTTCCACGTTCCGACCACAGACCCTTTCAGCCACCGCTGGAATGAAAAGCGATTGAGAAGATACCTATTTAGCTACGTATCGGCGTGACCAGCAAGTTCCAAATACGGCGCAACTACACACCGTTCGACCGCTAACTCCACAGATTCCGCATCTGCATCGTAGTGGATAAGGCCGGTATCATTTAACTGAGGAAGATGGCAATGTGCCAAGTCAGTGAGCACCCGCTCGTACCACTCGTATGATGGTTGTTCTTCTTTGATCGCGATATACTCGGCTAAATCCCCGAGTGAGATCGCCACTGGTTTCTGTGCAAGATACGCCACGGTGAGCTGGCGGCGTTCGTGTGCGAACGCTGTGAACAGCTGTGTAGGGGTGATTTCGCGGTGCTTGTCCTCTTGCTGATTCGGGTCTTTGGTTTTCGGCATCATGGCCAACTGGTGTACTGTACCTACACGACGCGCTGCCCAACTCGTCTCGTCTGCCGACTTCAGCAAAGTACGTCTTTCCCAGCTATGTGGTAAGCCCTGATAAGCATTATTGTGCGGAAAAAGGACTAGAAATCAAATATTCAGTGTTCCTGCTCGGTTAGTACCCGCCTGAAGACGGTACTGTTTTCTGCTTACTCTTCCAGAAACGTCGGTTCAAACATGCGCTCCTCTGGTGGTACCTTCTCGATTTTTACTCGCCAGTTCGGGGCATCGGAGACAGGCCCACGTATCTTCCACGTACCTTCTATCGCCGCACCACTTCCGAACGCAGTGATGATCAATTCTTCGAGTCCTCGTTCGAACGCAGTCGTCGCGTCAGGAGAGGGAGTTGGGGGATCAGTAGATTCCATGATGGTGGAGGATTCAGCACACGGAACCAGTGCCGGAATCTCACACATTACAGGACAGGCACAATCATAACCGTGTCGTCCAGAACAGGCATGCTCGCCAGGTCACCAATCGTAGGATTCCAGCAGCCAACCACCCTCAACCCGGGTTTCCAACCCGGTCGGTGAGTTTCTTCCGTTCAGTTCCCTCCCACCGCTGCCGTAAGAGATCGACCACCGTCCAGTTCACTGGTAGCCACCGCACCATCGGCTGGTCGGACCGAATCGAGGCCGACGTGAACGAACTGTCCACGAGCGTAGAGTTAACGACTAAACCGCTGTGATCCAATACGGAACCCGCGATTCTCACTCAACGCTTCATCTCATTACCTAGGAAGCCAAACCTCACGAGAGGAAACACGGTCGGGTTCGTATCCCTAGACCATTCTACACTGAGTACCGCGGTACCCGACTCGAGCAAACGCTGTGAGGGTGCTCGCCAACCTCTCCGAACAGTATCCCGCAAGCATTGTTCCGGCCTCGAGAAGATCGCTACGTTGGTCGATGACGATGACGGCAAAGGGCAATAGAATACGACCTGCGTGCTCGCTCGAGTCGCAGAGCATTCTCCGAGCGATGTCGAACAAGCAACTGACGTTTTGATTGGTTCGCTCGACACTGACAGCGAACATCTACGGTTCAGTGCGCGTGGTGCGCTTGGCTATGTGAGTTCGAGACCCCTGTCGAACCACTCGAGGAGCGAAGAGACAGGGACGACAGTATGGTAGTACAGAAGGCTGTAGGATGGGCGCTTGGCCGGTGGGGTCAGTAGAGTAGGTCCCCGGTCGTTCCTCAACACCGTATGTCTAGAATAAGCCATAATAATCGCGTGTCCTTTGAAAACTGAGAATGTGGAAATAGCCAATTCCTGATTAGCCTATTCCAAAATAGGCTATTCGAAAGTATTATTTTTCACTGGGTCAGAGTATCACTATGGACCACTTCGTAGACCGGGAGGACGAACTCTCTCGCCTACGTGAGTGTTACGAGTCCGATGATGCCGAATTGATCGTCATCTTCGGACGGCGACGCCTCGGGAAAACCCAGCTCGTTCAGCACTCGCTCTCAGACCGGGATGACGCTGTCGTTTATCAGGCCACAGAAACCACCTCTCAAATACAACTCGACGAGTTCGTTGATGTTGCGTCTGAAACCTTCCCTGGCATCACACGCATAAAACAGGACTGGGAAGCATTACTCGGATACATCGGTGACCAAGACGGAGTCGTAGTTCTCGACGAATTCCCTTACCTTATTGACGCCGACGAGAGCCTTCCATCGGTCCTTCAGCGATTGTGGGACCAGCACTTCCAGTACACCTCGGGAACACTCATTCTGGTTGGTTCGTCGATTAGTATGATGGAAGAAGCGACTCTTCTGGGGAACAGTCCTCTATATGGGCGGTTCACTGAAAAAATCGACCTTCGCCCCCTCGACTTTGCTGCTGCACAAGAGTTCGTTCCTGACAGCTACTCTCCTGAGGAGCAGATCTTCACGTGGGGTGTCTTCGGCGGTGTTCCATATTATCTCGACGGCATCGATTTCGACCAGCACCTCGGGACAGTCCTTACCAAAGAAGTACTTTCTCAGAAGGGATATCTCCACAACGAACCGGAGTATGTGCTCCGGACCGAACTTACGAATCCGAACCGGTACTTCGCGATCCTCACCGCAATTTCGGCGGGGAAGACGACGTCAAACGAAATCGCCCAAGCAGTGGGTATCGATGGTAAACAGATCTCGACGTATGCTCAGAAGTTAGAACGGCTGCGGCTTGTTGAACGAGAAGTCCCGATCACTGAAGAGAAAGCAAAGTCACGTCGCGGACGCTATCGGCTTTTGGATCCTCTGTTCCGGTTCTGGTTCCGCTTCGTCTACGGGAAAGAGGATCGGTACGAACGCTTAGGTGAAGATGCGTACGAGGCGATCATCGAACCAGAACTTCCGAACTTCGTTAGCCCGGAGTTTGAGAAAATTTGTCAGGATTCCCTCCCGGCCCTCTACCCAGAGGAAACGTTTCTCGACATCGGCCGCTGGTGGTACAAAGAGCATGAAGTCGATGTCGTCGGATTTACCACAGACGGGACGATGGTCGTGGGGGAATGCAAGTTCACCAGTGCGCCGCTCGACTATGGAGCTCTCGCCTCGCTCGAAGACCACGCTACTGAAATTCGCTGGACCCCGAATACTGGTGATAAAGAGATAAAATACGCATTATTCACACGAAGTGGTGCGACAAAGGCCATTCAGGAGGCCGTGTCCGAGCGCGATGACGTACAATTGTTCGAGTTAAGTGATGTCGTGGAGCACGCCTAGGAACGGCCCTTCTCGACAAGATGGAGAGTGACTTATTAGTCAGCAGATAGTTGCTGCTCGAGCGTATCCGCGGTTTCACGTCGGGTGGATTACCCATTGTTGAGCGACCAGTACTGTGCAGGACAGTCGTTTGATGCCGTGATCCGGACGCATTGTGGATGGCAAGTGAGGAAGAACACTTGTTTCGTCGTGGTTAACTCGTCGATGACATCGAATACGCGACTCATGTGGTTTGAATCGAGGTTTGTAGTTGCGTCATCCAGAACGACGGAAAGCGACACATCGAAACGAATTTTAGTGACGTAACTGGGGGACAATTTAAAACACGGATATACTCTGCTCGGACACTTCAGGCAATGATCGAGATGAGCGCACTCTCTCGAGGTATTGGGGCTGAAATTCTATCGGGTCAGCCCTCCACATCCATTTACAGAATTATTACCGAAGCTAATCTACAGTAATTGGCTCATTCGCAACCTCGAATTTCCGAAGGTGTTGGTGGAGTCGTTCAGCTTGATCGGCTAACGATCTAGCTTCAGCGGTTGCTTGCGACATCGCGGAGAGTTGTTCAGCTGCGGCCGTGGACACGCTGTGTGCTTCTTCAGCGGTCGCCGCACTGATTTCCGCCACCCTCTCGACCATCGAGACAGTTTCCTCGGTACTCGCGGCCTGATCGTCGGTCGCATTACTAATCTCACGGATACCGTCAGCAGTTTCCTCGGCGTTTTCGGTTACAGTCGTGAACGCATCGGCTGCATTCTCGACGGCGGTAGCACTGTGTTCCATATGCTCTGCGGCTGTACGGGCTTCCGTGACGGTTTCAGCTGTCTGCTCTTGAGTCACGGCGATAATTTCTTCTATGTCTTGAGCGGCTTCTTTCGTTTCTTCGGCTAACTGTTTGACCTCATTAGCGACCACGGTGAAACCGTCGCTCGCCCCTCCTCCGTTGCTGGTTACTGCTCGTGCGGCCTCAATATTTGCGTTCAGGGCTAGCAAGTTGGTTTGTTCAGCAATATCGCTAATTAGATCGACTATCTCACCAATACTGCTCATCTGCTCGTTGAGGGCCTGTACCTTCCCTGTGGTGGAATTTATCGCCTCCTGGGACTCGTTGACGCTCTCGAGTGCGTCACGGGAAGTTTCCTCACCGGCAATTGCTACGTTGGCTGTGTCCTGTGACGTATCGACAACGGTTGCTGCGGAAGCGGTGACCTCTTCGATAGTCGCAGAGAGCTTATTCATTTCGTCGGAAACTTCTTCGAGTGTCTCGCGCTGGTCGTCTGCGCCGTCAGCAATTTCCGCGATAGACTGCGTAACGTTCTCACTGAGTTCTTCAACTGTCATCACACCGTCCATCGTCTTCTCACTTGCACCTGATACTTCGTGAGCGACTAACTGGATCTCGTGCATCGTCGATTCGATCTCGTCCATCATCTCGTTGAACGCATTGCCGATCCGTTCCATCGCCTCGCTCTCGCTGTCGCTGTCAAGTCGGGTGGTGAGATCGCCATCTGCTGCGCGGCGCATCTCCGTGTTGTATTCGCTGGCCTTCTCCTCCAGATGCTGATTGAGCTGTTCGACTTCCGCTCGACGTCCTTCGGCCTTCTCTTTCGCTTTTTCAGCCTCTGCTTTCGCGTTCTGGGCTGCGGCTTTCGCGTTCTCCGCTTCTGCCTTCGCTTCTTCAGCGTCTTTAATTTCTGCCTTCTGTTTTGCGACGAGATCGAGCTGCCGTTGGGCCTCTTCTCGAGACTTCTCGATTGAGTACCAATTGATAACGAGTGCTCCTGCGAGCGCAGTTATGAACGTGGCGTGAATTCCACCCCATACGATCGGGTTCGTAACGGCGGCTGGGTGATTATAGACGAGACTCGCATCCATTAGACTGAAAGCACCGTGACCGATCGCCACGTAACCCATCCCGACCGCGAACGGTAACCAATCTTCGTACAGGGCGAGTACGGCGAGAAACACGAAAAAGTGAAAATGTGCTTCAATGTATCCGCCCGAAAGCTTCACCAGCGCCATTGAGACGGTCATCGCGCTGAACGCAGCAGTCATTGTCCGTTGGCGCCGTCCAAATCGTGACCAGTTCGCCAGTGCTGCGGTACCGAGAATCACGATCGCAAAGCCTCCGAGCATCCACCATGGGACCGTTGGAATCTCCGCACCAGTGAACGGGTCCGTTCCTTCGTAGATGCCGAGGGCTAGTAGCAGCGGGACCTGTACGGCGATTAGTAACAAGATGCTTCGGTGGCGCCTCTCCCACATCTCTTCTGGTATCGACGTCCCGTCGGGAATGTACCGAACAAACTCTTTCACCTTGTCTACGCCGCCCCCTGGTTCACGCTGTGGAGTCTCAACTGTTGCTCCGGTCATACGGAAACCAAAAACTCATTAGACAAGTAGTTTCCTCTGATTACAGAATTCGATTCACAGAATCCGTGCTAAAGGAACAGCAAGGAAGAGCTGTTCGGCAGTCGCCCGGCTCAGTCCATCAACGCCGTGCGCGGGCTTCCCATCTCGGAGTACCTCGTCTTCGTATTCGAGGCCGTCTTGTCGCTGTTTAAATAGGAGACAGACTTCTCGTAGCTCGTCACGCTTGTCGTCTAACTTCTCGATCCGTACGTTGTGCTCGCAGATCTCGTCTACAATCGCATCCGTGGCGGCGTACTCAGCAACGACATTTTGAAAAACACCGATCCACGGCTCGTCGTCCCCCGGAGCGGCTCGAACGCATTTCGCGCCGAAACGTTCTCGAGTCGGATAGTAACACGTATCTCGATTTGATCACGTTCTTCGACTGCATTCTTGAGTTTCCTGGCCAGCGTCACTAACAATGAGAAGCTCGAGGTTCCGCCAGCGAGTAAACCGAGCCGAGCGATCGGTAGCGCTCGTCAGCCCAAGCGGTCAAGGGCGTCTTGCCGATCCTCGACGGGCGTCTGGTCGTATTTCATCGTCGTCTCCGGACTCTTGTGCCGGAGTTGGGTCTGTGCGGCTGCGAGGTCCTCTTCACGAGTCATGTAGGTGCCAGTGGAGTGTCGGATCGTATACCAACTCATCTGTCGGTCCGCGTACTCGATGCCGGCGATGTCGCACAACTCGTGGAGGATCCGCCGGAGGGCGGCAGCGCCGTACGGGTTCCCTTCTCGAGTCAACCACAACTCGTCTCTCCCCTCGTACAGGTCGTACGTCGCACGCTGGGCGAGCCACCGCTCGAGCGTGCTGACCGTACGGCTGCTGAGACTCACCCGCCAGTTATCCTCGTTCTTCGAGCTATCCTCGATGGGGATCCGCAGGATCCCGTTGTCGAGATCGACCCACTGCACTACGGCTCGTTCGACCTCGATCGGGCGCAGAGCGGCGTCGAGGCTGACGCTGACGAGACTAGGGATCTTCCAGTCGTTGGCTCGTTCCCAGTCTCGCTTCGTAACCTCGTCTGCTGGCTTCTCGAACCGTTGCGCGAGGTAGGCCGTGATCTCACGTCGTTCGCGGGGTGAGGCGTTATTGTACGATGGGACGCTCCCGTACTCGAGCGCCGCTTCCCGAACGAGTTTCCGCTCTTTGAGCGTGAGGTAGTCTCGAGGCGTCGTCGTTCCGCTGTCGGAGGTGAACGTGATCGCCGGGTCCCACTCGTCACCGCCTCGCTCGTGGGCGCGCCATTTGAATAGCATCCGAACGGCTTTCTGACACAGGTCGCGGTGCGTATCGCTACAGTCGGCGTACGCGAGTTCCTGCATCCACGCGTCGGCGTGGTCGTGAGTGACGGCGGTGGTGTACTGTCCTTCTTCGTCCCACACGTACCGGTAGAACTGGTCCATTCGGTAGATGCGGTTCTTGACCGTGCTCTCGGCGTACCCTTTCGCTTTTTTGGGATCGATGCCGAATGTGAGCAACCACTTGATGGTCGCTTCCCGCTCGGTGCGGTAATCGACGAGTTGACGCTCGTTGAGCCGCTCCGCGGTCGGTTCGGGGACGACGGCGAAGTCGCTCAGATCCATGCCGACCACCGGTGGGTGAGTCCTGCGAATCGAATTGCAGGGCAAATACTCGTAATCGCGGTACGGCGTCGGGGTGCCCCGACCTTCTGAATCGAATTGCCTTCGAGCCACATGGTTACGTGAAGTTAGCGCGGGCTCGAAATCGAAAGACGGCGGCAGGAAGGAGTGCTCCGACGGGGATTTGAACCCCGGTCATTGCCTCGAGAGGGCAATATGATTGGCCGGACTACACTATCGGAGCGTGCGTCGCTTGCATCTGAACGTAACGCGCATCGATGTTTAAGGATTCCGTTTCGACTCGACGTTGCGCCGCCGTCGCACGGTGAGCGTCTGTCACGCCAACCGGTTTTCCAGCCGTCTCGAATCTCGAGGCGGGATCCATTCGGGCCCAAAAACCGAGCGCCGTGCCGACCGCCGCGTCACTCGTCGAACGGCGACTTCGTCGCCTCGGGTTCGAAGCCCTCGAGGCTGATGATGTTCTCGCGACCAACGCGAAGTTTGCTGATGGTGCCCTCGTCTTCCATCTCCGAGAGGAGCATGCTCACCTTGGACTTCGACCAGCCCGTCTCGTCGACGATGTTGACCTGTTTCATCCGACCGCCGTTCTCGCGGATGAGGGTGACGACGCGGTCCTCGTCGGTGAGCAGTTCTTCCTCCGGAAGGGGCGAACCCGCGGATTCGGTCCGGCCGGCCGCCTCGGGGGCGGCACCGCCGTTCCCATCGTCGACGGCGACGTCGGCCGGCGGCGTCGGCGCATCACGGAAGTCGTCCTCGCCGTCGTGACCGCTTCGTCGACGGTACCACAGGGCTCCCCCTCCGACGCCGAGACCGACGACGGCGGCCAGGAGCAGCCAACCGAGATCGCCCTCGACGGGATCCGTCGTGGTGCTTGCTTGGTCCCCCTCCGCGGGCGATCCGCCGTTCGGTGTGAGTTCGACCGTCGGCTGGCCGTCGACGAACTCCCGTTCGCCTTTCCACGTCAGTGAGTTCGCCCCTTCGAGGGATGCAACGTCGTCGTAGCTCTCGGGATACGCCTCCACGAAGACGAGGTCGTCGCCGGGCCTGATGACGAGCGACTGGTCGGAGGTGAGGTACATCTCGTCGAAGACGTCCCCGACGACGACCGCGTCGCCGTCGGTTTCCGCGAAGTTCGTCCAGGTGAACGACATCTCGACGACGCCTCTCTCGTTGAGTCCGTGTTCGACCCCCGCGGAGCGGTTGAAATCGGTCGCTTCCATCTCGCGACCGGTGTTCTCGGCGCCCGTTTCGGCGAGGGCCGTCGCCTGGGTCTGGAACCCCTCGTAGAGGTCGGTCTCCTCGGTTTCGAACTCCTCGGCGAACGTCTCGAAGTCGTCGATCTCGTCGTCCTCGAGGTGGCGTTCCTTCTGGAAGGTCCACTCTGCCGTACCGTTCTCGGAGACGGTGATCTCGAATCTGGTGTTGTTGAACTCGTCGATGGACTCCGCTTCCTGGAGCGCGTAGCTGGTCGTCGAGTCGTCCGCGACTCCCGGCTCGAGCGTCGTCGAGTACGTCAGTGGCGACTCGATCGCGGGGTACTCCCCGCCCGATCCTGGATCTGCACTCGAGAGTGCGGGAACCGTCGCCGACGTCCCGGCGTCCGTTCCTGACGGGCTCGTCGTGGGGGAACCGCTCCCGGAGACCTGCGCGTTACTCCCCGAGACCGCCGCGGGGAGGACCAGGAGTACGATGACGAGCCCTGCCAGAACCGACCGATTCATTCGTCTACCACTACGTGCCCCGGCTAAAAATCCTTGTGAATACCGGAGCGCCGTCTCGGCGACGGCGTCTCGGGCCCGTCGCGGCGTCTCTGCCGGTCGAACCGGCTCGAGAAAGCGACCGGTCGAGCGACCGACGGACGGCGAAACCGGGTGATCGTGGGGGGAGAGCGATGTCGACACGCACAAACCGTGCGCCTGCGTATCGGGGGTCATGATCGCCAATCTGGCCCAGGGCGTGCAGGCGTTTACGAGCAACGCGTACCTCGTCCCCGGCGACCGGACCGTCCTCGTGGACCCGGGGGCGAACTTCGACGTCGTCGAGCGCATCGACGACCGCGTCGACGACCTCGACGCGGTCGTGGTGACCCACACCCACCGCGACCACGTGGGGAACCTCGAGGCGGTGAAATCGGCGTTCGACGTCGACGCCTGGGGCTTCGATCCCTCCGTCGACGGGATCGACCACCAGATCGAGGACGAGGAGACGGTCGTCCTCGGCGACGACGAGTACGTCGCGTTGCACACGCCCGGCCACAAGGACGATCACCTCTGTTTCTACGCCGAGGGACCCGGGATCTGCTTCGCGGGCGACCTCGTCTTCCAGAACGGCAGCTTCGGTCGCACGGACCTGCCGGAGGGCGACCGCGAAACCCTGATCCGCAGCATCGATCGGCTCCTCGAGTGGATCGACGAGGGCCTCCGGGAGATGCACACGGGCCACGGTCCGAGCGTGACGAATCGGCCGTACGACCACGTCGAGCTGGCGGCGCAAATGGCCCGGCAGGTCTGATCACCGAGCCGGGAGGACGCGCGCGTCTTCGGGGTCGAAGCCGACCGTAACCTCGCCGCCGTCGTCGCCGTCGACTCCGCGTTCGGGATCGTCCTCGAGTCGCAAGACGATCGGGACGCCGTTCCACCGACCGTAGGCGCGGACGCGTTCGCCCCGGAACTCGCTCGCCTCGAGGGCGACGGAGATGCGGTTCGACTCGGCGTCGGGCGAGAGCGCCGCCGCCCGGACGCAGATGGTCACGCGGTCGGCGCCGTCGGGGACGCCGGCCACCTCGAGCGTCGACTCGCCGACGGCGACGCGCGCCCGATCGCCGTCCCGAGCGTCGACGACGCCGTCGAAGACGTTGTTGTCCCCGACGAACTCGGCCACGAAGCGCGTCTTCGGTTTTCGATAGATCTCCCGGGGCGTTCCGACCTGCTCGAGCCGGCCGTCGCGCATCACCGCGAGGCGGTCCGAGAGCGCGAGCGCCTCCTCCTGGTCGTGGGTGACGTAGACGGTCGTGATTCCGAGGTCCGACTGGATTCGCGCGAGCTGACGGCGCAGCGTCTCCCGGAGGCGGGCGTCGAGGGCGCTCATCGGCTCGTCCAGCAGCAGGAAATCGGGTTCGGGCGCGAGCGCGCGGGCGAGGGCGACTCGCTGTTGCTGGCCGCCCGAGAGCTGGTCCGGCCGCCTGTCGCCCATCCCCTCGAGGTCGACCAGCGCCAGGAGGTCCGCGACGCGCTCGTCCGGGCTCGTGCCGCCCGGCGGCGCGCGGAACCGGAGGCCGTAGCCGACGTTCTCCGCGACGGTCATGTGCGGGAAGAGGCCGTAGCTCTGGAAGACGACGCCCACGTCGCGCGCTTCGGGTGGGACGCCGGTCATCGGCCGCCCGTCGAAGGCGACCGTCCCCTCGGTCGGCTCCTCGAACCCGGCGATCGTTCGGAGCGTGGTCGTCTTTCCGCAGCCCGAGGGGCCGACGAGCGCGAAGAACTCGCCGTCCTCGACGGTCAGGCTGACGTCCCGAAGCGCGGCCGTTCCCCGGTCGCCCGTTCCGTAGCGCTTCGTCACGCCCTCGAGTCGCAGTTCGGTCACGGGCGATCCCCCCGGTTCGTTCGCCCGCCGGTCGCGCTCGGGCGCTCGGTCGTCCGTTCGCGTCTCCGTCCGGCGGTGTCGCTCTCGGGTTCGGGTTCGCTCATGGCCCCGTTCTCCCGCACCGGCTCCCGCTCGCGTTCGTTTCGGGGCGCGCCCTCGCCCGTACGTGGCGACCGGGGCCACCGCATCCCCGCGCCGACGCGGTCGATGACGACGAAACTCGCCGCGGTGACGAACAGGAGGATCGATCCCATGGCGATCGCCGGGCCGGATCGACGGCCCAGGTACCGCTCGACGGCGACCGGCATCGTGTAACTCTCGCCGCCGGTGGCCAAAACCACCGTCGAAGAGAACTCGCCGATAGAGATGGCGAACGCGAACGCCGCGCCGGCGACGATCCCGCCCCTGATCAGCGGGAGTTCGACGTCGATCAACGCTCGCACGCGCGTGGCGCCCAGCGCGCGGGCCGATTCGACCATCGCCGGGTCGAGACTCGAGAGCAGCGGCGAGACGTTTCGCGTCACGAACGGGTAGGCCGCGACCGCGTGGGCGACGACGATCGCGCCGGCGCCGGTCACCTGGACGCGCCACCCGCCGGGGAGCGGGACGCCGAAGACGAGGCCCCGGAGGAGGCCGATGCCGAAGACGACGCCGCTGACCGCCAGCGGCACCATCGCGAGCGCGTCGACGATCGTCCCCGCTCGCCCGGCCCGGGCCGTCAGCACCGAGACGGCGACGCCCATCGGGACCGCCACGACGAGCGTCGCCGCTCCGAACGCCAGGGAGTTCCGGATCGCCGGGAGCGGTAGCGTCTGGAAGCTCTCGCCCTCGAGCTGGCGCTCGAGGAGGAAGGCGTAGTGGCGGAGGGTGAAGCCGGAGCCGTCGGTGACGCTCTCCAGGACGAGGCTCGCCATCGGGCCGACGAATACGACGAGCGCGAGGAGGCCGTAGCCGGCGAGGGCGAGCCGTTTCGGCGTCAGGGCGGTCCGCAGGTCGGGAAACAGGGGCTCCCGCGGCGGTGGCGACGGCGCCCGGGCGAAGCCGACCTGCGCGGACTCGTACCGGAGGTAGGCGTAGGTCAGTCCCAGCGACAGGATCGTCTCGAGGACGGCGAGCGAGGCGGCTTCGGCGTAGGCGAGTCGCCGGATGCGGTCGTATATCCAGACCTCGACGGTCGCGAGGCGGAGCCCGCCCAGGGCCAGCACGATGGGGAACGTCATGAACGTGAAGACGAACGTCAGGAGGGCGCCGGTGAGGACGGACGGTACGAGCTGCGGGACGACGACGTCCCGGAAGGCCCGGCGCTCGCTCGCCCCGAGGCTCCGGGCGGTTTCGATCGTCCGGGCGTCGACGGACTCCCAGGCGGCGACGGCGAGTCTGGCGACCAGCGGCGCGTTGTAGAAGGCGTGGGCGAGGACGACGACCGCGAGCGGGCTCGTCTCGACGAACGCGTACGGACCCAGGCCGACGGCGCCGAGCAGCGCGTTGAGCGTGCCCGCTCGTCCGAAGGTCGCGTAGAAGCCGACGGCGACCAGGATGCCCGGCAGGACGAACGGGAGGATCGTCAGGGACCGGATCGTTCGCCGGCCGGGAAACTCGTAGTTCGCGAGGACGTACGCGCCCGGCAGCCCCAGCGCGACGCTCGCGACCGTCGAGAGCGCGGCCTGGTAGGCCGTGAAGCCGAACAGCCCCGTTCGCACGCCCGGCGTCTCGACGGAGAGCCACGGTACCGGGAGGTCGACGCCGGGGATCGGGTGGACGAACGTCGGCGAGATCGAGACCGACGCGAGCCACCCCGCGAGCGAGCCGAGGTGCGTCCCGACGGCGAGCGGATCAGCGAAGACGTCCGCGAGGACGCCGACGTAGAACGGATCGGTCAGGACGTCGACGAGGTGATCGAGCGTCGGCGCGCCGCCCTCGAGCAGGGCGTCGGCGAAGACCACCCCGACCGGGAGGTAGAGCATCACGAGGAGGACGGCCGCCGTGGCGACGGCGGTCGCCCCGAGCGCGTGGCGCTCGACGAACTCGTGGACGCGGTCGCGATCGACGGTGAAACGTGGTGTCGGGAACACGGGTACTGGTCTGTCTCGGATTGGGCTCGAGTCGCGTTCGGACGTCGGAGCCGACCGTTACCGGCCGACGAACTCGCGCGCCCAGTCGTCGACCCACCCCTCGAGGTTGCCCCGGAGGTCGTCGTAGCCGAGCGTGACCGGCTCCGGCGGCACGTGGGCGTGCTCGTCGAACTCCTCGTCGAGGTCGACGTGTTCCTCGCCGACAGCCGGGAACTGGACGTTGCGCTGAGCGATCTCCGCCTGGGCCTCACTCGAGAGGACGAAGTCGAAGAAGTCGTAGGCCAGATCGACGTTCGACGCGTCCTCGAAGATCGCCATCCCCTCGGGGTTGGCGTACCCCTGGTCGTTCGGGAACGCGACCCGGTGGCGGGACATGTCGTACCCCTCGGCGCTCGCGTACACCTGGTCGGTCGAGTAGGAGACGACCATCGGTCGCTCCTCCTCCATGTAGGCGCCGTAGTACGACTCGCTCCAGTCCTCGAGCACGCGAGCGCCGTTGTCCTTCAGTTCGCGCCAGTACTCGAGGAAGCCGTCCTCGCCGAAGGCGTCGATCGTCCACAGCAGGAACGCCTGCCCCGGAGCGGAGGTCTGGGCGTTCTGGGCCAGCAGCGCGTCCTCGTAGGCGGGTTCGGTCAGGCCCTCGAGCGTCTCCGGTTCGTCGACTTCGGTCTCGTCGTAGACGATGCAGATGTACCCCGTGTCGTAGGGGAGGACGCGCCCGTGGGGGTCGCCCATCTCGAGTTCGTCGCGGACGCGGTCGGCCCGCTCGACCGCGCCGCGGTCGAGTTCGCGGAACAGCCCGCCGGCGCCGCCGGCGTCGCCGTCGCCGCCGTCGAGGCCGTCGTCGGCCGTGACGAGGTCGTCGACGTTCAACCCGAGGTAGACGTCGGCGTCGATCGACCGACCCGCGTTCGCCCGCTCGACGTAGTGGGTGATCCCCTGATCGGGAAGCTGGGTCCACTCGAGTTCGGCGTCCGGGTGCTCCTCCTCGAACGCCTCCTTGAGCCAGGGACCCGCCGGATCGTCTCCGTCGATCATCGACTCGTAGGTGACCACGGTTAGCCTTCCGTCGTCGCCGTCGGTACCGTTACCGTCACCGTCGTCGGAATCGTCGCCGTCCCGAGTGAGACAGCCCGCGAGTCCGAGCGCGGTCCCGCCGCCGAGCGCGCCGACGAACGTTCGTCGCTTCATTACTCGGTTGTTACACCGGGTAGTCTTAACGGCTGTGATCCGGATGCCGGCCATCGCTGCCGCGAACGACGCTCGGCGGTGGCCGCTTCGGGGGCCGAGTCGGTCAGTCGGCGCCGGCCGCCTCGAGCAGCGCGTCGTAGGCGTCGGCGTACGCGTCGGCGATGCGAGCCGGCTGCGTGCGCTCCTCCCCGGGAAGCGGCGGGAGCGGGACTCGAGCGACCGGCTCGAGGTACTCGATTACGTCCGGGACGCGCTTCTCGAGGGCGCCGTCGATCGGACTCGAGCGGGCGACCTCGCAGCCCCTGGCGAAGCGATCGCCCCGGTAGATTCGCGCCCGGCCGGGTTCGACGGCCGCGACCGCGGCGACGCGCGCCGGATCGAGCGCCGCGAGCGGCCACGCGACGTCGCCGTAGGATTCGACGATGGCGACGTCCGCGGATTCGATCTCGGCGGCGAGCGCCTCGAACGCCGGCGCGTACGTCCGTTCCGTGACCGCGTTGAGTTCCTCGACCGATTCGACGACGAGGGCGTCCTCGAGCGGGAGGGCGTCGGCGACGGCGTCGGGGAGGTCCGCTCGGCCGTTCCGGACGTACCGCACGCCCTCGACGGTCCGGTCGCCGCGTCCGTCGTCACCGACGCCGGAATCGACGCCCGCTCGCTCGACACACGGTCGTCCGACGCGGTCGACGACGAACTCGCGGTCGCTCCGGCCGAGCAGCCCCGTTCCGCCGCCCGGCGACGGCCGCCAGAGCCGGTGGACGGGATTGAGCGTTTCGGGCGGCCGTCCCCGTCCCTCAGCGGCGGCGAGGCGCGCGGCGTCTTTCCCGAAGAGGCGTCCCTCGGCGAGCGCACGCCGGCAGTCGTCGTGGTCGAACCAGTAGTCGTTGCCGGCCCGGGGCTTGTAGCCGACGCCGCCGGTCCGCTCGAGCAGGCCGGCCGAGAACGTGGTCTTGCCGGCGTCGACGCGGTCGGCGCCGACGACGAGGAGGATCATTCGTCGTCGTCGCTGTCGCTATCGCCTTCGTCTTCGTCCCCGTTCTCGTCCGCGGTCGCGGCTCCGTCCCCGTCCGTTTTCAGCCCGTAGAAGCCGGGCTCGTCGTCGTGACGCGGTTCGGCGACGACGAGATCGTCGGCGTTGGTCATGATCCACGGAATCGCCCAGTCCAGCAGGACGTCCTCCGTCTCGCGGTCGATGTCCGCGTCGGGCTCGAGCCCCTGGAGGAGGCGTGCGATTTCGTAGACGGTGTACATTCGGTCGGCCTCGAGGAGTTCCTCGGGCGTGTAGAAGTCGCAGGGGTAGCGCTGGTCGAACTCGGATTTGGGAACGGGCATGGGTCGTGGTCGTGCTCGTCCGTACCGTCGGAACGGGCCTAAAACGTTCGTTCCCGGTCCGGATTTCGGCCCGGTCGCGCCGGACGAACCTCGACCGGCCGACCGAAACGGACCAATGAGCCTATAATCGCCGCCGCGAGATCGGCGACACATGACCGCCTCGAGCGATTCGAACGACGAACCGGACGTACCGATCCACTGCCTGGAGTGCGACACCCGGGCGCGCGTACCGCTCTCGAAGCTGGCCGAGACGCTCGAGCGCCACAACGACCGCCTCCACGACGGTAACGAGGTGGCGCGGGTCGATCCGGACGTCGCCGACCGACTGGCCGACCTCGTCGCCGCGGACATGGGACTGCTCGAGGACGCCGACTGATCGATCGACGCGAGTGTGGGATCGACCGCCCGGCGCTGGCGCCCATCGAGAATCTGACGATCGTCAGGTTCCGATGCTCGCCGAGTGCGGGCGGTGCTACCGGCACCCAACGTGGTGTCGTGCTAACAGTTAGCCAGTGGATTTTCTACGCTGGCCTCCAGAGGGGAAGCGATGGTAGCGAGCGCCGATCTGTTTCTTCCGATCTACGCCGCGGCGACGATCATCTCCGCGGGTCTCGCCGTCGTCGTGTTCCGTCACCGGGCGAAATCCGGCGCCGTGGCGCTGCTGGTGTGCGTGCTTTCGGTGATCGTATGGACCGGGTCGCTGTTCCTCGCCAGCGTCTTCGAGGACGCCTCCCTCTCGATGTTTTTCCACCGCTTCCTCTACGTCGGGGTCACGGGCTGCGTGGCGGCAACCGTGCTGTTCGCCCTGGAGTACACCGGTCGGGAACACCTGGTCCGACGCGAGACGGTGGCGCTGCTCTCGATCGAGCCGATCGTCGTCGTGACGCTTGCGTTCGTGAACCCGGGAAACGTCTTCTTCGAGTCGCTCGAGCCCGATCCGACGACCGCGACCGGGGTGACGCTCGAGTGGGGAATCGCCTTCGACGTCCACGTCGTCTATTCCTACGCCCTGCTGGCCGCGGCGACGGTGCTGATCGCCGAATTCTTGTATAGATCCCGGTCGAAAAGTCCATACCGGGGTCAGGCCGCGGCGCTGCTCGGTGGGACGGTGATCCCGTGGCTGGCGAACATCGTCGCAGTGTTCGGCGACGTTCGAGGGGACTCCACTGCGGTCGGGTTCGTCGTCGCGGGCGGACTTTACACGATCGCGATCGTCTGGTACGGCTTCGTCGACGTCACCCCCATCGCGCGCGATCGGGTCTTCGACACGATCTCCGAGGCTGTCATCGTCTTCGACGTGGACGGGCGGATCGTCGACGCGAACTCCGTCGGCAGGGCCCTCGCCGAGGACGTTCTCGGCGACTCGTCGATCGTCGGCCGGAACGTCGAAACCCTGTTCGCGGACGATCCGGATCTCCTCGATGCGTACGGAACGCTCACCGAGTCCGCGGACGAATCGCGCCTCGGGGTGTCACACTGCGGCAGGGACTACGCCATCCGCGCGACGCCGATCGACGACGGCCGGGATCGCCACGTCGGGTGGCTCGTCCACGTGACCGACGTCACCGAGCGTAACCGCCGCGAACGGGAACTCCGGCGCCAGAACGAGCGCCTGGATCGCTTCGCCAGCCTCGTCTCCCACGACCTCCGGAATCCGCTGAACGTCGCCGACGGCTACCTCGAACTCGCGTTCGAGGCGGACGACGACGAGCGGTACCTCGAAGAGATCGACCGCTCGCTCGAGCGCATGGTGACGATCATCGACGACGTGCTCGCGCTCGCTCGCGAGGGGGCGGCGGTGACCGATCCCCGGACGGTCGCGCTCGAATCGCTCGCCGAACGGGCCTGGAGCGTCGTCGACACCGGTGAGGCGACGCTGACGATCGACGCGGACGTTCGAATCCTCGCCGACTCCGAGCGCGTTCGACGCCTCCTCGAGAACCTCTTTCGGAACGCGATCGAACACGCTACCGACCGCGACGACGCGGCCGACCTCGAGGTGATCGTGGGGACGATCGGCGAAAGCGATCTCGAGTCGAGGGACGGCCCCGAAACCGACGAGATCGAAGGATTCTACGTCGAGGACGACGGCGACGGAATCCCGCCGGACGAGCGCGTCCGCGTTCTCGAGGACGGGTACACGACCGACCCCGAGGGGACCGGGATGGGGCTCTCGATCGTCGAGAGCATCGCCGCCGCCCACGACTGGTCGGTCCGCGTCGGCGAGGGCGATGACGGCGGCGCTCGGTTCGAGTTCACGGGCGTCGAGACCCGGTTGACCGCACCGTCATCGCCCTCACCAGACGGTGACCGAGACGAGGGGCCGTGGACGTCGTCTCGGTCACGCACGCGGTAAGAATCGAACGCGATAGGAACGGTCGAGACGGAGTCACCCGTCGAGGACGGCCGCGAGCAGTTCGACCGGGTTCGCCGGCTCATCGGTCGACGGACGGGAGATCGCCCTGCCCGTCTCGCTCGCCCGCTCGACTGGCGATCGAACGTGATCAACCGTGGCACCGTCGCCCGATCGCTGCTCTCGGCTCGAGGCGCCGTCCGTCGATCGCGATCTCGGGACCGGTGTGCGTAAAAAACTCGGGGGTGGCGGCTCGTCGCGTCCGACTTACTCGAAGTGGTCGAGACACTTCTGGTACTCCTCTTCGACGGAGTCCCAGTTGACGACGTCGAAGAAGGCGTCGATGAAGCTGCCGCGGTCCGGGCCGTAATCGTAGTAGTACGAGTGCTCCCAGACGTCCAGCGCGAGGACGGGGTGGGAGCCCCAGAGCGCGCCCTGATCGTGCTTGTCGACGGCCAGGTTGCGCAGCTGCTTCGAGACGGGGTCGTACACCAGCAGCGCCCAGCCGCCGGCGGCGCTCGCGGCCTTCTCGAACTCGCCCTTCCAGCCCTCGTAGGAGCCGAAGTCCTCCTCGATGCGGTCGGCGACGTCGCCGTCGGGTTCGCCGCCGCCGTCCGAGGACATGTTCTCCCAGAACAGCGTGTGGAGGTAGTGTCCACAGCCGTTGTGGGTGACGTTCTTGAGCGCGCCGGGCGTCGTGTCGAACTCGCCCGACTCGCGGTTCTCCGCGAGGGTCTCCTCGGCGGCGTTGAGCCCGTTGACGTACCCCTGGTGGTGGGTGTCGTGGTGCCAGGTGAGGACCTGCTCGGAGATCGATGGTTCCAGCGCGTCGTAATCGTACGGAAGTGATGGTAACTCGTGGTCAGTCATTGACTACACCCGTGAATCGTATCTCTCGCTCACGTGTTAAATTTTGAGGAGTGAAACGATACCATGGTTCACGACGGGTTCGCCGTCGCGTCACGGTCGCCACTCCCACGGTCGACCCACCACGAACCGCCTGTTAAATGTTTCTCGGGACGAACGTGCGGGGCCGGGCGAAACCGTCGCTTCTCTCCGCCGGACGCGGACGAGGCGACGTGGTGTCGAACGGATGCGGGTGGGTGACGAGGAGCGCAGAACGGACGCGGGCGACGAACCGAGAAGCGAACGGCGTCGGACGCTGGTGGAGATGGGTCGGCGGGAGCGGTCCGAAACTGGATGCGACGGGCATCGAGGTATCATCGTATCGGATCGATGCAGGCGCGACGACTCCTGCGAGCGGCGGTCGACTTACGGTCGCTCCTTGTGATGGGCGTGCTCGAGCCACTCCTCGAGCGATGGCTGGGTCCAGTACCGCACCGTCTCGCTGCGCGGGTCGTACTCGACGATGCCGGCGTCCTCGAGTTTCGGGAGGTGGACGTGCTGGAGGGAGGTCCGGACCGTCGTGCGGTGGTCCTCGACGTCGCCCTCGATGACCTCGTACGTGAGCACGCCGTCGACGAGGTCGTCGAGCGAGGAGACGCCGTCCGGGCGGTCGTACAGATAGTAAAGCGCGTAGCGGCGCCGTCGGTTCGCCAGCAAGTCGAACACCACGTCGAGCGACGGGGCGGATTTCGGCGCGACGGCCGTCGATTCCCGCTCCCGTTCACGCATCCCCGAACCACCTACCGTGAGTTACCATTCGAAACCACCAGGGCCACCTACAACAGCCGACACATTAGATGTTGCGTTCCCCTATAAGAATACATATCTTGCGTTCTCCAGAACCGGGGTCCGAAAAATGTCGACGAACGACGGTCCGCGGTTCGCGGCGCTACTCGTAGAGCCACTCCGCGTCGTGTTGCTCGTAGTCGATCAACTCGTTCTCGTCGAAGTGGATGGCGATCTCGCGCTCGTTCGCGCCCTCGTCCTCGTGGTCGGCAGCATGGACGACGTTGCGGCCCAGGTCGAGCGCGTAGTCGCCGCGGATCGTACCCGGGTCGGCCTCGAGCGGATCGGTCGCGCCGATCATCTGGCGGACCTGCCGCGTGGCGTCCTGGCCCTCCCAGACCATCGGGACGACCGGTCCCGAGGTGATAAAGTCGATCAGGTCGTCGAAGAAAGGCTTGTCCTCGTGCTCGGCGTAGTGCTCTTTCGCCCGCTCCTCGGGCATGTTGATCACCTTGATGCCGACGAGCTTGAGGCCGCGCTCTTCGAGTCGGGAGACGACCTCGCCGACCAGCCCGCGCGCGAACGCGTCGGGCTTGACCATCACGAAGGTGCGCTCGTGGTCGCTCATTCTTCTGACTCCCCGGTTTCCTCGTCGGCGTCTTCGGACCCCTCGTTCTCGCCTTCGGTCTCCGACTCGGTCTCGGCGCCTTCCTCGGGTTCCTCGTCGGCGTCGTCGGTCGCATCGACCGGTTCGTCGCCGGCGGGGACGTCGGCTTCGTCCTCGTCCTTGCCTTCCTCGAGTTCGTCCTCCTCGACGCGGTCCTCGTCCTCGCTCGCCTCGGCCTCCTCGGTTCGGTCGGCTTCGTCGTCGGCGGGCGTGTCGACCTGGGTGGGGCCCTTGTTGCGGCGACCCGCTTCGGTCCACTCGAGGTCGCGCGGTTCGCGGCCGAGCTTGTAGTTCTTCTCCGCTTTCGAGTCGACGAAGTGGAGCACGGTGCCGTCGGTCCGGACGTACATGATGCCCGTCCCGGGTTCGATCTCCTGGCCGGTGTAGTCGCAGGTGCGTTTCTCGACCATCGTTCTCACTGTCCTCCGATGGAGTCGGCCTCGCGGGCGGTCTCGCGCAGCTGGAGGACGTCCCCCTCGCGGACCGGCCCGAGGCAGTTTCGGGTGATGATTCGTCCCTGGTTCTCGCCCTCCTTGATCCGGCACTTGACCTGCATCGCTTCGCCGTGCATGCCGGTCTTGCCGACGATCTCGATGACCTCGGCGGGCGTGGAACCGTTGTCTCCCTCTTCAGCGCTCATCTGTAATCACCTCAGCTGAGGTCCTCGACCTTGTTCGCGATGTCTTCGACGTCGCCCTCGGCGTCGCCGGCGTCGACGATCGCCGCGGCGGCCGAGCCGACCTCGAGGCCGGCGGCGTGGCCGACGTCGTCCTGGGTCTCGATGAAAACGACGGGAATGCCCTTCTCGTCCGCCAGCTCGGGGAGGTGCATCACGATCTCCTCGGGCGAGACGTCCTCCGCGACGTAGACGAGGTCGGCGTTGCCGCGCTCGATCGCCTTCGTCGTCTCGTTCGTTCCTTTCTTTACGCGTCCGGTGTCTCGTGCGACCTCGAGCGCCTCGAGGGCGTCGTCCTGGAGGTCGGCTGGGATCTCTGTGGTTACGTAGACTGCCATTGGTTGTTCACCTCTTCTACGCGTGGGCTCGCGCTCCCCTGCCGTCCGGGGGCTGGGTTGCCGTCGACCGGTGTGGCCGCGCTTCGATTCGAGTCGAGTCGCGGCGGATGCGGTCGACGGGAGTTCCCGGGCCGGATCGGGTCCGGCGGAAGTCCTGTGAGGCTAGGAGCATCATCAACCCCGCGTAGGGTGTACGATTTCCTTGCGCATCACCCCTTAAAAGCGTGTTCAAATGGCCGAGGCCGTGCGATGACTCCGCACGGATCAGATTCTCGCCCCACGGGCTCGCCCGGCTCCGGCGGGTGGACTTTATCCCCTCTCCCGGTGTGGTGCGTGTCGAATGCCGACCGACACCGACGTCGATCACCGGATCAGCGCCACCGACGACGCCGTCAACAGCTCCTGGAACAACGACTTCGAGCCGATACTGACGGTCGAGCCCGGCGACGTCGTCCGCGCGGAGTGTCGCGACGCCACCGACGGACAGCTGGGCCCGGACGCGACGCCCGCCGACGTCGCCGCCGTCGACGTCTCCCGCGTCCACCCGCTGACCGGCCCGATCGCGGTCGAGGGCGCCCGCCCGGGCGACGTCCTCCGCGTCGACCTGCTCGAGTTCGAGCACGAGGGCTGGGGCTACACCGCGGTCCTCCCGGGGGCCGCCGGGCTCGGACTGCTCGCGGACGAGTTCGAGGAGCCGGCGATCCACGCCTGGGACCTGGCCGACGACGTCGCCCGGTTCGTCGACGGAATCGAGGTCCCGATCGACCCGTTTCCCGGGATCGTCGGCGTCGCACCCGCCGAGGACGGCGACCACGAGACGCTTCCGCCGCGCTCCATGGGGGGTAATATCGACGTCAAGCACCTCACGGCGGGGTCGACGCTCTTCCTCCCGGTCGCGGTCGACGGCGCCCTGTTCAGCGTCGGCGACTGCCACGCCGCGCAGGGGGACGGCGAGGTCTGTGGGACGGGGCTCGAGGCCCCGATGACGGTCACGTGCCGGATCGACGTCGAGTCGGACCGGACGATCGAGCGCCCGCAGTTCGAAACCGACGGGCCGTTCACGCCGACCGGACGCGACGAGCGGATGTTCGGAACCACGGGAATCGACGCCGACCCGCGCGAGGCGGCCCGAGGGGCCGTCCGGGCGATGATCGCCCACCTTCGGGACGAACGCGAACTGACACGCGAACAGGCGTACGTCCTCTGTTCGGCGGCCGTCGACCTGAAGATCTCCGAGGCGGTCAACGGTCCGAACTGGGTGGTCTCGGCGTACCTCCCGGAGCGCATCTTCCCGACCGACCGCCGTCGGCCGTCGGAATAGCGGGTGACCGCGAGCGGGCGACCGCGCGGGGACGGCTGTGAGTTGACGACCGCGTGCGTTGTCGACCACGTGGTGATACCCGTCTCGAGCGGCGAGCGTCTTCGCTGCACCCGTCTCGCGCGTCGACGTCCCCGAACGGGACGGTTCGGGGGACCGACCGGTGGTACGCATTTATTCGTCGACGACGTATCCCCCCCGTGAACCACCACACCTCCTCCGGCACGCGGCCCGTTCGTTCCGGTGTGGCGCTTCGAGCCGTCGGGCGGGGGGGACGATCGTGACCGAGTCGCCGACCCCGGGAATGGACGAGTGCGCGAGCGGGGACGACGGAACCGAGGAGTTCGACGCGAGCGGAAGCGACGAACGCGATACGAGCGGGCGCGATGACGCGATCCCGGCGGAACTCGCCGCCCGCGTCTTCGAAGCGGCCCCGATCGGAACCGTCGTGGTCGACTCGGCGGGCGAGATCGCCCACGCGAACGAACGCGCCGCGGAGATCCTCGGGCGCTCGAGGGCGGAACTGATCGGGCGACGGTACGACGATTCCGGCTGGACCCTCTACGACGAGGACGGAGTGGCCCTCACCGGCGACGACCACCCCGTCGGGCGGGTCCTCGAGTCGGGCGATCCGGCGTTCGGGTTCGAACACTGGATCGAACGCCCCGACGGAACCGAGCGCTGGCTCTCGAGCAACTGCGCGCCCCTCCGGTCGGCGGACGGCTCGGCCGATCGCGTCGTCGTCACGTTCGAGGACGTGACGGCGTTGAAACGCCGCGAGCGGCGGCTCACCAGCGACCACCTCAGGCTCGTCGAGTTTCGCACGGACGAGTCCGCGGTCCCGCCTTCCCTTCGCCCGGACGAGATCGAACGCCGCGCCGAGGCGGACCAGGTTCGGGTCGACGTCGACTCGATCGTCTCGCTCCCGGACGGCACGACGGTCCAGTACATGGGGACGTCCGATCTCACCCCGAGCGAGTTCGTCACGGCGGTCGAGGAGGTCCCCCACTACCTCGACGTGCGACTGCTCAGCACGACCGACGGCTACTGCCGCATCGAGGCCCACGCGGAGTCGTCGACGGTCGCCGGCGTGTTCCCCTCCCTCGGGGGACGCGCTCGCGGCATCGTCGTCGGGAGCGACGAGGTGCGGTTCCTCGGAGAACTGCCGGGGGACGTGGACCCGCGGGTGGCCGCGGAGGGGATTCGCGAGTTTCACAGCGGGGTCGAACTGGTCTCCGAGGACCTCGTCTACTCGCCGCACCTGCTGTACGACGTCGTCGCCGACGCGCTCACCGACCGGCAGCTGGCCGTCCTCGACGCGGCTTACTTCGGCGGCTACTTCGACTCGCCGCGGGCCAGCACCGGCGACGAACTCGCCGCGCGCTTCGGCGTGACGCGCCAAACGTTCAACCAGCACCTGCGCAAGGCCCAGCGGACCGTCTTCACCTCCCTGTTCGAGAAATCCGGCGAAGACGCACGCTGACTAGTCAGCGTCTTTCCTTACACCGTCGAACCCGCTAGTAGGGGTAATGTGCACGCAGTCTCACGCCGCCGGCGACGAAACGGGGTACGACCCCACCACCGGAACGTACCACGCGACCTTCGAGCCGACCGCCCCCGACGACTCGGTCGTCGTCGCGATCGTCACCGCCGTCGCGACCGCGACGAACCGTAGCGTCACCGCGCTCGAACCCCTGTACTGGACCGTCGACGCCGAATCGCTCGCCGTCCTCCTCGCGTCGTCCCCGACCGATCCGATCGAGGTGGCGTTCACCTACGAGGACTGTCGCGTGACCGTCTCGAGTCACGGAACCGTCGTCGTCGACCCGTCGGAGTAAGGACGTCGTCCCCCGGAGTAAGGACGTCGTCCCCCGGAGTACGATCGTCCCCTCGGAGTACGGTCGCCCTCTCGGAGCACCCGTTTCTTCCCCGTTCCGCGGATCGTCGACCGCCCGGTGACCGCCTTCCGGTGCCTATTACTCTCGAGGAACCCACGTTCACGCATGGACGACACCGGGGACGCGTCGGGGTCCGGAAGCGCCGTCGAGACCGTCGTCGACCTCGCCGAGTCGCTTCTGGCGGAGGCGGACCGGACGAACGAGCGCCGGGCGCTGGTGCTCGCCGGCGACCGGGAACGCGGCTACGACGTCCTCGAGTCCGTCCTCGACGCGCTGCCGATCGGCATCTCCGATACGACGCTCCTGGGGCCCGAGGATCGGCTCCGCTGCGAGCACCTCCCGCAGGCGAACGCGGGGAAGCTACTCGGAACGACCCGTCGAGCGGCGATCGTCGACGCCCACGAAGGCCTCCGGCCGAACGCGCTGGGATCGGTCGTCGGGGCGGTCGACGGCGGTGGACTGCTGATTTTGGTGACCCCGGATCTCGAGCGCTGGCCGACGGAGCGGGACGCCTTCGACGAGTCGCTCGCCGTGCCCCCGTTCTCGCTCTCGGACGTGACGGGCCGGTTTCGACGCCGTCTCGTCGAGACGCTCCGCGCCCACCGGGGAATCGCCATCGCGAACGTCGAGCGCGATCCCGTCCGGATCGAACGGCAGGGGCTGGCCTACCCCGCGCCGCGACTCCCTCGAGCCCCGCTCGAGCCGCCGACGGACGCCGACTTCCCGAGGGCGGCCTACGAGGCGTGTCTCACGGCCGACCAACTCGAGGCGGTGGCGGCGTTCGAAGGGCTCTCGATCGAGGTCGAGGCTCAGAGACGGGATGCGGACGCGGACGCTGGCCCGCCTGCGAAGCGCGCGCTCGTCCTCGAGGCCGACCGGGGCCGCGGCAAGTCGAGCGCGGCGGGCCTCGCGGCCGGGTGCCTCGCGCTCGAGGGGGCAGACGTCCTCGTCACGGCGCCGACGTTCCAGAACGCGGAGGAGTTGTTCGCCCGCGCGCGGGAGCTGCTCGAGGGGTTCGGGGAACTCGTCGCGACGGAGGAACGAAACGGCGCCCTCGAGACCACTCGCGGCGGTCGGATCCGCTACCTCGAGCCGTCCGCCGCGGGTGAGGCGGTCGACCGAGCTGACGTCGTGATCGTCGACGAGGCGGCCGCGCTCCCGGTGTCGGTGCTCGAGAAGTACCTCGCGGCCGACCGGGTCGCCTTCGCGACCACGATCCACGGCTACGAGGGGGCGGGTCGGGGCTTCTCGGTCCGATTTCGGGATCGCCTCGAGGAGGGCGACCACGCGGTGACCGACGTCTCGATGCTCGAACCGATCAGGTACGCCGCGGGCGATCCGATCGAGGTGTGGGCCTTCCGCGCGCTGGGGCTCGACGCCCGGCCGCCGGTGGATCCCCTCGTCGAGGACGCCGACCCCGAATCGGTCGCGTACCGGCGCCTCGAGCCCGCGGACCTGCTCGCGGACGAGAACCTCCTGCGGGAGACGTTCGGCCTGCTCGTCCTCGCACACTACCGCACGGAGCCGAACGACCTCGCCCGCCTGCTCGACGCGCCCAACCTCGAGACGCGCGTCCTGCTCCACGACGGCCACGTGGTCAGCGTCGCCCTGCTCGCCCGCGAGGGCGGCCTCTCGAGCGAGACCCGTGCGTCGATGTACGAAGGCGGCCGGATCCGGGGGAACATGCTCCCCGACGTCCTCACGAGCCAGCTTCGCGACGAAGCGGCGGGCGCCCCGGTCGGGATCCGGATCGTCCGCATCGCGACCCACCACGCCGCCCGGTCCCGCGGACTCGGGTCGCGCCTCCTCGAGCGCGTGCGCGAGGAGTTCGAATCCGAGGTCGACTGGCTCGGTACCGGCTTCGGCGCGACGCCCGACCTCCTCGCGTTCTGGGATCGGAACGGCTACGGGACGATCCACGTCTCGACGACGCGCAACGACGCCAGCGGCGAGTACTCGGCGATCATGCTCTCGCCGACGAGCGATGCGGGGCGGGACCTGCGCGACCGCCACGCAGCATGGTTCGGTCGCCGGTTCCCCGCCCTCTGCACGGACGCGCTCTCGGACCTCGAGCCGGACGTCGCCCGCGCCGTTCTCCGGAGCGTCGACGCGACGCCGCCGCTCGAACTGTCGGATCACGAGTGGCGCGTCGTGGCGGGGGCGGCCTACGGTCCCGGGCTGTTCGACGTCGATCCGGGGCCGTTCCGGCGGCTCGTCGTTCGCTTTCTCGTGGAGCGCCCCGACGAAATTGACCTGGGCGATCGGGAAGAGCGCCTCCTCGTGCTGCGCGCCCTGCAGGGACGGAAGTGGTCCGGCGTCGCTCGACGCCTCGAGTACCACTCCGCCGGCCAGTGCATGCGATCGTTCGGGGAGGCGCTGTGCCCGCTCGTCGATTACTACGGCGTCGACGCGGGGTCGAAGGCGGCGCTCGAGGTTCGAGAACGGTTCTCGCGCGACGATCGCTGACCCGACTCGAGCCGACCGGGGGCTTTCACCGTGTTCGCAGCTCGTTGTGCGAATGGGTGATCGGCTTTTGTACGAATGGGGGATCGTCCCTCGAGGAGATGAGTCGACGCCGTCCCCGAACCCCATCACGGATGGATCGGTCAGGGAACCGATCCGACGCCGACGTCAATCCGAGGATTTCACGGCACGGTCGGAACGGATACGCGTGAATTGGGAAGAGATTCCGTCAGGCGACCAGCCTTCTACGCACCGATTCTGGCATCGCCTTCAGCAGCCAGGCGACGAGTCGCCACCGGCGCGTCACGTAGACGTGCTCGCGTTCCTTCCGGATCGCTCGAGCGATCTGCTCGGCGGCCGTCTCGGGCGAGCACTCCCAGAAGCTGCCGTAGGACAGCTCGGTGTCGACGTATCCCGGTTCGACCGTCGTGATCGCCACGTCCGACTCGCTCCGGGACTGGCGGGCCCGCAGCCCCTCGAGGTACCGGGAGACGAACGCCTTCGAGGCGCTGTAGGCGGGCAGGGCCCCGATACCGACGTGGGCCGCGACGGAGGAGATGCCCACGAGGTGGCCGTCGCGTTCCTTCTCGGGGGTGGGCGTCGTCTCGAAGTACTCGAGCGCCGCCGTCGCGACGGCGACGAAGCCGCGGACGTTGACGTCGATCGTCCGGCGCTCGTCGGTCCACTCGAGGTCGGGGTTGATCGACCCGACGCCGGCGCTGAGGACGACCACGTCGACCGCCGGCATCGCGTTCGCCAGTTCGAAAAAGCCCTCGCGGGCGTCGGCGGTGTCCGTGACGTCCATCGTCGCGACGTAGGCCTTCGTCGGCAGTTCCGCGCCGATCGCTTTCATCCGCTCCGTCCGGCGGGCCGCGAGGCCGACCTCGTAGCCGTCGGCGGCGAGTTCTCGAGCCAGCGCCTCGCCGATACCGGAGGAGGCGCCGACGATGATCGCTCCCTTCGTCATACGCACCCGTTCGCCCGCTGGAACGTAACGATACTGGACTCGAGGCCGGGTCGCCGACGCCGGTCCCGAGGACGACGTCGACCTCGGCCGTCTTCGAAGGCGGGAAGCCTTTGCCCGCTCCCGTCGTACCTCGAGCCGAAACACGATGGTCGACGCCCTCTCGGTCCTGGCGGTCGCGTTGCTCGTCGTCGCGGTCCTCGGGACCGTCGTCCCGCTCGTCCCGAGCGGCCTCCTCTCGCTGGCCGGCCTCTACCTCTACTGGTGGAACGCCGGGTTCTCCGAACCGGGACCCGTCGCGCTGGCGGTGCTCACCGCGCTGGCCCTCGTCGCCGCGCTCGTCGAGTTCTTCGGGGGGTCGCTGGCCGCGAAGGCCGGCGGCGCCTCGTGGGGGACCACCGGCGTCGCCGCCGCCGTCGCCATCGCACTGATGCTCGTCACCGGGCCCCTCGGCCTGCTCGTCGGCCTCTTCGGAACCGTGTTCCTCCTCGAGTTCGTCCGGAGCCGAGACCTCCACGGGAGCGGCCGCTCGGCCGTCTACGCGACCCTCGGGACGCTCGCCTCGACGGCGATGCAGGTGGTGCTGACGGTGACGATCCTGCTCGGCTTCCTCGTCGCCGTGATCGTCTTCTGACGGCCGGCCGTCCGGCCAGGAAAGGAATTTGGGCGTCGCCGCCGTCTCCTTCGGTCGAGATGGACGAGGAACGGACGTGTTCTGAATCGGACTGCGAACGCCCGATCGCCGTGGAATTGCACGTTCCCTGGGACGAGAACCGCTTCGTCTGCGCGGCCCACGCCAGGGTGCTGGGGCGGCGGGACGGCGTGGTCGCCGATCCGCTGCCCGACAGCGCGGACGACCTGCTCGAGTGACTCCCGTCGGCACTCGGGGCAGGCCGAAGCCGGAGCAGAGTTGGTAGAGTCGGGGAGGTCGGCGGAAGGGAGGAACGAAGTCGCGTCGGGGTCGACGGTCTCGTCGTTCAGGGGTGGGCGTAGTACGCCACCGCCTCGTCGTCCTCGTGCAGATCGAATCTGGCGAAGCCGACGCGCTCGAATTGCACCAGCGCGTCGGCCTCGAGGTCGGCGACGCAGGGTTCCGCGCGTCCGCGTTCGTCACCCTCCATCGTGCGCAGGCGAACGGGGACGCTCTCGTCGGCGGGCACCCAGTGGACGACGTCCACGTCGCCCTCGCGGACGACGTCGATCCCCTCGCCGGTGTACTGGAGGGCGTCCCGCGTGTACTGGAAGCAGCCCAGCCCCTTGAGCCAGACGCGCTCCTCGCGCGCGGGGAGGTCGCCCTCCTCGAGGAGGACGGCGTCGCTCACGGGAATGTCCCGAACGCCGCGCTCCTCGTGATCGGGGTGCAGCGGCGGGTTCGCCTCCTCCGGCGGGCTCCCGCCGAGGGGGAGTTCGACGCCGTCGCGGACGAGGAAGCGCCGGTCGGTCTCGTCGTCGATCAACTCCCGATTGTGCGCGTAGATCGAACTCATCGCGAGGTCGACGTCGCTGGTCGAGGTGCCGAGTTCGACCATCGCTTCCGTGATGGCCTCGCCGCGGATGCCCCGGCGTCGCAGGCTCGCGATCGTCGGCGCGCGGGGGTCGTCCCAGCCGGTGAGTTCGCCCTCGTCGATCAGCTCCTTGATCCGCGAGGTGGACATCTTCACGTCGTACTCGTCGAGCTGGACGTGACCCCAGTGGACGACCTCGGGGTACTCCCAGTCGAAGTAGTCGTAGACGAACCGCTGGCGCTTGGCGGAGTCTTGCAGGTCGATCCCGCGGATGATGTGGGTGACGCCGATCAGGTGGTCGTCCACCCCCGACTGGAAGTCGAGCATCGGCCAGCAGCGGTACTCGCTAGCCTCCTCGCGCGGGTGGGGCGTGTCGACCATCCGGAAGGCGACCCAGTCGCGCAGCGCCGGGTTCTTGTGCTCGATGTCCGTCTTCACGCGGAGCACCATCTCGCCGCCGTCGTACTCGCCGCCGACCATCGACTCGAACTCCTCGAGGACCGTCTCGACGTCCTTGTCGCGGTGGGGGCAGGGCTCGCCGGCGTTCTTCAGTTCGGAGAACTCCTCGCCGGGACAGGAGCAGGTGTAGGCTCCCTCCATCTCGATCAGGTCGCGGGCGCGGTCGTAGTAGGTCTCGAGTCGGTCCGACGCCCGAAACACCTCGTCGGGCTCGAACCCGAGGTACTCGAGGTCCGCCAGAATCGCGTCGTAAGCGTCGAGGTCCGGCCGCTTCGTCTCGGGATCGGTGTCGTCGAAGCGGACGCAGAACCAGCCGTCGTAGCGCTCCTTGTAGGTCCCGATGACGGCCGGCATCCGGGCGTGGCCGACGTGCCACGGGCCGTTGGGGTTTGGCGCACAGCGCATCCGCACCTCGTCGTACTCCTCGGCGTTCGGCAGGTCCGGGAGGGGGTGGTCCTCGCCCTCCTCCTCGGCCTCCATCTCCGCGAGTTCCTCCGGGGCGAGTTCCTCGAGTCGGGCGCGCTTCTCGGCGTACTCGAGGTCGTTGACCCGACTCACGACGCCGCCGATGACCCCCGGGACCTCGTCGGCGTGCTCGCGGAAGGCGGGGTTCTCGCCCATCAGCGGCCCCATGACGGCCCCGACGTTCGCGTCGCTCTCGTGCTTGACCGCGTTCAAGAGCGCGTGCTTCTCGGCCTCGCGCTCGACGCGTTCGCGTAACTCGTCGTCCATTGGGGGGTGGTATTCGCGCCCCGGTCAAAACCCCCGCGATGTGGCCCCAACGTCAGGGCACGGTCATCGAACCGCTCGCGTTCCGTTCCCGTCGCTCACGGACGAGAAACGGTCGGAGGGAACTGCTGTCGGCTCAGTACCCGCGCTCGATCAGATAGTCCGCCAACTCGAACAGCAGGTCCCGCGCCTCGTTGTCCGGCAGCACCTCGAGTCGCTCCTTTCCCCGGTCGACGAGGTCGCGCGCCATCTCGTTGGCGTACTCGATGGAGCCGACCTCCCGAAGGGCGGCGACGGCCTCGTCGATCTCGGCCTCGGTGACGTCGTCGACGCGCTCGGTGTCCACGAGGCCCTCGACGTCGACGCCGCGCTCGCGGGCGTGGACGGTGATAAGCGTCTTCTTGTTCTCGACGAGGTCGCTGCCGCGCTGTTTGCCGAGTTTCTCGCTCGGGACGGTCAGATCGAGGACGTCGTCCTGGATCTGGAACGCTCGGCCGACGTCGAGGCCGTATCCGTAGAGGGCGTCGACCGTCGCTTCGTTCGCGCCGAGCAGGATGGCGGGGAGGCACGCCGAGGCGGCGTACAGCACCGCGGTCTTCTGTTCGACCATCTCGAGGTACTCCTCGGGGGTGACGTCGTCGCGCTCCTCGAAGGTGACGTCGAGCGACTGCCCCTCGCAGATCTTCGTGCAGGTCGTCGCCAGGATGTCGAGGGCTTCGACGGTCCGCTCGGGGACGGCGCCCGTCTCGAGCATCACTTCGAACGCCTTCGAGTACAGGGTGTCGCCGGCGAGAATCGCCGTCTCGAGGTCGTACTCCTTGTGGACCGCCGGCACGCCGCGCCGGAGGTCGTCGTCGTCCATGATGTCGTCGTGGATCAGGGTGAACGACTGGATGACCTCGACGCTGACGGCGGCGGCCATCGCGTCGACCTCGCGGGGGCCGTCCTCGTTTCCCGCCGACAGGGGGTTCGTCGCCTCGAGCGTCGGGAACGACCGGTAGTCGGTCGAGAGCGGTTCGACGTCGAGCAGCGCCTCGGCGGCTGTCAGGAGGACGGTCGGCCGAAGTCGCTTTCCGCCGGCGTCGAGCAGGTACCGGGAGGCTTCGTAGAGCCGCTCCGGTCGCTGGATCGGCAACTCCTCGGGGATGGCCTCGTTGACCCGCTCGCGACGCTTTCGAACCGCCTCGAGCACCGCCTCTTCTCGTGCCTCGGGAGTGGTCATATCAGTCGACGAGCGTGATCAGGTTGCCGTTGCGCGTGACGTGGACGTCCCGGCCCATGGCGTACCCCTGGTTCTCGCAGAGGCCCACGTACCCGGAGAACCCTTTGAGGTCCTGGTGGGCGGGGATGACGTGCTGGGGCTGGAGCGCGTCGAGCATCTCGTAGTGGCCCTCCTGGCAGAGGTGGCCCGAGACGTGGATGTCGGAGTAGACGCGCGCGCCCTGCATCCCGAGGAGCTTTTCGGCCTGGTACCGCTGCCCCTCGTTCGTGGGTTCGGGGATGACGCGGGCGGAGAAGACGATCTTGTCGCCGTCGTCCAGTTCGTAGGGCGTCTCGCCGCGGGCCATGCGGGTGAGCATCGCGCGCGGTTCGCCCTGGTGGCCCGTGACGACGGGCAGGAAGTTCTCCTTGCCCTCGTTCATGATCCGCTTGAACGTGCGATCGACCGACTTGCGGTGGCCGAACATCCCCAGGTCGGAGGGGAAGTCGACGAAGTCGAGCCGTTCTGCCGTGCCGGAGTACTTCTCCATCGATCGGCCGAGCAGGACCGGTTGACGGCCGATGTCGTGGGCGAACTCGACGAGCGAGTGCACGCGGGCGATGTGGCTCGAGAACGTGGTGGCGACGATGCCGCCGTCGTAGTCCTCCATGCTGTAGAGGACGTCCCGGAGGTGCTCGCGGGCGACGCGCTCGCTGGGGGTTCGCCCCTGCTTGTTCGCGTTGGTGCAGTCTTCGATGTAACACAGCACCCCGTTGCCCTCGCGTCCGATCTCGCGGAAGCGCTGCATGTCGATCGGGTCGCCGAGCACCGGCGTGTGGTCCATGCGCTTGTCCAGCCCGTAGACGATGGCGCCCTCGGGCGTGTGGAGCACGGGGTTGATCGCGTCGATGATCGAGTGGGTCACGTTGACGAACTCGAGTTCGACCCCGTGATCGCCGATCGTCATCGACTCGCCGGGATCCATCTTGATCAGGTCGTTCTCGACGCCGAACTTCTGCTCGCTCTGGATCTGCTGTTTGACCAGCTCGATCGTGAAGGGCGTCGCGACGACGGGGGCGTTGTACCGGTGGGCCAGCTTGCTGATGGCGCCGATGTGGTCCAGGTGGCCGTGGGTCGGCACGATCGCCTGGACGTCGCCCTCGAGGTCGGACATGACGCGGTCGTCGGGGATCGCGCCCATGTCGATCAGGTCCAAACTGTGCATCCGCTCGGTTTCGACGTTGTCGTGGATGAGAACCTGCGAGAGGTTCAGTCCCATGTCGAAGATGACGACGTCGTCACCGGCGCGGACGGCGGTCATCTGCCGTCCGACTTCCTCGTATCCGCCAATTGTTGCGATTTCGATTTCCATTGTTGTAGCACTGAAAGCCGCGTATTGTGGACTCTCATCGAAACGGTCCGCGGACTCCCGGTTCGCACGGCCCCGGCGTCTTCCAGCTCGTCGGCCATCCCGCTATGCGCTCGTCTCGGTTCGCGGACGACGAATCGTCCCCGAACCCCCCACGGCACCGCCGTGAGCCTCGAACGCACTTGCCCGCGGGTTTCGCTACCCCATCGTACACGCCGGGGTGTTAAAAACACCGCGGGTTACGAGGCGCCGGGTGGCACGTGCCGGGTCAGCGTCAATTTTCACAGCGCCACGCGCTCCGTAACGCATTTGCCGGTTCCCTCGCAACTGCGGCCCAATGAACGCAGGGGGATCCCCGTGTACGTGATCGTCGTCGGCGCCGGCGAGGTGGGCCGGTCGATCGCGTCGAACCTCGCGGAGACGCACGACGTCGTCGTGATCGATCGCGATAGCGACGTCACCGAGGAGCTGACCTACTCGCACGACGTGCTGACGGTCACCGGCGACGGCACCGACATCGAGACGCTGCTCGAGGCGGGACTCGAGAAGGCCGGGCTGGTGATCGCGTGTACGGACGACGACGAGACCAACGCCGTCGTCTGCGGGGCCACCAAAACCAGGAGCGACGCGTTCACGATCGCCCGCGTCCGCCGGCGGACCCTGCTCGAGACGTGGCAGGGCTCCCAGGGCGCCTTCGGCGTCGACTTCATGGTCTGTATGGACCTGCTGACCGCCCAGGCGATCTTTCGCATCTCCGGGCTGCCCCGCGCCCAGGACGTCGACACCTTCGCCGGCGGCCTCGTCCGGATGGCCGAGTTCGACGTCGGCCCGGAGAGCCCCGTCGCGAACAGGACGGTGCAGGAGGCCGACCGGTACGACTCGCTGACGTTCGCGGCCATCTTCAGGGACGACGAGATGCTCGTCGCCCAGGGCGACACCGTGATTCGGCCGTGCGATCGGATCGTCGTCATCGGCAGCCCCGACTCCGTTCGCCGCTTCGCCGACGACGTCGCCATCACGCCGGACACCGAGACCGAGGAGGTCGTCATCGTCGGCGGGAGCGAGATCGGCTTCCAGGCCGCCCGCGAGTTCGCCGAACACGGCTTCCGGCCGCGGTTGATCGAACGGGACCACGACCGCGCCCGCTTCATCGCCGAGGCGATCCCCGAGGCGATGGTGATGGAGAGCGACGCGACGGACGCCGAGTTCCTCGCCCGCGAGCACGTCGACGAGGCCGACGTCGTCATCGCCGCCCTCGACAGCGACGAGAAGAACCTGCTGGTCTCGCTGCTGGCCGGACGACTCGGCGTCGACCGCACGGTCGCCGTCATCGAGAACGTCGAGTACACCGACCTCTTCGAGGCCGTCGGCATCGACGTCGCGGTCAACCCCCGCGAGGAGACCGCGGAGGAGATCGTTCGATTCACCCGCACCGACCGCACCGAGAAGATCGCCATGCTCGAGCACGACCGCGCCGAGGTGATCGAGATCGAAGTGGGTTCGGAGAGCGTCCTCGCGGACCGCGAGATCGCCGACGCGACGACGGATCTCCCGAGCGGCGTCGTCATCGGCGCCATCTCCCGGGCCGGCAACCACATCACCCCGCGCGGGACGACGGTGATCCGCCCCGGCGACCACGTCGTCGTCTTCGTCGACGCGCGGGTGCTCGACGAGGTCGTCTCTGCGATCTAGAGCCCTCGATTCCTCGTTCCACTCGAGTCGCGGTCGCCCGTCAATCCCCCTCGAGTGCCCGGTAGAGCACGTACGAGACGAAGGCGACGAGGTAGGCGACCGCGACGGCGACTGCTGCCGGCGACCGCCCGAGCACCGCGAGGACGACCACGACGGCCGGACCGGCGAGGAGGAGCCACTCGTACCCCCGGTCGTCCGGGGTAAACTCCTGGAGCCGATTCGCGAACCGACCGCCGGGGACGTTCATCGGTACAGCCCTCCCCGGCGGAAGAGCGCCCGGAGCGTTACGAGAACGGGGATGATCTCGAGCCGGCCGATCCACATGTTGAACAGCAAGACGACCTTCGCGACCGTCGGTAGCGAGTCGGGGCCGGTGATGCCCGCCGAGAGGCCGACGTTACCCTGGGCGCTCGCGACCTCGAAGAGCACGTTCTCGAGGGTGTACTCCCCGGATGGAAGGGTAAAGAGGAGCGTGAAGGCGCCGACGCCGAGGAAGACGATCCAGAGGAAGGCGATGATGGCGGCCTCCTCGAACTCCTGGCGCATCTCCGTCCGCGAGAGTCGTCTGCCGTCGATCTTCAGACGCCGGACCGCCGAGTCCGGGTAGAAGACGTCGGTGATCCGGTGATTGACCCCCTTCACGAGCGTGATCGCGCGGATCAGCTTGATCCCGCCCACGGTCGAGCCGGCCGCGCCGCCGACGACCATGCCGAAGACGACGGTCAGCTGAGCCTGGGCCGGCCAGCGGCCGAGCGCGACGTTGGTCGCGTCTACCGCCGTCTGGAAGCCCGCGCAGGTCGCTGCCGAGACGAACTGGAAGATCCCGTACCTGAACGCCTCGAAGAGGGTATCGTACGTTCCGCCGGCGTACAACATCCAGGTGAGCGCGGCCGATCCGGCGCCCATGTAGACGAACACCCAACGCGTCTGGACGTCCGCGTAGAAGTTTCGAAGTTCCCCGCGAAGGATGAGGTAGTGGACCGGGAACGCGATGCTCCCGAGCAGCATGATCGGGACGAGCGCGAAGTCGATGGCGGCGCTGTCGTAGGTGGCGATCGACTCGTCGGTGACCGAGTACCCGCCGGTCGACAGCCCCGTCATGGCGTGGTTGATCGCGTCCCACATGGGCATCCCGACGAGCCACAGCGCGACGATCGAGAGGAGCGTGAAGAGGATGAAGATCCACCAGATCGTCTGGACCGTCGAGACGATGCTCGGGTGGATGCGGTCGGATCGCGCCTCGCTCTCGTAGAGGGTGAGCGATCCGCTGCCCGGTCGCGCGAGGACGGCCGTCGTCAGGACGATCACGCCGACGCCGCCGATCCACTGGGTGAACGACCGCCACCACTGCAGGGTCCGGGGCAACACCTCCTCGTCGTCGGTCATCGTCAGTCCGGTCCCGGTGAAGCCGCTCATGCTCTCGAAGAGCGCGTTGAGCGGGTCGGTGAACGCCGCGAGCGTCTCGGTCCGGGCCGGCGTCGCGAGCACGGCCGGCGAGAGTTCCACGGTCCAAGCGATCAGGTAGAACGGGAACCCCCCGAAGACGGCGACGCAGAACCACCCGATCGCGGCGATCATCATCCCGTGGAGCTTTCCCGGATCCGCGGCGTCCCGGTACCTCGCGGCGAGGTAACGGCCGACGCCGAACGGGAGCAGTCCGGAGACGAAAAGCCCAGGGATCGCGTAGTATTCGCCCCAGACGAGCGGAACGGCCGTCGAGACGAACAGCAACGCGGCGAGCGCCTGAAGGATCCGTCCGACGTCCCTCGAAATCGTCTCTCTCGCCCCTTTCATCTACCCGTTCCGTGCTCTACCGGGGTTCATATACGCACCGAAGTCCGAACGGCCCGTTCGAGGCCGAACGGGCCGCCCTCGGGTCGACGCGAGTCGAGCGATCGACTCGGAGCACACGGACCGGGGTCGGGTTGTCGGGTCCCCAACTCGAGCGGTCGAGCACCGTGTGACCGCCGGGCCGACCCTGACCGGGGTCACGGTCGATCGGGTTCGTGGCGAAACACCTCGACAACGTCGGCGGTCACGCCGGAGGCCGAGTAGACGGTCACCAGGTCGCCGGCTTCGACGAGGGTGTTCCCCTGGGGCGTGACCGGTTGATCCCGTCCGTCGCGTTCGATGGCGACGACCAGCACGTCGTCGGGGAGGATTCCGTCGGTCGCGGCCTCCTGAAGCGTCCGCCCCGCGATAGGTGCCCCGTCGTCGACGGTGATCTCGAAGACCTCGGCCTCATCGCCGATCCGCATGTAGTCGACGATCGAGGGCCGAACGACCGCGCGGTAGAGGTGCTCCGCGATCACCTCCTCCGGGTTCCGCATCGTGTTCGCGCCGATCCGCCGAAACAGCGGCATGTGTTCGGGGTTGTGGACGACCGAGACGACCGTCGGAATCTCGAGTTCGTTCGCCAGGAGGCAGATCATGATGTTCGTCGCGTCCTGATCAGTCGTCGAGATGATCGCGTCGGCCCGATCCGCTCCCGCGTCTTCGAGCGTCTTCTTGATCGTCGCGTCCGCGTTGAGGATCAGACAGTCGTACGCCCCGGCGAGGCGGTCCGCCCGCTCCTCGTCGCGCTCGATGACGACGACCTCGTTCCCCGAGCGCGTCGCGATGTCGACCAGGGGCGTTCCGATGTCGCCCGCACCGACGATGATGATGTACATCTACCGGAACGGTTTCGACTCGTGTACGAAAACACATTCGTAGACGGACCGATCGAGCCGACGACCCGAGCGCCGTCTCCCCCCTCACCGAGGGCGGCGGCGCCACCGCTTCTCGGCTTTCTCCGCCTCCGCGGACCGCTCGAGTATCTCGGAGACGGCCCAGATCGCCCAGAGACACAGCGCCGCCAGTAAGACGGCCATCTCGACCCTGATGAACGTCCCGTGCCAGAGGGTGAGGACGATCGCCATCAGCGTCACCCCGGCGGCGACGGTCCCGAACACGTCGTAGAACGTCCGGGGGTGACGAATGTCTGGCGCACGCACGTTCATACGTGAACGTACGCGCTACACGGACAAAACTCCCGTGGCGGGTCCCGCCGATCGGAAACCCCCTCGCGCCGTCACCGGCCGTCCCCGTCGGGGAGGTCGTCGGCGGGCGTAGACGTTCCCGGTCATCGGTCGGGAGGAAATCCACGTTCCAGCCGTCGGCGAACCGCCGAGTCCGCGCTCCCGGTCGTCGCGCGCCGACACCGATTCGTTACGATGGATTAATACGAACGACCCGAATTTCGTTAGGATATCGTGGCCGAGAGTCGTCGTTTCCGGGTGATCGGATGAGGGTTCGAATCGACTGGCGCGTCAGTTTGGCGCTCACGGGAACCGTCCTGAAGTATCTCTCCGTGCCCCTCCTCATTCCGCTCGGGGTGGCCCTCATCTACGGCGAGGCGATCGTCACCTTCGTGGCGACCATCGCTCTCACCGTCGCCGTCGGCCACGCCCTCGAGCGGCTCAGCGACGAACTGGAGTTGCGGATCCGGGAGGCGATGCTGTTCGTCGCGGCCGCGTGGCTGGCGGTGGCGGTCGTCGGCGCCGTCCCGTACGTGATCGCGGGGTACGGGACGGAATCGGCGCTGGCGTCCCCCGTAAACGCGCTCTTCGAGTCGATGTCCGGGTTCACGACCACGGGTGCGACGGTGACGGAGGAGATCTCGTTCGATCGTCACCCCCACGCGATCCTCATGTGGCGACAGCTCACCCAGTGGCTCGGCGGGATGGGGATCATCGTCCTGATGGTGGCCATCCTCCCGGAACTGGCCGTGAGCGGCGCCCAACTCGTCCAGTCGGAGGCCCCGGGTCCCCAACTGCAGAAGCTCACCCCCCGGATCGCCGAGACGGCGCGCATCCTCTGGCTCGTCTACTTCGGGTTCACGGCCCTCTTCGTCGCCCTCCTCTACGGGCTCCACCTCGCCGGACTGGCGCCGGAGATGACCCTCTACAACGCCGTCGCCCACGCGTTCACCACGCTCCCCACCGGCGGATTCTCGCCGGAGGCCGACAGCGTCGCGGCCTTCTCGCCGGTCGTCCAGTGGCTCACCGTCCCGTTCATGGTGATCGCCGGGACGAACTTCGCCCTCTTCTGGTACGTCTTCCGCCGCGAGAGCCACGAATTCGTCCGAAACCCGGAGTTCCGGGCCTACGTCGCGGCCATCGCGTCGCTGACCGTCCTGCTGGCGAGCATGCTCTACCTCGGCACCGCTCCGTCCCTCGGGAGCCTCGGCGGGACGACGGCCGGCGCGCTCGAGAACTCGCTCCGCCAGAGCGCCTTCCAGATCACGTCGTTGCTGACCTCGACCGGGTACGCGACGAGCGATTACGTCCAGTGGAGCGGTCGGGGGAAACTCGTGCTCCTGTTCGCGATGTTCGTCGGCGGCTCGGCCGGCTCGACCGGCGGCGGGATCAAGGTCATCCGGTGGCTGATCGTCCTCAAGGTCCTGCGCCGGGAGCTGTTCACCGCCGCCCACCCGGAGGTCGTCCACCCGATCCGCCTGGGCGGCACCGTCGTCGACGAGGACGCCGTCCGCGGCGTCCTCGGCTTCACGTTCCTGTACCTGTTCATCTTCGCGCTCGCGGCGCTGTTCCTCGCCCTCGACGCCAGCCGGGTCGGGTACGACCTGAGCCCGCTCGAGGCGTTCAGCGCGAGCCTCGCGACGCTCGGGAATATCGGCCCCGGATTCGGGTCGATCGGGCCGTACGGCAGCTTCGAAGCGTTCCCCCGCAGTTCGAAGCTGGTGATGATCTTCCTCATGTGGATCGGCCGACTGGAGATCGTTCCGGTGCTCGTGCTCTTCACCGGCGAGTTCTGGCGTCGGTGACGGTCGCGGACGTCCGCCACCGGACTGACGCCCGTCCGGCCGCAGTACCGCCGTATTCCGCGGCCCGCTTCCCCCTCCTCCCCTCCGCCTCGTCACTCGATCGTCGTCCCCGGCTGTTCACCCGCGAGGAAGGACTCCAGCGCCTCGAGCCCGAAGATCGACGCCGACGGCTCGAGGTCGAGCAACGCCCGCACTTTCGCGGCCATCCCGCCGGTGACGTCGGTCGCGTCGCTCCCGCCGAGGAACTCCTCGACGTCGCCGTACGACGCGATCCGGTCGATCACCTCGTCCCCGTCGTCGAGCACGCCGGGGACTGTCGAGCAGAGGCCGACCCGGTCGGCCTCGAGGTCGCGGGCCAGTTCGGCGACGAGTTCGTCCCCGCTGACGACCGTCGAGCCGGCGCCCGCGTGGGCCACCATATCGCCGTGGAGGACCGGGACGAACCCCTCGCCGAGCATCGTCTCGACCTGCCCGGTGGCCAGGGTCAGCTCGCCGGTTCCGTCCCGGTGGGCCGCGGAGAGGGGGTGGACCGGGACCGCGGGAACGTCCCGCTCGAGCAGCCGATCCAGCACGAACCGGTTCAGCGTCGTCATCGCCCCGTGGATATCGAGGACGGCGCCGGCGTCGCGCGTCCCGGACTCGGCGCTCGTCCCCACGCCGTGTGCGCTCGCCGCGTGGTGACCGAAGCTACCCCCGCCGTGGACGATCACGAGGTCTTCGAGTCCGCTCGCCTCGTCGGCCAGGGCGGCGGCGACCGCGTCGGCGGCCGACTCGAGGGCGTCCCCGTCGAGGGTCTCGGCCCGGTCCTTGTCGGTGATGACGCTCCCGCCGAGTTTGAGGATCGTGCGGCTCATTCGAGCCGCTTCACCCCCTCCTCGGCGAGTTCCGCGCGGAACGTCTCCTCGCAGCCGGGCGTGAACTTCAGCGCCGTCTCGGTCGCCTCCGTGGGGTCGAGGGCCACGATGCACCCACCCCCGCCCGCGCCCGTCAGCTTCGCCCCGTAGGCGTCGGCGTCCCGCGCCGCCCACACCATCGCGTCGAGCGATCGAGACGAGACCCCCAGCGCCGACAGCAGGCCGTGGTTGAAGTTCATCAGCCGGCCGACCTCCTCGAGGTCGCCCGCCGCCAGCGCGTCCTCGCCGTTTCGGACCACGTTACCGATCGTCTCGACGGTGTCCGCGGCGAACTCGTACTCCTCGCGCAGGGCGCGAACCCCGGCGACGAGCTTCCCCGTATCGCCGGCGCCGCCGTCGAATCCGATCACGATGGGGAGGTCCGGCGCCTCGATCGCCCGACAGTTCTCGCCCTCGACGCGGACCGCGCCGCCGGTCGCCGAGCAGAACGTGTCGGCCCGCGAGGCCTGCCCCTCCTGCACCTCGTACTCCGTGCGGAACGCCCGCTCGGCGAGTTCGTCCGGCTCGAGTTCGTACCCGAGTTCCCGCGTCGCGGCGTCGATGGCGGCGACGACGACCGCGGCCGAGGACCCCAGTCCGGCCCCCAGCGGGATGTCGCTCTCGATGGTGACGTCGAACCCGACGTCCGCCTCGCCGGTGACGTCCCGAACCTGTTCGATCGCGCCGTCGACGTAGCCCATCGCCGCCCGGATCAGCGACTGCGAGACGTCGACGTCCGGTCGCTCGGTCGCCGTCCCGTACTCCACCGTGAAGCCGTCCAGGGTGAGGTCCTCGGCGTGCACCCGGAGTTTGCCGTCCGTCCGCCGTTCGACGTCCACCCGGGCCCGCCGCTCGATGGCGCACGGAACCGCGGGTTCGCCGTAAACCACCGCGTGCTCCCCGAATAGATAGACCTTGCCGGGAGCGCTCGAGAGTGCCATGCCCGGCCGTTCGTCCGACGACGGTTAATAGCTATCTTTGTCCCGCCCGCCCCCTGCGGGACCGCTGAGGTCGCCGAACGCGTCGGCGAGGCGGCGCGAGCGGCCGACGGACTCGAGCGGTCGACGAACTGCCGCAGAGCGGTCGACGAAGTGTAGCGGCGCGCTCGACCGATCCGCCGCCTCGCCGGCGGTCGCGCATCGACCGGCCGGTCGCCCGCTGGAGAAAATAACGTCTTTTATTGCCCCGCCCTCGAGACGGTCGGACGAATGAGCGACGAGGAACTGGCCAAAGACCTGGGTCTCGTGTCGGCCATGACGATCGGCATCGGGACGATGATCGGCGCCGGGATCTTCGTCCTGCCCGGCGTCGCCGCGAACGCGGCCGGCCCCGCGGTCGTCGTCTCCTTCGTCGTCGGCGGCCTCATCGCCATGGTGAACGCCCTCTCCGTCTCGGAACTCGGAACGGCGATGCCGAAAGCCGGCGGCGGGTATTACTACATCAACCGGTCGCTGGGGCCGTTGTTCGGGTCTATCGCCGGCATGGGTGACTGGATGGGGCTCGCGTTCGCGTCCGCCTTCTACTGCATCGGCTTCGGGCAGTACCTCGCCGTCTTCGTGCCCCTTCCGGACGTGGGGTTCTTGAACCCGATCCAACTCGGCGCGCTCCTGGCCGGATTCGTGTTCGTCGCCGTCAACTACATCGGCGCGAAGGAAACCGGGAGCGTCCAGACGGTGATCGTCTTCGCCCTGCTCGCTATCCTCACCGCGTTCTCAGTCGCGGGGTTCTTCTCGTTCGACTATGCGACCCTGGCCGGCGAGCGCGGTCTCGCGCCGTTCGGCGTGGGAGCGATCCTCCCCGCGACCGCGCTGGTGTTCGTCTCCTTCCTCGGCTACGCGAAGATCGCCACGGTCGCGGAGGAGCTGAAAAACCCCGGTCGAAACCTTCCGCTGGCCATCATCGGGAGCGTCGGCATCGTCACCGTCATCTACGCCGTGCTCGTGACCACCATGCTCGGCGTGATCCCCTGGCCCGAACTGAGCCAGGACGCGCCCGTCGCGCAGGCGGCCCGCGCCGCGTTCCCCGACTCCATCGGGCCGGTCGGTGGGATCGCCGCCGCATCCGCCGCCGTGATGACCGTCGGTGCGCTGCTGGCCACGGCCTCCTCGGCGAACGCGTCGATCCTCGCCTCGGCGCGGATCAACTTCGCCATGGGCCGGGACAAGATCGTCACGGACTGGCTCAACGAAATCCACCCGTCGTACGCGACGCCCTACCGGTCGATCCTCGTCACTGGCGGCCTGATCGTCGTCTTCATCGCGTTCCTCGGTCGAGACGTCGAGGTGCTCGCGAAAGCCGCCAGCGTCCTGCACCTGATCGTCTACGCCCTGATGAACGTGGCGCTGATCGTCTTTCGGGAAGCGGACGTCCCGGAGTACGATCCGGACTTCGAAGTCCCCCTGTACCCGATCACCCCGATCCTCGGTGCGGTGTTATCGCTCGGACTCGTCGCGTTCATGGACCTCGTGGAGATCGGGCTCTCGGCGGGGTTCGTCGTCGCCGCCGTGGCGTGGTACTTCCTGTACGCCCAGGACAACACCGAACGACGGGGCATCCTCTCGGGGTACCTCCGCCGTCGCGAGGCCGAGCTTCCGGACCGGGTGATCGACGCCGCGGACGCGGTGGCACCCACCGGCGGCGAAGGTCCGACGATCATGGTCGCGCTGGCGAACCCGCGGACGGAACGCGCCCTCGTCACGCTGGCCGCCGCGCTGGCGCAGCACGAGGGCGGCCGCGTGCTCGGAACGCACATCGTCACCGTTCCGGACCAGACGTCGCTCGCCCGGGCGGCCGAGAACCGAGAACGACTCGACGCCGCCTCGAAGGAACTGCTCGAGGCGGCGAAAGCCGACGCGGAGGCGTTCGACGTCCCGATCGAAACGCGGACGGTCCTCTCACACAGGGGGATCGAAGAGGTGTTCGACGCCGCACGGACGAACGGGGCCGACGCCGTCGTGATGGGGTACGGCGGAACGCAACTCGCCAGTGGCCGCGCGGAGCGAGCGCTCGACGAACTCACCCACGACCTCCCGTGCGATTTCCTGGTGTTAGACGGCCGGGAACTGGAACTCACCGACGTCCTCGTCCCGACCGCCGGCGGACCGTCGTCGGACCTCTCCGCGGAGGTCGCCCGCGCGTTACGGGAAACCCTCGGCGTCGACGTATCGCTGCTGTACGTCGCCGACGAGGGCGAGGAAGCGGCCGGCCGAGAGTTCCTGCGCGAGTGGGCCGCCGAACACGAGTTATCGGATTCGACCCTCCGCGTCGAAGTCGGGGACGTGGGCGACACGATCGGACGACTCGGCGAGGAGTACAGCCTCGTCGTCGTGGGAGCGACGGAGCGGGGGCTCCTCTCCCGGATCGTACGGGGGTCGCTCGCGATCGAAGCCGTCGAGTCGCTCGAGACGCCCGTGTTGCTGACCGAACGACCGACCTCGCGGTCGCTTCGCGATCGGTTCTTCGGCCGCCGCTGACGAGGGTACGACGCAGCGTCTCCCGTTCTTCTGGGATTCGGCGATCGTCCTGACCAGCGTCCTCAGGAGGCGCAAGGAATTCCCGACGAAGCGTCCGTCGAACGGTCGATCAGTGCGCCGAAGCGGCCGCCGAGACCTCGCTCGAGCCCCCTCCCGTCACTGGGGGACGCCTCCGCGTCGTCACTCGCTACGGCGGTTTATACCGAACGTACTCGTCTCTGAGAACCTCCACCCTCGGAATTCTCACGGGCTTGGAGCACCACTACGAGTGGCGTTCCGACCGACGCTCGCCGAGCGGTCGCTCGAGTCCGCCGGCGTTCGACGACGAAACCCCCTCGTCGCCGGATCCCCGTTTCGAACGCGGGTCGGTTCGACGGTAGATGTCGCTCTCGAGCGGTTCTCGAATCCGAATCCCGTCTCGAAGAAAAATCCCGCGTCAGACCACGCTCTCGAAGTCCTCGAGCGAGTACGAGGGTTCGGCGCCGCGGCGGTCGAGCGTCTCGTTGGCGAGCAGCCAGTAGACGACCGACAGCGCCTTGCGACCCTTGTTGTTCGTCGGGACGACGAGGTCGACGTTGCTGGTCTGGTTGTTCGAGTCGCACATCGCGATGACCGGGATGCCCACCGTGATAGCCTCCTTGACGGCCTGGGCGTCGCCGATCGGGTCCGTGACGACGACCACGTCGGGCTCGATGTAGCCATCGTACTTCGGGTTCGTCAGCGTGCCGGGGATGAACCGGCCCGTGCGGGCGCGGGCGCCCACGGCCTCGGCGAACTTCTCGGCCGGGAAGCGGCCGTACTGGCGGCTCGAGGTGACGAGGATCTGCTCGGGCGCGTAGTTCGCGAGGAAGTCGGCGGCCGTGCGGATGCGCTGGTCGGTCTTCGAGACGTCGAGCACGTAGAGGCCGTCGGTGCGGACGCGGTGGATGAACCGCTCCATGTCCTCGGTCTTCTGCTGGGTCCCGATGTGGACCCCGGCGCCGAGGTAGTCCTCGACGGGGATGAGGAGGTCGGCCTCCTCGTCGCTCATGACGTCGTCGTCGAGGGACGGCCCCTCGTCTTCCTCCTCGATCTCCTCGGCGGCTTCGGCGTCGGCCTCCTCGGCCTCGGCGGGCTGTTCGTCCGTCTCGTCTTCCGGCTCGACGTCCTCGGCGGCATCGGCGGCGGGGCCAGCCCCTTCGGCTGGCTCCTCGTCGATCTCCTCCTCGGCGGCGTCGAGCCCTTCCTGTTGTGCGTCGTTGTCGGTCATGTCGCGTCGTCTGCGATTCTGATGAGCTCGTTGAGCTTGGCGGTTCGCTCGCCGCCGACGGCGCCCGTCTTGATGAAGGGCACGTCGGTCGCGACGGCGAGGTGTGCGATGGTCGTGTCCTCGGTCTCGCCCGACCGGTGGGAGACGACCGACTCGTAGCCGTTCTCGCGGGCGAGTTCGATCGCGTCGAAGGCGTCCGTGAGCGTCCCGATCTGGTTCGGCTTGATCAGGATGCTGTTGGCCGCCCCGCGTTCGATCCCCTCCGAGAGGCGCTCCGTGTTCGTCACGAACAGGTCGTCCCCGCAGACGAGGGTCCGGTCGCCCACCTCGTCGGTGAGGTCGGCGAACGCGTCGTAGTCGTTCTCCTCGAGCGGGTCCTCGACGTAGACGAGGTCGTACTCGTCGACGAGGTCGGCGATGTACTCGATCTGTTCGTCCGCGTCGCGCTCGCCGTCGGCGTAGACGTAGGCGTCGGCGTCCGCGTCGTACAGTTCGGAGGCCGCGACGTCGAGACCGAACCGGACCTCGAAGCCGACCTCCTCTTCGACGGCGGACGTCGCCTCGTCGACGATCTCGAACGCCTCGGCGTCGTCGATCGACGGCGCCCACGCGCCCTCGTCGCCCTTGCCGCAGGCGACGCCGCGCTCGTGGAGCAACTCGTCGACCTTCGCGTGGACGGCCGCGTTGGCGAAGACGGCGTCGGCGACCGAGGGCGCGCCCACCGGGGCGGAGAGGAACTCCTGGATGTCCGTGGCGTCGGCGGCGTGTTCGCCCCCGCCGACGACGTTCCCCAGGGGGATCGGGAAGGTGTCTCCCCGGAAGGTGCCGCCCAGGTGCTGGAACAGCGGCGCGCCCAGCACGTCGGCGCCGGCCTTCGCGGCGGCCATCGAGATGGCGACCGCGCTGTTGGCGCCGATCTCGGAGAAGTCGTCGGTGCCGTCGGCCGCCCGCAGGATGGCGTCGACCTCGCGCTGGTTGCCCGCGTAGGCCTCGCCGACCAGGCGGGGGACGGCGTGCTCTCGCGCGGCCGCGATCGCTTCCGTCGGCGGCCGCTCGATCGCCTCGTACTCGCCGGTGCTGGCGCCGCTGGGCGCCGCGGCGCGGCCGAACCCGCCACTCTCGGTGAGCACGTCTGCTTCGACCGTCGGATTGCCCCGCGAGTCGAGGATGCGTCGCAGCCGGACGTCGGTGACGAGCGTCATTTCCGGTCGTACCCTCGCTTGACGGTGAACGGGAGCGCGCCCGCGTCGTACTCCTCGGCGGCGATGAGGATCGGTTCGGTCTGATCCGTCTCGATCAACACCGGCGCGCCGTAGGACACCTGCAGCGCTCGAGCGCCGAGGATCCGCGCCTTCTCGTATCGGTTGTGACGTTGCTGTTGCATGGGCGGTTACTGGTAGGGTGAGACGACGTCGACGAGGTCGGTGTGGCTGACGAGCATGCGCCGGCAGCAGTAGCGCTCCACGCCGAGGTCGTCGAGGACGGCCTGCGGGTCCTCCTCACCCTGGTTGGCTCGTTCGTCGAACTCCTCCCAGTGTTCGCTCACGACCTTGCCGCACGTGAAACACCGGACGGGTACCATCATGGGTGGATCACCTTAGCGGTAGGACTTCTGGTAGCGGGCCCGCGCGCCGGGGCCGCCCCACTTCTTCGGTTCGGACTGACGAACGTCGTTGACCAGCAGCGACCGGTCGAACTCCATGAACGCGTCGCGGAGTTCCGCGTCGTTCGTGTGCTGGACGATGCCGCGGGCGATGGCGGTGCGGACGGCGTCGGCCTGTCCGCTGATCCCGCCGCCCTCGACGCGGACGTCGATGTCCATCTCGCTCCGGAGGTCATCGCCGACGATGCGGAACGGCTCGAGCATCTTGAGCCGGGACATCTCGGGTTCGACGAGTTCGACCGGTTGCGAGTTGATTCGGACGCGACCCTCGCCCTCGCGCACCGTGGCGCGAGCGACGGCGGTCTTCTTCTTGCCGCTCGTGTTCGTTACCATGTGACGTTAGCACCCAGTTGTTCCGAGACTTCGCCCAGGTGGACGAAGCGGATGTTCGAAAGCCGATCCAGCGACGTTCCCTCGAGGACCTGCGCCTCTTGCTCCCCCTCGTAGGGGTTCCCGACGTAGACGCGGACGTTCTCGAACGCCTCGCGGCCGCGGGCCTTCTTGTAGGGAAGCATCCCGCGGACGGCCCGCTTGAAGATCGTGTCGGGCCGCTTCGGGTAGTTCGGCCCCTGGTCGGAGCCGAGGCGGATCCGCGTGCGGTAGGTCTCGAAGACGTCCTCCTTGTCGCCGGTGACGACCGCGTCCTCGGCGTTGACGATCGCGACGCGCTCGCCGTCGAGGGCGCGCTGGGCGACCTCGCTGGCGACGCGACCGAGGATGCAATCGCGGGCGTCGACGACGACGTCGGCGTCGAACTCCGCGGCGTTCACGCTCATGCGATCACCCGGACGTCGCTTCCTTCGGGGTTCTCTTCGAGCAGTTGCTCGAGCGGTACTGGCTCGCCGACCTGTTCGATCTTCGTCTCGGCCGACGACGAGAAGTCGACGGCGGCGACGGTGACGTTCTTCTGCAGCGCGCCGGATCCCAGCACTTTGCCGGGAACGACGACGGTCTCTTCTTCGCGCGCGTATCGCTCGATCCGACCCAGGTTCACCTCCGCGTGGCTTGCCCGGGGCTTCTCGAGGCGATCCGCGACGTCTCGCCAGACGTCGGCGTCCGTCTCGCGGAACGTCGACTTCAACTCGGCGATGAGATCGTTGAGCCTCGGATTGGTCTTGGTACTCATTGGTTTCCTCCAAATACGGTGCGACCGACACGACGACGTCCGAGTCGTCGTGGCGAAATCGCGGAAGAGAAGTGATGCAGGGAGCAGGATTTGAACCTGCGGACTCCTACGAGACAGCGCCCTGAACGCTGCGCCGTTGGCCAGACTTGGCTATCCCTGCTCGCACTTCCCCCTACCCGTCGCCCCTTCAAACCCCTTTCGATTCGCCCGAAGGCGGAGACGCCGGTCTCGTCGCTCGCGGCGCCGGCGTCCGTCGGATTCGATCGGAGTGGTGGGGTACGGGTCATCGGTGTTCGGTTGGCGTTACAGCTGGACTGCCTCTTCGAGCTCGGCCGCGCGCGCCTCGAGCGAGTCGATGGCGCGCGTGACGAGTTCCTCGACGGTGAACGACCCGTCGGTCTCGACGTGGAAGACGAAGGCGTTCGGGACGTCCTCGACGCGGACCTCCTTGCCCGGATAGCGGTTCGAGAGGTCGTGATCGAACTCGCTCGTCGGAACGAGTTCGCCGTCGTCCTCGATCACGCCGCGGACGATCCGCGGCTCGTCGTCCTCGAACTCGGGGAGGTCGCCGACGACCTCCACGCGCTGGAGGTTCCGGTAGCCGACGGCCACGCCGCCCTGGTGTTTGGCGTGGTCTTTCCCCCTGTCGAGGACGGCCTCGGCCTCGGCCTCGAGGCGCTGGCCGTCTTTCAGCTGGATGATCGGGACGTTCTCGTCCGCGGGGCGGACGAGGTCGTCGCTCGTCTCGAGGTCGCCCGAGTAGGCGGTCGCGGGTCCTTCGACGTCGATCGAGAGCGTGACGGTGTCGTCCTCGACGAACTCGCCTTCCGGCGGGGTCGTCAGCGGGACGAGCCCGAACCGAAGGGCGAGCTGTTCGTCGAACATCACCGACGAGTTCTCGATGAAGCGGACGGTGTCGATCGCCATCGTCGGCACGTCCGCGATCATGGCCCGCCGGACCCCGTTGGCGAACGCGGGCGTCACGCCGCGGACGAGGAACCGCGCCTTCTGATCCTCGCGTTCGACGAACTCGACGTCGTACTCTGCGCTCATGGTATCAGTATCCGCCCTTGCCTTTCGGCGCGCGCGATCCGTCGTGCGGGATCGGCGTCACGTCTTCGATGCGACCGATCTCGATACCCGAGCGGGCGAGCGCGCGGATCGTCGCCTGCGCGCCGGGACCGGGGGACTTCTGCAGGTTGCCGCCGGGGCCCCGAACTCGCACGTGGAGTCCGGTGATGCCCGCGGCTTTGACCTCCTCGGCGACGGACTCGGCCATCTGCATAGCCGCGTACGGCGACGCCTCGTCGCGGTTCTGCTTGACCGCCGTCCCGCCGGAGGACTTGGCGATCGTCTCCGCGCCCGTGAGGTCGGTCACGGTCATGACGGTGTTGTTGAACGATGCGTGCACGTGGGCGATGCCCCACTTTTCGTCGTCCTGGCTCATGGGTTATTGTCCCTCCGCGCGTTCTGGGTGGAGTTCGTCCGCCAGCGGGCTGTTCTCGTCGAACGCGACGAGGTCCTCCTCGTCGACGTCGACCACGTACGACGGGATGCGCGTGCGCTGCCCGTCGACGACGACGTGGCCGTGGACGATGAACTGGCGCGCCTGCTGGGGCGTGTTCGCCAGCCCCTTGCGGTAGGCGACCGTCTGGAGGCGGCGCTCGAGGACGTCTTCGATCTCGAGCGACAGGACGTCGCCGAGTTCGTCCGCCTCGTCGAGGATGCCGACGCGCTTGAGCCGGCCGAGGAACTCCTCGGTTCGGCGGACGACGGCCTCCTCGTCCTGGGGCTGTGCGAGCAGGTCGCGGGCCTCGCGTCGGTACGAGCGCAGGTCCGACTGCGCGCGCCAGAGCTCCTCCTTGTTCTTGAGGCCGTAGCGGTCGACCAGCGAGTGCTCGGTGGCGATGCGTTCGCCCTGGAAGGGGTGGTTGGGCGTCTCGTACTGCTTGGTCTTGCTACCCAGCGGCATCACTCACCAGCCTCCTCGGCTTCTTCTTCGCGGATCTCCTCGACGTTGACTCCGATGGTGCCCTCCGTACGGCCGGTGGACTTGGTGCGCTGCCCGCGGACCTTCTGTCCGCGCTTGTGGCGGGCGCCCTTGTAGGAGTCGATCATCTTCATCCGGTTGATGTCGTGCTGTCGGGTCAACTGGAGGTCGTTACCGATCTCGTGGGTCGTTTCGCCGGTGTAGAAGTCCTTCTGGCGGTTGGTGAGCCACTCGGGCACTTCGTCGGCGTAGCTCTCGACGAGTTCGACGACCTCGTCGATGACGTCTTCGTCCAGCGCGCCGAACGTGGCCGTTCGGTCGACGCCGGCCTTGTCCGCGATGATCCGGGCGGTCCGTCGACCGACCCCGTTCAGTTCGGACAGCGACCGCTCGACGGATTTCGTCCCGTCGAGGTCGGTCTGTCCGATGCGGACGAAGTACTGAAGGTCATCGTCCTGTTGTTCTTGAGGTTCTTCCTCGCTCATGTGTCGTGTATGTGTGTCTTGTCTGCGCGCGGTGCGGGTAACTGACGAAAGTCGCCAGCGGATTGGTATCCGACGTCGTGGCGGGGATTCGAACCCCGGAGGCTTGACGCCACATGGTTAGCAACCATGCGCCTTGGGCCGCTTGGCTACCACGACACCGTGTCTATCGTCGCCCTCCCGGACTCGGGGATCGCTCCCCTACACGTATCGCACGAGAACGTACCCGTGTGGGGTACTTAAGCGCAACGAAAGGACGCGCTCGCTCGCGCGTTCGGCAGCCACGACACACCGTTGTTTCCGGCCGTGGGTGTCCCCACGCCGAATTCGGGTGCGGCGAGCGTGAAACGGGGCGTCCTCAGGCGTCGACGTCCGCGTACGTGTCGACGTACTCGTCGTTGATCTCCCACTCGCCGTCGCCGTTGCGGACCATGTACTCGCCGTAGTAGGGGACGCGGTTCGCGACGACCTCGCGGAACGCCTCCCGGATCTCGGGTTTGGTCATCTCGCCCATCGACTTGAGGTCGTCGTTGCGATTCAAACAGCCCTTCAGGTACCCCTCGTGGGTGACCCGGACCCGGTGGCAGTTGGCGCAGAAGGTGGGGTTCTCGACGGGGTCGACGATCTCGACCATCCCGCCCTCTCCCTTCGGACCGCCGATCCAGTAGCGTTTACGGTCGTGCATCTCCCGGTGTTGGATCTCGTCGGCCCGCTCCGCGAGCCAGTCGTGGACGCGCTGAATGTCGATCGCCCACTCCGGTTTCCCCGTCAACTCGGGCATGTACTCGATCAGCTGCAGCTGGAGACCGTCGTTCTCCGCCACGTGCTCGACCATCCCGGGGACGTACCCGGCGGTCTTCTCGAAGACGACCATGTTCAACTTGACGGGGTCGAGCCCCGCCTCGAGCGCCGCGTCGACGCCCTCGAGCACCCGGTCGTAGGCGCCGCTCTGGGTGACGGCCGCGAACGCCTCCCGGTCGAGGGCGTCCTGGGAGACGTTCACCCGCTCGAGGCCGGCCTCGAGGAGGGCCTCGGCGCGACCGGGGAGGAACGTGCCGTTGGTGGTCAGCGACACCTCCATCGAGTCGGGCGTGCGCGCGATGATCTCTTCCAGGTCTTGGCGGAGCATCGGTTCCCCGCCGGTGAATTTCACGGCGTCGACGCCGAACTCGGCCGCGACCTCCAGGAAGCGAACGACGTCGTCGGCCGACATCTCGTTCTCCCGCGGATCCATCGGCCCACGCGTGTCCCCGAGTCCCTCGTTGTGGCAGTAGACGCAGTCGAAATTACACCGATCGGTGAGCGAGACGCGGACCCCCGTCACCTCGCGACCGAAGTCGTCGGTGAGCATGTCACGTAGTTGCAGGCGGATCTGCTTAAACGCGCCGGGTGTTCACGGTCTACGTAACCGGTTTCAGTTTCGTATCGTGTTCGGCCCGTGACGGGATCCCGTCACGCCGAAATCGTCCCTCGTCGCGATCGATCGTTCGGGGCCACCACTCTTGGCCGTGGACGTGGTGGACCCCGCTATGAGTACGATCGCCGAACTCACGATCCCCGCCGAGGAGTTCGCGCTGAGGCGAACGCTCGAGGCCGCCGAGGACGTCACCGCCGAGATCGAACGGGTCGTCGCCTACGCCCCCGATCAGGTCATGCCCTACGTCTGGTTCTCCGGCGCGGAATCCGCACTCGAGACGGTCGACGACGCGCTCGAGGACGATCCCAGCGTCGAGGAGGCGGAGCCGCTCACCGACCTCGGCGACGAGCGCCTCTACCGCATGCACTGGGTGGACGACGTCACCGTCATGGTACACGTGCTGACCGAGACGGAGGCCACGATCCTCGACGCGGGCACCGAAAACCGGCGCTGGCGGCTGCGCATCCTCTTTCCGGAGCGGGACGCGCTCGCGGCGACCTACGAGTTCGCGACCGAGGAGGGACACTCGGTCGACGTTCGGAAGATCCACCAGCTCGAGGAGGACCGCCACAGCCGCTACGGCCTCACCGAGGCCCAGCACGAGACCCTCGTCGCCGCCCTCGAGCGCGGGTACTACGAGATCCCCCGCGGGATGGACATGGAGTCGCTGTCGGACGAACTCGGCATCTCCCACCAGGCGCTGTCCGAACGGCTTCGCCGGGCCCACCGGACGCTCGTCGAGGAGGCGATCGAGATCGGGGCGAACGACGTCGACGGCTCCCCGAAAGGCGGCGACGGTCGCGGGAGCGGACGCGGAAATCTCGAGGGAACCGGCGAGTTACGGGGGTGACGGTGGAGATCTCCGACGGCGGGGCCGCCTGCACGCGTCCCTCGCCGACACAAGAACTACGCCCGTCCCGCCCCAACGGGGTGACGATGGACGACGACATGCTCGCGGACCAGCGCCGGCTGGTCGCCCTCCTCGAGGAGGAGGGCTGGGACGTCACCGACGTGGAGCTTTCGGCCTACGACAGCCCGTGGGAGGACGAGAAGGTGCCGGAGGCGACGGTGACGATCACGGCGCGGCGACCCTACGGCGAAGAGGGTGACGACGAGGACGACGAAAACCCGTTCCGGCTGAAGTGATCGCCGGGGCGATCGGAGCTATCCTTTGATGTTACAGACGGGGAACGTCCGCGCCACCTTGTCGCCGATGCCGAGCGCGTCGGAGACGCGGACGACCTCGTCGACGTCCTTGTAGACGCCCGGGGCCTCCTCGGCGACGGTCGCGCCCGACTGGGCCTTCACGTAGATCTGTTGCTGCTCGCGCAGTTCCTGCTGGACGTCGCCGCCCCAGTACTCGTTCTTCGCCTGCGTGCGGCTCATCAGCCGGCCCGCGCCGTGGGCCGTCGAGCCGAAGGTGAGGTCCATCGACGCCTCGCCGCCGCGGAGGACGTAGCTGCCGGCGCCCATGCTGCCGGGGATGATCACCGGCTGGCCGACGTCGCGGTAGGCCGTCGGTACCTCCGGGTGGCCGGCGGGGAACGCCCGCGTCGCGCCCTTGCGGTGGACGTAGAGGTCGCGCTCGGTGCCGTCGTCGTCGATCACGTGGGTCTCTTTCTTCGCGATGTTGTGGGCCACGTCGTACAGCAGGCGCATGTCCATCTCCTCCCAGGAGCGGCCGAAGACCCGCTCGAACACCTTCCGCGTGCGGTGCATGATCAGCTGGCGGTTGACCCACGCGAAGTTGATCGCGGCGTTCATCGCGCCGTAGTAGTCCTCCGCGAGCTGGGAGCCGGCGGGTGCCGCCGCGAGTTCCTTGTCCGGAAGCTGGTTCAGCAAGCCCTGGTGTTGCCGTTCGATCTTGCGCAGGTAGTCGGTGCACGTCTGGTGGCCCAGTCCGCGCGAGCCGCAGTGGATCAAGACGACGATCTGGTCCTCCTCGAGGCCGTAGGCGTCGCCCACCTCGTCGTCGAAGACGTCCGTCACGCGCTGGACCTCGAGGAAGTGGTTTCCGGAGCCGAGCGACCCGATCTGGTTCTTCCCCCTGTCCTTGGCCTTCTGGCTCACCTTCGAGGCGTCTGCGCCCTCGCGCATCCCCTCGTCCTCGCAGTGGCGGAGGTCCTCCTCGACCGCGTGGCCGTGCTCGAGCGCCCAGTCGACGCCGCGCTCGAGGATCTCCTCGACGGTGTCGACGCCGGCCTCGACGATGCCGCCCCCGCCGAGACCTGACGGGATGTTGGTGAAGAGTGAGTCGACGAGCTCCTCTTCGTAGCCCTGGAGCTCTCTGTAGGTGAGGTTCGTCCGCATCATTCTGACGCCGCAGTTCGAGACGACGAACCCGTCTGCGACGAAGTTGTGAGCGTCGTGCGCCACGCCGATGTCGTACACCGTTTCCTCGTCGTCGACCTTCCGGATGGATCTCACTCGAGTGGTGACGGTGTAGTCGTCGCCGACGGAAACTGTTTGGCAATAATCCTCGAATCCGGGGAAGTCGGCCGGTGGTCGCGGGCGATCGCTTCGGCCGCCCCAGATACTCCGTTCGATGAACCGTTCGTTGATGTCGAACTCCGATTTGATCTCCACGGGCGGCGTTCCCCCGTCCGCCATCGCCTTGCCCTCTCGAGCGATCGCCGCCCGGCGGCCGATCACCGCCTCCTTCGTTTTGAGGTACTGGATCGCCTTGATGGCTTTTCGCCGATTTTCGTGATTGTAACGGTATCCGACGGTCGAGAAGAACCGAATCAGGTTCTCGGAGTCGTTTTTGATCCCGAGTCGGAGTCGGATCGTCTCGTGATCGGCGTAGGATTTCGTCTCGAACCGCTCGATTTCGTTGGTTTCGATCCCGAGACGGTCGAGAAACGCCGCCAGTTCCTCCATGAACTGTTCGCCCGCGTCGGCGACCTCCGCAGTTCTCGTCTGGGAGACTTTCGGGCAGTAGAGGTTCTTGTCGTGTTGGGCTGCCGGCGCGTTCATCTCCGCGCCGAAGTACGCCGAAGCGTACAGCGCCTGTTGCCACGCGGTCAGTCGGTCGAAGTACCACGGCGTCGTGAAGGCCGACTCGATCTTCCGACCCTCCGGCGCGCCGAGTTTCACGAGCAGTTTCTGGAACGCCTTCGAGGACGCGCGAACGCTGTACTCCGTCCGTTCGAACGTTTTTCCGTCGATGTCGTGGGATCGCTCGCGCTCGTACATCTTCGACGGCGTAAATCCGAGCGCTGCGATGTCCTCCCGGATCGACTCGAGGTCCTCCGGTTCGCCGTAGAACCACGTCTGCCCGCCGCTTCCGATCGCGCCGTCGCCGGTGTGGAAGCCGACCAGCTTCAGGAGCCGGTTGAAGGCGTCGTCCGTCGACTTCAGCGGAAGCAAGTCGCGATCCGTGAGGGCGCGAACGAGCTGCGGGTTCTCGTCTGCGAAGTCGTCTTCGGTCAGGAGCGTGAACTCCTCGGGGCGTTCATCGAGGAGTCCCCGGAACGGCTGAACCATGACTTCGTCCCCCTCGGAGAGCTCCTCGAGCGGTTTCATTCCGTCCGGCGTTTCGAACGGATGGTCCGCCGTCGCCCTGATCCGATCGCCGGTTTCGGTCTCGAGTTCGTACACCGTCGCCCCTTCGCGCTCGGTGGCGAGGCGAATCTTCGACGGGACCAGGCGCGATCCGGCAACCATCGCGCGCTCGTCCTCGAACCGATCCAGTAACTCGGCGATCGGGAGTCGGCGACCGTGCTCGAGGAGCACTTCGGTCCCTCCCGGAAGGCAGTTGATGTCGTACCCGACCGCTCCGGGCGAGATGCAGCCCTTTTCAGCATCGAGCGCACCCACGCCGCCGACCGGGAAGCCGTACCCCTGGTGGCCGTCGGGCATGCAGATCGCGTACTTGGTGATTCCGGGCAGGTGGGTCGCGTTCTTCAACTGCTCGAGTGTCTTGTCCTCGCTGATCTCCTCGAGCAGCGCCTCGCTCGCGAGCACTCTCGCGGGCGCGCGCATCCGGCCCTCCTGGGGGATCTCCCAGACGAACTCGCGCACCCGCTCGAGCGTGACGTCGCCTGCGTCGAACGTGTCGGTCATACTCGAGGGTCGGTCGCCATCGTTGAAAGAGGTTCGTCTCCGCGGTCGGATCGGCGGACCGTCACCCTCACCCGCAGCGGGCGACGGTCTTCGAGGCCGATGGCTCGAGACGGGTTCGAAGCGGACGGCTCGAGGCTGGATCTACGCCTGTCGCTCGAGCCATTCCGCCCGTCAGACGTCGAAGACCACGTACGCCTCCCACTTCCCGTCGACCGCCTCGAGTCGCATCTCGGAGTAGGTCACCGCCTTCACGTCCCGGGCGTCGATCTCGGCGAGGGGAACGCCCCGGGCGGACGCCTCGAGGGTCCACGACGCGTCGCCGCCGGCCCCCTTCCCGTCGGCTCCGTCGCTTCCCGCGCCGTCCCGTTCGTCCGCAACGCGCTCGACGCGCTCGACGCGGTTGTCGACGAGGAGTTCGCCGCGAACGTCGCGGAGGTAGATCAGTTCGTCGAGGTAGTCGAACAGGAGGGCCTCGCGGTTCTCTGCGGTCACGGAGAGCGAGACGCGCGCCTCCGGTGTGGAATCGTCACCGGCCGTCTCGCTCGTCTCGTCCGGCGGCGGGACGTCGTCGCACATCGCCGCCGCGAGGCCGTCCGCGACGGCGGCGAAGACAGACTCGAGGGTGTCGCCGCTGGCGGCCACCGCGACGTCGGCCGTGTGCGCTCGCAGTTCGAATCCCATGTCGGCTCTACGTTCGCGTCCGAGCGGGAGGGACGTATGTACGTCGGTCCGCGACTCGGGGACGGTCGAGTCGGGTGCGTCCCGCGGTATAAACCGCGCACCGGTCGACGCCGGCCGGGCGTGGCCGCCCCGAGAACGGCCGGTGATTCGACGCGGCGTCTGACGTTTGGAAGATGCCTCTGCCGGTGGAATTATATTGGCGTCGCTGTTACGGTGTGGTAGTGAGCGTCAACATCGACAGTCGCGTCGTCGCCCCGGGGAGCGACGAGTTCGTCGAGGATGCCTGGGAGCTCAAAGAGACGATTAATCGGCGGGAAGGGGTCTTGAAACAGCGGCGCAACTTCTTCACCGACGCTTACCGTCGCTCGAAAGTGTACTGTTACGTGAAGGGGGACGAGCTGGTCGGATTCGCCGCCGTTCGACGCGACGGCTACATCCTCTTTCTCGCGGTCTCGCCCGAGTGTCGGGGCGAGGGGATCGGCAAACGCCTCATCGCCCGGGTCGCCGAGGACCACAACAGCATCACCTGCCACGCGCGCACGACCAACGAGAACGCCCTCCAGTTCTACGAACACCTCGGCTTCGAGATCAAGCGCCGAATCGAGAACTACTACGAGGACGGCGGCGACGCCTACTACCTCAAACTCGGCTCCGACGTCGGCCTCACCGATCGCATCTCGGAACTGATGCGACGCTGACGCTCAGCTTCCGTTCTCCCCGTCTCCGACTCCGTTCCGGTCCTCGCCTCCGTCCCCGTTTTCACCTGCTTCCCTTCGACCGCGAACGACCCCCTCGACGAACGCCCGCCGGAGAATCGTCACCAGCAGGTACGTCTCGTACTTCTGCGACCGGCAGTGCGCGCAGGGGGCCATCTCGTCGGCGATCCGGTCGATCGTCTCGCCGTGGGTCGCCTCGAGGTTGCTCACGAGCGACGCGACGTCGGGGGCGATCTCGGCGGCCATCTCGGCCACGTCGTCTCGCGCGCCCTCGGGCAGCGCGTACGAGAGGACGATCGTGTTCGCGCGGTAGTACTTCGTCGTGGCGCCGCGTCGCTCCTCGAGGCGGGCAACCTCGACGAGGCCCGCCTCCCGGAGTTCGTTGACGTGGTGGCGCACGGTGTTGCGCGTCCGGTCGTAGCCTCGCGCCGAGAGTTCCTCGTCGATCTCCGCGACGGTGCGCTCGCCCTCGGCGAGCATGTCGAGGATCGTCGCGCGGACCGGTTCGTCGACGGCGCTCGAGACGTTCGTGTCGCGGATCGCGACGTCCTCGATCGTGACGTCCGACGTGAATTCGGCCATTGGGTGGCGAGGCTAGGGGGTGAACCGTAAAAGGCGTTCAGCCGAACGCGAACTCGATTCCACGTCCAGTTCGGACCCTCGATTCCACGTCCATCCGGGTACGCGCTCGTTCGATTTCCCTCTGGGGAGCGTTACCGTCCACGGTGCAAGTACCACCTCGAAAGCCCCCGAACCGCTCGACAGTCCGCGGTTCGCTGAGCGCTCACTCCGTTCGCTTGTTCGCATCACCGGGTTTCATTCCTGCCCGCCGCCGTCCCCTCCCCACCCGACTCGTTCGCTCACCTTGCTCGCGAAGACCTCGCGAGTCCGCGGGACGTCCGAGCGACTGCGAGGGCGTCCCGCGAGCGCGCCGAAGAAATTCTCCGTGGTTCCCCGAGCGTCTCCCAACCCGTTTCCCCTTAGACGAGTCGTTTCACCGGTCGAACCGCCCGTGATCGCACCCAGACAACTCATTTGAGTGATATATTTGTGCGGCGGGATCGTAGGATCGATCGAAGACAGATGACCCAGATCACCGAATTTCGCGTGACCGACTTCGACTGCCCGACCTGTGCGAGCACCGTCGAACGAGACCTCTCGAAGACCGAGGGCGTCGACCGCGTCGAGGTGCACTACACGACCGGCCGCGTCGAGATCGAGTACGAGGAGACCGTCGTCGAACCCGACGCCTTCGAACGGACGATCGAGAAGCGGGGGTACACCCCTCGTCCGAGGTGACCGTCCGTGAACGCCACGCGATACCTGCGGCGCCACCGGAAGCCCGCGATCGTCGTCGCCAGCGGCGCGCTCTTCGCGTCCGGCTGGGCCGTCGGCTACTTCCACGACCTCGAGGCGGCGAGCGCGGCGCTGATGATCCTCGCGGCGGTCGTCGGCGGCTACGACGTCGCGACGAAGGCCTACCACACCTTGCGGAGCGGCACCGTCGGCATCAACACGCTCGTCACCCTGGCAGCGGTCGGCGCGATCCTCATCGGGGAGTACTGGGAGGCCGGCGCCGTCGTCTTCCTGTTCGCGCTCGGGAACTACCTCGAGGCGCGCACGATGGGCAAGACCCGCGCGGCCCTCGAGGAACTCCTCGAGCTAGCGCCGGACACGGCGATCGTCCGCCGCGGCGGGGAGCGCGAGGCGCAGAGCGCCTCGGACAGACGAGCGGCGGAGCCGCGAGAAGTCGAGGTCCCGGCCCGCGAGGTCGAACCGGGGGAGACCGTGCTCGTCAAGCCCGGCGCGAAGGTGCCCGTCGACGGCGAGGTCGCCGACGGGGAGAGCGCCATCGACCAGTCGCCGGTCACCGGCGAGAGCGCGCCCGTCCGCAAGTCCGCCGGCGACGAGGTCTACGCCGGGACGATCAACCAGGAGGGCGCCCTCGAGGTCGTCGCGACTAGCACCGGTCGGGATACGACGCTCGAGCGGATCATCCGCCGGGTCGAGGAGGCCCAGGAGGCGACGGCGCCGACCCAGACGATCATCGAACGGTTCGCCCAGTACTACACGCCGGCGATCGTCGTGCTGGCGACCGGCGCGTTCGCGGTCACGGGCGACGCCGTCCTCGCGCTGACGCTGCTGGTCATCGGCTGTCCCGGCGCGCTGGTGATCGGTCCGCCGGTGAGCATCGTCAGCGCCATCGGGAACGCGGCCCGGAACGGGGTGCTCATGAAGGGCGGCGAGCACCTCGAGACGGCCGGCGCGATCGACCTCGTCGCGTTCGACAAGACCGGCACGCTGACGCGCGGAGAGCCGACCGTCTCGCGCGTCGAGGGAGTCGGCGTCGACGACGAGGCGGTCCTGCGCTACGCCGCGATCGCCGAGAAGAAGAGCGAACACCACCTCGCGGACGCCATCCTCGAGGCCGCCCGGGGCCGCGACGGGGCTCCTTCGTCCGGGTCAACGGTTACGGACGGCGGCTCGAGCGTTTCCGTTTCCGACGGCGGAGCGACCCTCGAGCGAGCGGACGACTCGCCCCTCGAGCGGCCGACGATCCCCGACCCCGACGACTTCGCGGTCGTTCCCGGTAAGGGCGTCGTCGCGAGCCACGGCGGCCGCACGATCGTCGTCGGCAACCGCGCGCTCCTCGAAGAGCGCGGGATCGACGTCTCCGATCAGATCGCCGACCGCGTCCGCGAGCGCGAGGAGGCCGGCGAGACGCCGGTCCACGTCGCCCTCGAGGGTGAGGTCGTCGGCCTCGTCTCGATCCGGGACGAACTCCGGTCAGCCGCGGCCGACGTCGTGGCGGCGCTGAACGCGGCCGGGATCCGGACGGTGATGCTGACCGGCGACAACGAGCGGACCGCGCGGGCGGTCGCGGAAGCCGTTGGGATCGACGACTACCGCGCGGAGCTGCTCCCCGAGGAGAAGCAGGCTGCCATCGAGTCGTTCCGGGAGGAAGGCCACGTCGTCGCGATGGTCGGCGACGGCATCAACGACGCGCCGTCGCTCGCCACCGCCGACGTCGGGATCGCGATGGGCGCCGCCGGGACCGACACCGCCATCGAGACGGCCGACGTGGCGCTGCTGGCCGACGACCTAGCGCGCATCCCGTACGCCGTGGGGCTCAGCAAGGCGACCCGGTGGAACGTGACGGAGAACGTCGCCATCGCCGTGGTCACCGTCGCCCTGCTGCTCTCGGGCGTCTTCGCCGGCTACGTGCACATGGCGAGCGGCATGCTCGTCCACGTCGGTAGCGTGCTGCTGGTCATCCTGAACGGTATGCGGCTACTGCGGTACTGACGATCGATTTTCCACTATCACACTTCACCACCACAACCCAACAGCTGCCAATGAGTAACACACCAACTGCGACCCGAGAATCCGATCGGACGAACTGGACCGTCGACTACGACGATATCGAACCGATCCGCGTCCGCGACCCCGTCGCCGAGGCGCTGGCCGTCCTCGAGCCGGGCGAGCCCTTCGTCCTCACCTACGAGGACGTCGTGACGATCGCCGGCCACTCCTGTCCCACGACGGCCGGCGCGTACCGGATCGCGAAGGCCGGCCTCGAGGCGCTGTACCCCGACGACCTCCCCGTTCGCGGCGACGTCGCCGTAACCGCCGGCGGACCGCGCGACGACCCCGCTTACGGCGTCACCTCGAGGGTGATCTCGTACGTGACGGGCGCCGCGGGCGAGGACGGCTTCGGCGGCCTCGCGGGCGGTCACGGCGACCGACGGGACCTGCTGCGGTTCGGCGCCATCGGGGTCGATGGGATCGCGTACGAATTCGCTCGCACCGACACGGGAGAGTCCGTCCGGGTTACCTACCGCGTCGAGGAGGTCCCGACCGGCGGTCCGGCCACCTCGAACCTGCCGAAGCTGGTCGACGGGACGGCGACCGAGGAGGAACGGACCGCCTTCGCCGAGGACTGGCACGGCCGCGTCCGGGCGATTCTGCGCGGCGACCGGTACGTGACCGTCGAATCGCGGTGACGGCGATCCCGCGATCGTCCGCTCGAACACGAGTCGCCGAGGAGAACGGTCTCTCGCGAATTCAGTTCACCGGGGCCGACTACGTCCTCGTAGGCACGAACCTCGACCTCGAAAAGTCCGAGTCGGCGCTCGAGGAACTCGCCGAGAAGGGGATGGCTCCCGAATCCGAACGAGTCCCGGTCGTGAGGTCGTCGCGACACAGTACGCCGCCGGTACGGCGGCTCGAGTCCCGTTCCCGCGGTCGAAACTTTCGGCAGGATTATAGCCCCCTGCCGCCGACTACCCGAGACGCATGGAGGAGCGAACGAGGGCCTATCTCCGCGGCCGATTCCGTGATCACTACCGACGCACGGAGATCACGCCGCCGCCCGCGGCGAACGAGCGCGAGTGGGGGTACATCCCCTTCACCGAGGGCCCCGGGACCACGATGGTCCGGCACAAGTCGCTCCTCGAACTGGGCTCGCTCGAGGACTTCCTCGAGCGCAAGCGGCCCCAGCACGTCTACTTCTCCGTCGGTCGCTACCGCGACCCCGGGGCGAGTTCGATGAGCAAGAAGGACTGGCGGGCCTCCGACCTCGTCTTCGACCTCGACGCCGACCACCTCCCGAGCGTGACGCTGGGGGAGGACTCCTACGCGGAGATGCTCGAAAAGTGCAAGGACGCCCTCTTTCGCCTCCTCGACTTCCTCGAGGACGACTTCGGCTTCGAAGCGCTCGAGATCGTCTTCTCGGGCGGGCGGGGGTACCACGTCCACGTTCGCGACGAGAACGTGCTCCACCTGGAGCGCGAACACCGCCGCGAGATCGTCGACTACGTCCGGGGGATCGGCCTCGACTTCGAGCGGCTGATCGAGACCGAGACCGTCGCCGGACTGGGGCGAAAGACGCCCACGGAGCGACGAACCCTCCGGATCTCGGGCGGCTGGGGGAAACGGATCCACGGCTACTTCATGGACTTCGTCGACGAGTTGCTCGCGATGGAGGAGGACGAGGCCCTCGAGCGCCTCCAGGAGTTCGAAGGCATCGGCGAGGGGAAGGCGCAGGCGACGCTCAACGCCGCCCGGAACAACCGGGAGGGCCTCGAGGCGGGCAACGTGACGGTCCACACGGCGGTCGCCCAGCTCGCCGAACGGTTCGCCGCGGAGGCCGTCGAGCGCGACAACGCGCCCATCGACGAACCCGTCACGACGGACACGAACCGGCTCATCCGACTGCCGGGAAGCCTCCACGGCGGCAGCGCCCTCAAGGTGGTCCGCATCGACCGCGACGACCTCGAGGCGTTCGATCCCCTCGTCGACGCCGTCCCGGAGACGTTCACGGGCCACGAGATCGCCGTCGACGTCACCCGCGGCGGAGAGGTCGAACTCGGAGGCGATACGTTTACAGTATCGGAAGGTGACCAGTCACTACCCGAGTACGTCGCCGCGTTCCTGATGGCGCGCGGCAGGGCGGAGAAGGAGAAGGAAGCATAACATGAATCTCGAGGAACTGCGCACGGTTCAGAGCAAGGAGCGCCAGAAGGACAGCCTCCAGAACCTGCGCCCTTCGTTCTACCGGGAGGTCGGCGACTACATCGCCGACCTCGAGGCCGAGCGCGAGCGCGTCGCCGACGCCGCGGACGACCCCTTCTCCTCGCCCGAGGTGGGCCGACTCACCGACGAGATCGAGACCGCCAAGGACGTCGTCGAGGCGATCTACGAGCGCCGGATGGGAAAACTCGTCAAGCAGGCCAGCCTCGCCGCCGCCGGCATGCCCGCCAACGACGAGGGGCTGACCGCCGAGGAGGCAGACCTCTTCGACGACCTCATCGACCGCATTCAGGGCAACAAGCGTCGGGTGCTGGACGTCCTCGAAGGGGCGGAATCCGCCCCCGGCCCCGATGCCCAGGCGGCGGGCGATACAACCGCCGCGGACGCGAACGGGAGTACCGACGGGCCGACCGCGGACTCCGCGACGGACGAGCGACCGTCGCCGAACGAGCAGGCGCGGTCGACGACGGCCGACGACGCGCCCCCGGCCCCGCCGGAGTCGCCGGCCGCCGACGGCGTCTCCGCCGCGGACGTGATGGGCGGCGACCCTCCCTCGTCCGATCCACCGGGTGTCGAGACGGCCCCCACGGACGGGAGCGAGGACGCGAGGTCGACGAACTCCACGTCCACGCCGTCAGCCCCGTCCTCCGGATCGGGGACCGATCCGCGCCCGTCCGACGCCGATCCGACGGCGGCGGACGACTCGAGCGCGCAGGGTGCCGAATCCCGCGGCGACACCGGGGGCGGAGCCGGCGCGGCCCCCGACCGGGAGGTCGACCGCGTCACCGTGAGGATCACCCGCGACGTCGGCTCGATCCTCGGCGTCGACGACCGGGAGTACACCCTCTCGGCCGACGACGTGGTCACGCTGCCCGAGCGGAACGCCGATCCACTGGTCGAGCGGGACGCGGCGGAACCGCTCGAGTGACGGCCGATTCTCGCGGCCCCGTTTCTCCCGTCGACCGAGACGATCGGTCGCGCAGAGCGATCGTCGAACGTCCCCCGCGGAAGACGAAACCGGAATCACAATACATACAACGGCAGTCGCTAACACGCTCCTATGCTCGACGTTGGTGACACCGCACCGGAATTCGAACTCGAGAATCAGGACGGCGACCTCGTCCGCCGGTCGGACTTCGAGGGGCAGCGACTCGTCGTCTACTTCTACCCCCGCGCGAACACGAGCGGCTGCACGACCGAGGCCTGCGGGTTCAACGACGCGAAACCCGACTTCGACGACCGCGACGTCGCGATCGTCGGCATCAGCGACGACCCGGTCTCGGACCTGGAGTCGTTCGCCGACGAGTACGACCTCGAGTTCGACCTCCTCTCCGACGAGTTCGGCGAGGTCGCGACCCTGTACGAGTCGTACGGCGAGAAACAGATGTTCGGCAACACCTTCGACGGCGTCTTCCGCAACACGTACGTCGTCGGCCCCGACGGTCGCATCGAGTCCGTCTACGAGGGCGTCACGCCCGACGGCCACGCCGAGGAGGTGCTCGAGGACCTCGAGGCGGCCGAAGTCGCGCCCTGACCGGGTCTCGACGATTTCCGCGCGCTCGCGACTTCTCGCGGTCTCTCGCAACCTCGAGAGCGGCCGCGCTGCGCTCGATAGCGCGATCACCCCGGGTGCGTCTCGGACCGGTCGGCCGCGCGGTTGTCCACCGCACCGAGTTCCCCCTCGATCGATACGTCCTCGAGCGGGACGTGGGTACCGTCTCGGTGTGACGCTCTCCGGTCGCCACCTGCGCTCGTCCGCCGCGCGTCCGGTTGATCGTTGGGATGGCGCTCGTGATGGCACGGCCGGACGGCGGTCGGATGCGCCGCCTCGACCGTGCCGCACGATGGCATACCCATACCACTTCAGTATTAGGGGCCGAACGCACGTTCAATGAGCGCGTCAGATGCGCCGTCCGGGGCGGACTCGTCGGGTGAATCGAATACCGACCGCGACTCGAGGGGCGCCGACGGCGAACGCCCGTCCGCGAGGCGTCCGATGTCGCTCGAGGAGATCCGCGGCGTCTACGCGGACCAGGCCGATATGATGGCGCGGATGGCGTGGGCCGATCGGCTGTTGGCCGGGCGGTACCGCCGCCGCGTCTTCGAGCGGGCCGAGGGTCGAGTGCTTGACGTCGCCTGCGGCACGGGGACGAACGTCCCGCACCTCCCCGGCTCCGTCGAGTACGTCGGCGTCGATCTCAGCCCGGAGATGCTGGCGAACGCCGAGGATCGGTTCGACGACCTCGAGCGAGGCGACAACCTGCTCGAGATGGACGCGCAGAACCTCGCGTTCCCCGACGACGCGTTCGACACGGTCGTCTCGTCGCTGTCGACCTGCACGTTCCCCGACCCGGTCGCCGCCCTGAACGAGATGAACCGCGTCTGCAAACCCGACGGACGGGTGTTACTCCTCGAGCACGGTCGCAGCGACCTGGGTCCGATCGCGCGATTCCAGGATTGGCGGGCAGACGCCCACTACGAGAAACACGGCTGTCGGTGGAACCAGGACCCCCTCGAGTCGCTCGAGCGGAGCGACCTCGAGGTCAGCTACGTCTCCACCTGGCTAGCCGGCATCCTCACGGGGATCAGGGCCCGGCCGGCGTGAGCTATATTACTCGTACACAAATCAACGCGGCCCGTTAGGCCCGACGCGGCGCAATCGCGCCTATGACCCTCGCGCCGCTCGGAATCGCCCTCCTCCTCTGTGTCCTTCCGTCCCTGCTGTTCCTCGGACTCTGGCACGGCCTCTGCCGTATGCGACGACACTCGTTCGTCACCCGCACCTGCGAACGCGCGGGTCGCGACGACCCGACGGTCACGTGGGGTGACGTCTTCGACGCCTACGCCGACCCGGAGAAGCGCCTTATCGGCCCATCGCCCTCGTCGAACTCGCGGTCGCGGTCGCACCACGCGCAGGACGATCGGTGTCCCATCTGCGAGGCGGATAACGATTCCTTCGCGTCGTTCTGTCACGGGTGTCTGCGGCGACTCGAGTGACGTGGCCGTTGTTGGCTGGTAGATTCGATGGTAGGGGTTACCAACTCGAGATGCTCTTTGAGCGTGGGTTAGGGCAGGTTTTGGGTCGGGGCAGATAAGAACAGATAGACGCCAGCGGAGGTGCTAAACTAGATAGTGTCCCTGAAACAGTTCTGGTCAAACACGAACAGTTCCAATCCCCCGGTTGTATACTACAGAAGGAATTACTGAGAGAGAACATATCTATAGGCTGCTAATTTCGAGAGTCCGTTCGAATGACGGTGATTCAGGCGGCCACGAACGTCGGTGCGAGGGCCACGGCGAGGGGTTGCGGACGTTTCGCGTCTCCAAGATCTCTCGGTCGAGGACCACCACCGGGGGGACACATAATCCTTTCTAAATAAGCGTTTTGTATACGTTCGAGAGATATGTACGTGTGGCATGAAGAAGCTTATCAATGATCCGGAAAACGTAGTAGACGAGATGCTCGACGGGATGGTCGCGGCGTACCCGGACCGACTGCGTCGACTGGACGGGACGAATGTACTCGTTCGGAACGACGCCCCTGTCGACGACAAGGTCGGGATCGTCAGCGGCGGTGGGAGCGGCCACGAGCCGACCCACGCCGGCTATCTCGGCGACGGGATGCTCGACGGCGCGGCGGCGGGGGAGGTGTTCACGTCGCCGACCGCCGACGAGATCAACGAGACGATCCAGGCCTGCGACGCCGGCGAGGGCGTTCTCTGCGTCGTCAAGAACTACGAAGGCGACGTGATGAACTTCGATACCGCGGCCGAGATGGCTGCGATGGAGGACGTCGACGTCGAGCAGGTCGTCGTCAACGACGACGTCGCCGTGGAGGACTCCACGTACACGTCCGGCCGACGCGGCGTCTGCGGCACGATCTTCGTCCACAAGGTGGCGGGGGCGGCAGCGGAGCGCGGCGAGGACCTCGACGAGGTCCGGCGCGTCGCGGAGAAAGTCGTCGACAACGTCGGGACCATGGGGATGGCGCTCACCTCGTGTGTCACCCCGGAGAAGGGCGCGCCGACGTTCGATCTCGGCGACGACGAGATCGAGCTCGGCATCGGCATCCACGGCGAACCCGGCGTCGAGCGCACCGACATGATGGACGCCGACGAGATCGCCGCGGAGCTAACGACGGCGGTCCTCGAAGACGTCGAACCCGAGGGAGAGGTCGCCACGATCGTCAACGGGATGGGCGGCACGCCACTGTCGGAACTGTTCATCGTCAACAGGGCGGTGCAGGACCACCTGGAAGACGAGGGCCTGGAGACGTGGGACACCTGGGTAGGGGACTACATGACATCGCTCGAGATGGCCGGCTGCTCGGTGACGGTCCTCGACCTCGACGACGAACTCAAGGGTCTACTGAGCGACCCGGCGAATACGCCGGCGTTCAAGGTGTGATCCCTCGGACGATCTGGACCCCAAAGATATTATTGCTGAGTAACTGTACCACGGATCATGGCTTCTCGAGAGACGGAGTGCGAAGCGATTCTGGAAGCGGTCGACCGGATCGCCGCCCGGATAGAGTCAGAGAAAAAATACCTGACCGACCTCGACTCGGCGATCGGCGACGCCGACCACGGGGCGAACCTCGACCGAGGATTCAAAGCCGTAGTCGAAACGCTCGATCAGCAGGAGGACGCCGACGCGCAGGACCTGGTGAAGACGGTGGGCACGACGCTTATTTCCGAGGTTGGTGGGGCGTCAGGACCGCTGTACGGCGGCTCCTGTATGCACGCGAGTCAGGAACTCGAAGCGGGGATCACCGCCGAAACGACCGTCGCGTTCGCCGAAGCCTATCTCGAGAAGCTACAGGACAGGGGCGGCGCCAAGGTCGGCGACAAGACGATGGTCGACGCGCTGACGCCGGCGGTTCACACCTACAAGAAGTCGATCGAAGTGGACGACCTCCCTCCGCTGGAGGCGCTGTCGAAAGCCGTCGACGCGGCCGAACGGGGCGTCGAGTACACCGTCCCGCTCAAAGCGGTCAAGGGCCGCGCCTCCTACCTCGGCTGGCGATCCGTCGGTCACCAGGATCCCGGCGCGACGAGCACGCTGCTGATCCTGGAGGAGCTGCTCGCCACCGCCGAGGAGTACCTCGACGGCGACGTCGACCTCGACGCCACGTCGCCGACGATCCCCGACGAGGATCCGGAGGAGGTGGAGGAGTAGCATGATCGGACTACTCGTCGTCTCTCACAGCGGGAAAGCTGCAGAAGGGATCAGGGACATCTCCCTCGAGATGGGCGGCGACGACGCCCGGATCGAGGCCGTCGGCGGCGACCCCGACGGCGGGATCGGAACCTCGGTCGACGACATCGGCGCGGCGCTGGAGCGACTCGCCGACGAGACCGACGGCGTGGTCGTCCTCGTCGACCTCGGCAGCGCCGTCATGAACGCGGAGGTGGCTATCGAATCCGTCGACGACGTCGAGTGCGTCGTGGTCGACGCGCCGCTTCTCGAGGGGACGCTCAACGCGGCCGTCGAGGCGTCGAGCCCGAACGCGACCCTCGACTCCGTCGAACGGGCCGCGACCGAAGCGATCGGTCTCTTCGAGTAGGGAGAACCGCCGGAATTTGGTGCTGATCGTCGGGAGTGACGGACCGAAACCAACCGGGGAAATAAAGTCGCACTCCGGCCAAGATTCGAACTGGTATGGAGCGTATCGTAACAGTGGTCCCCGAGGCTGGCCTGCACGCTCGTCCGGCGTCCCGGTTCGTGCAGACGGCCAACGAGTACGACAGCGAGATCACGCTGGAACCGGTCGACGACGGGAAGTCCGTCAACGCACGGAGTATGCTCGCGGTCACGGGCCTGAACGTCGAGTCCGGGGAGGACGTCCGACTCGTCGCCGAGGGGGAGGACGCCGGGGCCGCGCTCGATGCGCTGGCCGAGGTCCTCTCGTCGCCCGAAGACGGCGACGAGGGGGCCGAGGAATGACCGAACTCGGTGGCGTCGGCGTCACGCCGCGCACCGGATACGGGATCGCCCGCTGGCACGACAGGACGATCGACCTGGGTGAGCCCCCGGCGCCCGAGATCGTCGACCCGGGCGACGAACTGGCGGCGTTCGAGCAAGCGCGTGACGCGGCGCGGGCGGCCCTCGAACGCGAACGGGACCGCGCCAGCGAGCGCGTCGGCGAGGCCGAAGCCGAAATCTTCGACGCCCACGTCCAGTTTCTCGACGACCCCCAGATCACCGACGGCGTCGAGTCGGCGATCGAGGACGGCCTGCCGGCGGCCCACGCCGTACGGGAGACCTTCGACGGGTTCGTCGACCAGTTCGAGGGGATGGACGGGCGGATGGCCGAGCGCGCCGACGACCTGCGGGACGTCCGCGACAGGCTACTGCGCCTGCTGGTCGACGACGAGAGCGCCACGGAGCCGTCCCGGACCGATGGGCCGGACGCCGACGAGCGGATCGTCCTGCTGGCCGATCGACTGACGCCCAGCGACACTGCCGATCTCGACCCGGATCGGGTAGCGGGCATCGTCACGAAGGCCGGCGGGCGGACCTCCCACGCGGCCATCCTCGCGCGCTCGCTCGCCATCCCGGCGATCGTCCAGGTCGGAGACGCGCTCGAGACGATCGCCGACGGCGACCGCGTGCTCGTCGACGGCGAGGACGGTCGAATCGTGGTCGATTCCGACGACGAGGCCCTTGAGGCGACAGCGGAGTCAGGCCCCGAGATTCGCCAGGGGCCGGTCGAGACGACCGACGGGAAACACGTCGAGGTGGCCGCGAACCTCGGCGGGACGGGCGAACTGACGCCGGCAGTCGAGAGCGGCGCCGACGGCGTCGGCCTGTTCCGCACGGAGTTCCTGTTTCTCGACCGGGAGACGCCCCCTACCGAGGACGAGCAGTACGACGCCGTGACCGACGTCCTCGACGCATTTACCGGCGACCGGGTCGTCGTCCGAACGCTCGACATCGGCGGGGACAAGCCGGTCCCGTACCTCGAGCTGCCGGAGGAGTCCAACCCGTTCCTCGGCGAACGGGGAATCCGACTCTCGCTCGACCGGCACCGCGATCTCTTCGAGACCCAACTCCGCGCGCTCTTGCGCGCCGCGGCGTCCGAGCACGGCGACGGCCTGGCGGTGATGTTTCCGCTGGTTTCGACGATCCCCGAACTCGAGGGGGCGCTCGAGGCGGTCGACGACGTCGCCGCGGACCTGGCCGACGAGGGGACCGAGCACGCCAGGCCGGAGCTGGGCGTTATGATCGAGACGCCGGCGGCCGTCCTGTGTGCGGATCAGGTCGCGGAGCGCGTCGAGTTTCTCAGCATCGGCACCAACGACCTGACGCAGTACGTCATGGCCGTTGACCGTGAGAGCGAGGCGCTCGCCGACCTCCACGATCCGCTGCACCCGCCGGTGCTCCGGGCGATCCGCCGGACGGTAGAGGCGGGGCGCGCCGAGGGCGTCCGGGTCGGGATGTGCGGCGAAATGGCCGGCGACCCGGACCTGACGGAGTTGCTCGTCGGCCTCGGCCTCGACGAACTGAGCATGAGCGCGGTGACCGTCCCGGCGGTGAAGCGTCGGATCGAGGAGACCAGCACCGACGACGCCGAGGATCTGGCCGAGCGAGCGCTCGAAGCCGATACCCGCGACGAGGTTCGGTCGCTGCTCTGAGAAGCGGGTGGTTCTCTGGGATATTCCGCCGGACGCAGTCCTGATCCGAACCGTCGATGCATGCCCGCTCTCCTCCGCTGGATCCGAACCGGGTATCCCGACGGATCTCTCTCGCCGGCACGATCGCAAACCGTACGTAGTTCGTATGGGTTGGGGCAGATTTGAACTGCCGACTTCCTCCGTGTGAAGGAGGTATCATAACCGGACTAGATCACCAACCCGCAGGGGTTGCTATCCGGTCGTCCGACTTAAGGTTTCCTTTCGTCACCGCGTCTACGAACTCGAGCGGCCGCCGAACCGCCGTCGGACCCGCCCGAGCCGCTCGCGCGCCTCGTTCTCGGCTCGCGCCTCGAGGTCCTTCACGTCCTCGAGGACGGCCTCGACGCGGGGCGACTCGGCCTCGGGTTCCGGCTCGCGGCCGAACCGCCGTCGAACGCGGACGACGACTGGTTCGGCGGCCTCCTCGAGTCCGAGACGAGCGTGCTGACTGGCGCGCTTCAGGTAGTATACGCTGTCGTGAAAGTGCTTGTTCATGCTAGATACCTACTCCCAATGTAGCGCCGCGTGGATATAGTCCTTTCGAGAGCAACAGAATTGGGATCCTACCGTAGGGAATACGAGACCGAACCGATCGTCCTCGGTTTCCGACGCGGAATTCGCCGTTCCGAACGCGTAACGGCCCCCTCACGCTCCTCCTCGAGTGTATTCGAGCGCTGCCGATCCCGACGCCGTTTCCCGTCGGGACGACAACGCCGGCGCCGCCGACCGGACCATCGTCGACCCCGAACCGAAGGTGCTGCAGATCCACTTCACCTCGACGTCCTCGAGGAGCGGGTTCGACTCGAGCGGACCGAAATCGACAACCGGGTGCGCTACGAACCGGCGTGAGACGACATTCCATGGACGAGAGACAGCGGGTCGCCGAGGAGCGGGCGACGGCCGATCTGGTGGTCGAGAACGGGCGCATCTACTGTTCGCACCGGCGCGACTTCCTCGAGCGAGACGTGGCGATCGTCGGCGATCGGATCGCGGCCCTCCTCGAGGACGCCGATCCGGTCGTCGACGAGGAGACGACCGTGATCTCCGCGGACGACCGGGTCGTTCTCCCCGGGTTGATCGACGCCCACACGCACGCCGACATGCGGGTGACGCCCGAGCGGGCCGCGCCCCACCTCCTGGCCTCCGGCACGACGTCGGTCGTCTCCGAGACGTCGGCCCTCGGCGTGCCGTTCGGCGCACGGGGTGTCGAGACGCTCCTCGAGCGGGCCGAAGACCTCCCGCTCTCGGTGTACTACTGTCTCCCGCCGCAGTCGCTGGCGGACACGTTCGCCCCCTCCGACGACGGCCGCGACGGGGGGAACGGCACGGGGCCGGACCTCGAGGCGGAGGTCGACGCGCTCGCGTCGCTGCTCGAGCGCGACCGGATCGTCGCCGTGGGCGAGATCGACTGGATCCACGTCGTCGGCCGTGACTCGCCGATCCACCGCCTCTGCGAGCGGGCCCGGGAGGCGGGGGCCGCGATCGTCGGCCACGGCGCCGGCTGTCGCGGTGACTCGATGCGGTCGTTCGCAACCGTCGTCGACAACGACCACGAGGCCATCTCCGCGGAGGGCGTCCGCGAACGCGCCGAGCACGGCGTCCACGTCGTCGGCCGCTGCGGATCGAACCGGGACGACCTGGACGCCCTCGCCGAGGCGTTCTCCGATCTCTCGCCCGCGAGCGTCTCGCTGTCGACCGACGGCGTCTGGCCGCCGGACCTGCTCGAGGGCTACGGGATGGCGGACGTCGTCCGGCGGGCGATCGAGGCGGGGATCTCCGCCCCGGACGCGATCGACGCCGCCTCGCGGAACCCGGCCGAACACTTCGGCCTCGAGGGCCGGGGCGTCGTCGAACCGCGGGCCTACGCCGACCTCGCGATCGTCGACGACCTCGAGTCGATGGCCGTGGAAACGGTGGTCGTCGAGGGCGCGGTGGTGGTCGAAGACGGGGAGCCGCTCGAGGCCGCCCGTTTCGCCGAACGGGCGGAGCCCTACCCCGACTACGTGTACGAGAGCGTCTCGATCCCCGCCGACCTCGAGCGGGACCGGTTCACCGCCCCGCTAGAGGCCGCACCTGGGGTAACGGTCCGGGCGATGGAAGTCGGTCGAGGGTTGGTGACGACCGAGACGACGGTCGAACCGGCGGTCGAGGGCGACCGCCTCGTCCCGGCGCCCGAGGAGGACGTGGTGACGGCGACGCTGTTGGCCACCGAGCCGGACACCGATCGAAGCTTCACCGGCTTCCTCGCCGGTTTCGGCCTCGAGGAGGGTGCCGTCGCGACGACGGCGACGTGGGAGGCGCGGGGCCTCGCGACGGTCGCCGCCGACCCGGACGACGCCGTGGTCGCGACCGAACGGGTCGCCGAATTGGGCGGCGGATTCGCCGTCGCTCGGGACGGCGAGGTCGTCGCCGAGGTTGCGATGCCGATCGCCGGTGGTGCCGCCGACGCGCCGGTGGGCGCGGTCGTGGCCGATCTCGAGGCGGCCGAGCGGGCGACGCGGGACGCCGGGGTCGACGTCGACGCGCCGCTGTTGGTGCTCCAGACGCTGACGTTCGTGGGAGTTCCGACGCTCAAACTGACGGCGTCGGGCTACGCCGACATCCTCGGGCGGTCGCTCGTCGGCCTCGAGCCCGAACCCGATTCGGAATCGGAGTAGCCGATCCCCGCGATCAGTAACTCGGCGCCTCCTCCGGTTCGCCGTCGCGCTGGTTGACCACCCGGGCGAGTGTGAACAACCCGTCCGAAAGGCGGTTCAGGTACTGCACCGCCTCCTCGTTGATCTCCTCTTCGGAGGCGAGTTCGACCGCGCGCCGCTCGGCGCGCCGGCAGACCGTGCGCGCGTGGTGGAGCTTCGCGCCCGACTCGCTGCCCGTCGGGAGGATGAACGACCGGAGCGGCTCGAGTTCCTCGTCGTACTCGTCGATCCACGCCTCGATCGTCTCGGCGTGCTCGGGTCGGATGACGTGGCCCTCCTCGTCTCCGTCGTCGTCTCCGTCGGTCCCGGAGTCGGGATTCGCGAAGTCCGCCTGCACGACGTGCAGGTGGTTCTGCACCGCGCGGAGGCGTTCGTCGACGTCGTCGTAGTCGGTCGGGCGGACGGTGCCGACGAGGGCGTTCAACTCGTCGACCGTCCCGTAGGCCTCGATGCGGGCGCTGGCCTTGGAGACTCGGCTCATGTCCCGGAGATCGGTCTTCCCGTCGTCTCCGCGACCGGTGTAGATCGGCATGGTCGTGTCGTCGGACGGATCGCACTTAGTTCCGCCGTCGTCACCGTCGCAGTCGCCGTCGTCACCGTCGTCCCTCTCGAGCAGCCACCCGTCGTCCGACGGGATCGGCCGTCGGCTGGATCGACGAAATCAGTATCTTAAACTCACCTCGCCCGCAAGCGTCGATCATGGCTCAGGAACTCGACCACGAGTGTCCGAACTGCGGCGGCGAGAAGACATTCTACCGCGCCGCCAGCACGACGCTCCACCTCGGCGAGAAGGTGAAGTGGCACTGCCCCGACTGCGAGTACGGCTTCGTCCAGATCAACGGGATCGACTCGAGTACCGCGTGAGGCGGGCGGGATCGGTCCGTTCTTCTCTCGTCCGTCGTCCGCGACCGTCGCTCGCGGCCGTCAGTCGTCACTAACGACGGGTTCGTACTCCGTGACCGATTTGCCGTCGACTCGGGTGAAGTAGTTCGCGAGCGCCGGGCCGCTCACGTTGTGCCAGACGCTGAACAGCGCCGGGATCAGCGCGGCGGCCGGATCGAACAGCGAGGTCGCCAGCGCGACCGCCAGGCCGCTGTTCTGCAGTCCGACCTCGAACGCGCAGGTTCGGGCGCGGTCCTCGGCCATGTTGAAGGCGTGCCCGATACCGTACCCCGCGCCGAGGCCGATCCCGTTGTGGAGGATCACGGCGGCGAAGACGAGCGCGCCCGCGGTGAGGATGTTCTCGACGCTCGCCCCGACGACGCCGGCGACGATGGCGACGATGGCGACAACGCTGACCGCGGGGAAGATCGACAGTCCCGCCCTGGCGACCGTCGGCGCGTAGCGGTCGAGCGCGTACCGGATCACCAGGCCCGCGAGAACCGGGACGAGGACGATCTGCACGATCGACGTCGCCATGTCGGCGAAGCTGACCGTGATCTCCTCGCCGGCGAGCAGGACCACCCACGCGGGCATGAGCAGCGGCGCGGCGATGGTCGTCACCGACGTGATCGTCACCGAGAGCGCGACGTCGCCGCGACCGAGGTACGTCATCACGTTCGACGCCGTTCCGCCGGGCGCGGCGCCGACGAGGATCAGTCCGAGGCCGATCTCCCACGGGAGGTCGAGGACCGCCACGAGCGCGTAGGCCGCCACCGGCATGACGATCCACTGGGCCATCGCGCCGATGAAGACGTCGCGCGGACGCTCGAGGATCCGCTTGAAATCGTCGGGGGTGAGCGTCAGCCCCATCCCGAGCATGATGACCCCCAGCAACAGCGAGATGTGCGGGATGACCTCCGTGAACGGGTACGGACTGTAGAGGGCGATCGCCGAGAACGCGAGCACCCAGACGACGAAGAACCTGCTCGTAAAATTCCCGATCCGCTCGAACGTATCGACGACGCTCATCGACCGTCCTCTCCGTTATTCGATCGCATACGCTGTACCGGAGTGTAATTATAATAAATGATTCTATCGCCGAACGGTACGGGAGCGCGGGTTCGGTAGCGCGGGGGTCGCGGTCGTCCCTACTGCTCGTCGTCAGCCTCGAGCGCCTGCCACGACAGCCGCGGGTTCCGCGCGGCGCTCGTCTGGTCGATCCGTCGTGCGGCGGTCTCGCGGGGTGCGGACTCGAGCGTCTCGTCGTCCTCGTCGGCGACGGCGTCGAACGCGGCGGCCAGTTGATCGAGGGTGTCTTTCCCCTCGATTTCGGTGGGTTCGGTCATCAGGGCCTCGGGGACGATCTCCGGCCACTTCGTCGTCGGCGGGTGGACGCCGTAGTCGAGCATCCGTTTGGCGACGTCGGCGGCGTCCTGACCGCCCGCGCTCGCGACGAACTCGTGGTGGAACGGTTCGTAGGGAACCTCGTACTCGATCTGGCTCGCGAGGTAGTTGGCGTTCAGGACCGCCTTGGCGCTGGCGTCGGTCAGCCCCTCGTCGCCCAGGCGGGCGATGTAGGCGAACGCCTTGATCAGCACGAGCCAGTTGCCGTGGTAGCCGTGGACGTGACCGATGGAGTGCTCGGGTTCGAACAGTTCGTACTCGAGGCCGCTGTCGTCGTCGGCCTTCCGAACCCGTGGCGAGGGGAGGAACGGCGCCAGCCGCTCGTCGACGCCCACCGGCCCCGCGCCGGGTCCGCCCCCGCCGTGGGGCGTGGCGAACGTCTTGTGGACGTTGTAGTGCATCACGTCGAAGCCCATGTCGCCCGGGCGAGCCCGTCCGAGCAGGGCGTTCAGGTTCGCCCCGTCGTAGTAGAGCAGGCCGCCGACGTCGTGGACCAGTTCGGCGATTTCGCTGATGTCGCGCTCGAACAGCCCCAGCGTGTTCGGGTTCGTGAGCATCAACGCGGCCGTGTCCTCCGAGAGGGCTGCCTCGAGCGCCTCGAGGTCGACCCGTCCGTTCTCGTCGCTGGGCAGCGAGACGACGTCGTAGCCGCCGAGCGCCGCGGTCGCGAAGTTCGTCCCGTGGGCGCTCTCGGGCACGATCACCTCGTGTCGGTGCTCCTCGCCCTCGTGCTCGTGGTAGGCTCGCGCCACGCGGATGCCGACGAACTCCCCCGCCGCCCCCGCGGGCGGCTGGAGGGTGACGGCGTCCATGCCGCCGATCCGGCCGAGGTAGTCCTGCAGCCGGTACAGCAACTCGAGCGTCCCCTGGATCGACGCCTCCGAGCGGTCGGGGTGGACGCTCGCCGGGGGGAGGGCCGCGACGTCCTCGGTGAACTTCGGGTTGTACTTCATCGTACACGACCCGAGCGGGTAGGGCCCGCTGTCGATCCCGTAGACCATCTGCGAGAGGCGCGTGTAGTGGCGCGCGAGTTCGGGTTCCGAGAGTTCGGGGAGCTCGAGGTCGTCCCTGGTCAGCTCGTCGGGCAGCGGCGAGTCGACCTCGCTCGCGCCCTCGTCTCCGTTAGCGCCGTCGATTTCGACCCTGGTCAGGTCCTTCTCCGAGAGCAGGGGCTCGTACCGGTCGTCGCGGACGTAGCGAGCTTGTTCGTAGCGCGCGCCGCCGGCCCGTTCGATCAGTCCGTCCTCGGCCGGCCGTTCGCCGTCGGTCGACCGCTCTTCCTCCTCGCCGCGCTCGCTCATCGGACCACCTCCCTGAGCGCGACGACGAACCGATCGAGCGCCTCGTCGGGGACGCCGGCGACGCAGAGCTGGATCTCGTGCTCGCCGACGACGTGGACGGCGAAGCCGAGGTCCTCGAGGTCCTCCGCGATGGCCGTCGCGGGCTGGTCGACGTGGGCGACGAACTCCCGGAAGTGCCGCCGATCGTGGACGGGCGCCGCGACCCCGGTGAGCGCGTCGACGCGCTCGGCGAGGTCCTCTGCCCGCGTCACGCCCCGTTTCGCGAGGTCGACGAGCCCCGAGGGGCCAAGGGAGGCGGCGTGTATCGCCGTTCGGAGGGCGACCCACGCCTGGTTCGTGCAGATGTTACTCGTCGCGCGCTCCCGGCGGATGTGCTGTTCGCGCGTCTGGAGCGTGAGGGTGAACGCCCGCCGCCCGGTCGCGTCCTCGCTCGCTCCGACGAGGCGGCCGGGGACCTGCCGGAGGAATTCCTCGCGGGTGGCGAAGAGGCCGAGCCCCATCCCGTAGCTAGTTCCCAGTCCCAACACGCTCGCGTCACCGACGACGACGTCCGCGCCGACGTCGCTCGGCTTCTGCAGCAGCGAGAGGGCGATCGGATCCGATCCCAAAACGAAGAGGGCGCCCGCCTCGTCGGCGACGTCGCCGATCTCCACCAGCCCCTCCTCGATCGTCCCGCGGACGGTCGGGTTCTCGGCGTAGACCATCACGACGTCGTCGTCGACCGCGTCCTCGAGCGCGGCGAGGTCGACGTTCGCGTCGTCGGTCGGATAGGACTCGACCTCGAGGTCGGTGCCGGCGACGTAGTTCTCGAGGGTGCTTCGACGACCCTCTCGCAGGAGGTCGGGGACGAGCACGCGGTGACCTGACGTGCTCCTGACCCGTTCGGCGAGGGTGGCCGCCTCGCCGAGGGCCGTCGCCGCGTCGTACATCGAGCAGTTGGCGACCTCGAGGCCCGTCAACTCGACCAGCAGCGACTGGTACTCGAACAGCGCCTGCAGGAACCCCTGGGAGATCTCGGGCTGGTACTGCGTGTAGGAGGTGAGAAACTCCGCGCGGTCCGCCAGGTGGTCGACCAGCGACGGGACGTAGTAGCCGTAGTGGCCCCGGCCGAGCAGTTCCGTGAGGGTGTCGTTCTTCGAGAGCGTCGAGCGAACCAGCCGCCTGGTCTCGCGCTCGCTCCGGGCGTCGATGCCGAACTCGTCGTCGAAGCGGACGTCCTCGGGGATATCGAAGAGGTCCTCCACCGAGTCGACGCCGACCGCCTCGAGCATCGCCTCGAGTTCGTCGTCCGTGTGGGGAGCGTACGGGCTCCCCGTGGCGTGTGATCCGTTCATGGGTGAGAAAGGTCCCGGTCGAACCGCACGGTCCGTCCGTCGAGCGATTCTCCACTCCCCCGCGTAGAATCGAGTAGGATTCTGGTCCGGGACACGTTACGCGCTACTAGCGAGTAGTGGATAATGAACGCACCTCTTTGGACCGTCACCCGACGGGCTGAGAGAAATTCAGCGCGAGCGGTCGTTCCGGTCGCTCGAGGCGAACCGTCGGTCTCAATCGTCCGCGCTGGCGGGTGCGAGCGCCGACGGCGGGCCGCCCGGCAGTTCGTCGCGGTCGTGGGGCGCCTCGAGGTCGAGGTTCGGTCCCCGGGCGACGATGCGATGGGGGTTGACGTCCGGGTGGGTCGTGTAGTAGTGTTCTCTGATGTGGTCCACGTGCACCGTCTCGGCGACGCCGGTCGTTTGGTACAGATCCCGCAGGTACGGCCAGAGGTTCTCGTACTCCCTGATGTACTGCACGTTACACATGAAGTGCGTGTGGTACACGTTGTCGAACCGGATCAGCGTCGTGAACATCGCCACGTCGACCTCGGTCAGCCGGTCGCCTGCGAGGTAACGCTGCTCGCCCAGCACTTCGTCCCAGCGATCCAGCGCGGAGAACAGATCGTCGATCGCCTCGTCGTAGGGCTCCTGCTCGGTCGCGAAGCCGGCCCGGTAGACGCCGTTGTTGATCGGCTCGTATATCTCCTCGAGGATCCGGTCGACCTCCTCGCGGTAGCCCTCGGGGTAGAGGTCGACGTCCCGTTCGGCCGGGTCGTCGAACTCGGTGTCGAGCATCCGCATGATCTCCTTCGACTCGTTGTTGACGATGGTGTCCTCCTCCGTGTCCCACAGCACGGGCACCGTCACGCGGCAGGTCGCGTCCGGGTCCGCGCGGACGTAGAGTTCGCGAAGGTAGTCGGCGTCGTGGACGTGATCGGGCGTACAGCCCTCCTTCTCGGGGCTAAACTGCCAGCCGCCCTCGTCTCGGTAGGGGTCGACGACCGAGACGGAGATCGCGTCCTCGAGCCCCTTCAGCGCCCGCACGACGAGCGTCCGGTGGGCCCACGGGCAGGCGTAGGAGACGTAGAGGTGGTACCGCCCCGCCTCGGGCTGGAACCGAGCGTCAGGGTCGTCGCGGACCTCGTCGTGGAACGTCGTCTCCTGGCGCTGAAACGAGCCGTCCTCGTCGGTGTACTCGCCCGCGTCCGTTCGCCACTCCCCGTCGACGAGCATGTTCCTGGTCACACCCTCAGATTGGGCTCGAGCGCACAAAACCCCCCGCGGACATCGGTGTTACCGGACGTCGCCGCGGCGTCGGCGCTCCCGCTCGCGCCCTCGCGCCCTCGCGCCCTCAGAGTACGCTCGTGATCCAGTAGACGGCGACGATGGCGACGAGGGCGATCCCCTCGAGGCGCGTCAGTCGCCGTCCGGTCGCGAGCAGGACGGTGGCGACGGCGGTGAGACCTACGAGCCAGGCGAGCCCCTCGAGCGCCGCGGGGGCGATCGCCAGCGGTCGGACGAGGGCGGCCAGCCCCAGGACGCCGAGCAGGTTGAACACGTTCGACCCGACCACGTTTCCGGCGGCGATCGCGACCTCGCCCCGACGCGCCGCGACGACGGACGTGACGAGCTCCGGGAGCGACGTCCCCGCGGCGACGATCGTGACGCCGATCACCCACTCTGAGACGCCCGCCGACACCGCGATCCTGGTCGCAGCATCGACCAGCAGCCGCCCGCCCGCGACGACGAGCGCGAGGCCGACGAGGAGCCGAACGATCTGGCGGCCGACTCCACTCCCGCCCCTCGCCCACCCAGGTTCGCTCCCTCGAGGGTCGTCCGCGTTCGCGGTCGCCTCCGACTCGACCGCGTTCGACCGCCGCGTGGCGGCCACGAGCCAGCCCAGGTAGACGAACAACGTACCGAGCAGGACTCCTCCCTCGAGCCGCGAGACCGCAAGATCCACGAGCACGAGCGTCCCGAGTCCGGTCGCGACGGCCATCGCGAGCGCGTCGCGGCGGACCAGCGTCTCCGTGACCCGGAACGGGACGAACGCGGCGACGAGGCCGAGGACGACGCCGAGGTTGAACACATTCGACCCCACCGCGTTCCCGACCGCGACGTCCCCCCGTCCCTCGAGGGCGGCCCCGACGGAGACGGTGATCTCCGGCGCGGAGGTGCCGAAGGCCACGACCGTCAACCCGACGACGAGCGCGGAGACGCCCGCACGACGGGCGAGCGTCGAGGCCGCGTCGACGAGCCACCGGGCGCCGAACCAGAGGGCGGCGACGCTCGCGATTAGCAACGCGACGTCTCCGACAGGTACCGCGGTCATCGACTGGTGGTTGCACCCGGCGGACCAAAACGGTCCGTTTCGTCGACGGCCGGGATCGACCCCCGGCGCCGTGCGAGCGCCGCACCCGGTCGCGAGGGGCGGCCGACGAAATCCGAACGCTCAAAGGACGTCCGCGCTACCACTCACCCGATGGGAACCCCACGCGAGACCCGGCGGGAACAGGCCGAGGAGATCGTCGAGCGCCTCGAGGAGGCCTACCCCGACTCGACGATCTCGCTGCGGTATTCGAACCGACTCGAGTTGCTGATCGCGGTGATCCTCTCGGCGCAGTGTACGGACGAGCGGGTCAATACGGAAACCGAGCACCTCTTCGAGAAGTACGACGGGCCGGAGGACTACGCGAACGCGCCGCAGGAGGAACTCGCGGAGGACCTCAATTCGATCACCTACTACAACAGCAAGGCGGGCTACATCAAGGAATCGTGTCGGAAGATCCTCGAAGAGCACGACGGCGAGGTGCCCGACACGATGAGCGACCTGACGGACCTCCCCGGCGTCGGGCGCAAGACGGCCAACGTCGTCCTCCAGCACGCCCACGACGTCGTCGAAGGGATAGTCGTGGACACGCACGTCCAACGGCTCTCGAGGCGACTGGGGCTGACGGAGGAGGAGTACCCCGCGAAGATCGAGGTCGACCTGATGGAGCTCGTTCCCGACGGGTACTGGCAGCAGTTCACCCACCTCTGCATCGACCACGGGCGGGCGGTCTGCACCGCGCGCAACCCCGACTGCGACGACTGCGTGCTGGCCGACATCTGCCCGTCGGAGAAGGGCGACGGGGGGATCGACCTGGCGTCCGGCGAGCCCTGGTGAGACGGTACCACCGACCCGACGAACCGGTTACGCGGGGGCTCCGTTTGCCTGCGTTCACCCGGAGTTCCCGCTGTCTCCCGACACCTGGGCGATGAGGCTGACCGTGACCAGCCCGAGTCCGCCGACGACGTTTCCTGCCGTCACGACGGCGGTCACCGTCACCAGCGCTCCGACGCCGACGTCGGCGCCGAACTGCATGCCGAAGAACACGTGGAGGATGGTGACGACGACGTGATCGAAGGGACCGAGCGCCAGCAGGATCCCGACGATGTACGCCATCGCGCTCCGTCCGACGACGCTGTTGACCGACTCGAGGAGGTGCGAGAGCAACGCCACGAGCGCACCCCCGGCGATGGCGTCCGCGAACATCCCCATCGGCCTGCGGTGGACGATCTCCTCGGCGACCGTCCCCAGCGACGCCCCCGTTCCGGTGGGGAGGGCACCCTCGACCGACATGACGAACACGATGAGCGCGCCGCCGACCAGGTTGAGGACGAACGTTCCGATCCACAGGCGAAGCAGGGGCCGAACGAGCCACGAATCTTCGGTTTCGATCGCCGCCGCGACGGGCGCGAAGAAGTTCTCGTTGAACAGCTCCGTCCGACCGACGATCAGCATCACGAGCGCCAGGCCGAACGCGAGCGCGCCCGGAAGCTTGGCCGCGTCACCGATTCTCGGCTCGAGGACCGCGTGGACGATGCCGAGCGCGGCGATGCCGAAGACGACCGTGAATCCCGCGATGAACCCGGTCGAGACCAGTTCGATCGGCGACTGGTCGAGGCGGCGCTGTCCCTCTTCGGCCGCCCGGTCGAAGATCTCGGAGGGATCGGGTGCGACGGACATGGACCTGCCGGTCGTTCGGCCTCCCGACCGAAATACGACGTGCCTGCGCTCCCGTACGCGCGGATTCTGCGGTCGAGCCTCTCCAATGCCAGCGGGCGCTCGCCAGTGATCGTTCGAACCGTCGACGTACTTGGACCGTTGCCGAACTCGAGTCGTCGTGACTGGACCAGATGCACCGGACCGAACGACCCGTCGCAACCGCGAGATCCGGTCGGTGAGGGCGGTCGTCGACGACGATGATGTCGGTTCGTCCTCGAGACGGCCTCGGGGTGATTTCGAGAGCGTTTCCGGGCGGTCTCGAGCGCTCAGATGCGCTTCTCGATGGTTCGTATCCCCTCCGAGAGGGTCTGGCGCTTGAAGTACATCCCCTCGACCGCGAAGACGACCGCCGCGATGGCGACGACCAGCCAGAAGACCGCCGGCAGCTGGGAGTAGAGGTACCACGTTAGCATCACGAAGAACGCGGCCGAGCCGATCGCTCCGAGCAGCGGCGGCAGCGGGTTGAGGTCGACCTCGTCGCGCACCGTCAGCGCGAGCGCGCTCATCGAGCCGAAGACGACGATGAACGCCAGCGAGGCGAACTCGACGACCGCCTCGAGGCTCCCGAAAGCGGTGAAGGCGGCCGTCAGGGTGCCGATGACGAGGACGGTCCGGCCGGGGGCGGCGTCGGCCTCGGGATCGCCCATATTGTCGGGGAGGATGCCGTCGCTGATCAGGTTCTTCGCGAACAGCGCCTCGCTGAACAGCGTGGAGTTGAGGGCGCTGGCCGTCGAGATGAGGCCCGCGATCCCGACGGCGAGCGCGAGCCACTTCGAGATGAGCAGCGAGCCGTAGAGCAGCGCCGGCTCGGGCTGGGCGGCGATCACCTCCTCGGGCAGGAGCGTCGTGATCACGAAGCCGACGAGGATGTAAATCGCCGCAGCGATCGGGATCGAGATGTACACGCCCTTCGCGAGCGTCTCGTCGGGATCGTCGAACTGATCCTGATCGTAAAACAGCAGTTGCCCCCCCTCGAAGGAGACGAAGCTGACGGAGGCCGCGAGGAGGGGATTGAAGCCGAACTGGGAGAAGCCGAGGTCGAGCTGGTAGTTCGCCGCGCCGTACCAGAACCCGATCATACCGAACGCGGCGATGATTCCCGCTTGCACGATCACCAGGTACCGTTCGACCGCCGCCGACGCGCCGGCACCGAGGAGATTCAGCCCCACGAAGGCGGCGACGAGGCCGATCGAGAGGAACTGTCGTACGGGGAGCCCGAAGACGTACTCGATGCCGATCATCATCTGTCCGTACATGCCGAACGCGTACGCGTACATCGCCATCGTCCCGACGTACCCCACGACGAGCGTCCAGCCGACGACGCCGGCCACCGTCGACCTGTCGGTGAGTTCCTCGATGTACGAGACCGAGCCGCCGCTGCTCTCGGTCGCGTCGTTGAGCTTGATGTACGAGTAGGCGCAGCAGAAGACGACGACCGTCGCCAGCGCGTACGCGAACCAGGTCAAAATGCCGGCGGCGGCGACGACGATGCCGATCGCGGCGTAGATCCCCCCGCCGACGATGCCGCCGACGCCGAGCGCGACGGCCGTCCCGACGCCGAACTGGCCGTCTTCGTTTCCGTCGTCGCCGTTCCCATCGGTGCCGTTTCCACCGCCACCCCCACCGTTTCCGTCGTCGCTCACGAGGCATCACCCACGGTTACGACCTCGTTCCCCCACGCGAGCCGCGGATTGACCTGCGAGATCGGGTGGACGCGGAAGTTCGAGACCCCCCGATCCACGGCGAAGCTGTTCGCGTACGTGCCGATCGGTAGGCAGACGCGGTCTTCGAGCAGCCGCGCGATCGCCTCCTCGTAGAGCTGACGTCGACGCTCGCGCTCGCGCGTTTCTCGAGCGGCCGAGAGCCGCTCCATGACCGCGTCTTCGCGGTAGAACGTACCGTTGGTCACCCCCTCGGCGTTCTCGTGGAACGTCGGGTAGAGGTGGGAGTCGGGGTCCGGGGTTCCCGAGGCCTCGCCGACGAACACCGAGTAGTCGCGCTCGGAGCCGGAAACGTACCACTCGAGGTACGACGTCTCGGGCTTCGAGATCACCAGGGCGCCGTGATCGGCGTCCCGGAGGCCGCCGGCCAGCGCCTCGCCGAACTCCTTGTGTACCGGATCCCTCGTCGTCAGGATTCGGAGCTGGCCGTTCGCCTCGCCGGCCTCGCGGAACAGGCGCCGGGCGCGTTCGGGGTTCTTCTCGTTGGCGAGGTCGGACCACTCGTCGGTCGGCATCCCCCACTCCTCGGCCACCCGCGGCGGAAGCGGACCGTACTGGCGCTCCCCCATCGGTTCGACGAACTCGGAGACCGCCTTCTCGAGGTCGATGCAGTAGCTGATCGCCTCTCGAACCCGCGAGTCGGTGGTCGGTCCCTCGTTCAGGTTGAACCCGAAGTACAACCACGTGAACCCCTCGCGACGGTCGACGGTCGCGTTCGCGACGCCTCCGACGTGATCGACGATCAGGGGCGAGACCGGCTCGATCGCGTCGTTGCGGTTCGTCCGGAGGCTCGTCAGCTGCGTTATCGGGAACTCGATGTGGGCCATCGTGACCAGCCCGATTTCGGGGGTCGGCTCGTCCCAGTAGTCCTCCCAGCGGCGCAGCGTTGCCTTCTTCTCCTCGCTGAACGACGCGACCTCGTACGGCCCGGCGCCGATCGGATCCGTCGCGAACGCCTCCCTGTCGTCCTCCCGCTCCTGCTTGGGGACGATCGGCTGGGTCAGGGCGTGCTCGAGCGCCGGGTACGGCTCCGAGAGCTCGAACCGGACGGTCCGTTCGTCGACGGCCTCCACCGAGTCGAACGGCTCGGCGTGCCACGCCGTCGGCGCGTCCTCCTCGACCGGCGCTTCGAAGGAGTAAACCACGTCCTCGGCGACCACGTCCCGGCCGTTCTGGAACCGCGCCCGGTCGTCGAGTTCGACCACGACCTCTCGGCGGTCGTCCCCGTACTGCGGTTCGCCATCGGCGATGGCGGGGACGACGTCGGTACCCTCGCCGTACGCGTAGAGCCCCTCGAAGACGCGCTCGACGGCCTGTTCGGAGCCGACCGATTCGGCCTCGATCGGATCGAGCGTGACCGGCGGCCGGAGGGTTCCGACCCGGAACGTCGGGTCGGGGCCCGTCCCGAGCGTCGTCGAACAGCCGGCCACCAGCGTCGTCGTCGCGCCGCCGAGGCCCGCGAGCAGGTCGCGCCGCGTCGTCCGACCGCCGTCGCTCGAGCCGACCTCCGCGCGCCACCGGTCTTCGACGTCGGCCGGTGGGGCAGCCGGATCGTCGCCGCTATCTCGTCGCATCGAGAACTCGTCGTACCACTACCGCCGGCGAACCGTTGGGCGGTCGGCCTGCTAGTGACGGCGTACTTCGTCACCGTCGGGTGACCGAATCGCCGTCGAACTCGGTCGTCCCTCCGCGCGGAGGCTGCGGCGATCAGATGTCCCGGCGCCGAAACAGCACCTGCGCGACGACCACGAGGACGAGGAACGCGACGAGCAGGATCCCGGCGTCGGCGTACGCGTACGTCTCGTGGACGAGGATCTCGGTCGGATCGTAATAGTTCGTCGGACTCAGGTATCGGAGCCACTCGAAGCCGTCGGTGCTGGCGGCGATCGAATCGAGCAGGTAGAGAACGAACACGATCGCGATGGCGGCCCGCTTGGCGATATCGGCCCGAGAAACGAGCACGGAGAGCACCAGCCCGATCCCCGCGCAGGCGAGCAGGTACGGGATCGAGAGGGCGTGAACCGCGACGACGCTCGCCGGGTCGATCGACTCGCCGACGGCGACGACGGTAGCGTAGACCACGACGCCGACGACGACGTTGAGCGCGAGGATCGGCACCAGCAGCGAGGCCACCTTCTCCGCGAGCAGGCGCGCTCGAGAGACCGGGAACGACAGCAGGAGATCCATCCGGTCGCGCTCGACGTCCGACGCGATCAGTCCCGCGGCGCCGTAGGCGAAGTAGAGCCCGAGCAGGAGCAGCCAGACGAAGTTGTAGAGTTCGACCGCGAGGAACCCCTCGATCGTCGAGATCGTCTCGATCCCCATCGCGTCGCGAACCGCCGGCGGGTACGCCTGAATCAGTTCGTCGAGGTCGGCGTCTGCCGTATCGAACGCCGGGAAGAGCGCGATGAAGAAGGCAGCGACGACGCTGATCCCCGCGACGAACGCGACGGTGCCGCGGCGGCGCCGACGCACCTCGTACCGGGTCGTCTCAAACATCGGCGTCCACCTCCTCGGCGCGCTCGGATCCGTCTCCGTTCGCGGCGGTCGCGACGGATTCGGATTCCGGCTCCGACTCGCTCCCGTAGAAGTGCATGAACACGTCCTCGAGCGGCGGCTCGCTGATCGTCACGTCGACCACGTCGTGCTCGGCCAGGTGACCGATCAGGGCGTTGTACTCGCCGACGTAGGTGAAGTGTAACTCGTCGCCGACGGCGGCGACGTCGTGGACGCCCTCGAGGGTATCGAGCTCCGCCCGCACCTCGCCGACGTCGTCGGCGGTTCGAAGCTGGACGCGCTTCCCACCCCGCTCGAGCAGCGACTCGACGTCCTCGAGGGCGACGAGCCGGCCGTTTCGGAGGATCCCGACGCGGTCGCAGACCCGCCGTACCTCGCTCAGGACGTGCGAAGAGAAGAAGACCGTCGTCCCGCGGTCGCGCTCGCCGCGGACGAACTCGTGGAACAGCTCCTGTTTCAGCGGGTCGAGCCCCGAGGTCGGCTCGTCCATGATGACGAGGTCCGGGTCGTGCATGAACGCCTGCACGATGCCGAGCATCTGCTCGTTCCCCGAGGAGTACTCTCGGATCGGCCGCTCGAGCGGCGGCGTGAACACCTCGAGGAGGTCCTGGAGTCGCTCGTCGCCCTTGATCGAGGCGTGGTACTCGAGGACCGTCTCGCCGGTCACCTCCTCGTTGAATCCGAGGTCGGCGGGGAGGTAGCCGATCCGTCGCTTGGCCTCGAGCAGCGCCCCCTCGTCGCGGACGTCGGCGCCGAGCACCGTCGCGGTGCCCGACGTGGGCGCGATGAGACCGAGCAGCGTTCGGATCGCGGTCGTCTTTCCGGCGCCGTTCGGTCCCAGAAAGCCGAAGGTTTCGCCCTCCTCGACGGCGAACGACAACGAGTCGACCCCGCGGACGTCCCCGTACTCCTTCGTCAGCTCGGCGACCTCGACGGCAGGCATGGCAAGCCCTTGGTTCGCTAACCTGATAGCATCTTTGTCCGCCGATACGGTTCCCGCCGTTTACGCGTCCTGCGGGTTTCGGGGCCAGCCGCCGGCGAACAGCTTCGAGAGGTAGCTCAGAACCAGCAGGGAGCCGACGAGCCCACCCAGGTAGGTGACGTCGAAACCGTACAGCGCCTCCCGGACCCCGTAGGCGACGACGAGCAGCCCCATGAGCAGCGCCGTGCCGCCGGCCCACCGCGCGGCGTAGGAGGGGTCGACCGACTCGTCGTAGTTCGCGTGGAGGTCGACCCGGCCGCGGAAGGCGATCAACGAGGCGAGCCCGAGGATGAGCAGTCCGCAGCCCACCCAGACGGCCCCGCTGATCAGGTGGTACTCGACCATTTCGTCGAACGTGGGTCGGGCGAACGAATAAGTTCGCCGATGCTCGAACGAGGTCCGAACTCCCGGACGCGACGGGGAGACGCTCCCGGGAAACAGGTCGAAAAGCTGGGCTTTATCAGTGCGGGGAGCCACGTTGGGAGTATGCAAGGAAACCTGCCGCCTGAAGCACAGGAGAAGATCGAGGAGCTCCAGGGGCTCCAGGAGACGGCGCAGACGGTCGCCGTCCAGAAACAGGAGACCGAATCGAGCCTGAACGAGGCCGAACACGCCCTCGAGGAGCTCGACGAGGTCGACGACGACACCACGATGTACCGGCAGGTCGGCGAACTCCTCGTCGAAACCGACTACGACGAGGCCGAAGACGACCTCGAGGACAAGGTCGACTCGCTCGAGATCCGCCTCGAGACGCTCGAGAAGCAGGAAGAGCGCGTCCAGCAGCAGTTCGAGCGCCTCCAGGGGGAACTCGAGGACCTGCTCGGCGGCGGCGCGATGGGCGGCCCGGCCGGCCCCGGCGGTCCCGGCGCGGGCGGCGCCTGAAGGGGGTCCGTTCTCAGAACCCATGTCGACGAATTCGACGACCGAGCCGGACGACGAGACCGTCGTCCAGGCCGCCTCCGACGCCGCGGAGGACGTGATCTTCTCGCGGTACAAGCAGTCGGCGGTGCGCGACTACGACGTCACCGTCACCTTCGAGGAGGGCGTCCTCGAGGTCGACGTCTACCTCAACGTCCCCGGGAGCCAGCGCGACGAGTCGGATCCCGGTCCCGAGCGCGTCGCCGACGACGCGGCGCTCGCCGCTCGAGCGGCCGTCGACGACCTCTTCGGGGAGTGACGTCGACGCCGTCGACCGACTCTTCTTCGACGGCGACGATCCGTTCATCCTCGACCCTCGAGTGGGGGAGTCGCCTTTTGCGCGTCTTCTTCGACCGTCGTCACCAGAATGTCTCTCCCCGACCGTCGTCCCTCGAGCGCCGTCCGCTGAGTGGCATCCCTCGACATCGTCCCTCGAGCGTCGTCACCCGACGCTGTCCCGCGTCGACTCTCTGCAGGCCGGGGGACGGTTAGTCCAACCGGAAACCGTTCGCATCCCATTGTGTGAGCTATTTTCCCGGCGTCGGTGAACGGCTCCGTGTCCGATGAACGAAACGGAATTCGCCACCCACGAGTGGTGGGAGACGTACAAGGAAACGGTCAACTCCGACCCGGAGATGAAGGTTCGCGGCCACGACAGGTTCGACGCGAACTTCTACGTCCAGATCGGCGACGAGCGCGTCCTCGTCGAGATGGACGGCGGCGAGATCGCCGACCTCGTCCCGAATCCGACGATGAACCACCGGTGGCAGTTCGGCGTCGAGGGCGACCGCGAGGCCTGGGAGGAGTTCGTCCGGGAGGTGCCGCCGGCGTTCAACCACGAGATCATCGCCTCCCACTACCGGAGCGCCGTCCGCAACGAGGAGGGCCACCTCAAGTTGACGGGCGACAACGAGGTGATCTTCCAGAACCTGCGACCGTTCCAGCGGACGCTCGAGTTGATGCGCGTGGCCCACAACGACGGGGGGAGCTGAGATGCCCGAGTCCTACCAGGCCGGCGACGTCGAGCCGATCACGGGCAAGTACGTCCACGTCGAGATCGAGGGCGTCACCCACCGGATCTACTACGAGGAGAACGGTCCGGAAGACGGCATCCCGCTGCTCTGCCAGCACACCGCCGGGAACAACTGCCAGGAGTGGCGCCACCTGCTGACCGACGAGGAGCTCACCGAGGAGTTCCGCGTCATCGCCCACGACCTGCCCTTCCACGGCAAGTCGGTGCCGCCGACCAGTCGGGAGTGGTGGACCGAGGATTACACCATGACGGCGAAGAAGTTCACCGAGACGCTCGTGAGCCTCGCGGACGCGCTCGACCTCGAGGATCCGATCTACATGGGCTCGAGCATGGGCGGGAACATCACCCTCGAGCTGGCCGACTGGTACCCCGATCGGTTCCGGGCGCTGATCGGCCTCGAGTGCGGCGCGCACAGCCCGGGCTTCTACATCGACTGGCTCGATCACCCCCACGTGAACACGACGGAGGTCAACGCCTACGCCTGCTGGGGCCTGATGGCTCCCCAGAGCCCGGAACCGGCCCGCAGGGAGACGATGTACCTCTACGAGCAGGGAGCCAACGGCGTGTTCAAGGGCGACCTCTACTACTACTCGGTCGACCACGACTACCGCGACAAGCTGGATCAGGTGAACGCCGACGAGTGCCCGCTGTACATCGTCAACGGCGAGTACGACTACCTGACGACGCCCGACGACGGCCGCCAGACCGCCGGTGGGATCGGCGACGGGGCGGTCGCCGTCGAAATGGCCGAGATCGGCCACTTCCCGATGAGCGAACACCCCGAACTGTTCAACGCGTACGTCAAGGAAATCCTCGGCGACATCACGGGCGACCGCGAGGAGTCGCTCCCCGACGTCATCACGCCCGAGGACGTCGGCATCGAACACCACCCGCCGGGACCGACCCGAGAGAAGCCGGCCGAATAGTCGCCCGCCCTGCTTTTTCGCCCCGGAGGCGCCGGTCGATTCGCCGATGTCGGTCGATTCACCGCCACCGGACGGTCGGGTACGAAAGACTTATGCCATGTGTGAACAGTTTGCAACCGACAACCTCCATGCGGACCGAGAACGACGACCGCGGACGATACGCCGAACGACGGAACGACGACGGAATCGTGCGGATCTACGACACCGAGAACGAGGACGCCTGGATCGAATCGGACACGACCGTCTCGATCGGCTGGCAGACCTGATCGGGCCGGTCGTCGGCCGTTTCGCGGTACTCCCCGTGGCACTCCCTTCGCGATACTCTATTGGCGGATCGACGGGTGCGCGAACGAGGGAATCGAGGGTGAAAGAGCGGAACCCGGGTCGCCGCCGCTCACTGCATGGCCTTGACCCACCCGGGGACCGCGGCCATGCCCTCCTTGTCCTCCCAGCCGTGCTCGCGGAGGTAGGTCTCGAGGTCTGCGAACTCGAAGCCGAACCGGTCCTCGAGCGCCCCGATATCGGCGTCGTAGCCGACCTCGTTGAACCACTCGCACATGACGGTGAACTCCTCGCCGAAGGTGTCGTAGGCGTCCTCGACGGCGACGTGGACCGGTTCGACGTCCCGGCCCGTCACGTCCGAGAGGACCTCGGCGGTTTCGGCGAGCGTCTTCTCGTCGCCCGCGAGTTCGATCCGCTCGCCGACGAACTCGTCGGGGCGCTCGAAGGCGATCGCCGCGGCCCGGCCGACGTCGTCGGTGTCGATCATCTGCAGCGAAACGCCCTCCTCGAGCGGCAGGGCGATTCGCCCCTCCTCGACGACGTCCTCGGCGAACGCCTCGAAGTTCTGGAAGAAGAAGACCGGCTGGAGCACGGTCAGGGGGAGGTCCAGGTCCTGCGCGTGGCGATCGATCTCCCAGGCGGAGTCGAAGTGGGGGACGCCGGTATCGCGCTCGTGGCTGCCGACGCCGCTGAAGACGAACTGGTCGACGCCCTCCTCGGCGGCGACGTCGGCGAGGGTCTGCCCCTGCTCGACTTGCGTCTCGTAGCCGGCGGTCCAGAAGTTGGTCACCGCGAACACGGCGTCCGCGTCTCCGACGGGCCCCCGGAGGCTGTCGGGGTCGTTCAGGTCGCCCTCGACCATCGTCGCGCCGCGCCCCTCGAGTTCCCGTGCTGCGTCGCTCGAGGCGTCCCGCGTCAGCCCGCGGACGTCGAAGTCCGCGTCGGAGGCGAGCAGGTGGTCGACCACCGCGCCGCCCTGATTCCCCGTCGCGCCGGTGACGAGCACGCTGCGTCCGTCGCTCATGCGCGACTCACCTCCGCGGTCACGGCTCCCGCGGGGTACTCGAGGGTCGATTCGGTCGTCGGTGCGGGTCCGGTCGAACGTCGCGCCGCGATCAGTAGCATCACACTACCAGGTTCGGTTTCGAACCTATATGTCCGTTTGGCGACAACAGTGATACCAGCTTACGCCGGTGTTATCGGCCGGCGTTCGAGCCGGGGAAAACCGTTCGGGTCGATCAGGCCGCCGGATCGAGCAGTTCGATCGGGTGGGGGACCGACCGCTCGAGGAGGTCCTCGAGCTGGTCCCCGCAGGAGGTGCCGGAGGCGACGACCGTCTCCGCGCCGTCGAACTGCTTGGCGAGCGGCTCGCCCGCGGCGACGCTCACGTCGTAGTACTCGCGCTTGTAGCCGAACGAACCGGCCATACCGCAGCACTCGACCGACGACGTCCGGACGTCGTAGCCGGCGCGCTCGAGGAGGCCGACCGTCGGCGACTCGAGGTCGAGCGTCCGCTGCTGGCAGTGGGAGTGGTAGGCGACCGAGCCGTCGCGGCCGCCGAAGACGTCCGCCGTCGAGTCCGCGCCCGCGTCGTCCCCGCGTTCCTCGAGCAGTTCCAGCACGTACTGACAGACCTCGTAGCTCGCGTCGCGGAGCCGCTCGTACGACGGTCTGGGGAGGAGTCGCTCGTACTCGCGGTGGAACAGCGCGAGGTCGCTCGGCTCGATCACGACCACGTCGTACCCCGCGTCGAGGTCCTCGGCGAGCGCGGCGTAGAGGCGGCTGGCGCGCTCGTCGGCCGTGGCGATCATGCCCTGCGAGAGGGGTGCGCGGCCGCTCTCCGGAAGGGACGGGACGCGAACCGCGACGTTCAGCGATTCGAGGACGCGAACGGCGGCCTTCCCGCGCTCGGGGTCGACGTAGTTCGTGTAGACGTCGGGGTAGAGGATCACCTCGCGGTCGGCGGTGCCGGGGTCGACCCGGGAGCCGCCGCGCGATTCGAACCAGTCCACCAGCGTCTCCCGTCGGAACGATGGCAGGTCGCGGCGCCGATCGATGCCGAGGGTGCGCTCGAGGAGCGACCGCACGGGACCCGTCTCGACCAGCCGGTTCGACACCGGCGCGGTCGCGCTGGCGAGGCGGGCGACGGTCTCGAAGTTCCCGAAGAAGCGCTTCTGGAGGTCGATCCCGCTCCCGTCGGGTTCGGCGTCGGGCGTGAGCCCGTCGACGAGGAAGTCGTACGGGTCGGTCTCGCCGGTGCGGTTGATCCGATCCCGGACGACGGTGTTGATCCACGGGATGTCGATCTTGACGGGGCAGGCGTCGACGCAGCGCGTACAGCCCGTGCAGAGGTCGTTGAACTCCGCCGCGCTGTCGTAGCCGTGGACGCCGGCCTCCCAGCCGGTGGCGATCCCGCCCGAGTAGGTCTCGCCGCCGAAACCGTGGCCGCCAAGCTGCTGGAAGTTCGCGCAGACGTTCGAGCAGGCCCCGCAACGGACGCAGTAGAGCGTCTCCCGGAGCTGGTCGTCCTCGCGCATCTCCGTCCGGCCGTTGTCGAGGAGGACGAGGTGGAACTCGCGTTCCCGTTCGCCGTCGGGAGCGGACCCGTCACCGTCCCCCGCGTCGCCGAACTCGAGCGTCGGCGAGTCGGTCGGCGGCGAGAGCATCGTCAGGTACTGGGACATCGGCTGGCCGGTCGCGCTCTTCGAGAGCAACTCGACGAACGGCTCGAGGTCCGTGATCGTCGGGATCAGCTTCTCGACGCCCGCGATTGCGACGTGGGTATCCGGCGTGACGGCGCACTTACGGGCGTTCCCCTCGTTCGTCACGAGGACGACCGTGCCGCTGTCGGCGAGCACGAAGTTCGCGCCGGTGACCCCCACGTCCGCCTCGCGGATCCGCTCGCCCACGTAGTCGCGGGCGAAGTTCGTCAACTCCTCGGCGGTCTCGAGGGGTTCGTCGGGGTCGAACCGCCCGTTGAACAACTCCGCGATCTCGTCGGTGGTCCGGTGCATCGCCGGACCGACGATGTGGGAGGGGCTCTCCTCCGCGACCTGGATCACCCACTCGCCCAGGTCCGTCTCGTAGACGTCGACGCCCTCCGCCTCGAGGGCGTCGTTGAGGTCGATCTCCTCGGTCGTCATCGACTTGCTCTTGACGACCGTCTCGCCGTCTCGCTCGGCGACGACCTCGTTGACGTACCGATTCGCGTCCGCCGCGTCCTCCGCGAGGTAGACGGAGCCGCCGTTGTCCTCGACCGATTCTCGAACCGTCTCGATCAGTTCCGGCAGCCGATCGATCGCGTCCTCCTTGATCGCCCTGGCGACGGAACGGACGTCGTCCGCGTCCTCGAGGTTGTCGAGGGCCATGTACCGCCGGTGGTTGACGACGCTCGTCCGGGCGTACATCGCCGGCCCCTCGGTCTGGAGGAGGTGACGGAGGTGCGCCCGCTTCTCCTCGCGGTTCCGATTCCGCGGTCGCTCCCCGGCCGCCCCGGCGTCGGGTGGTACGTCGCTCGACACGGCGGATCACCGATCCTCCACGACGATCACGTGCACATCGTGGGGGCCGTGGACCCCGTCGACCAGTTCGCCCATGTCCGCCGTCGCCGAGACCCCGGTCGCGAAGACGACGCTATCTCGGCCCCCGGCGAACCACGCCTCGAGGCGGTCGAACGCCGACGCGAGGTCGGGCAGCACGTCGCTCTCGGCGACCACCGCGACGTGTCGGTCCGGGTAGAGGCTGACCGGTTCGTCCCCGTCCGGCGTCGACTCGATCGCGAGCGACCCGTACTCGGCGATCGCGAATCGGGCCGGCGTGACGCCCGTTCGCAGCGACTCGAGCGGCACCCTCGAGAGGTCCGTCTCGAGGTCGTCGGGCAGCGAGACGCCCTCGAAGGGCAGCGGGACGCCGGCCGCCGGCTCCTCGACGGCCTCGGCGATCCGTTCTGTGGCTTCTTCCGCCGTCGCGTACTCGACCGTGACGCCCAGGTCCTCGAGCGCCCGTTCGAACCGTGTGGCTGTGGTGGTTGCCATCACGAAGCACAACGGGTGGGGGCCCAATACCGTTTGCGTCGTCGGAAGGTAGCGTGCGTGCGGTTCCTCGAAGATCCACCCCGACGGTCGGACCGCTTCGAACGAGTCGATTTCGAATTCGCGATGAGCGCAGAGATGATGACGTTCGCGTCGACGACGAGTTTCACCTGCCAGACTTACGTCGGTTCGTCGTCGAGGCGGTCACGCGCACTCTCGTTGATTCGCTCGGCGAGTTCGTCTACGTCCTCGGCCGTGAGTTCACTGTCCGCGGTGAGTTCGTCCATCAGTTCGAGTTTCTTGACCTTCTCGCGGATCGCCTGTCGAGTCACCTCGCTCCAGTTGATCTCCGGGTGCTTCTCCATCCGGTCTTTGAGGTCGTCGTCGACGCTGACGGTGACTGTGGGCATACAGGATACTATGCATTCACAGAGTACTGTGTTTGTTGGTGATACTCGCTCGTCAGTGGTCTCCCTTCGACGGGTACTCAGCGATTACAACACCGAGCATCGATCGCTCAGTGAGACCGACGCGACCGGACTGAACGGGGTCGATCCGAACGGATCGATTACCGACGGGCGTTAAAGCGGTGATACGGTCCAGTGCTGGCCCGCCGATTCAGGCCTCCTCACAGATCTCGAGGAAGTTCTCGAAGATCTCCTCGCCCTCTTCGGTGTGGGCGACTTCGGGGTGCCACTGGACGCCGTAGATGTCCCGCTCGGTGTCGGCCATCGCCTCGACGTCGCAGACGTCGCTCCTGGCGGTGAGCGAAAAGCCCTCGGGGAGCTCTTTCACCTCGTCGGCGTGGCTCGCCCACACCCGGGTTTCGGGGTGGAGCGATCCCGTCAGCGGGTCGTCCTCGTCGACGATCTCGATCGTCACGTCGGCGTAGCCGCCGTACTCGCCGCTCCCGACGCGACCGCCCAGTTCCTCCGCGATCAGTTGCATGCCGAGGCAGATGCCGAGGACGGGGACGTCCGCCTCGAGGTACGCCGCCGAGCGGCCGATGCGGTCCATGTCCGGACCGCCCGAGAGGACGACGCCGTCGGCTTCGACCTCCTCCGGGGGCGTCTCGTTGTCGATTAACTCCGTGTCGACGCCGAGGTCGCGAAGGGCTCGACGCTCTAAGTGGGTGAACTGCCCGTGGTTGTCAACCACGACGATTCTCGTCATTGCGGGTGTCTAGTCGCGGTTCCGATAAAAACGGTCCGGAACGTTCGCTAGGCGTTTATCGGATAGTTCTACGCTAACGAGACGAGTCAATCGGTCCGCGCGGAGTCTCGACCGCTATCGGTCGGTGTCCTCTCCGACGAGACGTGACGATCGCGAACACTACGGTGAAAGCCCCCGACCTGATCGGGGCCGCTGGCGGCGTGCGCGCCTCGTTCCCTTCGGTCACTGCGGTGCTATCGGCCACTAGCGGCCCCGATCCGGCCGGCCCCTTTCATTCCCACCCGACGCCTCACCCTCCCCAACCGACTCGTTCGCTCGTTCTACTCGCTCACTCGTCCCTCGCGCGATGTGGACGAAGCGCCCTCACGTTCGTTCGGGCACTTCGTCAGCGCGCGCCACGTGGTCGGGTAAAATCGGTCGTCGCTGGGCCTCTCAATCCAGACCAAAACTGCGGCCTGCTCGAGTTGCAGCCCTGTTCAAGAAGTGTGACAGCAGTTTATCGGGCGTTCTCGAGTTCCTCGAGCGCACCCGGGTTCTCGATGCTGCTCATGTCGCCGAGGTCCTCGCCGGTGTAGGTGGCCTCGACCGCGCGGCGGATGATCTTGCCCGACTGGGTCTTGGGGAGTTCGTCGACGAAGAGGACCTCGCGGGGGCGGAACGGTTTGCCGAGTTCCTCGCCGACCTGGTCGCGCAGTTCCTCGCGGAGGTCCTCCGACTCCTCGACGTCGTCCTCGAGGACGACGTAGGCGACGACCGCGGTGCCGGTGGTCTCGTCGGGGACGCCGACGGCGGCTGCCTGGTTGACCGCCCCGTGGTCGATCAGCGCGCCCTCGACCTCCGCGGGGCCGACCTTCCGCCCGGCGACGTTGAGCGCGTCGTCGGCGCGACCGTGGAGGAACCAGAAGCCGTCCTCGTCCTTCTGGGCCCAGTCGCCGTGGTTCCACATCGGCGGATCCTCGAACGTCGACCAGTACTCGTTCAGGTAGCGCTCGTCGCCGCTCCAGAGCGACTTCGTCATCGAGGGGCAGGAGTCCCTCGCGACGAGGAAGCCCCGCTGGTGCTCCTCCTTCACGGACTCGCCGCTACTGTCGACGATGTCGATGTCCATGCCGAGGCCGGGACCGCCGAGCGTGCAGGGCTTGAGGGGTTCGGTCGGCATCGGCATCAGGAAACAGCCACAGATTTCGGTCCCGCCGGAGATGTTGATGATCGGGCACTCCCCGCCGCCGACGTTGTCGTAGAACCAGCGCCACGACTCGGGGTCCCACGGCTCGCCCGTCGAGCCGAGGATGCGGAGCGAGGAGAGGTCGTGGCCGGAGAGCCAGTCGTCTCCGTGCTTCCGGAGCGCCCGGATCGCGGTGGGCGAGATCCCGAACTGGGTGAGTTCGTGGCGGTCGATCATCGACCAGAAGCGGTCCGGATCGGGGTAGTCGGGCGCGCCCTCGTACATGAAGACCGTCCCGCCGAAGGTGTGGACGCCGATGAGCGTCCACGGCCCCATCATCCAGCCGATGTCCGAGACCCAGAAGAAGCGGTCCGCGGGTTTGAGGTCCATCCCGAAGAAGACCTCCTTCGCGACCTGCACCTGGACGCCGGCGTGGGTGTGGACGATCCCCTTCGGCATCCCCGTGGTGCCCGAGGAGTACAGGAGCATCGACTCCCGATTCGACGCGAGCGACTTCGTCTCGTACTCGTCGCCCTGCGTCTCGACGGCGTCGATCCACCACTCGTCGCGCTCGTCGTTCCACGGAATCTCGTGCTCGCTCTTCCGTTCGCTCGAGCCGAGTCGGTCGAACACGATCGTGTGCTCGACGTGGCCGGCCTGCTCGATCGCCTCGTCTGCGGCCGACTTGAGGAAGATGGGGTTCCCGCGGCGGTAGAAGCCGTCGCCCGTGAACAGCACCGAGCACTCGGCATCCTCGATCCGCGTCGCGGCGGCGTCGACGCCGAAGCCGGAGAAGATCGGGACGGCGATCGCGCCCACCTTGAAACAGCCGTAGAGGATCGAGACGACCTCCGGAACCATCGGCATGTACAGGCCCACCGTATCGCCCGTCTCGATCCCCCGCTCCTCGAGCGCGTTCGCCACCTGATTCGATTTCCGGCGGAGTTCCAGATACGTGACCTCCCGCACCTCGCCGTCCTCGCCCTCCCAGATGGTGGCGACTTTGTTGCGCGTCTCCTCGTCCCGGGCGGCGTGGCGGTCGACGACGTTGTGCGCGACGTTGAGTTCGCCGCCCGGATACCAATCCGTAAATTGCGGTCCGTCGGTATCGTCCCGTACCTCGTCGTACTCCTCGTAGTACTCGATATCGAGGTAGTCGACCATCTCGTCCCAGAACCACTCGAGGCCGGACTCTTCGACGCCCTCGACCTCGGCGGTCGTCCGCTCGATCAACTCGTCGTAGTCGTCGATGCCGTACGCCTCCATGAACGCGTGGACGTTCGTGGACTCGACGAACTCCCTGTCGGGTTCGTGGACGATCTCGTCGACGTCCTCGAGACTGGGTTCCCCTGACATGGTCACTCGTAGGTTAGGGTCATACCACCATCAAACAGGAGGTCGCCGCCGTCGAGGTGTCGGCCCAGATCGGAGAAGCCGAGCAGGAAGAGGTTGGCGACGTCTACCGGTTCCATCATCTCCTTCACCCTCGATTGACCGAGCATCACGTCCTGGATCACCTCGTCGACGGAGATGCCGCGCTGCTCGGCGGTGTCCTCGAGTTGATTCGTCACCAGCGGCGTCTTCACGTAGCCCGTGCTGACCGAGAACGAGCGGATCTCGCCGTCGCCCTCGGCGGCGATCGACTGGGTGAGTCCCCGGAGGCCGAACTTCGAGACGTTGTACGCCACCTTGTCGCTCGTGACGTAGTGGCCGTGGACCGAGCCCATATTGCCGACGCAGCCCCGGCCGTCCTCGGTCTCGCGGAAGTGGGGAATACACAGCTTCGAGAGGTAGAGCGGCGCCCGGAGCATGATGGCGTGCATCGTGTCGTACGTCTCCATCGGGAACTCCTCGATGGAGTCGATGTGTTGCATCCCGGCGATGTTCGCGAGGTACTTGACGTTCCCCAGGTCGGCCGACTGCTCGACGATCCGCTCGAGGTCGTCGTCGTTCGTCAGGTCGCCCGGGATCGTCTCGATCGGGCCGGAGACGCCGATCTCTTCGCCCCGGTCGACGGTGTCCTCGAGGCCGTCCTCGTCGATATCGGTCGCGGCGACGGTGAGGCCGTTTTCGGCGGCCGCGAGCGCCAGCGCCCGGCCGATGCCGGAGCCTGCGCCGGTGACGAGACAGACGTTCTCCGCGGTGAACGAGTCGTCGTCGATGGTGTGGATCGTTTCGCGCGTAACCGACGGCGGAGAGACTTCGGAATCGGATTCGGAATCTGACTGAGACATCGCGTTCGGTAGACCTTGGTCGGTCTCGTGCTAAAACGCGGTCGTTAACATTTCAACGCCGGCGCTGGGTCCCGATTGACCCCCGATACCCCTGGCGCCCACCGGTTTCGACTCGCCGGAAATGCAATCGACCTATTACTATTGTTAATGATAAGGGTTAACACGCTGCGCGGCGAGCTATCGGTCGGTAATGATCGACCTCGACCTCGATATGCGGCAGTACGACTGCCCCTTCATCGACACCACCGACGACGTCGACGTCGTCTTCTCGGCCGTCCAGTGGCAGCTGGACACCGACGCCGAGCAACTCGAGACGCGCCTGCTCGTGAAGGCGGACACGTCGAACAAACTCGAGGAGGGGCTCCGGGTGCTGCGGGCGCATCCCAACATGAACGACTGCTACATCCTCTCGAAGCTCGACAACGTCGCCACCATCGGCACCGTCATCGAGGAGACAGACGCCATGCGTTCGATCCAGCGCAACGGGGGCTACATCACCGGGCCGTTCCGGATCGAGGACGGTCGCGAGCGGTGGCACGTCGGTTTCGACGACGACGAGGCCGAGGACGTCACGCTCGCCGAACTCGAGCGCCACAACGACTTCAAAGTCGAGAACCGCGACCGCCTCGGCGCGACGGCGCTGTTCGACCTGCTCGAGAACGCCGACAGCGCGATGGCCGTGCTCGACGGCTGTCGCTCACTCACCGAGACCGAGCGGCGAACGTTCGAGGTCGCCTCCGAACTCGGCTACTACGAGACGCCCCGCGGCGCGACGCTCGAGGACCTCGCCGAGCGCTTCGACGTCTCGAAGACGGCCGTCTCGATGAACCTGCGACGCTGCGAGCGGAAGCTCCTCGGGGCGGCGGAGTCGGCGCTCGAGGGACTCGAGGGGGAGTCGACGTCGCGGTGAGGTCGTTCCTTGCATCGCTGGGCCGGACCTTCTTCACTCCGGTCTCGTTTACACGTCTCCACGAGGTCCGTACCGATCGTCAGCCGTGAGGAAATTGGGCTTTCTACCGTAATCGGACGACGAATACGGGTGCGGTAATTCTCCCGCCCTATAGGCGCTCGCGCGAATTAACAGAACAAATATACTTGTCTGACGTACGTTTATGTAGCAGGACAGACCGCTAGATGGTATGTCGAAAAATCGCGTCGAGAAGCTGGAATCGACGGTCGCGGAACTCGAGTCGACGATCGAAGGACTGACCGACGAACTCGTCGAGGCGAAAGAGCGCATCCGAATCCTCGAGGCCGAACTCGACAAGGAGACGCCGACGCGGGTTCCAGAGCGCCGCCGCGAGCGCGAGGCGGACGCCGAGGCGGACCCGGACGACGTCGAGGCCGCGGCCGCCGAGGCCGAAATCGACGCCGAGGAGGGCTCGGTCGGCGACGAAGCGGAAGACTCAGGTAGCGACGATATCATTGTCGCGTAAGGGCTACCCGCGCCGAACGGCGCGATTTCGGACGGTCGCCGGTCGACCGATCTCGTCTCCCCCGACCGGCACCCGACTATCTGCGACCCCGACGGCCGGCGGCCACCCGCCGCACCGCCGTCGGTAAACGGAGGTCCGGAACCAACGATGTACATCAAAGCGCTCGTCCTGGACAACTTCAAGAGCTTCGGTCGGAAGACGAGGATCCCCTTCTACGAGGACTTCACCGTCGTCACCGGCCCCAACGGCTCCGGCAAGTCGAACATCATCGACGCCGTCCTCTTCGCGCTCGGGCTCGCCCGAACGCGCGGAATCCGGGCCGAGAAGCTGACGGATCTCATCTACAATCCCGGCCACGACGGCGAAGGCGGAGCCGGCGCCGGCGGCACCCGCGAGGCCATCGTCGAGGTCGTCCTCGACAACTCCGACGGGACGCTCGAGCGCTCCCAGATCGCCAACGCCGCGGGGAGCGACGACGTCGGCGACGGCGAGGAGGTGCGCATCCGCCGGCGCATCAAGGAGACCGAGGACAACTACTACTCCTACTACTACCTCAACGACCGCTCGGTCAACCTCTCGGACATCCAGGACCTGCTCGCCCAGGCCGGCGTCACCCCCGAGGGCTACAACGTCGTCATGCAGGGCGACGTCACCGAGATCATCAACATGACGCCCCACGACCGGCGCAAGATCATCGACGAGATCGCCGGCGTGGCCGAGTTCGACGCCAAGAAGGAGGACGCCTTCGAGGAACTCGAGGTCGTCGAGGAGCGCATCGACGAGGCCGAGCTCCGCATCGAGGAGAAGCGCGACCGACTCGCCCAGCTCGAGGACGAGCGCCGGACCGCCATGCGGTACCGCCGGCTCCGCCGCGAGAAGGAGGAGTACGAGGGCTACCGGAAGGCGAGCGAACTCGAGGAGAAACGCGAGGAACTCGAGGGGGTCCGCTCGCGCATCGAGCGCCACGAGGAGGAACTCGAGGAACTGCAGCGTGAACTCGACGAGCGCCAGGGGACGGTCGTCCGCCTGCAGGAGGACCTCGAGGATCTCAACGCCGAGATCGAGCGCAAGGGCGAGGACGAGCAGCTGCGCATCAAAAGCGAGATCGAGGAGGTCAAAGGCGACATCTCCCGGCTCGAGGACCGCATCGAGGCGAGCGAGGAGCAGATCGAGGAGGCCGAGTCGAAGCGCCGCGAGGCGTTCGTCCAGATCGACCGCAAGCAGGAGCGGGTCGACGAGCTCACGGGCGAGATGCGCGAACACAAGCTCGAGAAGGCCTCGATCAAGGCCGAGATCCAGGACCTCGAGGGCGAACGCGAAGCGGTCCAGCAGGAGATCGACGAGGTCGACACCGAGTACGACGAGCTGAAAGCCGACCTCGCAGACCGGAAGGAGGTCCTGGAGGAGGCGAAGACGGAGAAGAACGACCTCCAACGCGAGCAGGACCGCCTGCTCGACGAGGCCCGCCGGCGCTCGAACGCGATCACCGAGAAGGAAGCGACGATCGAGGAGAAGGAGGCGGAGCTGCCCGAACTCGAGAGCCAGCGCTCCGATCTCGAGCGCGAACTCGAGAAGGCCCGGCTCAATCGGCAGAACATCGAGGGCGTCGTCGACGACCTGAAAGCCGAGAAGCGCCGACTGCAGGGCGACCTCGACGACCTCGACGACGAGCTGCAGGCGAAACAGCAGGAGTACGCCGAACTCGAGGCGAACGCCGGCGAGAGCGGCGACTCCTCGTTCGGCCGCGCGGTGACGACGATCCTGAACTCCGGCATGGAGGGCGTCCACGGCGCCGTCGCCCAGCTTGGCAGCGTCTCCGGCGAGTACGCGGTCGCCTGCGAGACGGCCGCCGGCGGACGACTCGCGAACGTGGTCGTCGACGACGACGTCGTCGGCCAGCAGTGCATCGAGTACCTCAAATCGCGCAACGCCGGCCGGGCGACGTTCCTGCCGATCACGAAGATGCAACGGCGCGGACTCCCGAACGCCCCGTCCGATCCGGGGGTCGTCGGCTTCGCCTACGACCTGGTCGACTTCGACCAGCAGTACGCGGGGATCTTCTCGTACGTCTTCGGCGACACGCTCGTCGTCGAGGACCTCGAGACCGCCCGCGCCTACATGGGCGACTACCGCATGGTCACCCTCGACGGCGACCTCGTCGAGAAGACCGGCGCGATGACCGGCGGCTCGCGCAAGGGCTCTCGCTACTCGTTCTCGGCCAGCGGCAAGGGCCAACTCGAGCGCGTGGCGAAGCAGATCACGGAGCTGCAGGACGAGCGAAACGAGGTGCGCGAGGAGCTTCGCGGCGTCGAGGAGCGCCTCGACGACGCCCGCGACCGCCAGACGGACGCGGCCGACGAGGTCCGCTCGATCGAGAGCGAGATCGAGAAGCTCGACGACCGGAAGGCCGCCATCCGCGATGAGATCGAGTCGCTCGAGGACGACCTCGAGACGCTCCGGGAGGAGCGCGAGTCCGTCGACGAGCGGATGACCGAGATCTCGGGCGAGATCGAGACCAAGCAGGGCGAGATCGGGGAGATCGAGGCCGACATCGCCGACCTCGAGCGCGAACTCGCCGACTCGAAGATCCCCGAACTCACGGCGAAGATCGAGGAGATAACCGCCGAAATCGACGAGCGCGAGGACCGGATCGACGACATCGACGCCGAGTTGAACGAACTCGGCCTCGAGAAGCAGTACGCCGAGGAGGCGATCGAGGACCTCCACGACGACATCGAGGCCGCGCAGAACCGCAAGGCGGAGTACGAAGAGCGGATCGAACAGTGCGAGGACGCGATTACGGAGAAGCGCGAGGAACTCGAGGAGAAGCGCGAGGCCGTCGAGGATCTCGAGGAGGAACTGGCGGAGCTCAAAGGCGAGCGCGACGAGCTGAAGGGCGACCTCGCCGAGGCCCGCGAGGCAAGGGACGAACAGCAGGATCGGGTTAACGCCGTCGAAGGGAAGCTCGAGAACGACCGCGAGCGCGCGGGCGACCTCGAGTGGGAGCTCGAGGCCCTCGAGGCGGAGGTCGGCGACTACGACCCCGAGGAGGTCCCGGACCACGAGACGGTCCTCGAGATGATCGAGCTGCTCGAGGCCGACATGGAGGCCCTGGAGCCGGTGAACATGCTCGCGATCGACGAGTACGACGAGGTGCGCGAGGAACTCGACGGGCTCGAAGAGGGCAAGGAGACCCTCGTCGAGGAGGCGACGGGTATCCGCGAGCGGATCGAGCAGTACGAGACCCAGAAGAAAAAGACGTTCATGGAGTCCTACGACGCGATCGCCGCCCACTTCACCGACATCTTCGAGAAGCTCTCGGAGGGGACGGGTTCGCTCCACTTAGAGGACGAGGAGGACCCGTTCGAGGGCGGGCTGACGATGAAGGCCCAGCCGGGCGACAAGCCCATCCAACGCCTGGACGCCATGTCCGGCGGCGAGAAGTCGCTGACCGCGCTGGCGTTCATCTTCGCCATCCAGCGGCACAACCCGGCGCCGTTTTACGCCCTCGACGAGGTGGACGCATTCCTCGACGCGGTCAACGCCGAGCGCGTCGGCCAGATGGTCGACGAGCTCGCGGGCGACGCCCAGTTCGTCGTCGTCTCCCACCGGTCGGCGATGCTCGACCGCTCCGAGCGGGCCATCGGCGTGACGATGCAACAGGACAACGTCAGCGCCGTCACCGGCATCGACCTGAGCGGCGGCGACGGCGAGGAGGTCCCGGCTGATGACTGAGGACGACCCCGAGGGGAGCCGTCCCCCGGCGTCGGACGAGAACGCGAACGCCAACGGGGGCGCGGAGCCGGATCCGGACTCGAGCGCGAGCGACGATTCGGACGACGACGTTCCGCTGAACATCGTCGGACACGAGTCGCGTGAACGCCCGCGGGATCGGGACTCGGACTCGGGGACGACGCTCGCGTTCGGCGGCGAGGACGGTGACGGCGGCGAGGACGATGACGGCGGCGACGTCGGAACCCTGGGCGAGGTCGAACCCGAATCCGGATCCGACGTCGACGGCGAGGGCGAGCACGAGGCCGAAGACGACGACGCCGTCGAACCCGTCGAACTCCTCGTCCAGCTCGCCAAGGACGGCGAGATCGATCCCTGGGACATCGACATCGTCGCGGTGACGGACAAGTTCCTCGAGGCGCTCGACGAGACGGACCTCCGGACGTCGGGCCGGGCCCTGTTCTACGCGAGCGTCCTGTTGCGAATGAAGAGCGACGAACTGTTCGCCGTCGACGAGCCCGAGGAGGACGAACTGCCACCGTGGGAGGCCCCCTTCGCCGACGAGGGGGCGATGGACGGCGATGGCGGGCCGGCGCCCGGCTTCGACCCCATCGAGAGCCTCGAGGCGGAGATGGAGCGCCGGCTCGAGCGCAAGCACGCCCGCGGGAAGCCCGAGACGCTCGACGAACTCGTGCGCGAGCTTCGCGACGCCGAGCGCGGCAGCTGGTGGAAGGAGTCCCGAACCTACGACACGAGCGACTCGCCCAGCGGTTACGGCCGCGGGATGCAGGAACTGCACTACCACTCGGGCGACGACTTCCGCGTCGACGACGAGCCGACGAGCGACGACGTCACCCACACCACCCACGAGGAGGACATCGAGGCGATCATCGACGACGTCGACGCCGCCCTCGAGACGCAGTACGAAGCCGGCCGCGACGAGGTGCTGTACGCCGAGATCGACGAGGTCGGCGGCTCGCGCGTGATGACCTACCTCGCGCTGCTCTTTCTGGCCCACCGCGGCCGGATCGTCCTGGAGCAGGACGAACTGTTCGGCGACCTCTGGATCCAGCGGCCGACCCTCGAGACGGAGACGACCGAAGCGATCGCCGACTGATCGGCGATCCGCGGTCGGCTCGCATCGGTCGCCGTCGGCCCGGGTCAGTTCCGGGCTCGAGGCCCGGCTCCGATTCCGCTCCACCGCTCGAGCGCCGCCGCTCGAGCGTCGGAACGAGTCGGCGATGATGGGGCGTGAAGAACGGCGCGATGTGGTGTCGGTTCGGGGTCCGGTGAAACCGGCCGATCAGAGGAACGAGAAGACGGCCCACGGAACGGCGAACAGCAGCACCGTCATGAGGACGAGAATCAGGCCGTAACCCGCGACCGTGCTCGCCGCCGTCAGCCACGCCGGGTGATCGAATTCGCTGAGATCCACTGCCATACGAACACCGTCTGCCGAGCGGCGTATAAACGTACCGAAACGACCAACCTGTCGCCGCGGGTTTTCGGCCGAGTCGACGCTCCTCGAGGCGTACGACGGACGACGGACGACGGACGACGGACGACGGACGACGGTCTGCGGTCGACGATCGATGGACGACGGGAGGTGGTCGGCGGGCCGATCAGGCGTCGACACCGTCGGCGGCGTCGGCGACCGCCTCGAGCAACAGCCCCGCTCCCAGATCGATCTCGCGCTCGGTGACGTCCAGCGGCGGCAGCAAACGGAGCGTCTTGTAGCCGCAGCCGAGGGTGAGCAGCCCTCGTTCGAACGCGGCCTCGAGCACCGCATCACGGCGCGCTTTCGTGTCGAACTCGACGCCGATCATGAGCCCCTTTCCGCGGACGTCGACGATCGTTTCCGTCCCGGCCTCGCCGTCGGCGCGAGCGTCCTCGAGGATCCCCCGGAACTGTTCGCCGCGATCGCGGACGTTCTCGAGGAGGTTCTCCTCGCGGATGGCGTCGATCGTCACGACGCCCTGCATCGCCGCGAGGAGGTCGCCGCCGCCCCACGTCGAGGAGAGGCGGCCCCGCCCCTCGGGGAAGACGTCGGAGCGGGAGATCGTCGCCCCGACGCGCAGCCCCTTCGCGCTCGTGATCACGTCGGGCGTCAGTTCGAGGTGGTCGACGGCCCAGAACTCGCCGGTTCGGCCGAGGCCGGACTGGATCTCGTCGGCGATCACCCGCAGGCCGTACCGCTCGCGCAGGTCCTCGAGGTCCGCGGCGAACGCGGGGTGGGCCGCCCGGTAGCCCCCTTCGCCCTGGATTGGCTCGAGGACGAGGTAGGCGACCTCCTCGGGGTCGATCACGCCGCGGTCGGCGTGGAGGGCGTCCGCGACGACGTTGCCGCCGGGGCCGTCGGTCAGCCAGCGGGTCTCGTACTCGTCGTCCGTGGACGGGTAGGGAACCGAGACGACGCCGGGTATCTCGGGGTAGCCAGTTCGGTGGACCGCCTTCGAGCGGTTGAGGGAGAGCGCACCGAGGGTCCGGCCGTGGAAGCCGCCGTCGAAGGTGAACGCCCGGTGACCGCCGGAGGCGTAGCAGATCTTGATCGCGTTCTCGACGGCTTCGGCCCCCGAGTTCGAGAGGAAGACGCGGTCCATGTCGTAGCGGTCGGTCAGGTCGACCAGCCGCTCCATCAGCTGGGTCGGTCCGGGGAAGTCGCTCACCTCGGGCGTGCCGCCGCCGCTGACGTAGAAGTCCTGGCCGGCGATCTTCGTCGGATCGACGGGGTCGAAGCCCTCGAGTCGCTCGAGGATCGCCGGATTGTTGTACCCGAGCGGCGCGGCGGCGACGTGGCTCGTGAAGTCGAGGAGGACGTTGCCGTCGACGTCGGTGCAGAAGGGGCCGACCGCCTCCGCGCTCGCGTCCCAGACGAACTCGTAGACGTACGTGCTCGGCGCGGCGTACCGGTGGTGGTACTCGACCCACCGGGTCGCGCGCTCGCCGGGAATTCTGTCGACGCGGGGTTCGACCGTGTCGCGGTCCATGGGTGGCTAGTGGTTCGGGGCTCCGTAAAACCATCCGTCTCGGGCGAATTTCCGCCTGGCCTCCCTCGAGGCCGCGTCCGCCACCTCACACGACGACCAGCACGGACGCCAGCGCCCCGCCGATCAGCAGGACGCCGCTGTAGACCGCGACCCGGTTTCTGAACTGGACGTTCGTCGACGTCGTCGCGAGCAGCGCCTTCACGACGATGCTCGAGACCGTCGCGAGCAAAATGGCGATCGTCGCCTCGGGGGCGCCGAGTTGCCCCCCGCGGTAGAGGACGACCGCGGACGTCGTCGCGCCGGCGCTCGAGACGAGGCCGCTGGCGACGGCCGTCGCGTAGAAGCCGAGCGTGCCGAATCCCGATTGGGCGACCGACCCGAAGACCAGCACGACGAGGAAGACGGCGCCGAAGGCGAGGGCGTTCTTCAGCGAGAACGGACTCTCGAGGTCCATCGACGACGACTCGCTCCAGTCGGCGATGAGCCAGGCGATGCCGAACGCCAGCAGAATAACTGCACCCAGCGGAATCACGGCCTCGACGAGCACGTCGGCCCGGGTGCCGATCGTGAATCCGACCGCGATCGCGAGATTGCGCGTGGCCATCGCCGCGTCCGCGAGCAGGATCGCCGCGACGGCGTAGGAGGCGGTCTCCGGACGCTGGCGGACGTGATCGAGCATCGTCCCGACGACGGCCGTCGAGGAAGCCAGTCCGCCGAAAAAGCCCGTCACGGCGATGCCCCGGCCGCCGTAGGTCGAGACGATCGCGTAGTTGACGATGCCGATGCCCGCCACGGCGACGACCATCAGCCAGATGACCTGGGGCTCGAGCGGAATCTCGATCCCGCCGACCTCGAGGGTCGCCTCCGCGGGGAGCAGGGGGTAGATGACGAACGCGAGGATGGCGAACTCGGTGGTCGAGCGCATCTCCTCGTGGGAGAGCCCCCAGGCGAACTCGTGGAGTTCCCGCTTGAGCACGAGCAGCAGCGAGGAGAGGACGGCGACTGTCACCCCCTCGATGATGAACTCGGCGGCGACGAGCGCGCCGACGCCGTAGGCGACGAGCATCGAGACCGAGGTCGTCAGGGACAGGCCCTGGTCCTCCCCGCCGAGCAGCCCCTGGACGGCGAGCAGGACGCCCTGAACGATGACGAGGACGCCCCCGAGGACGAGGAGTCCCTCGCCGATCGGCGTCTCGAACGAGAGCACCGTGAACACCGCGCCGAGGAGGCTGATCAGCGAGAAGGTGCGGATGCCGGCGGACTTCTGGGACCACTCGCGCTCGAGGCCGAGGAACATCCCCAGGGCGCCCGCGAGTGCGATGCGGACGACCGCCTCGTCCAGCGGTGCGTCGGCGACTTGCAGCGTCAGCGGCGGCGACAGCGTAACGATCTCCATCGATGAACCTCGTTCACCCGTCAGTATTTCGTAGGAGTCAACATAAGGGCCGCGGCGCGGTTCGGCGCCGTCGTCCGGGGTTTCGCCCCGTTTCGTCGTGGTCGATGACCGGCCGGGTTTCGTCGCGGTCGACGGTCCGTCCGCTTTCGTCGCGGTCGGCTCCGGAGCAGATGGTCGACCAGCGCGTCGAGTCCGTCGGCGAACCCGACGACTCACTCACGGAGTCGGCTCCCGTCGCGCGGATAGTACTCGAACCCGGGATCGTCCGTCCGAAAGCCACAGCGGGGACACCGGCGGACGTCGAGGCCGGTTCGACCTCCCGGGCCAGGCCCGCCGCCGGTGCTGGATCGATCGCCGGAACCGTTTCGGCCGGCCGCGCCGCTCTCGACGTGGTCCCCTCGCCGGCCGATTCCCGGAGCGAGCAGCGGGACGAACGGCAGGAACAGGAAGAGCAGGAACGTATCGAAGTAGATCCACGCGGCGACGCTCACCAACAGTCCGAGGAGGAGGCCGACGACGGCCGTAACGGTTCGCGAGGCGCCCATCACGGACCCACTCTACAGTTCGACGTACTGTTCCTCCCACTCCCGACGGGCCTCGAGTTCCCGGCGGCCGCGCCGGGTGAGCGTGTAGAAGTTCGTCCGGCGGTCGCGACTCCCCTTCTCGACCAGCCCCTTGTCGACGAGCGTGTCGAGGTTCGGGTAGAGCCGTCCGTGGTGGATCTCCTTCTCGTAGTAGTCCTCCAGTTCTTCTTTGATCGCCAGCCCGTGGGGTTCCTCCTCGCCTGCGATGACGTACAGCAGGTCTCGCTGGAATCCTGTCAAATCGTACATTGGGAAAGTACCACTCCTAGTTACTGTCGAATTTTAATAAACATATCGGGTCGTTTCGATCGAAACTGTGCTATTACCATCGAAGGGCGGAATTTGGGTCTCGGCCGAATAGTAACTACCGTGATTGGTCATCCTCTGGCATCTCCTAAGGTGCAATTCATGTTTACCCTCCATGTGGTTTATCCCTCGATAGTTAGTCGGTCACGATCACCGATCTGATCGACCCGTACCCGGGGCGTCGGCCGAACTTTTCGAGCGACGCTCGCCGAGAGTCACCCTCGAGCGGATACTCCCGTCTGATTCGGTACGGACCGATCGCTCCGCTCCTGGGCGTGTTCTGATCACGTGTGGGTACGGCTGACGTGGCGACCGTCCGCGAGGCTCACGATCGATCGTGCGTCGAAACAGGAAAGCAGATCGCGTGACGGGAAAAGTGTCACGCGATCGCTTGCCGCCCTGAATTGGTCCCCGCTGACGCTTCGGCCCTCCAAGCGAAGCGTCAACTGGAAAAATTCGCTGGGAGGACTTAAAAGTACCGACACCGTCCGAATTCGTAACACGTTTCTGTCGTAATTCGGGAACCGATTCCTCCGAATTCCTCGGAGAGCCGGGCGATACAGCCGATCGAGGGATTTTCATCGTCACGGGAATGCGCGTGGTCCGAAATTCCCACCGATCGAGAGCGGGCGTCGACGGATCGACGGAAAACGGCGCGTGACAGACGGTCGGAGCGTCGAACTCAGTGTGGGAGCGGTCGCGAACTCGCGCGCCGAATCCTCAGATGTGCTCTTCCTCGAGGACCCACCCGAGCGCCCGCTTGTAGTAGGTGAACATCTGTCTGACGCCGTCGTGGCGCATCTCGTCGCTCTCGAGGTGTTCTTTCAGGAACTCGTACTGCTCGCGGATCTCGTCTTCGTCTCGCATGTCGCTCACTACCGGTTCGAGCGGCAAAAAAGCCGGCGAGGGGACCGATCGAACGTTCGGCCGGGGGCGTCGTGATCGGGAACCGGCGTCGGTCCGGGGGATCGTAATCGGTCCTTTCGTGCCGGATTCCGAGCGCTCCGAACCGCCACCGGAGCACCACTTCCGTAGCCGCTGGCGGCCGGTCGGGGGTGGTGCTTAGAGCCCGTCGTCTTCCTCGTCGTCCGTCGCGTTCTCCCCGCTCTCGTTACCGTCGTCGGTAGTGTTCCCCTCGGTTTCGTTGCCGTCGGTTTCGTTCCCTTCAGTCTCGTTGCCGTCGGTACCGCCGTCATCGCCGAAGGTCAGGGTGACCTCCTCGTCCTCGCCGTCGATTTCGACGTCGTCCTCGGTCTCCTCGCCCTCGTACTCGGCCGTGACGGTGTACTCGCCGTCCTCGAGTTCTTCGAACTCGACCTCTCCGTCTTCGTCGGTTTCGCCCTCCCAGACGCCGTCTTCGATCTCCGTGACGCCGCCCTCTTCGGTCTCGTTCCCGGCGGATTCGTTGCCCTCGCTCTCGTTGCCGTCTTCGAGCTCGTCGGTCTCGTTCCCCTCGGTCTCGTTGTCGCTTTCGTTCCCGGTCTCGTTCCCGGTTTCGTTCTCCTCCTCCTGGACGAACGACAGCTCTTCGGTGTCCTCGCTCTCGTTGTCCTCGCTCTCGTTGCCGTCGGTTTCGTTGCCGTCGGTTTCGTTACCCTCACTCTCGTTGCCGTCCGTTTCGTTCCCTTCGCTCTCGTTCCCGTCATCGAGGCCGTCATCCTCGCCCTCGAGGTCCTCGGCCTCCTCGAGGGTGACCGTCGCGCCTTCGACGGGTTCTTCCTCCTCGTCCTCGACCGTGACGGTCAGCGCGTACGTCTCGTCTTCGCCGTCGCCGTTTTCGGATTCGGACTCGTTGTCCTCGCCGTTCTCGTCGCCGTTGCCGTTACCCCCTTCGTCCCCACTCGGACCCTGATCCGCACACCCGGCGAGTGCGAGCGCGCTCGCGGTACCTGCGACCGTGACGAACGTTCGTCGACTGTATCGTGATCGATCGGACATATTTTTCTGTAGTACGGTTTCGTTCGTCGGGATGTGGGCTGCAACTGCCGTACCTTAATCACCTATTGCCTATCCAGTCACCCGGCGTGACACTCTCTAACGCTTATTCGTGGCTCGAGACGGCCAACTCGGCCGTCGAAACAACCGATTAGCGACCGGTTCGGGCCGGCGGTCTCGGTGGGCGCGCGGTCTCGCTCGCGCGTCGGTCCGCGAGACCGTCAGGGACGATTCACCAATCGACTGTTACGACGGGGGACCTCGGCCCCGGGCGACCGTCGCGGAACCGTGCGTCGACACCGATACGTCCGTTCCCGTGGGTCTTTTGGCGTTGCGGGCGTACGCCGACGCATGAAAATTCGGGGCGAGCGCGAGTGTACGGAGTGTGGCACCCGCTGGTCGTACTACGAGACGGGGAGCGTGGGCTGTCCGGCCTGCGGGAGCCTGCGAAGCGTCGGCCTCGACGAGCGGACCGAACACACCGACGTGCGCGTCGAGTTCGACCTCACCCCGGTTCGGAACGCGATCGACGACGTGTCGACGGCGGAACTCGCCGACCGCGCCCGCGACGCCTGCCGAGAGTACGTGCGCAGGCGGGGGTTCGTCAACGCAGGCGAGTTGCGCCCCCTCGACGACACCTACCTCGCGGCCACCGAACTGCTCCACGTCGCCGACGTCGTCGCGCGCGGCCTCCGCCTGGACGAGCGCGAGGAACTCTACTTCCTCTCGTTGCTTCGCGACGCGGACGACGGCCAGCGGCCGCCGCCGGAGGAGGTCCCGCGAAGCCTCCGGTCGGCGCGCGGGCTCGCCTACGCGAACGCCGCACGCGAGTACCGTCGGGGCGTCAGGACCTGGGCCGAAGACCGCTCGCTCGTCGCGCCCGAACGCAGCGCCCTCGAGCTCCTCGGCGATCACGTCAAGCGCCTTCGCATGCTCGAGGGCGACGTCCCGCCCGAGACGGCTGAAACCCTCGTCGAAGCCGTCCGAGACCTGGCAGACGGGCTTCACGGGGACGAAACGGCATTCTCCCGCGCGCAGGATCGGCTGGATCGACTCGAATGAGCCGTCGAAAACGAGGGTCGGGGAGCGACTGCGGCCGGCCGCTCAGGGCAGGTCGACGTCGATCCCTTCCTGCAGACTCGCCGCCTCGACCGTGTTGTAGAGCAACATCGCGCGCGTCATCGGCCCGACGCCGCCCGGAACGGGCGTGATCGCGCTCGCCTTCTCTTTCGCGCTCTCGAACTCGACGTCCCCGACGAGTTCGTACCCCTTGTCGGTGTCCGCCTCCACGCGGTTGACGCCCACGTCGATCACCACGGTTCCCTCCGAGAGCATCGAGCCGTCGATCAGTTCGGGGACGCCGACCGCGGCAACGACGATATCGGCGCGCCGGGTCTTTTCGGCGAGGTTCTCGGTTCGGGAGTGACAGACCGTCACCGTCGCGTTGCCGTCGTCGGCTTTCTGGATCAGCAGGTTCGCCAGCGGCTTCCCGACGATGTCCGACCGACCGACGATCGTCACGTCCGCTCCCTCGAGGTCGACGCCGGCTGACTCGAGCAGTTTCTGGACGCCGTGGGGCGTACAGGGTCGAAAGCGGGCGTCGCCCGCCACGAGGCGGCCGACGTTCTCGGGGTGGAAGCCGTCGACGTCCTTGGCGGGATCGATCCGCCGGATCACGTCGCGGTAGTCGACGTGGTCGGGGACCGGCGACTGGACGATGTAGCCGTGAACGTCCGGGTCGTCGTTGAGGTCGTCGATCGCTTCGTAGAGGTCCTCGGCCGGTGCGTCGCCGTCGATCTCGACGTGGATCCCCTCGATGCCGACCTCCTCGCAGTCGCGCTGTTTCATGTTCACGTAGGTCTGGCTCGCGGGATCGTCGCCCATCAGCACCGTCGCCAGTCCCGGTCGCGCGCCCGCGTCCGCGAGCGTCTCGATCGCGCCGGTCAGGTCCTCGCGAAGTTCGCTCGCGACGGCGTTGCCGTCGATGATCTCCGTCTCGGCGTTCGCGTCGGTCATACTCGAGTGAGCGGCCGCGAGGCTAATCAACGCTCGGATTCGTGCGCAGAATCGCCGAGGATCGCCCGTCTAATACGCACGAACGTGGATAGAATCCCGCTCAGGTCCGATCGTCGAGGGAGGACCGAATCGCGTCGTCGACCGGCGCCGGGTGTTCGATCGTGCGCTCCATCCCCCGCAGGCCGACGTCCCACTCGGCGGTGTCCTGCGCGTCGGTTACGGCCGGCGCGTACTCGTCCGCCGGTCCCTCGTGCTCGGTCGCCGCGGCGAGGTCGATCAGCGCCCGGGCCTGCAGTTCGTGGACCGCGCGCGCGGCCGCGAGCGCCTCCGGATCGACGTCGACCCCCTCCGCCTCGAGTTCGGGACCGATCCGCTCGGTCCACGCGTCCTCGGGGAGCAGGCAGACGGCGCGCGTGTCGATCGAGAGCGGGGGAACGCCGGCGACGTGATCGTCGATCCCCACGAGGTCGTGGCGCTCGACCGCCTCGAGGATCCCGATCACGTCGGCCGCGTCGACGTCGCGCTCGGCGAGGACCGACTCGAGCACGGCGGGGTCGAGCGGTGCGTCCATCGTCTCCGGCCGGGGCGTCGGATCCGCACCTTCTTCGTGCTCGAGGTACCCCTCAGCGACGGGATCGCTCCCTTCGCCGACGTCCGGGAGTGGCTCGGCCGCGTACGGCTCCCCGTCGTCGAACCGGACGGGAACCAGTCCGACCGTCTCGTCGATCCCCACGGCGTCGAACAGGAGCGGGTTCCCGTCGTCGTAGGCCTCGAGGTCGATCCCCAGTCCGTCGGGCGGGTCGGCGGTCACGAACGCGTCGGGGACGGGCGCGACGACGGCGGTCGAGTCGTCACCGCGACGCTCGAGTCGCTCCTCGCGGAGCCGGCGGGGGTAGGCCGCGTCCGGGATGTCGTCCTCGTCGATCGGGTTTCCCACGAGCATCGGCACGTCGCCGCGCTCGTCGACGTCCCAGTCGATCGGATCTTCGGCGCCCGCCTCGATGCGGTCGAACAGCGGCGTCACCTCGAGAGCTAGCGCCGACGCGGCCGTCTCGTCGGTGGCCCGAAGCTCGAGCAGCAGGTCCTCGTCCAGGAGCGTACCGGTCGGACGTTTCGACATGGTCGGCAGTAGCGCGAGGCGGAGGATAAGGCGCGTGCCGGCGAGTGACAGTTTGCGAGGGAGGCCGTCGATGTGGGCTCCGAACCCGTCCTGAAAGCCCCTTTCATTCCCACCCGGCGGCGGTCGGTTCGGCCGTCTGTGCGGTGTGGATGATTAGAGGCGGAGAGAAGTGGTGAAGATCGACCGAGCGACTACTCGTACAGCGGGTTCTCTTCGCAGAGCGTCTCGACGTCCTCGCGGACTTCGGCTTTGACCGACTCATCGTCGGGCGCGTCGACGACGCGGGCGATCAGTTCGCCGACGAGTCGGCAGTCCTCCTCGTCGAAGCCGCGGGTCGTCAGCGCGGGGGTACCCGCGCGGATGCCGCTCGGGTCGAACGGGCTGCGGGTCTCCCCGGGCACAGTGTTGGCGTTCAGGACGATGCCGGCCTCCTCGAGGGCCTCCTCGGCCGTCCCCCCGCTGGTGTCGGGGTGGGACTCCCGGAGGTCGACGAGCACGAGGTGGTTGTCGGTGCCGCCGGAGACCAGCGAGAAGCCCTCGTCGGCGAGGGACTCGCCCAGCGCCTTCGCGTTCGCGACCGTCTGAGAGGCGTAGTCCTCGAACTCGGGCTCGAGCGCCTCCTTGAAGCCGACGGCCTTGCCCGCGACGTTGTGCATCAGCGGGCCGCCCTGGCCGCCCGGGAAGACCGCCGCGTCGACGTCGTCGGCGTACTCCTCGCTCGTCATGACGATCCCGCCCCGGCCCGAGCGGATCGTCTTGTGGGTCGAACCGGTGACGAAGTCGGCGACCCCGACGGGCGATGGGTGGACGCCCGCGGCGACGAGGCCCGTGATGTGGGCGATGTCGGCCAGGTGGAGCGCGCCGGCGGCCTCGGCGGCCTCCTGGATGCGCTCCCACTCGACCTCGCGCGGGTAGGCGGAGTAGCCCGAGACGACGATGTCGGGTTCGAACGCCTCGGCCTGCTCTCTGAGCCCCTCGTAGTCGAGGTAGCCCGTCTCGGGGTCGACCTCGTACTGTTCGACCTCGTAGAACTGGCCGACGAAGTTCGCCGGGTGGCCGTGGCTGAGGTGGCCGCCGTGGTTGAGGTCCAGCGAGAGTATCTTGTCGCCCGGCTCGAGCATCGCGAAGTAGACGGCCTGGTTGGCCTGGGTGCCCGAGTGGGGCTGGACGTTGACGTGCTCGGCGCCGAACAGCTCCGTGGCGCGGTCGATCGCGAGCTGTTCGACCTCGTCGGCGTACTGACAGCCGCCGTAGTAGCGAGCGCCGGGGTAGCCCTCGGCGTACTTGTTCGTCAGCGCGCTCCCCTGGGCGTCGAGGACCGCCCGGCTGACGTGGTTCTCGCTGGCGATCATCTGCAGGGTCGACCGCTGCCGGTCGACTTCGCCCTCCAACGCGTCGGCGACGGCGGGATCGACGTCCCGAACGTGCTCGTGCTCCATGTGTGGTGTGCCGGTTGGCTGTTCTATAAGTGTACCCTTACGCGACGCTAGGTCCCCCGCGCGGCCGAGCGGCCGGCCCCGACGGGCCGTCGACGGCTGTCGGATTCGGGTCGGTAACCATCCGATACAACTAACTGCTTCCGGGCACATTCACCGATTCGAATGATCGAGTGGGAGGCTTCAGGAAACTCCCTCCGCGTCGTCGACGCGGACGGCACCGAGCTATCGGTCCGCGGCGGCGCCCTCTCGGTCGACGGACCCGGCCCGGACATTCCGCGGCCGGTCGACGAGACGGTCGTCGTGACCGCGGACGAACTCCGATTCCCCCACGCGGTGGCGTACGCCTTCTCGCTCGGGTCGGTCGAACAGTACGAACTCGATCCCAACGGTGCGCCGCTGTCGCTCGCGCCCGGCGAGTACGTCGTCGACGTCGACGCCGACATCAAGACCTACCTCCGCTTCTCGGGCGAGGCGACGGTCCGGCGGACCGACGACTTCGCCGAGACCGTCGTCACCTTCCCGGAGCGCGTCCGCGCGATCGTCGGCTTCCGGAGCCGCCACGAGCTTCCGGCCGACGCGATCACCGTCCCCGACTCCGTCGACGCCGTCGCGCGGGCGATCAGCCACCTCTCCTCGTCGCACAAGACCGACTCTCCCGACCGGACCTATCCGACGCTGCGCGGCCACCCGCCGCTGTTCGAGCGGGGTGAAGCCCTCGAGATCCCCGACTGCATCCGGGCGGACACCCCCGATACGGGGATCGAACTCGCCGTCCCCCCGTGTTACGAGTCCCTGTTCGTCGTCGCCCCGCTCGCCTACTACCTCCAGGCGCGGGTGGCGGTCGAGAACCGGGTCGACCCGTGCCTCCGGCTCGAGGACCGCGGGATCGAGCGGCGCCTCGGGCCGATGCCGGACCTGGAACGGGACGTCGAACGGCTGCTCCGCAAGACGTTCTTCCTCGACTGTCTCGTTCGCAACGCCGGACCCTACCGCACGACCCTCTCGGAGGCGAGCATCCTCGACGCGCTCGAACTCGATAGCGAGGCGCTCTACGAGGCCACCCCGCAGGACCGACTCGAGGCCTACCTCGAGGTCCCCTACGCGGCGCTCGAACACCGGCTCCCGGACTGGCACCTCGCGACGTACGTGACCCCCGACTACGACCACGTCGACGCGCTCCCGTTCCTCCTCGATCGAATGAGCCTGCTCTCCCTGCCGCGGACGTCGACGCTCGAGGGGCGGGAGCTGGTCCGGCGGTCGCTCGAGGACTTCTACCGCGGCGAGCGCTCCGGGGCCGGACAGGTCGCTTCGGTCGACATCGTCAAACCCGAGCTTCGAAGCGGGCGGGTCCACGGCTGGCTCGCCGACGGCGTCCCGATCGACGTGTTCAAATCGACGACCGAAGCCTACTACAACCGCCTCGAGTACCTGAAGCGGTCGCGCGACTCGACGTCGATCTGCGTCGTGTTGAACGATCCCGAGATGTCCGGCGAGCACGAGGACGTCGCCGAGATCTACCGGCGTCGGTCCGAGGAGTTGACGATCGACCTCGCGGTCGAGGAGTCGTTGCGGACGGCCGAACTCGCCCGGGTGTTCGAAGACGAGTACGACTTCGTCCACTACATCGGCCACTGCGAGACCGACGGCCTCCGGTGTTCGGACGGCTACCTCTCGGCCGACAGCCTCGACCGGTGTAACGCCCAGACGTTCTTTCTCAACGCCTGTGGCTCCTTCTACGAGGGGATGACCCTCGTCGAGAAGGGGAGCGTCGCCGGCGCCGTCACGTTCACGAAGGTGCTCAACGAGCACGCGGTGAAGGTCGGTTCGACGTTCGCCAAACTGCTCGTCCACGGCTTCAGCATCGAGCGGGCGATGCGCCTCGCGCGCAGGCGTATCATGATGGGGAAGGACTACGCCGTCGTCGGCGACGGCACCCACTCGCTCACGCAGGGTGAACACCGCCTCCCCACGACGGCCACCGTCGAGGAACCCGAGGACGGTACCCACCTCCTCGCGTTCGACTGTTACTCGACGCGCGTGACGGGGTCGTACTACTTCCCCCACACCGAGGACAACGAGTACGCCTACCTCTGCGGGACGGAATCGTATTTCACCCTCTCTGCGTCGGAACTGGAGACGATCCTCGCCGAGTGCGAGGCTTCCGTCATCTACGACGGGGACATCTACTGGTCGCGAGAACTGAGCCGAAAATTCCGGTCGTGAGCCGATCGGGCGCGTCGATCGCGTTCGAGGGGACCGATCAGGGACCGCCGTAGATGCTGACCCGCGTCGCCCGGCGGGACGACCGTCGCGCTCGGTCGTCGGCTCCAGGCGCGGTCGCGATTCGCCTCGTCGCCCGGGAATCGACCTCCCCCGGCGTCTCGTGTCTGGATTGCATACTGTCACGTATTCGGATATTACCGCATATACTTATTGTAATCTATCTAACGCCTCCGGCGGGACGAAATGCTCGGCGAGGGAATGCGATCGCTGGCCGGACCGCTAATACTAACGAACTAACAATTGATCTCCCGATTCAGTTAACAAATTGACGTCATATGCGACAAAAATCACCGGAAATCCGGTGAGAGGATAAGTTGTCGCCTGCGAACGGCCAACAAAATTAAGTAGCGTGCATCCGATTACTTCTGTACAGGCATGACCTCGAATTTACTCAATCACCAAATTGACGATATCCTCGCGTCGGTCCTCGAAGACGCGAGCGGTGACGTGTACATGGTCAATCCGTCACGAGACGCCATCGAGGAGTTCGTGACGGTCGCGACGGCGTTCGACGGCGACCTCCCGTCGGTCCACATGCTCGCCGACGAGCGGACGCTCAAGGACGTCATGGACGACTTTATCGTCGCGTCGAACGCCGCCGACCTGATCGACGCGGACGCCCTCGCGCTCAGGACGCTCGAGGAGACGCCGGAGAACTCGCTGCTGATCACCGACGAGCGGGTCATCGCCGTCGTCCACGCCGGCGACCGCGTCGGCGGACTCGTCACCGACGACGAGAGCTTCGTCGAGGACACCTACGACACCTACGCCGCCCGCTGGGAGGACGCCCGCTCGTTCAACCTCCGGACGCCGCCGATCACGCGCGTCCGCGAAACCCTCGAGGAGGAGATCAGTCCCGAAGCCGAGGACGACTTCACCGCCATCCTCAACTCGCTCGAGACCGCTCGCGGCGACGGAGATGGCCTCGACGAGGTCACCATCTCCCTGCTCGTCGCGGCCAAGAACGAGGCCCTGCTGTACGACATCAGCAAGTGGGGCGAGGACGTCGGCATCGCCTCGAAGGCGACGTTCAGCCGCACGAAGACCAAGCTCGAGGACATGGGCCTGATCGACACCGAGAAGGTCCCGATCGACGTCGGCCGACCCCGCCTCCGACTCAAAGTCGGCGACGACCGGCTCCGAGAGGCCGACAACGACCAGCTCGCGACCGTCGCCCAGAGCATCCTCAACTGAGCCGATCGCGTCCCCGCTACTCGTCACGCGCAGCGTTCTCCACCCCGCGGCCTCCTCGACCCGCGCTTCTCGCGTCTCGCCTCGTCACGCCACGGTGACCGTCGCTTCGTCTCTCGTCTCGTTCTCTCGTGCGCGTAACTTCGCGACGACGTCGTACGTTCCCGGCTCGAGCGACGGGTCCGACCACTCGTCTTCGATCGTCAGCGCCTCGCCCGGCGGGAGCGACGCGGTCGTGAGCACCTGCGCGAAGACCCGGCCCTGGGTCGAGCGCCACAGCTCACTGTCCCCGTCCGAGACGACGAACTCGGCTCTGCAGGCGTCGGGAAAACGGAGGTCGACCGCCTCCGACCCCCCGTTCGCGACGGTGAACGCGAACTCGAGCGAGCGACCGCGTTCGTCGTTCGCCGGATCGCCGGCGGAGTCGTCTCCGTCTTCGCGTACGTGCACCTCGAGCGTCGCGTCGAGCGCCATGATAGCTCGAGGTTCGAGACTGGCGCGTAAAATCGTTCGCCGGCGACGGTGCGTGACTGGGTGGGGGATGGCGGAGCGGGGGAGAGGGTGCGGCGAAGCGGTGGAGAAGGTACGGCGAAGCGGGGTGAGGGGATGGCGGAGCGGGAGGTGGGACGCGGGGGAACCACGGGAGCGTTGGAGGCCGAACGCATCAGCGGGGACGGCGGCGGGCCACCAACGTATCGGTTGGGGCCATCGGTAATAGGCTTTGTGTGGTCGGGGTCCGGCGGTCGAACCGGGATCACGTCCCGAGACGTCACCGCTATGGGTGCCCGGTACCAATCGCTGGACGTGCAACTCGTCGGGTACGAACCGAGCGAACGGGGGTCGTCGCTGCTCGTGAGCGACGGCGACGTCGTCGGGCGGCGATCGCTCGAGCCCGGCGTCGACCTCTCGTACCGACTCGGTTCCCGACGCTGTGCCGGCGTCGTCGCCCCTCGAGATGGCGACGGTGACGCCGGAGCCGACGCGGCCGGCGACACCGAACCCGCCGCGGACGACGTCCGCGACGAGCGCCCCGAGGCCGACGCGGGAGCAGTCACCGCCTTGCGACACGTCGCCTGCGACCGCCCGCGGGCACCCCACTGCGAGTACCACTCGAGCACGTGGGTCTGCGCCAGGTGTACGGGGACGTGCCTGAAAGACGAGATGGACTGTCACGAACCCCACGCCGTCTACCTCGCCGCGTTCGCCCCCGACACGTTCAAGGTGGGCGTCACGAAGCTGTGGCGCCTCGAGACCCGCCTCCGCGAGCAGGGCGCCGATCGGGCGGCCCACCTCCGGACGGTGCCGGACGGCCGGATCGCCCGGGAGATCGAGGCCGAACTGGCGACGCGATCGGACCTCGTCGACCGCGTCAGGACCGACGCCAAAGTCGACGCCCTCGCGAGTTCGGTCGACGAGGACGCTTGGGAGTCGCTCCTCGACGAGTTCGATCCGATCGACCGGTTCGCGTTCGCGTACGGGTTCGACCGCCACCTGCCGTCCCGCCCGGTCAGGGAGACGATCGCGGCGGGCACCGTCCTCGGGGTGAAGGGGCGACTGCTCGTCCTCGAGCGCGCCGGGACGACCTACGCGGTGGACATGCGCGACCTCGTCGGCTACGAACTCGAGACCGGCGGGACGGAGCGGCGCCTCCAGTCCTCGCTGGGGTCGTTCGGCGGGTGACCGCGGGCCGAGAATCGCGACGTCGCGGACGTCGCGGCCGCGCGAGACGGTCGCGACGACCGCCGACATAACAATCCTTTTCCGATCCCGTCCAGAACCGGAACGTATGTCCGACGACACCGATCGAGAACGAGATCCGACGGACTCCGAGTCCGAGGCCGAGGCCGAGGGCGGCGACGGTGGCGACGACGAGAGCAAGTCCTTCCGCGAGCGCGTCGAGGAAATCAGGCAGAAGCGCGCCGAGGAGGGCGAAGGCGAGGGTGAGCGACCCGACGACCCGTTCGGAGGCGGCGGTCCCGGCGGGATGGGCGGCAACCCCTTCGCGCAGATGATGGGCGGCATGATGGGCGGCGGCGCCGGTCCCGGCGGGATGGGCGGCGGCCCCGGCGCCGGCGGTGGCGGCGACGTCGGTAACGAGGAACTCGTGCGCGAGGTCAGACAACTCCGCGACGAGATGCGCGACCAGACGCGCGCGCTCAAGCGGATCGCCGACGCGCTCGAGGACGACTGATCGCGACGTCGATTACTCACTCTTCCGTTCTGCGCCCCGCGTAGCGACGGCCAGCGAGGCGTTGTCCGAACGCCCCGTCAGTCCTCGCTTCGAACCGCAGGTACCTCCCCTTCGTTTCCGTCGCCATCGCGGTTACCGCGTGCGTCTCGTCCGCGGATCGAACCGAGTCGCCGCTCGAGCGCGTCGGCGACGGACCAGCGACCGACGAGGTGGGTCGAGAGAGCGACACTGACGTACGCGAGGCCGAATCCGGCGAGGACGTCGATGGCCCAGTGGATGCCGAGATACATCGTCGAGAGGGCGACGCTCGCCGCGAGCGGAACCGCGAGGGCGAACCACTTCGGGTACTCGTCCCGGGTCCGGTGGGCGAGCAACAGGACCGTCGCCGACAGGGACGCGTGGAGCGACGGGAAGACGTTGGTGTTGCGGTTGACCTGCCGCGTGAGGTGCTGGTACTCTGGGTAGGTGTCGTACAACAGCGCGTCGACGAGTTCCGGCATCATGTTCCGCGGCCCGTAGGAGATGATGACGACGTACAGGAAGAGCCCGAGGACGTAGTTGAGCGTGTACGCCGTGAGCAACTCCCTGAGCGGACGCGTGTCCGACAGCGCGAAGTACGCGATCACGGGAAAGGCCATCAGGAACACGTAGACGTAGATGTACGTGAACGAGAAGTACGCCGTCAGCCACGCCGTCTCGAACGACTGCAGCCAGAGGATGAACCCGCCCTCGAGGTCGTAGATCGTCCAGGTGATGTTCCAGTCGATCATCCAGGACACGTCCGGCCCGGCCTCCCTGGCGACGCTGTTACTGAGCAACACCGCCACGAGGACGGCGACGGCCGGCGCGACCGCCCGCACCCGCGCTCGCCACTCCCGTCTGGTCGCCGCGAGTCGGTCCCAGCCGACGAACGCCGCGACCGACACCAGTACCATCACCGCCACGATCAGGCTCAACTGGCTCAGAACCTGTCCGAGCATCACTCGCTCACCAGGAGGGCTCCCTCCTCGTCGTACCGGTAGCCCGCCTCTTCGAAGGCGGCCCGCGCCGCCTCCGTGTCGACCGTTCCCTCTCCGCCGGTCCCCAGGAACGGCAGTTCCGGGTCCTCGCCGTCCCACTCGAGGTCCGGCGGCGTCCACTCCGGACCGACCGGCGCCGCGATCGGCTCCGCGTAGCCCTCGAAGACGGTCTCTGCGACCCACCGCTTGTCGATCAGGCGGGCGACCGCCCGTCGGAAGTGGGGGTTCGAAAACGGCGCCGAGCGCACGTCGAACCCGACGTGGTAGAACGCCCGCGACGGCGATTCGACGACCGACGTTCCCTCGACCCCGCGGATCGCGTCGATCGCGTACGCCTCGAGGGGTCGTACCGTCACGTCCGCGTCCCCGTTCTCGATGATCTCGATCGCCGACGTGCTCCGCGGATCGATCCGTCCGCGCAGTCGCTCGACGGTCGGTTCCGGGAGGTCGACGTCCTCCCGGAGCGTGAAGTGATCGTCGAACCGTTCGAACGAGACGCGTTCGCGCTCCGATCGACCGGTGAAGGCGAACGGACCGCTACCGATCGGCGGCACGTTGTCGACGACGAACGCCTCGGTCGTCCCCTGGCCGGTCTCGAATCCGGGGACGCGCGCCGGTTCGTTACGGTCCTCCCAGACGTGCTCGGGGAGGATGGGAACGGTCAACGCCCGCTCCCCGACGACCGCGTTCGTCTCGATCGGAAGTCGGATCGTGCGCTCGTCGAGCCGTTCGATCGCCTCGACGTCGATCGCGTCCGCCCGCCCCCGGTAGATCGGCGCCGGCGTCGGCGAGTCGCCCTCGCCGAGGGTCGTGTCGGCGATGAACCGGTAGGTGAATTCGACGTCCTCGGCGGTGAGGCGCTCGTCGTCGTGGAACCGCACGTCCTCGCGGAGCGTGACCTCGAGGTCGCCGTCGTCCCACTCCCACGACTCGGCCAGCCAGGGGCGCAGTTCGCCGTCGATCTCCGTCGCTAGCGAGTCGTACAGCAGGTCGACGAACGTCCCCCGGTCGCGGTACTCCGCGGCCAGCGGGTTGAGATTCGCCGACGGCCGCGAGTCGACGACGACCGCCCGGAGCAGGTCGTCGTCCTCGAGCGGGTCGAGTCCCAGGTAGCCGAGTCGCGTCTCGAGGTGGTGGGCTTCCCAGCCGTCGAACCGGTCCGACCGGACGAGCCGGTGTTCCTCGGGTCGACAGACGGGGACGAACGGCTGCTCGGCGGCGAACGCCCCGAGCGTTCGCTCCACGGCGTCCTCGTACTCGTCGTCCGTCGCGGTGCGCTGTTCCTCGAGCAACTCGTCGAACGTCAGGTTCGAGAAGCCGAACGGATTCTGCCACCCCGGCTCCTCCGCGTACCGAGAGTAGAGCGCTTCGTAGAGGTAACTGGGGTGCGTTCCGTGGGGGAAGGGACCGACGTAACAGTCGAAGTCGTGGGTGATCAACACCGATCGGAGAAACTCGGTGCCCGAACGCATGTCGATCGAGACGTCGACGCCGGCCGCCTCGAGCCCGTCCGCGAGGTGGCGGGCGAGCTGGATCCCCTCGCGATCGCCGTCCGCCGAGTAGGAGGTGATCGAGATCGAAAGCGGCGAGTCGCCGTCCCGGTTGACGACGTTTCGCATCCGTCGCAGACATCCGCTCGTCGAGATCGCGATGCCGGCCGCTCCCGCAGCCAGGGCGGATCGGCGACTGAGTCCGGTGGGAGGGCGGGAGGGGGAGGAGTCGCTATCGCTCATTCGGTTCTGTGAGACTTGGCGGGTCCCCGTATAAGGGTATTCGGATTCCGGCGGGGGTTACGCTTCCCTCTTGCGACCCTCGGGTTCCGTCGAATTCGAGGTGGATTCGGCGTCGAGTACGGCGTCGCCGGTGGGTTCGGACCGTTCGTCGGCGTCCCGACGTTCGTCGTCCGCGCGGCGTTTCCCCTCCCCGTCGCCGTCGACGCCCCCGTCGGTGAGCGTCTCGGTGGCCGTCCGGATCCGGGTCGTCACGTCGGAGTCGAACCGTCGGTCCAGTTCCTTCGTCACCGACCACCGTCCGACGAGGCGTTTCGACGCGAACGCGGCGACGGCCGCGAGGGCGAACCCGGCGAGGACGTCGATGGCCCAGTGGATGCCGAGGTACATCGTCGACGCGGCGACGCTCACCGCGAGCGGGACCGCGAGGGCGAACCACTTCGGATACTCGTCCCGGGTCCGGTATGCAAATATCGCGATCGTCGCCGAGAGCGAGGTGTGCAGCGAGGGGAAGACGTTGACACTGCGGTTGACCTCGCCGGTGAGGTACTGGTACTGCGGGCGGAAGGTGTAGAGGAACGTGTCGATCTGCGGCAGGAGCTCCGTGTTCCGAGGGCCGTAGGCGACGACCAGCACGTAGAGCACCAGTCCCAGCGAGTAGTTGAGCGTGTACGCCGTCAGCAACTCTCTGAGCGGACGCGTGTCCGACAGCGCGAAGTACGCGATCACGGGAAAGATCAGCATGAACGCGTAGCCGTAGATGTAGACGAACGAGAAGTACATCGTGAGCTCCGTGCTCGCGAACGACTGGAACCAGAGGATCGCCGTCCCTTCGATCTCCCTGAAGTATTTCGTGACCTGAAATCCGATGTCCCAGGAGAGCCCCTGGAGCCCGTCGCGAACCGTCCGGTTGACGAGCAACACGGCGATCAGAACGAGCGCGATCGGCGCCGCTCGAGCGACTCGACCCCGCCACTCGCGTCGTGTGGTCCGAAGTCGGCGTCGACCGACGCACGCCGAGATCGTGATCGCGAGCATGCACGCGATGGCGATCGCCACCTGCGCCAGTAGGTCGAATAGGCCGGAGATCATCAGGGGTTCACCAGGTACTCGCCGTCTTCGTCGTACTCGTAGCCGGTCCGTTCGAACGCGCGTTTCGCGCGTTCGACGTCGAGTCGCATCGTCTCACCGTTCTCGCCGTCATCGTCGTTTCCGTCGTCCGTCGGTTCACCCTCGGAACGGAAATAGGGCGCGTACGGATCTTCGCCGTCCCACTCGAGTTCCGGGGGCACCCACTCGCCGGCGATGGGCGCGAGCACCGGCGTCGCGTACTCGTCCCCGGAGAATACTTCCTCGACGATGTATTCCCTGTCGATCAATCGCGCGACGTTGCGGCGGAAGTACGGATCGCTGAACGGCTCGTTGCGCAGGTTGAAGCCGACGTGGTAGAACGTCCACCGCATCGCGTTCTCGTCCGCCGGCGAGTACTCGACGTGCGAGATCTCGTCGTCCTCCGGCACGTCGCCGACGGTTCCGTGCCTGAGAATCGACGTCGTGACGTCGGCGTTGCCGGCCTCGATCTGGTCGACGGCCGTCCCGCCGTTCGGTTCGGTCCAGAAGACGAGTTCGTCGAGGGTCGGCTCCGGGAGGTCGACGTCGTCGCGCAGCGTGAAGTGGTCGTCGAATCGCTCGAAGGTGACGTGCTCGCGATTCGACCAGTCGGCGAACTGGTAGGGCCCGCTACCGATTCGAGGGATGTCACCGGAGGTGACGATCCCCCACTTCCCCTGTCGAGGCCTGGCGCCGTCCTCGAGGCGTTCGTCGACCTCACTTTCCCAGACGTGTCTCGGGAGAATCGGGACGGCTAACGCGCGTTCCCCGATCGTTCGGTTCGCGTCGATCGGGAGCCTGATCGTTCGATCGCGGTACTCGATTTCGTCGACGTCGATCGCGGAGACCTCGCTGCGGTACCGCGGCGCCGGGAGCGGAACGTCGCGCTCGCCGAGGGTGGTGTCGGCGAGGAACTCGTACGTGAAGGCGACGTCCTCGGCGGTGACCCGCTCCTCGTCGTCGTGGAACCGACAGTCAGATCGCAGCGTGACTTCGATCGCGCCGTCGGTCCAGGTCCACCCCTCGGCGAGCCACGGTTTCATCTCGTCCTCGTCGACGTCGTAGTACGCGAGCGAATCGTACAGGAGGTCCGTGTACACGCCCTGGTGGCGGTACACCGCCGCGAGCGGGTTGAGGTTCCGCGTCGGCCGGGTGTCGGTGATGGTCGCGGTCAACGTCACCGTCTCCTCGTCCTCGGGTTGCTCGAGATCGAGGTAGGCGAGGCGGGTGCTCGGGTGATGGGTCTCGAGGCGGTCCGAAAAGGTCTCGAACCGGTCGGTCCGGGCGAGTCGCCGCTCGTGGGGGATGCAGATCGGCACGAACGGGTGGATCTGGGCCACGGTGCGGAGGAGGGAGTCGACGACCTCCTGCCGCTCTTCGGGATCGCTCACCGTACGCTGCTCCTCGAGCAGGCCGTCGACGGACGTCTCCGCGTCGTCGGTCAGCATGTCCGCCGGCGCGGAGGCGAACCCGAAGGGGTTCTGCCAGCCGGCCTCGGTGACGAACGTCGAGTGGAGGGTCTCGTACAGAAAGTCCGGATCCCGTCCGCCGGGGTGGCGACCGACGTAGCAGTCGAACTCGTGGTCGAGCAGGATCGACCGCAGAAACTCCGTCTGCGAGCGCGGTTCGACCATCACGTTGACGCCGACCCGTTGGAGGTTCTTCTCGAGACGGCTGGCGATCTGGATGCCCTGTCGATCGTGTTCCGCCGGGAGGGTCAGGATGGTGATCGAGAGCTGATCGCTGTGGGAACCGGTGACGGCCTCCTGGAGGGAGTCGGTGCAGCCGGCGAGCGAGCCGACGAGTCCGGCGCTCGCGGCTGCGAGCACCGATCGTCTACCTATCCGCTCAGCCGGCGGGTTCGGCGTGGGGGTCATTCAAGGCTGTCAGATTCGTATGCTTTTCGTATATAACAATATTGCGCAATGGATCTGTAATTAGTGGCATATAGTACCACGGTGCGGCGGACGGTTTCCACCGCAACGCCGGGTTTCCTCCGCTGTATCGTCCGGCTACCCTTCGACGTTCGAACCCGTCGCGACGCCCGTCCCCTGCCGCTCGAGGCAACTCCCGTCACTGCGAGGGAGCGGGGGCTCGTTCGCCGACAAACACAACAGCAAAAGGGCGGCCCGGAGAAGGAGCGTCCGAGACCACTCCCGGCGCCCGGAGTCGAACGGCGCCACGTCCACCATGGGGATCGCCGCGGAACGCATCGAGCGCCTGCACGACCTGGCTCGAGCGGCCGCCGCGGACGGCGACGACGACCGGGCTCGCTACTACGTCCGGCTCGCCCGCCGGATCGCAGAGCGCAATCGACTGCGCCTGCCGCGGTCGTTCCGCCGGTTCACCTGCGACGAGTGCGATCGGTACCTCCGGCCGGGGAAGAACGCCCGCGTTCGGCTGCAGGACGGTCGCGTGGTCGTCACCTGCGACTGCGGCGCGCACGCTCGATACCCGTACCGAGACCGAGAACAGCCGGATCGCGACTGAGCCGTTACGGTCACGTTCGCGTCGACGACCCCCGATTCGAGCCGGTCGGCGCGCCGTCCGGCCCGTCAGTTCCGACTCCGCATACGAAGGTACTAACCGCGCGAGTCGCTACCCGTCGAACATGGACCGACAGGAACTCAAGAAGCGGGCCCACGACCTCGACGTGACGGTGTGGGTCGGCAAGAGCGGCATCGACGCGGTCACGGACGAGCTAAACGACCAGCTGGCCAACGAGAACCTCGTGAAAGTCAAGTTCCTCCGGGCGGCCCGAGCCGGGGGTTCGACCGAGGAGCGAGCGGAGGCCCTCGCCGAGCGGGTGAACGCGGACCTCGTCGAGACGCGCGGTCACACGGCGGTCTTCTACCGCTGAGTCGACCCGACCTCCTGCCTGTCGCCGAGTCGTTCCGACCTCCTGCACCGAGTCGATCCGAGTTTTCGTTCGACGGCAGTTCTACGTCTCGAACCGGCATCCCGTGCGTCTCCGCTTCCCCCATCGATTTAGGGATGGATTACCTCATCGAGATCGATGAGCATCACCGCTTCGAGTTTTCGTTCGAATCCGACGTCCGTCCACGATCTGGCTCCGATGCCGGCCCAAGGCGACCTGGGGCCGATCGGCTCCCAGCTCGACGAGTTCGTGTCGGCGCCGACCGCGGGCGCGATCGAAGGGATCGTCCTCTTCGCGCTGATGTTCGCGCTCGTCTTCGCCGCGGGCCGGACGGTCGTCCTCCCGCTGCTCGAACGCGCGCTGGACCGTCGGGGACTCGACGAACACGCGCAGAATCCGCTGTTGCTCCTCGCGCGCGTCGGCGTGGTGTTCGTCGCGCTCGCGGTCGCCTTCGGCGCCGGTGGGTTCGGAAACTTCCTGGTCTCGATGGCCGGCATCGCCGCGGCCGGCGCGCTCGCGGTCGGCCTCGCGATGCAGAACGTGATCGCGAACTTCGTCGCCGGCGTGTTCATCTACGCCGACCGGCCGTTTCGCATCGGCGACTGGATCGAGTGGGACGACGGCACCTACTCGGGCATCGTCGAGGACATCAGCCTCCGCGTGACTCGAGTCCGCACGTTCGACAACGAACTGCTGACGGTGCCCAACTCGGCGCTCACCGAGGGCGTCATCGAGAACCCCGTGGACGCCGACAAACTCCGGCAGAAGTTCGTCTTCGGCATCGGGTACGACGACGACGTCGAGCGCGCGAGCGAGATCATCGTCGAGGAGGCCCGGGACCACCCGGACATCCTCGGGGAGCCCGCCCCGTCGGTCCGCCTGGTCGAACTCGGCGACTCCGCCGTCGGCCTCCAGTCGCGCTACTGGATCGCCGACCCCTCGCGGGCCGACTTCGTCCGCATCCGCGGCGAGTACGTCGCGGCGGTCAAGCGGCGGTTCGACGAGGGTGGAATCGACATGCCCTACCCCGTGCGGACGCTCGAGGGCGGGTTGGTGCTGCAGGACGGACGGGGGAGCGGTTCGAGCGTGGCTCGGCCGGCGGAGTAGCGCCACCGGCTCGCGGACGGCTGACGGCTCGAACGCGACCGGAACGAATCACGCCGATGCTCGTACGCCGCTCGAACGCGCTACGCCGTTTCCAGGCCACGATTTCTCCGGGCAGTGCATTTCCCGTGAGGATCCGTCGAGTCCTCGGTTCGTACCCACGAAAATAGTGTCCTCGTGCGCTCGAGTTTCGCGTAACTCGCTCGATCCTCCTCACGTTCGAGAATCGAAGCCGTCGTCCACGCCGAGTCGACCCTCGAGGTAGCCGACGAGTTCGGACCGCGTCGCGGAGATATCCGCGTCCGCGTCGCTCGTCACGCCTCGATACAACGCGCCGGTGAGCGTCGTCAGGACCGTGGCGGCGATTCGTTCGGCGTCGCAGTTTTCGAACACCCCGTCATCGATACCCGCCCGGAGAGTCGACTCGAGGTGCGCCTGGAAAACGGAATCGCTGCGGGTGAAGTGGTCGTAGAACGCGTCGCCGTTCGTTCGAGCGCGAAGTTCCACCAGCGTCTCCACGAGCGGGTCCGGCTCGCCGGAACACGCGTCGAGCGTCCTGTCGATGAAGCGGAGGAGCGCGTCCCGGGGATCGTCCGTGCACGTGGTGAGCAGCGTCGTCTCGAAGTGATCGAGCATGAACTCGAGACAGTCGAGAACCAGCGCTTCCTTGTCGTCGTAGTGGTGGTAAATCAACGACGGACTCTTGTCGAACTCGTCGCCGATCTTTGCGATCGTCAGGTCGGCGTAGCCGTGCGTCGACAGCGCCTTGAAGGTCGCGATCAGCATCTCCTCCCTGGTCGTCTCGGGTTCGTGAAACTCGAGCGAAATACCGCTCACGCGCACGCACCTCGTCCCCGCCGGTGGCACACTTCCAGGTCGGTATTCCCGTCTCCGCTCGCGTCCGCGTTCGTACCCGCTCCCGGGCACCGGACCCGCCCGGTTCGTTCTCCGTTCGTTCCCCGCTGCGTTCCGTGCATCGTGCTCACCTTCGATTCGGAGTACAAAACTGTGCTGTTTGAATATTCATTCAAAACAGATAAGGGGTGGCGGTCTAACAGGTACGCATGAACGGTAGTCAGGGAATCGTGAACGACGGGCTACGGGACGCGACTACCGTGGCCCGACGGGACGAGGGTATCGAACGATCGGTGGTGGACGGCTGATGCCTCGTCTCGGTCCTCGAGTGACGGTCGCGGTGGTCCTCCTCGCAGCCCTCGGCGCAACCGTCGCCCTCGTCGGCGCGACCGGCGTCCTCGCCCAGGAAGATTCGGACGGGACGGAAAGTAGCGGTCTGACGCGCGGCGAGCCCGAACTCGACGTCTGGGCCGAACAGGACGAAGTGACGCCCGGGAGCGATTCGCCGCTGGAAGTCACGGTCCAGAACGACGGCGATCTCGAAACCGGGAGTCAATCACAGAGCGTGCTCACCGCCCGGGGGGTCACCGTCGAAATCGAGGATGCGGGCCCCTTCGAAGCGGCGTCCGGGAAGACGAGCCTCGGACCGATCGAAGACGGCTCGTCCGCGACCGCACCGCTCGAACTCGAGGTCCCCGACGACACCGAACCCGGCACCTACGACGTCGAAGTGGAGGTGGAGTACGCCTACACGAACATCGTTTGGAGCGACGGGGGGCAACAACGGCTCACCGAACGCGAGACGCACGACATCTCGGTCGAGATCCCCGACGAGCCGCGGTTCGAGATGGGGTCCGTCGAGACCGATATCGAGCCGGGTGCGAACGGCGAGGCGTCGATCGACGTCGAAAACACCGGGACGAAACCGGCGAACGAGACGCGGGTCGCCCTCACCGGCAGCGGTGGCGTCGCGATCGACGGGGGAGCGAGCGAGACCTCCCTCGGCGACCTCGAGCCGGGCGAATCGACGACCACGACCGTCGAAGCGGCGATCGACGGGTCGACCGGCGCGGCCGACAAATCCATCGAAGGCGCGTTCACGTACGAAGACGAGAACGGGATCGAACGGAACGCTCCCTCCGAACGAGCGCCCTTTTCGCCCGGCGACGCGCAGTCGTTCTCGATCACGCGTCTCGACGATACCCTCGCGGTCGGGTACGACGGAACCGTGTCCGGTGAAGTCCGAAACGACGGCCCGCAGACCGTCGACGACGCCGTTCTGGTCGCGGAACCGATGAGCGACTCGCTCGCCGTCGAAGACACCCGCTACGCGCTTCCCGAGCTGAAACCCGGAGCGTCGGCCGACTTCAGCTACCCGACCGACGTCACCGGGAGCGCCGATCCGGGCGATCGGCAGTTCCGGTTCACCGTGGAGTACACGGGAAGCGGAGACACGACGCTCACGGACGGCCCGCTCTCCGAACGCGTCACCGTCGACGACGACGCGGACGAGTTCTCGATCAGCGACGACGACGCCTCGGTTCGACAGGGCGAGTCGGGCGAGGTCGTCCTGGAGATCACGAACGAGCGCCCGGAGACGCTGTCCAACATCGACGCGATGCTCTACGACGACTCGCCGCTCGAGGCGACGGACGACGAGGCGTTCGTCGACGAGCTCGAACCCGGGGAATCGGCGGAGCTCCGGTTCGAACTCTCGGCCGAGGACGACGCGCCCGTCGAGACTCACCCGGTGGAACTCGACTTCGAGTACGACACCGAACGCGGTGACACGGTCCTGTCGGACACCTACCAGCACCCGATCGACGTCGAGGCGTCCGAGGGAGACGGCGGGGGCTTTCCCTCCTGGGCGGTCGTCGGACTCGCGGTCCTGACCGTAACCGGCGTCGGCGCGACGGTCTGGCTTCGGCACCACTGACGAATGCGAGGACTCAAACGGCTCATCGCTCGGGGGCCCCGCGCGTGCGGTGGCGATCCCGGACGCGGTGCGCGTCTCCCCACCGACCGCGTCGCGGCGCTGATCACCGAGCAGCCGGCACGCGTGGTACTCGCGTTCCTCCTCGTCACGGTCGTGTTCGCCGGTGGGATTGTCGCCGGCGGCGGGCAGGAGGCGGGAACCGATCAGTTCACCGAGGATCTGGAAGAACAGCGGGCGCTGGACGAGATGGAGGAGGACTTCGGGCTCGAGGGCCGAGCGGAAGGGGGATCCACGGCGACCCTGTTCGTCAGCGACGAGCGGAACGTCCTCTCGAGGCAGAGCCTCCTGCGGATGCTCGAGTTCCAGGATCGGGCCGAGGAGGAGGACGGACTCCGCGTCGAGTCGTCGACGAGCCCGGCGTCCCTCGTCGGACAGCACCTCGATCCGGACGCAGAGACGCCGGAGGAGTACAGCCGCGCCATCGAACGGGCGTCCCAACGGGAGCTGGACGAAGCGATCGCCGACGCCGATCGGGTCAGCAGCCTTCCGGTGAGCACGGACTTCACTCGCGAGTCCGCCTCGGCCGAGGTCGCCACGATCGCGGTGACGTACGACACCCCGCCAGCCGCGGACAGCGACGACGAGATGGCGCTGCAGACCGACACCGCCGAGCTGGCGGACGACGTCGAGGGCTACGAGTCGGGCGGCAACGTCGACGTCTTCGGCTCCGCGATCATCGACAACGAAAACCAGCAGTTGCTCGGAGACACCTCGATCGTGGTGTTTCCGGCCGCGATCCTCCTGATCCTGTTCTTCCTGCTCGTGGCCTATCGCGACCCGATCGACCTCGCGCTCGGGCTGGCCGCGCTCGTCATGACCATGATCTGGACGTTCGGCTTCATGGGTTACGTCGGCGTTCCGTTTTCGGAGTCGTTCGTCGTCGTGTTCGCGCTCCTGCTGGCCGTCGGGATCGACTTCGGGATCCACAGCATCAACCGCTACCGCGAGGAGCGAGCCCGGGGGAACGACATCGGCGCGGCGATGACGATCACGACCGACCAGCTCACGGGCGCGTTCCTCCTCGCGACCCTCACGACCGTCATCGGGTTCGCGGCGAACCTCACGAGCTCGATCGCGCAACTGCGTGATTTCGGGTTCGTCTCGTCCGTCGGAATCCTCTTTACGATGTTGATCTTCGGGATGTTCCTCCCGGCCGGCAAAGTCTGGCTGGACCGCTCCCGAGAGCGGTTCGGAATCCCGTCGCTCGGGGGCTCACCCATGGGAAGCGAGGGGTCGATTCTCGGGCGGATCCTCACGATCGGCCCGATGATCGCACGCGTCGCCCCGGTCGTCGTCCTCGTGAGCGCGCTGCTGATCGGTGCCGGTGCGGGGACGTACGGGACCGGCGTCGATACCGAGTTTTCACAGGAGGCCTTCTTCCCGGACGAGGATCGCATCGAGCAGTACGAACACCTCCCGGAGCCGTTCGCGCCCGGCGAGTACACGTTCATGGCGGTGCTCGAGCACCAGGAGGAGGACTTCGACCAGGGGTTCGTCAGTTCGGTCACCGTCTACGTGGACGACCACGACGTGCGCTCGGCCAGGGGGCTCCGGGACGTCGATCGCGTGCTGGACGATCCGCCGGACGCGATCAAGGAGGACGATCGACGCGCGGACGCGACCAGCGTCGTCTCCGTCACGGACGAGCGGGCGGAGACGGATCCCGAGTTCGCGGCCACGCTCGAGCGGGCGGACACGAACGGCGACGGACTCCCCGAGCGAAACGTCGACGAGGTGTACGACGAGTTGCTCGAGGACGAAAGCGCTCGGGAGTACGTCACGAGCGACCGGAGCGCGACCCGGATCGAGTACCAGGTCGACGAGGACGCGGACGAGACCGACGCGACCCACGCCGCGGAAGTGATCGCCGAGGATATGGAGATGGACGCGACGCCGACGGGCGAGCTCGTCGTCTTCAACGCCGTCACCGACCAGATCACCGAATCGGCGCTCGTGGGGCTCGTGATCTCGCTTGCCCTGACGTCGATCTTCCTAATGGTCGCCTACCGCTGGCTCGAGGGGCGGGCGGTGTACGGCCTGATCAACCTCTTTCCCGTCGTCGTCACGGTCGCGGCGATCGCGGGGTCGATGCGCTACTTCGACATTCCGCTCTCGGCGTTCAACGCGCCGATCCTCTCGGTGGCGATCGGACTGGGCGTCGATTACACGGTGCACTTCATGCACCGATTCGTCGACGAGTTCGAATCCGGCCGGGACGTCCACGACGCGCTCGAGGTGACCGTCCGCGGAACGGGGGGCGCGCTCACGGGCAGCATGCTCACGACCGTGTGCGGACTGGGGGTGCTCGCGCTGGCGCTGATCCCACTGATCGCCGAGTTCGGCATCCTGCTCGCGCTGAGCGTCTTTTACGCCTACGCCGCGTCGGTACTGATCCTCCCCTCGACCATCGCCGTGTGGCACCGCTTCGACGGCTCGTTCGCCGACCGAATCTCGGCGGTTCGGTAGGGAAGGCAACGTACCGATTTCGGAGTGGGCAAGTAGCGTCGTCCACTCGAGCGGGCGGCCACTCGAGCGGGCGGTGACTCGAGAGGGTGGCCACCGGACGAGTTCGCGAGGCGTGTTCCTCGAGTCATAATTCCAGAGTTCGCGTTCTTCCCGACCGAATTGCTGGGGACGTCGTATTTAAAGGACTCGTCGCTCGTCGTCTCGAGCTCGAGCGATCGCACCGAAGTGGCGCCACGTGGCGGGCTCCAAAATTCGGTCCCTACCTGATCGTTGGCCCCGGCCACGTGGAACGTCCAACCGGACGTTGCGTGGGGGCGTTCCCACACCTAGGAGCAGGACAATCTCGAGTCTTTACTCTTTCGAGTCGGCGTAAGTACGGATTACTTTGCCCACAAAACGTAATTACTCCCGCGTCAGCACACCCTACTCATTCACTCTTTCGCGAGGGTTTCTAACAGAAGACTTATTACTGAACCCTCGAGTCAATTCAATTGCCCCTACCTGGGAGGTCGAGTAGGCAGGCGATGACCCGGTCGACACGTGGACGACGGATAGGAGCCTCCTGGTGCATCGTGCGGTAATCAACAACTACAACAACACAATACACAATAAATGACAAGCGATTCAACCTATCGCGACAAGGGACGCGCGTTGTTCTTTGCTGCGATGATGGTGCTGTCCGTCTTCGCCATGTCCGCTGCGTTTGCGGGCGGGGTGGCTGCGGATGGTGAAACCGTTGACAATGCCGGTGAACCTGAAGATATCACCGTCGGTGAGGAAGAAATCGATCAGACAATTTCGGACATCGATATCGATAGCCTTGATGAAGATGACGTAGTGGAAATTGACGTATCTTCGCTGGCAGACAAGGCTGACATGAGCGATGTCGAAGTTACTGGTAACAGTAGTGACATCGACAATGTCGAATACGACAGTTCGAATGAGGTTATCCGCTTCGAATCGAACCAGTCTTCAGACAACAGTGATATCGAAGAGGACCTCACCATCGAAAACATTGACACTTCGGACAGTGACACGGCCGCAGCTCTCGAATACACTGTAAATGCAGACGTCAGTGATGCGGATACGTCTGGCACTACGTCGACGTTCAACCTTCATGATGGTGACGAACCGTTAGATACCAGTGGAACGTTCTGGGACGGTCAGGAACTCTGGTTCCAGGACACAGACAATCCCTCTGACGGAGAATACCAACTGCGGTCGTACGACACTGGCGATGACGAAGAGACTGGACTCGAAGAAGAGTTCACTCTCGAAGATGATGACTCCGCAGTGATCGACACCGAAGATCTTGACGGCGATTACGTCATTCAGCACCCCAATGGCGACTATGTGACTGTCGATGATGGTGATGTGACCGCTACCGACGTCTCCGAGGGTAGTGCAGAGGCCTTCGAGATCGCCACGCAGGATTTCGACACGGAGTTCGCTGACGACTCCGTCGAGAACGAGGGTTCGGACACAACGACCGACGTTGAATTCGACTCCAACCGAGGCACCTACGATGTCCACGTCTCCGCGGACGGCCTCGACCACGATGACCTCGAAGACATCTTCGGCGAAGAAGGTGACTTCAGCGACGTCGAACCCGACGAAGACGAAGACCGCGTCACCCTCGAAGACGTTGAGGACGATGAATACGAACTCAACTTCGAGGACATCGACGCTGACGAGTACGACTTCGACTTCGACGTGACGGACACGTCCGCTGAATCCACTTCGTCGATCGAAGTCACCGAAGGCGAAGAGGCCGAGCGCTCGGTCGATGCCGGTGACGTCGTCGACCAGGGTGAACTCGCGAACATCACCGTCGACACTGACGGTCAAGACAATTCGGCCCTGCAGGTCGGTGTCCACGAGGACACCAACTACGAGGTTGGCCTCGACATCGACGCGTCGGACTACGATGAGGACGAAGTGACCATCGTGATGGACACCTACCGTGCTGGTCAGGATCACGCCAACGAAGATCAAGTCTTCAAGGCCATCAACGAAGATGGCGAAGAAGAAACTGACGTTGATGTTGACCTCAAGTACGCCAACGTCTCCGATGACAGCGATCTCTCCAATCTCCTTGGTGAGGGCGAGTACGAACTACTCGTTGGCGACAAATTCGTAGATGACAATGGTGACGAAATAGGGGACGACTACACTGGCGACCTTTCGGAGGTCGAGCTCAATAACGAAGAAGACTCCTCGTACCTGACGCTGTCCGAGCGCACGGAAGACAGCGACATCAGCACCTGGACGGTGCCTGAGGAGGACAACCTCGACACCGACGACGACTTCGAGGATGCTACGCTGACCGAGACGGACACCATCGCCGCTGGCGGTGAAGTGGACGACCAGACGGTCATCAACATCGAAAACCTCGGCCACACTGCCGCCCTCGAAGACGCGGCTGAAAGTGGCGACGACATCAGTGAGGAACTCGAAGAACTCGGCGTGACGGTCGCGCTCGAGCAGACCAACGTCGGCACGAACGAAGATCCGACCTACTACAACAGCTCGGACAGTGGTTCCGACTCTGGCACTGAGGACGACCCCTACCACCTCTCGCTCGAATCGATCGAAGACCTCGAGTACGACGGTGAGAACCTCTATCTCGTCGTCGACAGCGGTGATGACTTCGATGGTGACGAGCAGGAGTACGACGTGACCTACAACGTCGACGAGAACAATGACGCCAGTGCTAACGATATCAACGGTGTCAACTACTACGGTAACTACCTCACCGACGAAGACGACGAGATCGAAGAGTCTCACGAACTGAGCTACGAAGAGCCCGAGTTCGAGTGGGACGTTGAAGACGAAGACGAAGTCGAGATCTCCGAGGAAAGCGAGATCACGGCTGAGACGAACGTCGCACCCGGCACGGAACTCGACGCCAAGGCGAGCTCCTCGGGTAACTTCGTCGAGGACAACAGTGCTGACGTCGACGAAGACGGCGTCTTCACGGCGACCTTCGACTTCAGCGACGCCGAAAACGGCACCGAATTCGACCTCGAAGAGCGTGCCCTGTTCGACGCGCAAGTCGACGACCTCGTCCTCGTCGAAGCTGACGGCGACGACGACGAAGAGAAGGAAGACGCGCTCGAAGTGAGCGTTGACGCGCCGGACGAGATCGAAGAAGGCGAGACCGCCACCTTCGACTACACGGTCGACAACAACAAGGAAGACGACACCACTGTCGACGTCACCCTCGAGTTCGGTGACGAGTCCTACGACGGGGAACTCGACGTGGACGGTGAGGACTCCGCGTCCGACTCCTTCGACGTCGAAGACCTCGGTGCTGACGAGTACGACTGGGAACTCACCGCCGACGACGGCGATGACTCCGCCTCCGACTCCGGCACCCTGACCGTCGCCGAACCTGACGACGAAGGTGAAGGCGAAGGTGAAGGCGAAGGCGAAGGTGAAGGCGAAGGCGAAGGCGAAGGCGACGAAGAAGGTGAAGGCGACGGCGAAGGCGACGAAGACGGATCGCCCGGCTTCGGCGTTGCCGTCGCACTCGTCGCACTCCTCGCCGCAGCCATGCTCGCGCTGCGCCGCCAGGACTAACCACAGCTAACTACCGGACTTCGTCCGGCTCTCGAACACCGCATTTTTTCGGACCGACGCCGCAACCGGTAGCTGTCGCTCTCTTCAAGCTACACGGCGAGTATACCCAAGCTGATTACGTACACGAGGCCACCCTCGAGTCGGGATTGGTGGCAACGAAGTCGTTTAAATAGCTACAGGAGGCCACGAACCGACGCGAAATCCCACACCTGCCCGCCGAAGCGTGGCTGGGAACCCGTCGAGTGACCGGAGATAGATCGACTCGAAATCGAATACAACCGAATCAGGGGCGTTCGACGTCGTCCTATCGGGGGTGACGAACTGCGTGCACCGAAGCGAAGGCACTTCGCCGACCGTCCCACGAGCACCTCGAGTCGACGACTTCTGCACCTCGACGGCCTCTGAGAGAAATGCGCGCGCGGTAGTCATCGGACACAACAACCTGCCTCCACGACCATCGCCGTCGACGATCACGACCTCGTCACCCGCGACCCGAAGCGGCGCACGCCGTCGTTCGAACCGCCGAACCCCTCGAGGTGATACCTCGAGACGCGGTTTCTGGGTGTTGGTGGTTATTCGTCGGTGGACGGTTCTAACGGAATTCGCTCGATGTCGAGATCGTCGTAATCCTGTTCGGAACCGAGCACCGGTGTATTCCACGTATCGACCATCCCGGCGTGAAGGGCGTCGAAGTTCGTCATCTCGTGTTCTTCTCGATATTGGACCCCCTTCAGAATCGCCTGCGAGTGTTCTTCGGGCACGACGGGGACCAGGTCGAGGAGATTCGCTACGGCGCGAACGCGATCGATGTCGTACGTGTCGGCTAGATAGAGGAACTCGGCGTAGGAAAGAATCGAGGTTTTCACGTTCCGTTCGCGGAGTGCCGTTTCCGCTTCGGCTTTCAACCAATCCGACTCTTTCGCCAGCGCCAACAGAAAATCGGTTTCAACGTAGATCATCGACCGCCTCTCGAGCTGCCAATTCGCTCGCCTCCTCCCGTAGTTCCTCGATCGACTTCCCGTCGAACGCATCTCCAACGGCTTCGCGAAGCCCCTCGAGGGGATCTTCGTCGATCGGAATGAGCTCGATGTGGTCGCTGTATTCGACCACGTGAAATTTTTCCCCGTGCCGTTCACGGAGTTCTTTCGAAAGGTACAGCCGTCCCCGATCGTCCGTTTTCGTCGCCATGCGTTATTTTCCCCTTGGCGTGGGAAGAACTTAGATTTTCCCCGAGGCGTGGTCGGATTCTGCGCGCCCCCAGCGACCGATTCCAGATCGGGGAACCGGTCGCAGGGCCCGTTCTTCGGACTGCTGTCTCCGTTTCCGGTCACTCGATTCACCGTACGATCCTCGAGGGTCGATCGAACGTCACCGCAAAACGGAACGCCTGTTTCGCCGGACCGGCCGACGCGCACTCAGTCGTCAGCGGCCGCCGCTTCGGCCTCCGCGCTCGAGCCCGCGCGTTCCAGGTCCTCCAGGTACTCGTCCGCGTCCAGCGCGGCCTTCGAACCCATGCCCGCGGCGGTGACGGCCTGCTGGTAGTGGTAGTCGACGACGTCGCCGGCGCCGAAGATGCCGGGGACGTCGGTCTCGGTCTGACCGCCGTCGGTGCCGCCCTGCGTTTTGAGGTACCCTTCGTCGTCCATCTCGACGCCGGTACCCTCGAGGTAGTCGGTGTTCGGCGTGTGGCCGATGGCGAGGAAGACGGCGCCGACGTCGAACTCGAACTCCTCGGTCTCGGGGTCCTCGAGGCGGTCGGTGGGGTGGCCCCTGTCGTTGTGGACGAGGGTGACGTGATCGACGCCATCCTCCTGGGAGCCGTGGATCTCGACCAGTTCCGTGTTTTTCATGATCTCGATGTCGCCCTCTTCGACCTTCTCCTGGACGCGGTCGATCCAGTACTGTTCGGCGCGGAACTCCTCGCGCCGGTGGGCGATGTAGACGGTGTCGGCGAACTTGGTGAGGAAGGTGGCCTCCTCCATGGCCGCGTCGCCGCCGCCGACGACGAGCATGTCCTCGCCGCGGAAGAACGCGCCGTCGCAGGTGGCGCAGGTCGAGAGCCCGTAGCCCATGAGCTCGTCCTCGCCGGGGACACCGAGCGTGCGGGCGCTGGCGCCCGAGGCGGCGATGATCGCGTCGGCGGTGTAGACGTCGCCGTTGGTCAACTCGACGCGGAAGGGGCTGGTGTCCGCATCGACCGATTCGATGATGCCGTTTTTGAGCTCGGCGCCGAACTTCCGGGCCTGCTCTTTCATGTTGTTCACGAGCTCGGGGCCGCTGATCCCCTCGGGGAAGCCCGGGTAGTTCGCGACGTCCGTGGTGAGCGTGAGTTGGCCGCCGGGTTCGTCGCCCTCGATCACGAGGGGGTGGTTGTCCCCGCGGCCGGCGTAGATCGCCGCGGTGAGGCCCGCGATCCCCGTGCCGGCGATGATGAGCTTGCGGTGCTCGACGTCGTCTTCGCCCTCGTCAGCAATGCCCAGTTTCTCGTCGAGTTCGCCCGTCTCGTTCAGCGCGCTCGTGTCGTCCCAGCCGCCGACGAGTTCGTCGTCGATGAACACCTCGGGGGCGGTCTTGCGACCGTCCGCTCGCTCGACCATCTCCTCGAAGCGCTTCTCGTCGCCCGTGACGTTGTAGGTCTCGTACTCGATCCCCTTCTCGTCGAAGAGGTCCTTCGCCTTCTCGCAGTACGGGCAGTTCTCTTTGGTGTAGATCTCGACTCGAGGCTGGTCGCTCATGTCCGAATGTAAGGATACGCGGCGTAAACCCCTTGCGTTCTCTGCAACGTCGCGTGCGAGTCGCTGACATCGAGTCGTTACCGAGGTGCGTAACGGACTGGCGGTCGTCCGCCGGCCGGTCCGGTGCCGACGAGACGACGCACTTACGGTTCCGCCAGACGAGGGCCCCACCATGGCCGCGGACCTCGAGGAGAAGACGGACCGGTACGGCGAGCTGCTCGCCGAGGCGCTCGAGGAGGCGACGGTCGCGCCGCGGGAGGGGTCGCCGATGGCCGAGGCGGCCGCGGAGTGTTACGAGATGGCGTCGTCGTACCTCGAGGATGGTCGCCACTTCCGGGCGGACGGAGACCTCGTGAACGCGCTGGCCTCGTTCTCCTACGGGCACGCGTGGCTGGACGCGGGGGCTCGCGTCGGACTGTTCGACGTGCCGACGGAGGGTCACCTGTTCACCGTGTGACCGGAGACGGGTTCCAGCGTGGTGTTTCCGAACGCAAGCGCCGCTTCCCCGCGAGTACGTTAACGATCAATCATCTCATAACCGAAACGTACATAAAAGGTGGCGCGATAGTATATATAGCAGGCGAAACCTTTATATGAGTTTCGGACTTACTCTATGTTAGCCGAGGCGACCGGGTTTCTTCTGGTTACCCCACCCGGGAGCCCCGAGTAACCACCGTGATACACCATGACTGATACCTCAATCCGAACGTACACGCGCGAAACAGAGGAGGAGTCGACGACCGACGTCGACGAGACGGATCGCTGCCCGGAGTGTGGCGGCCGGGTCGTCTCCGACGCCGAACACGCGGAGTCGGTCTGCGAAGAGTGCGGTCTGGTCGTCGAGGAGGACGAGATCGACCGCGGGCCGGAGTGGCGCGCGTTCGACGCCGCCGAGAAGGACCAGAAGAGCCGCGTCGGCGCCCCCACCACCAACATGATGCACGACCAGGGACTGTCGACCAACATCGGCTGGCAGGACAAGGACGCTTACGGCAAGGCGCTCTCGAGCCGCCAGCGTCAGAAGATGCAGCGCCTGCGCACCTGGAACGAGCGCTTCCGCACCCGCGACTCCAAGGAGCGCAACCTCAAGCAGGCCCTCGGCGAGATCGACCGGATGGCGAGCGCGCTCGGCCTCCCCGAGAGCGTCCGCGAGACCGCCTCCGTCATCTATCGGCGCGCCCTCGAGGAGGACCTCCTCCCGGGACGCTCGATCGAGGGCGTCGCCACCGCGTCGCTGTACGCCGCCGCCCGCCAGGCCGGCACTCCCCGCAGCCTCGACGAGATCTCGGCCGTCAGCCGCGTCGACAAGATGGAACTGACCCGGACGTACCGCTACATCGTCCGCGAACTCGGCCTCGAGGTCAAACCCGCGGATCCGGAACACTACGTCCCCCGGTTCGTCAGCGGGCTCGACCTCTCGGACGAGACCGAGCGGATGGCCCGCGAACTGCTCGAGTCGGCCCGCAAGGAGGGCGTCCACTCGGGCAAGTCGCCGGTCGGCCTCGCCGCCGCCGCGGTGTACGCCGCCGCGTTGCTGACCAACGAGAAGGTCACCCAGAACGAGGTCAGCGACGTCGCCAACATCTCCGAAGTGACGATCCGCAACCGGTACAAGGAGCTGCTCGAGGCCTCCGACACGGCGACCCCGGCGTGAGCTGATCGCCGACGATAGCTGGTGTGTCTGCGGCCGGCGGTCGGACCCGCCCGTCTTGCGGTTTCGGGCGTCCTCGGTTGCGTTCGTTCCCGGCCGCCCGGGTTCGTGCGAACACTTTTCCCGCCCGGTGTGAAAGAGCATCGCATGGAGGAAACGACGATTCGACTGTTGTGTCCCGAGTGCACGAAGGACTGGCAGCTGCCGCCGACCGACCTGCCGGAGGCGGCCGAGATGTTCCACTGTCCGAACTGTCACGCCTCTCGCCGAACCGCCGAGTTCGCGCGGACGGACCGCGACCTTCGCACCCTGAAGCAACTCGGCTGACCGGTGGCTGACGACTCTTCTCGAGGATTCCGAACCGACCCGACGCCCGGGTCGCGTCCGACGTCGGATCTCCTCCGACGTGGCGCAGCGGAATCGGCCCGCTCCCGACGCACCGGTCGGCTGATTCGGCGATACCTTTCACGCCGACCGGTGTCAGATGATGGGGATAAACACGATATTACGGCGGTAATTCCCATTTTCAGTTCGCCGATGCGGGCGGTTTTCTGTGGACGCATTCACAAACGAATACGTCTTCGACCGGGAGGCCCGATATATTTCACACAGGCCGTATGTTAACGTGACTCAAGATAATAATATAACCCTGCAGTGGGTAGGACTGCATGGTTATGAAGAAGCAGGAGCTCATTCACCTTCACGGCCTTCTCGCGGAGGTATCGAACCAGTGTTCGGAGTGGAACGATTGTCAGATCGACCTCGAAGAGTACGAGTCGCTCGGCATTCGGCCGACATCGATTCACAAATCGAAAACTGACCACAAAGCTGCTGTTTTTGCGCTCGCCGGGGGAATCACGAAGCACATGCGCGAGGGGGAACAGGAAGCAGTCGCGGCGACCGCCGACTGAGTTCGAACTCGTATCCTCTGGCCGACTCGTCCGTGAGCGGCGCGTCCGTCGCTCGTCTCGTCCGCACGTCTCACGATTCAATCCTCGATTGATTCCCGGTTTCGAGGATTTTCACCCCCGTTTCGCTCCGTACTCCCGTCGCCGGTACGGGACTAGTCGACCCGTCTCATCGATTACCTCGTGGTACGCATCGATTTCTTTCGCCTCGAGCGTCGGATTCGGGATTCGCCGGGCCGTCGGAATGCACGAACGTGCAATCCGTCCTCGTGTTTCGGCTCACGGGGCGACACTGATCCGCCGATAGTCGGTGGTTCGTGAGCCACCGAGCGGTGGCGGGTCGGAGTCGTCACTCGAGGCGGGTGACGGACGCGGGTGACGAAATGCCGCCACCTACTCGATGAGGTCCTCGAACTCGGGGAGGACGTCCTCGTCGCCTTCGTTCCGGTCGTCGTCCTCGTCGTCCGATTCGGCCTCCTCGTCCGGATCGGCGTCGGCGTCTGACGGGTTCGGTTCGTTCTCGTCTTCGTCCTCGTCCTCGTCCTCGTCCTCGTCCTCGAGCACGTCGACGCTGATCACCTCGAGGGGGATGTTCTCGAGTCGCTGACCGATCTCCTTTCTGGCGATGCGCGAGGCGTGTTCCTCGCGCTCGACGTTGAAGACGGTCATCTCCAACTCGAGTGCGACGAGCGCCTCGTCGGCCGCGATGAACGCGGGCGGGAGTTCCTCCCCCGACGGCGAGGTGCGCTCGCCCATGTTGATCTCGACGTAGTTCAGGTCAGGGTTCAACATCTCGCCCGTCTTCGAGATGGCGATGCGGATCGCCTCGTCTTCCGTCTCAACGTCGAATACCGGCACGGCGGCTTCGACGACAACCCTGCAGTTCATACCTAGACGTTGTGTCGCCTACAGTATGAAGGTTCGCCTCGCTAACCCCTCGAGACCGCCGCGGAGGGGACCCGTCGCCTCCGCCGTCGTGCCGTCACGCGATCGGCGTCCGATCTCGTCGGCGCGGTTCGAAAGGCCCAAGCCGACGCTCCCGTAGGCTCGAGTCGATGGTCCCACGCCGGGAGCGGAACGTCGACGCGGAACCGAACGCCGGGTCGGAGCGACGGCCCGGTATCGAGACGGGATCGATCCCCGTCGCCGACCTGTCGGGCGGGCTCGACCTCTACCGGACGCTCGAGAGCGGCCAGAGCTACCTCTGGCGCCGATCCGACGGGGAGATGTACCGCACTCCCCCCGAACCCGGAACGTGGTATCACACCGTCGTCGACGGCCGCGTGATCCGCGTCGGGAAGCGCGACGGCGTCCTCGAGTGGGAGTCGACGGCCGACGCCGAGCCGATCGTGCGACGGCTGTTGCGCCTCGACGACGACCTCGAGGCGATCGCGGCCGAGGCGCCCGACGATCCGCTGATCCGGCGGGCCTACGAGGCCCACCGGGGGATGCGACTGGTCGAGGACCCGCCGTTCGGAACGCTGATCTCCTTCATCTGCTCGGCCCAGATGCGCGTCGAGCGGATCCACCGGATGGTCACGACGCTGGCCCGCGAGTACGGCGACGCGATCGAGTTCGACGGCGAAACCTACCACGCCTTTCCGACGTCCGAGCAACTCGCCGTGGCGACCGAGGCCGAACTGCGGGAGCTGGGACTGGGCTACCGTGCGCCGTACGTCGTCCGCACCGCGAAGATGGTCGCGAACGGAGAAGCCGATCCAGCCGAGGCGCGCGACCTCGAGTACGAGGAGGCCCGCGAGTACCTCACGCGGTTCGTCGGCGTGGGGGAGAAGGTGGCCGACTGCGCCCTGCTGTTCTCGCTCGGCTTCGACGAGGCCGTCCCGCTCGACACGTGGATCAGGACGGCCATCGAGGAGTACTTCCCCGACTGCGATCGGGGGAACTACGCGGCGACCTCTCGAGCGATCCGCGAGCGGTTCGGCGGTCGGTACGCCGGCTACGTCCAGACGTACGTGTTCCACTTCCTCAGAACGGGCGGGAGTCTCTCCGGTTCGACGGCGGGTGCGTGATCGTCGCTCGCGGTCGCCCGATACCCGGGAACCGACGAGACGGAGCGGTCGCCCCGACGAACGAGCCCAGGGGGCTTACGCCTCCGAGGCGCCCTGAACGATGACGAGGCCGGATCCGTACACCGAAACGGTGCAGTCGTCGAGCGAAAACACGAGCAGCGCGTCGCTCGAGGGCCCTCCGTCGGCGGATCGGCGGAAGAGGCTGTTGAGCGAATCGGGGTTGAGCCGGTCGTAGAGGCGTTCGACGTCGGTTTCGTTCTTGCCGGCGACCTCGGCCACGGCGGAGACGACCGTTCCGACGAGTTCCTCTCCGTCTCCCCAGTCGTGGTGGACTGCGGTGGTGGTCGGTCGTCCGTCGCGTCCGGTGTCGGATCGAGTGGGCGGTGTCGTCGTCATGGGTTCGTGTCGGTCGTTGTCGGCAACCGGAAAATCAGGTATGTCGATATGACCCATAAATCCCTGTCAGACACCATCCAGCGCAACGTCTGACGAAATTAAGGAAACCCCCTGACGCCGCGGGGGACGAGGTGGGCGGAGTCGTCTTACGCCGACTGACCCTCCGGGATCGAACTGGATCGGGACGGGACGTTCGCCCGGAGTAGCCGATCGTCCGAGAGGCGACCGACGGACCGACCGAACCGACGAACGGACCGTACGGGATCGCACTGCCGGACTGCGCAGAGGAACTGATGGCCGGCGCGCACAGGTTTCACCTCGAGCGTCGGGCCCGTCCGACCGACGCGCGCGGACCGTCTCCTCGCGTCCCGCACCCGTCACCCCGGGCCCTCGTCCCCCTCCTCGTCGTAATCCTCGCGCCCGGTGACGGCCCAGTACGCCTGCGACGTGATCGTGATCGCGAACACGATCGCGAGCCCCCCGGCCACCCAGAGCGCGACCCGCTCGCCGAGCAGGTAGTACGTCAGCGTGCTCGCTCCGACGACGAAGAACGCGGCGCCGAAAACCAGTTCGAGCAGCTCTCGGACCGTGGCGCGCCGGCTCGAGACGTCGACGTACTCGTCCTCGAAGCGGTCGATGATGCCCATCGGTCGTGTCGACGGTCGCGTTCGGGGTTCCGTCCACGCGTTCGATCCGTATCGTTGGTCGGTCCCTACGCCCTCGTTCAGCAGAACTCCTCGAGGGTCGTCTGGTCGCGCTTCAACGGCCGGGCCCGGTAGCCGAACTCGGTCTCGAGGACGTCCGCGAACGCCTCGTCGAAGCCGTGGTGGGTGTAGACGACGTCGGGATCGATCGCGCGGACCGTCGCGACCAGTTCGTCGAAGTCGCAGTGGTCGGTCAGCGCGAACGTCTCGTCGTAGTTCCCCCGGTAGCGGAAGGAGGTGTCGACGGCCCACCCCGAGAAGCCGGCCTTCAACCCGCCCTCGCGCTCGACGGCCCGCTCGAGCCAGTCGGCCCGCGCCTGGTTGGTCGGGACGATCACGATCTCGTCGCGCAGGCCGCGCAGCGAGTCGTACGGTCGACCGAGGAACTCGAGGTCGCCGTCGGTCGCCTCGGCGATCGCCCGGTTCACGTCGCGGACCGATTCGGAGACGAGCACCTCGCGGTCGGGGCAGGCCTCGCGGGCGAGCCACTGGAGCTTCTGGGCACGCCCGAGCGAGTAGCCGAACAGAAAGAGTGGCCGGTCGTCGCGTTCGCGGAGCCAGTCCCGGATCTCGGCCTGGAGGTCGTCCTGGCTCGGAAACCGGTAGTCGGGGAGTCCGTAGGTCGTCTCCATCACGAGCACGTCCGCGTCGACCGCGTGCGGGTCGAACCCCTCGAGGTGACACCGGTCGCGCACCGAGAAGTCGCCCGTGTAGCAGTACCGACGCGCGGACCCGTCCGGTTCCTGGTGGTCGATCAGCGCCGCCCGCGAGCCGACGACGTGACCCGCGGGAACGAGTTCGATCCCCGGAACCTCTTCGACGAACTCGAACCCCCGCCCGGTCCGGGCCTCGGCGATGGCCGCGGTCTCGCTCGAGCAGACGACCGTCTCCGGCGCCGTGCGGAACGTGTGGTCGGCGTGGGCGTGGCTCACGACGTTGATCTCGCCGACGGCCGACCTGGCGTCGGCGACGACTCGGGGCAGCGGATCCCCGTCGCGTTCGAAGTGGATGCCGTCCCGGTGGCGGACGGTCAGCGAGGGCGTGGGGGGCACTGGTTCGGATGGGATAGGCGCTCGAGACACCTCCCGTTGTCGCTTCTCGCCGATCACCCGGGTTCCGTTCCGATCGGCGGCGCTCGAGCCGACGCGATGGTGGCGGATTTTTGCCCCTCGCGGTCGATCCCTCGAACATGTCCGACTCCGAGTCAGACGACGAGCGAACGCGAGCGCACGTCTTCGTCTCCGGGACGGTACAGGGCGTCCACTATCGCGCGAACACCCGCGACACGGCTCAGGAGATGGGAGTCGACGGCTGGGTGAAGAATCTGGACGACGGCCGCGTCGAAGCGATCTTCGAGGGCCCCGAGGAAGCCGTCGAGGGGATGATCGAGTGGTGTCACGAGGGAAGCCCCGCAGCAGCGGTCGAGGACGTCGCGGTCGAGTACGAGGAACTGCAGGGCGAGGACGGGTTCAAGATTCGGCACTGATCGGCTCTCGGAGTCGCGGTCGACGGACTCTCAGATCCAGACGCCGAGCATGATCAGCTGACCGAGGCAAACGAAAACGAGCCCGGCTAGACCGCCGTGAACGACGAAATGAGCAGTCAATTCCCGATTGGCGATCGGAACATCTTCCGATACTGGTTCCGTCCGTTCAGCGTCGATTCGCCTCGAGCCACGGCGGCCCGTCGGTGTACTTCCATTCGGCCCACTCGGCTTTTTCGCCGGCGTAGTAGGCGCGGTAGGCGGCGACGGGATCGCCGGGCACCTTGTACTCGTCGGGCATCGTTTGCGGTCTCGGCGTGGGCGCCGTGCTCGGAAACGAAATGTCGTCGGGATCGATGAGTCGGATAACCCGCCAGCTGGCGTGATCGTCGTCTTTCTCGTAACGTTCGACGAACTCCGCGTTGAGTGCTTCGGCGTGCTCGCGCAGGCGCAGCCAGTTGGCCCGCGACTCGGTCGCCCATCGCGTGACGGGGTGGTCGACGTGGGTCGGCCGGTAGAGGAACTCTCGGTCGTAGCCGTTCTCGCGGGCCGCCGTACACAGCACCTGCGCCGCCTCGACGAGCAGCTTGTTGACGTGCTGATCGCAGTGATATCGGGCGGCGAGCCGTGGGTCCTCGTCGAGCCAGAAGACGTTCACACCGGCGAGAGGGACTCGAGGAAGATGGGTGTAGACCCTAACGATGTTTGGTGGGTCGGCACGTCGGCGGGAGTCGGCCGGTCCGCAACGTTGAACGGACGGCCCGTCGAACCACCGGATATGATCACAGGCGAGCGAATGGGCGCCGTCGACGAAAACGCCGCGGCGCTCGGCGTGCCGCGAAAGCAGTTGATGGAATCGAGCGGAAACGCCGTCGCCCGCGCGGTCCGGGAGGTCGCCGACCCTGGCTCGAGCGTAGCGATCGTCGCCGGTCGCGGGAACAACGGCGGGGACGCGTTCGTCGCCGCCCGCTTTCTAGACGAATACGACGTCACGACCCTCCTGCTCGGACGCGCCGAGACCATCGGCACCGACATCGCCCGCGAGAACTGGGAGGCGTTGCAGCGCGCCGACTACGACACCCGCGAGGTGACGGACTCGAGTCGGTTCGACCTGCCCGACTGCGACGTCGTCGTCGACGCCATGCTGGGAACGGGCATCAGCGGCGACCTTCGCGAGCCCGCCGCGACCGCGGCCGCGGCGATCAACGACGCCGACGCAACCGTCGTCGCGGTCGACGTCCCCTCCGGGTTCGACGCCGACGCGGGCGAGCACGCCGACAACGGCGTCGAAGCGGACCGCGTGGTGACGTTCCACGACGCCAAGCCGGGGCTCGAGGCACTCGAGGCGCCGGTGGAGGTCGCCGACATCGGCATTCCGGCGGCCGCCGAACGGTTCGTCGGCCCGGGCGACGTTCGACTCGCCCGACCTTCCACCCGAGATGGGCGTCCGTACATCATCGGCGGGGGGCCGTACACCGGGGCGCCCGCTCTCGCGGCGCAGGCGACCCTGCGAGCCGGGGCCGAACTCTCCTTCGTCGCCGCTCCGGAAGCCGTGGCGGGAGAGATCCAGGGCTACGCCGAGGACCTCATCGTCCAGCCCTACGAGGGCGAGCACCTCGACCCGGAGACGACCGAGGAGTTGCTCGAGACGGCCACGCGCTACGACAACGTCGTCGTTCTCGGCCCCGGGCTCGGCACCGAGGACGAGACGCTCGAGGCCGTCCGGGAGTTCCTCGAGTCCTTTCACGGCACGGTCGTCGTCGACGCGGACGCCCTGCGAGTCGTCCCCGACGTCGAGACCGAGGCGACGCTCGTCTGCACCCCGAACCGGGGCGAACTGGCGCGGATGGGCGGCCCCGACACCGACGACCTCGCTGCGGTCGCCGACGAGATCGAGGCGTTCGCGGCCGACCTGGGGCACGTCGTCCTCGCGAAGGGCGCGTCCGACGTGATCACCGACGGCGAGCGAACCCGGATCAGCCGCTCGGGAACCCCCGGGATGAAAGTCGGCGGCACGGGCGACACGCTCGCCGGAATCGTCGCGGCGCTGCTGGAGCACGCCGAGCCGCTCGGCGCCGCGGCGGCCGGCGCTCACGTCAACGGCCTCGCCGGCGAACGGCTGGCGGAGCGCCAGGCGTTCGGCTTCCTCGCGTCCGATATGCTCGCGGAGATTCCCGCGGCCCTGTGGGGTGATTCCGATGCGTGAGACGCCCGAGTCGGACGGGGGCGGCGCGGGGGAGGGAGGCCCTCGAGGCGCGGACGACCTCACCCACACCACCGACGAGGGGGAGGTCCAGATGGTCGACGTCGGCGACAAGCCGGACAGCGAGCGACGCGCCGTCGCCGCCGGCGTGATCCGGCTGCGACCGTCGACGATCGAGGCCATCAGGGAGGACCAGGTCGGGAAGGGCGACGTCCTCGCCACGGCCCGGGTCGGCGCGATCCAGGCCGTCAAGCACACCTGGGAGACGATCCCGATGTGCCACCAGATCCCGATCACGAACGTCGACACCGACTTCTCGCTGGGCGAGGACCGGATCGAACTCGAGGTCGCCGTCGAGACGACCGGGAAGACCGGCTGCGAGATGGAGGCCCTCGAGGGCGTCACGACCGGCCTCAACGTCGTCTGGGACATGGTCAAGGCCGTCGAGAAGGACGAGGACGGGCAGTACCCCGAGACGGGTATCGAAAACGTTCGAGTGCTCGAGAAGGAGAAGGCGGAGAAACGTCCGGAGTGACCGAATCGATGGCGATCCGAACCTCGCTCTTCGACGTCCTCGGAATCGACCATCCAATTGTCCAGGCACCCATCGGCAGCGCGACGAACCCCGACCTCGCCGCGGCGGTCTCGAGTGAATCGACGGGGACCGATGCGAAGAGCGGTTTTCGAAATCCGGTCCTACGGCAGTTCGGCCTCGGGTAGTGACCGCCTAAGCTTAGAGGTCCATCCCGCCGTTGACGTCGATCACCTCGCCGGTGACGTACGCCGACTCCTCGCTCGCCAGGAACTTGACGACCGCCGCGATGTCCTCGACCTCCGCGAGGCGCTCGAGCGGGATGCTCGCGATGATGCGGTCGAGCACCTTGTCGGGAACCGCCTCGACCATGTCGGTCCGGGTGAAGCCGGGTGCGACGCAGTTCGCCGTCGACCCGCCCTGGGCGAGCTCGAGCGCGATGGTGCGGGTGAAGCCGAACATGCCACTTTTGGCCGCGGCGTAGTTCGCCTGCCCGAAGTTCCCCTGCTTGCCGACGACGCTCGAGATGTTGATGAGTCGACCCTCGTCGGCCTCCCAGATGTCGTCGTAGAACGTCTGGGTGCAGTTGAACATCCCGCCGAGGTTGACGTCCATCACGCGGTCCCAGTCTTCGCGGGTCATCTCGGTGAACTGCGTGTCGGCGGTGATGCCGGCGTTGTTCACGAGGACGTCCGCGGGCCCGAACGCCTCGTGGCACTGCTCGCGCATCGCTTCGACCGCCTCGCGGTCGGTGACGTCCGCCTTGACGATGATGGCGTTCCCGCCCGCGGCTTCGACCTCGTCTGCGGTCTCGGCCGCCGACCCCTCGGACGACCGGTAGTTGACGACGACGTTCGCTCCCTCCTCGCCGAGGCGGATGCCGATCCCGCGTCCGATACCCCGTCCGGCGCCTGTGATCACGCAGGTGCGTCCGTCCATGGACATGGTTGCCACTAGGTTCGACTTCACGCGATAAATAACGACCTGTGGTATTTCTGACTACAACAAAGCGATTAATCGCGGTTATAAGCCGACGGCGAGGCGGTCGTTCGATCGAGAAGCCACGGATCGGTGCGGATCACGGCGAATCCGGTCGGACGCGGAGCGCGGAGAAGTGCGTCGGACGGACGTCGCGAGCGGACGGTCGGGGAGGGCGACGAACTCGATCGACGGTCGGGGAGGGGGATGACTCCCCCCGATCGGTAGACGGCGACTAGCGGTCGCTCGCCTGGTCGATCCAGTCTTCGATCCGGCTCCGTGAGATGCCGGTCTCCTCGGCGAGGTCGGCCGCGTCGGCGTTCGCGAGGTCCTCGAAGGTCTCGACGCCGGCTTCCTCGAGGTCGGTCGCGTAGGCGTCGCCGACGCCGGAGAGGTCGGTGAAGTCGTCCTCGGATTCCGAGGCCGTCTCGACGTCGATCTCCGACTCGTCGACTACGTTTTCGACGATCTCCTCGTCGACGTTCATCTCGCCCGGTTCGGCGGGCTCTTCCTGCACGTCGGGCTCGCCGCGCTCTTCGATCTCGGCGTCCGAGCGCTCCTCGGCGAGCGACTCCGCGTCGACGTCGGTTTCCGGTGCGGTTTCCGGTTGCGTACCGATCTCCGACTCCGATCCGCGCTCGGCGGCCGTGCCGTCGTCCGCGAGGCCCTCCGCGCCGGATTCGTCGCCCTCGACGTCCTCGGCGAGCGCGGCGTCCGCCGCCTCCTGTTCGGGCGTCTCCGGTTCGGACTCGACGCCCGCTCCGTCGGAGCGCGCCTCGAACCACTCGCAGACCTGCGGCCAGAGTTCTTCGTGGCTCCGCGAGGAGACCGACATGCCGATGTGGCCCGTCGCGAACTCGAGGATCTCGGTGTCGTCGGAGCCGATCACTTCGTTGAACGGCTTGGAGGTCTCCGGCGGGATGAGGTGGTCGTACTCCGCGACGATCTGGAGGACGGGCATGTCGACGTTCTCGAGGTCGACGTGCTTCCCGTCCAGGGAGAGTTCGTTCTCGTACAGCTTGTTGTCCTGGTAGATGTCGCGGATGAACTGGTCGTAGGTCTCGCCGGCGACGTCGATGCCCTCCGAGAGCCACCGCTCCATCCGGGCGAAGTTCTCGACGAAGTCCTCGTCCTCCATGTTGTCGTAGAAGCGGACGTACTTCGTCACGTTGTTCGCGACGGGGTCCATCAGCGCGAAACCGACGTCGAGGAACTCGGCGGGGACGTTGTCGAAGGTGTCCGTCACCCGCTCGGGGTCGTAGAAGTCCTCGGCGCCCCACAGCTCGAGGACGCCGCCCTGGCCGGCGAAGCAGAGTCCGGCGGCCATCAGCGCGAGGTTTCGGACCTTCTCCGGGTGGAGGGCGGCGTACATGGCGGTCATCGTCCCGCCCATGCAGTAGCCGAGCACGTTGATCGCGTCTTCGCCCGAGCGCTCCCGGACGACGTCGACGCAGTTGTCGACGTACCGGTTGACGTAGTCGTCGAGGGTGAGCGACCGGTCGAGCGGCGACGGCTCGCCCCAGTCGATCAGGTAGACGTCGAAGCCGGCCTCGAGCAGCGTCCGGACGACCGATCGGTCCGGCTGGAGGTCGAGGATGTAGGGCTTGTTGATCAGCGCGTAGACGATGAGGATCGGCACGTCGTGCTGCTCTTCGGTCTGGGCCTCGTAGTGGAGCAGCTCGAGCTTGTTCTCCTCGTAGACGACCTCGCTCGGCGTCTGGCCGACGTCGATGTTCTGCACCGTCTCCGTTCGATCCGGGGCGACGCGGCTCTTGTCCGCCAGCTTGGCGGCGTTCTCGATCGCCTGTCGTTGGACATCCAGTGCGAGTGAGTACGGATTGGTTATCATGATTCGGTCTCTGTCTCCTCGAGTGCCTCTAGGACGCGGTCGAGCTTCCCCTCGACGGCGTGCTGTCGGCGCTCGAGTTCGACGATTCGGTCGCCGACCTCGACGACGTCGCTCTCGGTCGCGAAGCCGAGGGTCCGCAGGGTCGTCTCGGCCGTCTCGTCGGCCTGCTGCTGGAGTTCGAGGACGTCACCGACGGTCTCGCCGGTCATCCGGGCGAACGCCGTCGTCGACATGAGCTCCTTGAACGCCTCGTTGGCCGTGTTGAGCCAGACGTCGCGGAACTCCTCGAGTTCGACGTCCTCGCCCTCGACGAGGTCGTTGAGGCGGTCGACCATCTGCTGGGAGGCGTTCATCCAGGTCTCGTAGGCGCGGGCGCAGCCCTCGATGCCCTCGGAGAGGTCGTTCCCGTCGGTGGCCTCGCCGACGGCCTCGGACCAGCTCTCGACGAACTCGGCCTGCGCTTCCATGTTCTGTTCGACCGCCTCGAAGAACTGTTCGTTCCACTGTTCGACGAGTTCGTTCCAGTTTTGCGTCTCGGGCTGTGAATCTGTCATTGTACGAAAATTGGGGGGTATCTGGTGAGCGGGTGCGGTCGGCTTTACGCCGAGACGTCGAACTCGTCGGTGGCGTCTTCGACGTTCTTCGCGACGGAGGCGACGTTAGTCTCGACCTGCTCGTGGGCCTCGAGGAAGGCGTCGAACGACGAGTCGACGACCTCCGTGTAGTTCCCGACGAACTCGTCGTAGGCGGCGCCGGACTCCTCGATGGCCTCGAGGACCGCCTCGAGCGTCTGGTTCTGGGCCTCGGACGCCGCGTCGAAGCCCTCGTCGACGAGTTCGCGCAGGTCGTCGAGTTCGGCCGCGCCGTCGGGCATCGACGCCTCCACGGCGTCGAAGTAGGCGTGGATGGCGCCCTTGGTGAGTCCCGCGTTCTGCTCGAAGAGCGAGCCCGAGGCCTCGACGGCGTCGGCAACCGCGTCGATCGAGGTCTTCTGGGCCTCGAGGGCGTCGTGGGTGAGGGTCTGGGACTGTTCGATGGCGGTGCGCTGGGCGTCGAAGACGGGTGTGAAGGGGTTCTGGGTCATGGTTCTGTCGTGGGTTGGTTGGTGTCGTGGTGGTTGTCGGTCGCTACTCGTTGCGATCGCTCTCGCGGTCGCGCTTGACGGGGACGACGATGGTCTGGACGATGTCGCCCTCTTCGATGTCGAGGGCGTCCCGTTCGGGACCGGGAATGCTGATCCGACCGCCGCTCTGGACGCGGGCTTTGAACGTCGCCGTGCCCACGTTCATCGGGCCGAAGCCCGACGAAACGTCGAACGGTGACGACGTGCTCGCCTCCATCATCTTCGACAACAGCTCCTGCTGGGATTCGGCGACCTGCTCGCCCGCTTCTTGCATCTGCTGGGTGAACAGCGAGGGCGGGAACCAGAGCGATCGGTCGGAGTCGTCCGTCATCAACAGAACGAACGTCCCCGACGCTAATAAGGGTTTCCGTTATTTACCATCTCTTACCATCAGATGGTGTGGGTGGGTCGAGTATTCCGGTTCACCCCCCTCGAATCCCGATGGGGGGTCCGGTAGGCTTCCGCCGATCGTCTCCGGCGGTCCGGTGTCCCACTGCCGATCAATCTTCCTCGTCGACGTTCACCTCTCCCCCGACGATCGACTACAGGGAACCCAGCGCCGACGATCGATCGCTTGCAACCGACGGCCGGCCGGTGAGCGGCGGCCAGTCGGTCCGCCGGCCGACGATTCGACCGCCCTCGACCGTCGACACCGACGACGATCCGACCGTCGAGTAATGGCCTGTTCATCGACCGACCTGACTCGTAACAATTCATCGATCGGTGATCGTCCGTTTCCGCTATTATTAGCGGGGAAAACAACCGATAAATACTGCGCGTCGAGGCCAAAGAAGTCTTATCCTCCTCTCACATATCCGCCGGTAGATGTCATCTCAGAACACAGGGGGAACGAACTTCGCCGCGATGACGACCGCGTGGGCGACGATGACTCAGCAATTCTTCGAGAGCGCGACGGCGGCCAACCGCGCCGCGCTCACCGCGCTCTTCACCCCGACGAACGCGCAGAACTGCATCGACGAGGAGGCCGTCCCCGCGCCGATTCCGTCGGTCGACTACTCGAGTCTCGACTGGCAGTTCGACCGAACGGTCGACGACCCCGACCACATCAGCGTCGGCGACGTCGTCACCTTCGAGAAGCGGCTCACCGACGAGGACGTCCGGGCGTTCGCCCACGTCAGCGGGGACACGAACCGCCTCCACCTCGACGAGGAGTTCGCCGCGAACACCAGGTTCGGCGAGCGGATCGTCCACGGCACGCTCGTCTCGGGGCTCATCAGCGCCGCGCTCGCGCGCCTGCCCGGTCTCACCATCTACCTGTCCCAGGACCTCGAGTTCCGCGCGCCGGTCGGCATCGGCGACCGCGTCTCCGCGCGCGTCGAGATCGTCGAGGACCTCGGGAACAACCAGTACCGACTCGAGACGGTCATCCGCGACGAGGACGACGAGGTCGCGGTGATCGAAGGCGAGGCGGTCGTCCTGATCGACGACTCCCCGGAGGAGTAGTCGGCCGCCGGATCGATCGCGGTCGCGGCCGCCGAACGCGCTCGAAGGCGAAAATCGACGTTCGACGGTTGGGGGGAACCGGTCGTCGACGCTCGAGCGGCGGCGCTCTTCGTCGTTCCCCGGTGTTGCCCTCTCGAGCGTACCGGTTGGAGGCCGATCCGCCGCCGGGGCGAGGACAGTGGCCATAAGTAGTTGCTCGCGGAACCCTCCCCCATGACGCTGTTCGGGACGGCAGGAATCCGCGGGCCGGTCGAAACGCGCGTGACGCCCGCGCTCGCCCTCGCGGTCGGCCAGGCGGCGGGCGAACCGGGCGAGACGTTCGTCGTCGGACGCGACGGGCGAGAGACGGGTCCCGCCCTCGCCGCCGCGATGGAAGCGGGTCTCGAGAGCGCCGGGTCGGACGTCGTCCGCGTCGGGCAGGTTCCGACGCCGGCCCTGGCGTACGCTTCGCAGGGGCGTCGCGGCGTGATGCTCACCGCCAGTCACAACCCGCCGGCGGACAACGGCATCAAACTCTTCGTCGACGGCGTCGAGTACGACCGGCACGCCGAGCGACGGATCGAGGACGCCCTCGAGTCGGCTCGCGACCCGACGTCGACCTCGGAACCGTCGGTCGCCCCCTGGGACGAGTGGGGGCGTTCGGAGCGCCTCTCGGTGCTCGACGCCTACCGGGACGCCGTCGTCGACTACCTCCGGCGCCAGTTCCCGGTCTCGGGGGACGACTCGAGCGCCCCGGCGGGCGCAGACGTCCTCTCCGGGCTCTCCGTGGCCGTCGACTGCGGTAACGGGATGGGCGCCCTCGCGACCCCGCAGGTGCTCGAGCGCCTCGGCGCAGAGGTCGTCGCGCTGAACGCGAACGTGGACGGCTACTTCTCCGCGCGCGCGAGCAAGCCCACCCCGGAGACGCTCACCGACTTCACGGCGTTCCTGGCCGACGGCTCGTTCGACCTCGGACTGGCCCACGACGGCGACGCCGACCGCCTCGTGGTGCTCGGCCCCGACGGCGAGGTGATCCACGAGGACACGATCCTCGCGGTCGTCGCCGCTCACTACACCCGAACCTCCGACGCTGCCGATCCGGTCGTCGTCACCACCCCCAACGCCTCCGCGCGCATCGACGAACTGGTCCGCGACGCCGGCGGGCGCGTCGAGCGCGTCAGACTGGGCGCCCTCCACGAGGGCATCGCTCGCGAGCGCGAGCGTGGCGGCGAGGACACGGCGGTCGTCTTCGCCGCCGAACCGTGGAAACACGTTCACACAGCCTTCGGCGGCTGGATCGACGGCGTCGTCAGCGCGGCCGCCGTCGCCGCGCTCACGAGAGCGGCCGGCGATACGGACGCCCTCCGCGAACCCGTCACCGAGCGTCCTTACCGCAAGGTGAGCGTCGAGTGTCCCGACGAGGCGAAGGGCGACGCGATGGTCGTCCTCGAGACGGCCCTCCCCGAGGCCTTCCCCGACGCCGAGGGCGACACCGACTACGGCGTCCGCCTCGAGTTCCCGGACGCCTCGTGGGTGCTCGTCCGCCCTAGCGGCACCGAACCCTACGTCCGGATCTACGCCGAGAGCGACGAGGTCGATCGGCTCGTCGATGCGGCGCGCGACGTGCTCGAAGAGACGATCACTCGAGTTCGATAAGAGGTGCCCGACCGGTGTTCGTCTCTCACCCACCACTATTGGCGACGATAGCGGTGGGTTCTTGGCCGTTCTCGAGCTATTCGTCTTCGTGCCTAGCGAATCCGTATCCGACGCCGATCTCATCGCCGCGGCCCGCAAGGTCCAGTCGCGCGCGCACGTTCCGTACTCCGAGTACCGCGTCGGCGCGGCTCTCGAGACCGCCGACGGCGAGGTGTTCGTGGGCTGTAACCTCGAGAACGCCAACTACAGCAACAGCCTCCACGCCGAGGAGGTGGCGGTCGCGGAGGCGGTGAAGGAGGGTCACAGCGAGTTATCGAGGATTGCGGTGAGCTCCGACCGTCGAGACGGCGTCACGCCCTGCGGGATGTGCCGCCAGACGCTCGCGGAGTTCTGCGACGACGACCTGCTGGTGCTCTGCGACGAAGGCGAGGGGGAGGCCCCGAGCGAGTACACCCTGGGCGAGCTATTGCCGAACGCGATCGCGGAGGGGATGCTCGAATAGCAGGCGGGCTCGAGTAGCCGCCGGAGTCGAGTACCGATCTACTTCTGAAGCGCGCTCGAGGGATCAGAACTGTCGCTCGAACGGCACCGGCTCCGAAACCGTGTAGTAGGGGCCGCCGAGTCGCCCGACCGTGTCGAGGGTTCGGGAGTCGACCGTTCCGACCTCCTCGTCGTCTCCGTCCCCTTCATCGTCGCCGCCGCTCAGCAGGTCCTCGTCGACGTGGAGGTACCGGACGTCGCCGAGGATCATCAGCTTGTCGTGGACCTCGAGCGAGTCGTACAGTTCGCACTCCATCGAGACGGCCGCGTCGGCCACTCGAGGTGCCTCGACCGTCCGGCACTCGGCGCGCTCGATCCCCACCTCGTCGAACTCGCTCTCCTCGGGCGGGAGCGACACGGAGGTGTGGTCCATCCGCTCGATGTCGGCCGCGGTGACGACGTTGACGACGAACTCCCCGGTGTCGAGGGCGTTCCGGGCCGTGTCCTTCAGTTCATCGCGGTCCCCGTTCGGCGTGTTGAACAGGACGGTCGGCTCCGTCAGGGAGACGTAGTTGTACGAGCTAAAGGGCGCGAGGTTGTCCACGCCCGCTTCGCTCACCGTGCTGATCCAGGCGATGGGCCGCGGCGTGACGACGGTCTTGACGAACCGCGCGACCTCGCTCTCCTCCCGCTCCGACGGATCGAATTCGTGCATCGCGTTCGGGTACGCGGCCCCGTACCCTCAGTTCGACGGTCGCGGAAGGCCGGACGGTCCGCCCCTCGGAGCTCGGCGATCTGCCCCTCGTGGCTCGGTCGGCATCATGCCGCTCGAGGTGCCGTGGAATCGCGCCGCTCACGCCGTCTCGTCGTCCCCTTCGAGGACCTCCCGCAGGATCGTCCGGTGACACCGCTTCTTCTCCGTGTTCTCGAAGCAGACGAGCGTCAGCGACTCCCCCGACTCGAGTCGTTCCTCGAGGTCTGAGAGCGCATCCTGCGCTTCGGCCGACTCCTCGAGGTGGTCGCGGTACGCCTCCTCGAACCCCACTTCGTCCCAGGCGGCGTTGTGGGCGCCCTCCTCGCAGAGCCCCTGCATCTTCATGTCCTCGACCCGCCCCTTGAACGACTCGAGCAGCGACTCCGGCGGGGCGAGTTCGAGGACGTTCTCGTCGACGCTCGAGTGGAACCAGCCCGTCGGCCGACGGACGACCCCGACGAGGGTCGTCTCCGGCGGCAGGTCGACGAGGTCGTGCTGGATCGCCGCGACGTACGCGTCCTCGAGCGTTCCTCGTTCAGGGTCCGTCTCCCCGCTCGTCTCGGCCTCCCGCGTCGCGTCCGTCCCTCGAGCCATACCCGCGCTACGTCCGCCACGCAGTTATATACGGCGGCGACGCGAACCGCACGGGCACCACGCATGCCCGGCGACAGCGAAGATCCGAACGCCGACGTACAGTACCACCTCGAGGTCGCCCCCGACGACGTCGCCGACACCGTCCTCCTGCCCGGCAATCCCGAGCGCCTCGAGAAGATCGTCGCCCACTGGGACGGCCACGAGGTGATCGCCCACCACCGCGAGTATCGCACCGCGACGGGAACGTACGAAGGGACGCCGATCTCGGTCACTTCCACGGGGATCGGCAGCCCCTCCGCGGCCATCGCCGTCGAGGAACTCGCGCGCGTCGGCGTCGACACGTTCGTCCGCGTCGGCTCCTGCGGGGCGATCCAGCCGGAGATGGACGTGGGCGACCTCGTCATCACCACGGGCGCAGTCCGCCAGGAGGGGACGAGCGACGAGTACGTCCGCGAGGACTACCCGGCGACCGCCGACTACGAGGTCGTCTCCGCGCTCGTGGCGGCCGCCGAGCGACTCGGTTACGACTACCACACCGGGATCACGATGAGCGCCGATTCCTTCTACGCCGGCCAGGGCCGGCCAGGCTTCGACGGATTCGAAGCCGCCGGCTCCGACCGGCTCGTCGACGACCTCGGGGAGGCGAACGTGAAGAACATCGAGATGGAGGCCAGCGCCATCCTCACCCTCGCGACCCTCTACGGCCTCCGCGCCGGCGCGGTCTGTACCGTCTACGCCAACCGCGAGACCGGCGAGTTCCGGACCGAGGGCGAGTCTCGAGCCGCCGAGACCGCCACCCTCGCGACGCACCTGCTCGCGCGGATGGACGAGGTCAAACGCGAGGCGGGCGTCGATCGGTGGCACGCTGGGCTCTCGCTGTAGCATCCGAACGTACGCCCTCGAAGAACCCGCTCACTCCCGGATCCGCACGATCCCGTCCTCCAACACCTTCCGGTTTGGGACGATGTACTCCTCCGAGTCCGATTCGATCTTCGTCACGAAGAGGTCGACCTCCTGGACGATGCCCGTCCGGTCGCCGACGGTGATCCGATCGCCGATGCCGTAGGGCTGGTTGAGCAGCAGGTAGATCCCCGCCGCGCTCGAGAGGAGGAACTCCTTGAAGGCGAAGGCGCCGACGAAGACGATGCCGACCGCGTAGACGCCGAGCAGCACGAGCAGGGCCAGGACGTGGACGCCGATCTGACCGAGCGCGACGATGAACGTGACGTACAGCACCGAGTACTTGACCACCTTCGGGATGATCGAGACCTCGGGGAGTTTGACCCCGCGGAGGTACTCGCTGACGATCAGCTCGCACTTGTCGGCGACGATGAAGCCGATGACGAGGACGAGCACCGTGACGAACACCTGCGGGACGAACCAGATGACGGCGTTCCAGAGGACGTTCGTGTCGAACAGTTCGGCGATGTGGATCGCCGTCAGCACCGAGATGCCGTAGATGAACCACGAACTCAGCCGGGCGACGATCCGGACTGTCGAGGTGCCGATCGACTGGGCGGTCCGCTCGAACGGCGTTCCCTCGACGGCATCGGGCAGGCCGGCCGCGGTCAACAGCTCCTTGTTCAGTCGCCCGACCAGGTAGCCGACGATCAGGCCGAGCGCCAGCACCGCCGTCGCGATGACGATCGGCTCGTTGATCACCGACTGCCACTGCACGTTCGCCATGTCAGTACTCCTCCGGATCCAGCTCCAGAATCAGCTCGCCCGCCTTGAACGCCCGGACGAGCCCATCACTCTCCGAGAGCACGATCGCGATGGCGTTCGTATCCCGGCTGATCGCCCCGCCGGCCATGTGCCGGGCGCCCAGCCCCTTCGGGATGTCCACGCCCTCCGCGGAGGGCTCGAGGTAGCGGTACGCCGAGACGATCTTCCCCGAATCGGAGATGACGAACGCGCCGTCGAGCCGGGAGAACTCCTTCAGCATGACGTTCACGATCGGATCGCCGACGTGGACGTGGGACTTCTCGAAGGGGTTGTAGCTCAGCGGGCGGGACTTGTTCATCACCTTGCCGGCGTCGCCGACGACGAACAGCGCGCCGACGGGCTTGCCCTTCTGCCCCTTCTTCCCGAGTTCGATCGCCAGCTCGAGCACCGACTTGATCACCTCGGGATCGGCCCGCGACTTGGCGAACAGGTCGTAGATCCCGAGTTTCGAGTCGCTGTCCGCGCGCACGCGTGAAACCGTATCGATTCCGTCGCCGAAGACGCTCGTCGCGCAGACCAGATCGTCCCCGTCTTCGATCACGCCCTGCTCGAGGGCTCCCTCGAGTCCGAACCGGATCCGCTCGGAGACGTTCTCGAACTCGAGCGGGAGTTCGACGAAGGTCTCGGCGCCCACCGCGTTCTCCGTTCCCACCACGATCACGTCGAGGTCCTCGACGTTCGAGAACCGCTCGTAGTACGAGCCGCTCGGCGAGAAGAGAACGACCGCATCGACACTGGCGAAGAGCTCACCGAACACGTCGTCTAACCCAGCCATAGCTACTACACCCGTTCGCTCGCGAATAAGTGTACTGGGACCGTCTGACGCGCGTCTGTCGTTTTCGGCCGATTCGCTCGAGTCCGTCGACCGACGGCTCGAGTCCGTCCCGGCGCCGGGCCGCCCCGATGCGGGGACGTCGACCGGTCTCAGAACGTTTTTTCCTCCGCGGTCGAATCCCACGAACGTGACGACACCTGTTCGCCTCGCACTCGCCCCCGTCGCGCTCCTCCTCACGGCGGCCGTGGCCTACGCCGTCTACCGCGACGCGGTTCGCATCGGGCTCCGCCGCCCGTTCCGGTGGGTGGCGCTCGTCACCGCGACCACCGGCGCGGGGCTGTTCACGATCGTGCTCGTTCCGACCGTGCCGGTCCCCGGCGCGCTCGTCCTGGTCCTCGCCGGACCGGTGCTCTACCTGTTCGAACGGGACGACACCGAACACGGCGACGAACCGGCAGACCCCCACGTCCTCCCGGGGGCGTCCCCCGACGACCGGACGCCCCGCTCCGACGAGGAATCGGACCTCGAGGCCACCGCCGACGATCCCGCACCCGACCGAGAGGCTGACTCCGACGACCCCTGATCGCGCTCGAGCGCTCGAGGTGCGGCCGGTATTCACCTCGGGACGCCACTGCCGCCCCTCCCGGTTCTCGTTCGCTCGAGACGGGCGTCCGACACCCTGTGACGGTCGACTTCGTGTCGATCGAGGTGACTCGAGTGTGACTCAGCGCGGGACAGGATTCGAACCACGGTCGTAGCGAAGCTGCTCCCTGAATCGAATCCTGCCGTGGCGCATTCTCCGCTCACGGATCGTTCGCGGAGAATGCGCGGGACAGGATTCGAACTCCGCCGAGACGGTCGGCCTCACTGCGTTCGGCCGCTGCGACTCGTCTAGTTCGAATCCCGTCCTGCTCCTTCACTCCGAACGGCTCGCTTCGCTCGCAGTTCTCCGTTCAGTGCGCGGGACAGGATTCGAACCTGCGGACCCCTACGGGACAGCGTCCTAAGCGCTGCGCCGTTGGCCGGCTTGGCTACCCGCGCGCGTTATGCGAATTTTCTCGAGCGCGCCAAGAAGTTGTCGGTCCTCGTCACGGCCGCCGTCACTCGTGTTTGAGCGGTTCCTCCGGCGACCAGTCGGGCGGGACGATGAACGTTACGTGCTCCGGATCGCGAAGCTGGTGCAGTTCGGCCGCCTGCTCGGCGAGCGCTCGATCGCGGTACGGCATCTCGAGTCCGCAGCCGGTGCAAACGAGCTTACACGTGGGTTCTTTCATGGGCGGTGACTCGAGCTGCGGACCGGGTCCGGGGGCGTGCGCGTTTGATTGTTCATGGGACGTGCCTCGGGTCGCGAACCGGACGGCTGACGGGCATCTATCCCGACTTTGCTTCTTAACTGCTTTAGTAAGAGTGTCCTATGGAAACCGCAAACGGACGTCGGATTTTACCATCTATTCGTAGCTGAACGTTGCCTCGCGCATCAGTTCCTTGCGTTGAGTGTGTTCGGTTCGTGGAAGTCCACGTCGCCGTCCTGTCCGGCGATTCGGAACGTCGTGTCGTTCGAGGCGTGGGTTTATTTCGGAGGGGACGATACGTGGTCACATGCACAGCGCCAGGGATCGACTCGAGTACGACGGGTGGCTCGAGGAAATCGACCGGGTCGCCGATCGGCTCGACCTCTCCGCGGAGGCCCGCTCGAACGCGCTCGACCTCTTTCTGGCCGACGTCCCCGATTCGGACCGTTCGAAACGGGCCGTCCTGGCCGCGAGCGTCTACGCCGGGTCGCTCATCGCGGGTGACGGCAGAACCCAGAGCGACGTCGCCGAGGCCGCCGACGTCTCGCGGCTCTCCATCCAGAAACGCTGGAAAACCCTGCTCGAGGACGCCGGCCTCGAACCGCCGCGCTGGTGAGAGGCCCGCCTAGTCGCTCGTTTCAGCGGCCGTACGAAGGGATACACCCGCGTAAGTGTACGATACGGGGACGAAACTCGGCGAACCGGTCCGTAACGATCGGAACGACGCCGTCGTCGGTCATCGAGGACGACGGTCACTGCCGGCGACCGATCGACCGCCGCGGTCCGGGTCGCGGTCCGACGCGTCGTCGGCCCGCGGCGCCGATCACTCCTCGAGGACGTTCCCGTGCTCGTCGATCTCTCCCTGAACGATTCGGGTACTCGAGATGATGTCCCCGTCGTCGGCGAGGACGTGATCGACCACGACGACCTCGAGGGGGTCGTGGCCGCGGTCGGTCCGGATCTCGTTGATCCGGTGTCCGCCCTCGACCGTCTCGGGCGAGACGATGAGGTAGTCGAACTGCGGTTCGGTCGCGATTCCTGTCGGCTCGGTGAGCGGACGGATCTCGAACTCCCGATCGTACGCTTCGGCGAATCCCTCGAGTTCCGCCTCGAGGTCGGCCTCGCGCTCTTCGTACGATCGGACCGGTCGCTCGACGTGTCGGGTCCTCGGTGCGAGTTCGTCGCTCGTCAGCCCCACGGTCACATCACCCAGTTCGAACGCCCGTTCGAACAGCTTCCGATGGCCGTCGTGAACGGGGTCGAACGTCCCACCAAGCGCGACGTCCATACCCCATCACACTTGCGCGGGGCGTATAAAACGGTCGAATCAGGCACGGATCGGCCGTCGCCTTAGCCCCCGACGGACCGGCGGTCCGGGCGCAGGGTTCGACGACCGTCGAATACTCCCTTCGCATCCTTTTTAGTAGTTACCCACAGTGTCTCCGGTATGGGATTAGACGAGGACGCACTGGAGTACCACCGGACGGATCCGCCCGGAAAGATCGAAATCTCGACCACCAAACCGACGAACACCCAGCGGGACCTCTCGCTGGCCTACTCGCCCGGCGTCGCCGCCCCGTGCATGGAGATCCACGAGGACGAGTCCGAGGCGTTCACGTACACGGCGAAGGGGAACCTCGTCGGCGTCGTCTCGAACGGCTCCGCGGTGCTCGGACTGGGCGACATCGGCGCGCAGGCGTCGAAGCCGGTCATGGAGGGGAAGGGCGTCCTCTTCAAGCGCTTCGCCGACATCGACGTCTTCGACATCGAACTCGACGAGGCCGACCCGGACAAGCTCGTCGAGGCGGTGAAGATGATGGAGCCCACCTTCGGCGGGGTCAACCTCGAGGACATCAAGGCGCCGGAGTGTTTCACCATCGAGGAGCGCCTGCGCGAGGAGATGGAAATTCCCGTCTTCCACGACGACCAGCACGGAACGGCGATCATCTCCGGGGCCGCGCTGCTCAACGCCGCCGACATCGCCGGGAAGGACCTCGATGATCTGGAGGTCGTCTTCTCCGGCGCGGGCGCGAGCGCGATCGCCACGGCTCGGTTCTACGTTTCGCTTGGGTGTCGCCGCGAGAACATCACGATGTGTGACTCCTCCGGGATCATCACGACGGCGCGCGCCGAAGCGGGCGACGTCAACGAGTACAAGCGCGAGTTCGCCCGCGACGTACCCGAAGGCGGCCTCACCGACGCGATGGAGGGCGCGGACGTCTTCGTGGGCCTCTCGATCGCCGGCATCGTGAACGAGGAGATGATCCGGTCGATGAACGAGAACCCGATCGTCTTCGCGATGGCCAACCCCGACCCGGAGATCGGCTACGAGGAGGCCAAGCACGCCCGCGACGACACCGTCATCATGGCCACCGGGCGCTCCGACTACCCCAACCAGGTCAACAACGTGCTGGGCTTCCCGTTTATCTTCCGCGGCGCCCTCGACGTGCGCGCGACCGAGATCAACGAGGAGATGAAGGTCGCCTGCGCCGAGGCGCTCGCCCGACTGGCCCGCGAGGACGTCCCCGACGCCGTCGTCAAAGCCTACGGCGACGAGCCGCTGCAGTTCGGCCCCCAGTACATCATCCCGAAGCCCGTCGACCCGCGCGTGTTGTTCCGCGTCGCCCCGGCGGTCGCGCAGGCGGCGATGGAATCGGGCGCCGCCCGCACCGAGATCGACGTCGAGGCCTACGAGGAGGAACTCGAGGCCCGTCTCGGCAAATCTCGGGAGATGATGCGCGTGGTCCTCAACAAGGCCAAGAGCGACCCCAAGACGGTCGCGCTCGCGGAGGGCGAGAACGAGAAGATGATCCGGGCGGCCTACCAGCTCCAGGAGCAGGGTATCGGTCTGCCGATCCTCATCGGCGACGAGTCCGAAATCCGCCAGAAGTCGGCGAACCTCGGGCTCGACTTCGAACCCACCGTGGCCGACCCCTCCGAGGGCGACTACGAGGAGTACGCCGACCGCCTCTACGAGCTCCGTCAGCGCAAGGGGATCACCCGGACCGAAGCCGGCGAACTCATCGAGCGCGACACGAACTACTTCGGGAGCGTGATGGTCGAGCGGGGCGACGCCGACGCGTTCCTCACCGGCCTCTCCCACCACTACCCGTCGGCGCTTCGCCCGCCGCTGCAGGTGCTCGGCACCGCCGAGGACGTCGACTACGCCGCCGGGGTCTACCTCCTGACCTTCAAGAACCGCGTCGTCTTCATCGCCGACGCGACCGTCAACCAGAACCCCGACGAGGAGGTGCTCGCCGAGGTGACCAAGCAGACGGCCAAACTCGCCCGCCGCTTCAACGTGGAGCCGCGAGCGGCCCTGCTCTCGTACTCCAACTTCGGCAGCGTCGACAACGAGGGAACGCGAAAGCCCCGACGCGCGGCCAGGATGCTCCAGGACGACCCCGAGGTGGACTTCCCCGTCGACGGCGAGATGCAAGCCGACACGGCCGTCGTCGAGGACATCCTCCAGGGAACCTACGACTTCTCCGAACTGGACGACCCCGCGAACGTGCTCGTCTTCCCGAACCTCGAGTCGGGTAACATCGGCTACAAGCTGCTCCAGCGGCTGGGCGGCGCCGACGCCATCGGCCCGATGCTCGTCGGGATGGACAAGCCCGTCCACGTCCTCCAGCGCGGCGACGAGGTCAAAGACATCGTGAACCTCGCGGGCGTGGCCGTCGTGGACGCTCAGCAGGAGTAGCGCGATTCGAGGCGAGCGCGGTTCGAAGCGAGCGCGGTTCGAAGCGAACGGAGCGAACGGAGTGAGCGGGTGTGAGCGAGAACCGCGGAAAGGCGAACGGCGACCATCGGGAGCCGTGAGCGAGAATCGCGATACGACGAGGGGCGAAAGCCCGCGAGTAGCCTCCACGAGCGGACGCGGTTTCGCGTCGGTTTTCCGCTCGATCGGAACCGCTCGCGTCATCGACTCGAGCGGAAAAAACCGTCCCCATCGCCGCTCGGCGGGAACGACGGTCGTAATCCTCGACGTTCGCGCATCGTGACGTTTTTGATCGCCGGGGCCGTCGCCTCCCAGCAGACTCCTCCATGCGACCCTCGAACCCGGCGGAGACCGGCGGCCGCGACGGTGCCGGCGGCTCAGTTCCGTCCAGACGACAGGTGCTCCGAACGACCGGCGTCGCCGTCGCCGGCGGACTCGCCGGCTGTACGCTCGAGTCGGAGACGGACGGGAGCGGCCGGGACTGCGAACCGCCCGGAGATTCGGCCGAGACGCCGCTCGAGTACGCGACCCACCCCGACGACGACGTGTCGATGTACCGCCGCGGCCTCCGCCACCTCGGGTACTACCCCGACGAGACCGTCCCCGACTCCGTCCGCGTCAGCTGGTCGTTCCCGCTCAATTACGTGGGCCACACCGCGGCCAAGTCCACCCCGGTGCCGACGCCCGACGGGGAGACGATCGTCTTCGCGGGCGACACCGGCAGGGTCGAGGGCTACACGCCGCGCGGGGAGAACCTGTGGACCACCCGGACGGACGCGACGTCGCTCGGCTTCCACGGCTCCCCGACCATCGTCGACGGCGTCGCCTACCTCGGCGGCTACGACGGGGACCTGTACGCGATCGACGTCTCGAGCGGCGACCTGGTGTGGCGGACGCGACGCGACGAACTCGGCGGGACGCTCGCCATCGGCTCGACCCCCGCCTACTACGACGGGGCCCTCTACGTCGTCGTCGAGTACGGCAGCCCCTCCTCCGGCGCGCTGTGGAAGATCGCCCCCGACACCGGCGAACCGCTCTGGCACGACGACCGCATCTGGGGCCAGCCCCACCCGTCGGCGACGATCGACCTCGAGGAAGGGAAGCTGGTCACGGGTTCGAACGACGGCGTCGTCTACTGCTGGGACTTCCCCTGCCTCGAGTTCGACTGGGAGTTCCAGGCCGGCCCCGAGGGCGGCCCGCAGGGGAAGGAGAAAGCCGACGGGCGGTTCAACCACGGCGCCCAGATCAAGGGCGCGCTCCCCGCTTACGACGGGAAGGTCTACGTCGGCTCGTGGGACGGCTACTTCTACTGCCTCGACCTCGAGGACGGCGAGGAGCTGTGGTCGTTCGAGACAGGTCGGGTCAACATGTCGAGCCCGGGTATCGACCCGGAGGAGGGGATCGTTTACGCGGGCAGCGACGACCACCACGTCTACGCGCTGGACGCCGAAACGGGCGAGGACCTGTGGTCGACGGACGTTCGCGGCCGCGTCCTCGGCGGGGTAACGGTCACCGCCGAGACCGTGCTGGCAGGTTCGTACGACACGCACCTGTACGCGCTCGATCGGGAGACCGGCGAGCGCCGCTGGCGGGTCGAGAACCGGGGGTACGTCACGAGCGCGCCGGTCCCGCTCGACGGTCGGATCTACTACGCAGAGCGGGGGGTCGTCGTGGGCTACTACGACGACGACCGGGAGGAGGAACTCATCGAGCCCGGACACGCGTACTGTCTGGTCGCGGACGACGAGTGATCCGGCGGGTCGAACGGGTGGGACGACGAAGCCGGGTCGAAAGAGTGCATTAAAGTATCAGCCGGCACTTCTCCCGGGTATGCAAGACCAGGGACGCTCTACTCGCAAGCGAACCGGCGGCCGACTCAAGCACTTCCGAAACCGAAAGAAGCACCAACTGGGCCGACTCCCGACCGAGACCCAGGTCGGCGAACCCCGGTTCCGAACGGTCAAAGCTCGCGGCAACGCCGAGAAGGTCCGCGCGCTCGCGACCGACGTGGCGAACGTCTCCACCGGCGAGGAGACGGTCAAGACCGCGATCAACGACGTCGTCGAGAACGACGCCAACCCCAACTACGTCCGACGGAACATCATCACCAAGGGCGCCGTCATCGACACCGACGAGGGCCTCGCCCGCGTCACGTCCCGTCCCGGCCAGACCGGCCAGGTCAACGCCGTTCTCCTCGACTGATCGACTCCGTACCGTCCTTCGTTTTCACCGTCGACGTCGATCGAAGAGAGCACCCGCGTCGGACCGAACGCTCGTTCGGTTCGGAGCGGGAGTCGGTCAGGCACGACCGACGGACGCGGCGTCGGAAACGTCGGAAGCGCAGCGACGTTACGGTCGCGGAGCGGCCTTCTGCAGCGCCGTTTCGGCGATGTTGCCGCCGTAGTCGGCGCTCCGGGAGAGCGAGTCGACGATCAGCCCGAGCGACTGGGCCTGCATGGGCTCGAGGTCGCGGAGCATGTCGTCGATCGTCCGGGTGTGCTGGTCGATGTCGATGACCGACTCTCGGGCGTCGTGGCCCAGCCGGTTCGCCTCCTCGCTCTCCTCGGCGAACAGCGCGTCCATCGACTTCTCGAGGATGTCGAACGCGTCCTCGTGCAACCCCGCGAGCGCGTCGGCGACGTCTTCGGGGATCTCGTCGAGTTTGAGCGCGAGGTTGCTGATCTTCGCGGCGTGGTCCGCCACGCGCTCGAGTTGCCGGGCGCTCGAGTGGAAGTCGAAGCAGTCCTCGCGGGGGACGCCCAGTTCCTCGGCGGCCCGCGGCGACCGCAGCGTGGCGCGGAAGATCCGCGAAACGACGAGCCAGAGGCGGTCGACGTCGTCGTCGCGCTCGATGACGTCGCGGGCGATGTCGTCGTCGTTCTCGATCAGCGCCCGAACGGCGTCCTGGAGCATCGACTGGGCGATCAGGCGCATGCGCGTGACCGCGTTGACGATCGACAGCTCCGAGGAGTCGAGCAGGTCCTGGATGACGACGCTGTCGGTCGTCTCCTCGAGCACCTCGACGCCCACGAGCCCCTGCGTGGCGTCGCGGATGGCTCGGCGCTGGTCGGTCGTGATGCGGCCGGCCTCGAGCCGGATGATGTCGAAGCCGCTGACGTACATCGTCATGACGGCACGCGTGAGGCGGTCGCCCTCGAGATTCGAGACGTCGAGCGTCCCCTCCTGCCGGTGGTACTCGCTCTGCGGTGTCAAAAGCAAGGTGTCGTCTTCGGGGTAGAACTCGACGGTCGTTCCGGCGCTGACGTCGTTCTCGGTCGCCCACGTCTTCGGCAACGACACCGTGTAGGTCGATCCGCCCGTGACCTGGACCTTTCGCGTCTCCATGCGTGGCGGTTCCGACTCCCAGACCATAAATCTATGAGTGTCTATAGACCGATCCCTTTATCGAGGGAGATAGTGGTTTTACCTCGAGAAATTCCGGTCTTAGCCCCGCGCTTCTACTCGAATTCGCGCCCGAAAATAGGGTGTGAAACGTTGTACTATATAGGTTTAATAGCAGTCGATATAGTCGACCGGGCGTAGCTACCGATTCTCGCCTCCCGGCTTCGATCAGTCGTGGGCCGCCGTTTCTCACCGAAGGACCGCGACGCGTCCCAACTCGATCGTGAATGTTGAACTGGCGAAATGCCTCCGACTCGAGCCCGGTGGCGCTCTCGACACGCGGAGGGCGAGCGTCGTCGGTCGTTCGCAGGCGGATGCGAGCGGACGGAGCTTCCGGCACCAGCGAGCGCCGTTAGCCCGAAATTGACCTCGAACGCTCGCGGGTGAGGGAGACGAAGTGTCTCAGAGTACGTCTCCCAGATTCCGGCTCTGAATCGGTACGCGAGGCGCGCTTCGTTCGCCTCCGTCCGCCTGTTCGACGCGTTCGTCGCCGTTGGCGAACTGGCCGCGACGCGACTCGAGCGCGAACCGGCAGAAACCGGAAGTAATTTAGGCCGGGCGCGACAATCTCCGTATTCGGGATCCGGACACAATAGTTTTTCAAAATCTATACTCGCCTCTGATGTCTGTCAAAATAGTACTTGCCCGTGACCGTGTCGTTTTCGAACTGATCCGCGCTCACGCCTGGTACGCCCAGAATTCATCCGATTTGTCTTCTCGGCTCGGGACGACTCGTGCCTATGGGGAATTATTTAGAACTATATAGGCAACATAGCACTGTATTTATTTTCCCGGTCGAACGTTCAGGTGATGTCAAACCTGAACCGATTGGGCGATCCGGTTTCCCGACGAACGTTCATCGCTGCGACGGGCGCGGCGGGTATCCTGTCCGTCGCCGGGTGCACCGAAACCGAAAGCGGTGGAGACGGTGGTGGTGGTGGAGAAGTGATCGTTACCGGCTCGAGTACGGTGTTCCCGATATCGGACACGATGGCCGAGCGGTTCATGGAGGAGAACGACGAGATCAACGTGACGGTTGACTCGACGGGTAGCGGTGGCGGCTTCGAGAACAACTTCTGCCCCGGCGACTCCGACATCAACGGCGCTTCGCGCCCGATCAAGTCCGAAGAAGAGGAGAGCTGTAGCGGTAACGACGTGAACCCGATCGAGTTCCAAATCGCGAGCGACGCGCTCACGATGGCCGTTAGCCCCGACAACAATTTCGTCGACCAGATCACATACGAGGAGATGGCCGAAATCTGGAAGGAAGACGGCGCGGAGACCTGGGCGGACGTCAACTCCGACTGGCCCGACGAGGAGTTCGTGCTCTTCGGTCCCGACACCACCTCCGGCACCTTCGACTGGTTCACCGAGAACGTCGTCGGAGAGGGCGGTAACCACCGTGACGACTACGAACCGACCGAGGACGACAACACCATCGTCCAGGGAATCAGCGATAACGAGTACGCGATCGGATACTTCGGCTACTCGTACTACGCGGAGAACGAGGACCGCCTCAAAGCCCTGGAGGTCAGCGAGGACGGCGACGAGTTCGTTGCGCCGAGCCTCGAAGCCGCAGAGAGCGGCGATTATCCCATGGCCCGCCCGCTGTTCATCTACGCGAACGAGGAGTCGATCGGAGACGAACCGGTCTACGACTTCCTCGAGTACTACCTGGATAACAGCGACGCGAGCTTCATCGCCGACGACATCGGCTACGTCCCGTCGAGTAGCGATCAAGTCGACGAGAACCTCTCGACCCTCGAAGAGCACGCCTGAATGGAGCTGTCAGCAGCGACGCGGATGCCAGTCCGGCGTGTACGGGTACCCACGCCGAATCGAAATACCGATGAAGCGGGCGGCAAAACGGAATCACCGTAACGACCATGAGCGAAGAACCCCTTTCCACTGTGCTGACGCGCTCGTCGAACGAGCGAGCAGCGAAAGAGCGGGTGTATCGATGGCTGTTGTTTGCCTGTGCTGCGCTGACGGTGCTCGTGACGCTGAGTATCGTCGTGACGCTCACCTGGGACGCGCTGACGTTCTTCAGGTTCGAGGAAATCGACGTGCTCGGCTTCTTCACGGGCACGGAGTGGAACTCTCGACGGGGGGAGTTCGGGGTGTGGCCGCTCGTCAGCGCGACGCTCACGGTCACCGTCGTCTCGGCGCTCGTCGCAATCCCGATCGGGACCGCCGCCGCGGTCTACCTGTCCGAGTACGCGACCCCGCAGATGCGTTCGGTGCTGAAACCCGCTCTGGAGATCCTCGCCGGCATTCCAACCGTCGTGTACGGATACCTCGCGCTCATCTACCTGACTCCGTGGCTCCGGTCGGCCGGACTGCCTCTCAACTCGCTCAACCTGTTCAGCGCGTCGGTGATGGTCGGGATCATGATCGTTCCGATGGTTTCGTCGCTGTCCGAAGACGCGATGAGCGCCGTTCCCGACGAACTTCGACAGGCCGGATACGGACTCGGCGCGACGAAATTCGAGGTCTCGACCGGCGTCGTAATCCCCGCCGCCATCTCCGGTATCTTCTCGTCGTACATCCTAGCGCTCTCGCGCGCGATCGGCGAGACCATGATCGTCGTGATGGCCGGCGGAATGCAGGCCCGCCTGTTGAATCCAACCAACCCGTTCGAGACGGTAGCGAGCTCCGGCCAGACGATGACGGCTGCGATGGTCCACGCCGTCACCAGCGACGCGACGGGTGGCTCGCCGGAGTACTACAGCATGTTCGCGATAGGGATCACCCTCTTCGCCATCACGTTCGGGATGAACCTCCTGAGTAACCGAATCGCGGCACGATACGGGGAAAAGTACCGATGATCGAAATTCGTACGATGCGTCGACGATCGAACCGCCGAACGAGCAACTGCCGATCGCTGGTCCCCGGGGGGTGCCTTACGAATGGCGAGTGAGTCCACGGCGAGTCGGGCCTGGTACGGCGCGGACGGTCAGGTCAGTGAACTTCGCGGTCGGGTGTTCGCAGGTGCGTGTCTCGCCGCGACGGCGCTCGCCCTGCTGTTGATGTTCGTCTTCCTGCTATTCGTGGCCAACGACGCCATCCAGCCGGGGAGCGCCGACGTCGGCTGGCTCGTTACCTTCGGGGGGACGCTGGTGGTCCCGACGCTCGGGGCAATCGTGTATTACTACCACTTCGATCCGACGGCGGGTCGGGTCGCTTACACCTCCCTCGGCCTCCCGATCGTCCTGACGCTGTTCGCCGGTGGCATCTGGATCCTGTTCGCCCACCTGATCACCGCACACGAGTGGCTCGCACTGACGGTCAGTCTCGTAGCAGCTGCCGGTGTAATCTGGGGGTACGATCGACTCGGTCGTGAACACGCGATCGAACGGCTCGTCGTCCAAATCGGCGCGATCGCGGTGGCGCTGTTCGGCCTTCGGACCCTGATCCTCTCCATTCCGGTCCTCCCGGCGCAGGAGCTGGTTTTCCTCGGAACGCTCGTCGCGCCCGCCGCACTCGCCACCGCCTGGCACCTTCGTAACGTCCGTGAGAGCGACCGGATCGGTGCGCTGGCGTTCGTCGCCCTCTTCGCACTCGGGGCGGCGGGCGTCGTGACCGGCCCCGCCCTCGGTATCGGACCGCTCACGTGGATGCTTCTCACGGTGGCCGTCGTCGGCCCCGTCACCCTCTACGTTGAGCACGTGTGGCGCATCGGCGAGGGAACGAGTGGACTGGCGTTTCCACTGATCGTCGGCGGTGGAGTCCTCGTCGGGTGGCTGGCGGTCAGTACCCTCGGATTCGCCGGACCGAACTCCTGGCTCGACTGGGGATTCCTGACCTCGGCGGCGAGTCGGACGCCGGAGGACGCCGGAATCTACCCGGCGCTCGTCGGTTCGGTGTTGATGTTGATCGTCATCGTCCTCTCCGCGTTCCCGGTCGGCGTGGGTGCGGCGATCTACCTCGAGGAGTACGCGCCGAGCAGCGGACTCGTTGGACGTATCGTGAAGCTGATCGAGATCAACATCGCGAACCTCGCGGGAGTACCCTCGGTCGTCTACGGCGTGTTGGGTCTGGCCGTGTTCATCAGGACCGTCGGTATGGAGACCGGGACCGTCATCGTCGGCGGCTTCACGATCGGACTGTTGATCCTGCCGATCGTGATCATCGCCTCGCAAGAAGCGATCCGCGCGGTCCCTGATTCCATCCGGCAGGCGTCCTACGGCATGGGCGCGACCAAGTGGCAGACGGTCAGAAACGTGGTCCTCCCTCGAGCGATGCCCGGCATCTTCACGGGGACGATCCTCGCGCTCGGCCGGGCCATCGGGGAGACCGCACCGCTGCTGATGATCGGCGCGGCTGCCGTCGTGCGGGTCAGCCCCGACTCGTTTTTCAGCAAGTTCGGGGCGATGCCTCGACAGATTTACACCTGGTCGGCCGAGGCCGACCCCGACCTTCGGTTCGGGGTCCTCGCCGCGGGGGTCCTCACGCTACTCGTCGTCCTCCTCGCGATGAACGCGACGGCGATCGTCATGCGAAACCGATACCAGCGCTCCTGAACCCATGAGTAACGATAACACCCTTTCGCAAGCCGGTGTGCAGTCCGACGACACCACGTCCAGCGCGACGACCGACGGTACCCGAAACTCGACTGAAGACCGTGCCCTCGTCGACGTCTCGAACACGATCACGGCCGACGGTGACGCCGACGCCCGCCCTGAAGCGTCGACGGTGCTCGCCGCTCGGGACCTGGACGTCTACTACGGCGACGAGCGGGCGCTGCAGGGGGTCGACATCGAAATCCCCGAGAACCGCGTCACGGCCGTCATCGGCCCTTCGGGCTGCGGGAAGTCGACGTTCCTGCGGTGTATCAACCGGATGAACGACCTCGTCGACGCCGCCCGCGTCGAGGGGGAGATCCGCTTTAACGGCAAGAACGTCTACGACGACGACGTCGATCCGGTCGCCCTGCGCCGGCGGATCGGCATGGTGTTCCAGCAGCCCAACCCGTTTCCCAAGTCGATCTACGACAACGTCGCCTACGGGCTCAAGGTCCAGGGAATCACCGACAACATCGACGCGCGGGTCCACACCGCCCTCGAGCGGGCGGCCCTCCTCGACGAAGTCGAGGGTCGCCTCGACGAATCGGCGCTCGACCTCTCTGGAGGTCAGCAACAGCGCCTGTGCATCGCACGGGCCATCGCCCCCGACCCGGACGTCTTGCTCATGGACGAACCGGCGAGCGCCCTCGATCCGGTCGCGACCTCCAAAGTCGAGGACCTCATCGAGGAACTCTCCGAGGACTACACGGTCGTGATCGTCACGCACAACATGCAACAGGCCGCCCGCATCTCGCACAAGACGGCGGTGTTCCTCACCGGCGGTGAGCTCGTCGAGTACGACGACACGGACAAAATCTTCGAGAACCCCGAACACCAGCGCGTCGAGGACTACATCACCGGCAAGTTCGGATAACGATCCTCGATCGGAACGCGGCCGCCACCGATCCGTTTCGACCGATCCGTTTCGAACGAGGTCGGGTCGAGCGAATTCCGCCTCCGTTCGCACCGTTTCGTCGTTTTGTACCTGCACCTGTGCGGTTGGCGGTCCGCTCGAGTCGCCACCGAAGCCGCGCGGCGGCTTTTATCGGAACAGCTTTCAACGCGGGAACGGACACCTGAACACGAGTAATGACCTCCTCGGAGACGGAACAGACCGACGAGCGTCCTTCACAGCCGACTCCCGGAGCCGGCGCGCTCCAGCGGACCGACGATTCCGGACGCGAGTCCGAATCGGTCCACGAACGGACCATCCTCGAGGCGCGCGACCTCGACGTGTACTACGGAAGCGAGCAGGCGCTGCGAGGGATCGACATCGAAATCCCCGAAAAGCAGGTGACGGCCGTCATCGGCCCCTCCGGGTGTGGCAAGTCGACGTTCCTGCGGTGTATCAACCGCATGAACGACCTCGTCGACGCCGCCCGCGTCGAGGGCGAACTGCTGTTCAACGGCAAGAACGTCTACGACGACGACGTCGATCCGGTCGCCCTGCGCCGGCGGATCGGCATGGTGTTCCAGCAGCCCAACCCGTTCCCCAAGTCGATCTACGACAACGTCACGTACGGGCTGGAGATCCAGGGGATCACCGACAATCTCGACGCGCGGGTCCACACCGCCCTCGAGCGGGCGGCCCTCCTCGACGAAGTGGAGGATCGACTGGACGAGTCCGCGCTCGGCCTCTCCGGGGGTCAGCAGCAGCGCCTGTGTATCGCGCGGGCCATCGCTCCGGACCCGGAGGTGCTCCTGATGGACGAACCGGCGAGCGCCCTCGACCCGGTCGCGACCTCCAAAGTCGAGGACCTCATCGACGAACTCGCCGAGCAGTACACGGTCGTGATCGTCACGCACAACATGCAACAGGCCGCCCGCATCTCCGACAGGACGGCGGTGTTCCTCACCGGCGGTGAGCTCGTCGAGTACGACGACACCGACAAGATCTTCGAGAACCCCGAACACCAGCGCGTCGAGGACTACATCACCGGTAAGTTCGGATAGTCGGCCCGTTTTCGGATCGTCGGAGCGTTTCCGATAGGCGGTCCGACGGTAGATAGCCGCTCCAGTTTCGGATAGACGATCCGGTCGATTCCGTCACCCCTCGAGGGGCGCGCCGTTCGAGGCGTCCCGGCGCTCCTGGCGGGTCCCGTCGAGGACGCTCACGAGGGCGATCGAGCGCCGGGTCGGGGTGTACTTTCGCCACTTGCCGTCCTTTCGCCGGTCGATCAGGCCTGCCTCGTGGAGCTGGGCGAGCGCGTGGCTGATCGCGCTCTGGCTCACGTCGAGCACCGTCCCGATCTCGCAGACCGAAAGCTCCTCGTCGGCCGCGACCAGCAGCCGAACGATCTTGTACCGCGTCTCGTTCGCGAGCGCGGCCAGCACGGGGACGTCCACCTCGAGGACGGCCGCGTCCGCTTCCGTCTCGAGCGCCGAGAGCTCCTCGAGGCGCCGCTCGAGGTCCTCCGTGCGGCACTCCCCGTCCTCGTCCTCGAGGTACCGCTCGAGACGATCGATGGGTTCGCTCATCGGATACCCGTTGGACGGACGTTCAATTAACCGTTCGGGCTACAGATTGTACCCCGGGCGGCCGCGGCGGCGATTCGTCCGACGGCACCGCCCCCGGCGGGAATTCGGGCGAGCGCAAGGTATATTGGGGCACGGAAAGGTGGCCTGAGTATGGCTCGAAAATCGTACCAGGAGCAACTCGTGGAACTCCGCGAGGACGTCCTCTACATGAGCGAGGTCGTGATGGAGCGACTTCGAATGGGCCTCGACGCCCTCGAACAGAAGGACGAGGACTTGGCCCTCGAAGTGATCGAGGGCGACGGCGAGGTCAACCGGATGTACCTCGACCTGGAACAGCAGTGTATCGACCTGCTGGCCCTCCAGCAACCGGTCGCGAGCGACCTGCGATTCATCGCGGCGACGTTCAAGATCACGACCGACCTAGAGCGCATCGGCGACCTCGCGGTCAACCTCGGCGAGTACACCATCGAGGCCGAGCGCGACCTCTTCCCGGACGTCGACGTCCAGTCGATGGGCGAGTTGACCCTCGAGATGGTCGACGACGCCATGGAGGCTTACGACACGGAGGACGTCGCCGCGTGTCGAGAACTCGCCGCCCGGGACGACGACCTCGACCGGTTCGCCGAGCGAGCGAGCGAGATCGTCGTCCGGGACCTCATCGAGCGGGAACTCGACTCCCCCGACGAGGTCGAACTCCTCCTCCAGGACGTCTCCCGCCTCCTGCTGACGATCCGCGACCTGGAACGCGTCGGCGACCACGCGGTCAACATCGCCGCCCGAACGCTCTACATGGTCGAGAACGACGACGAGCTCATCTACTGACTCGGATCCGTTCGATCCGCGACTTCCTCTCCCGTTTCCGCCGTTGCAACCGTTCGCGCTCGAGGCCTCGTTTTTCGTGGCGCTCGAGCTACCGTTCGCCGTTCCTGCTCGAGCCACCGTTCGTCGTTCCTGCTCGAGTCCGCTTTCGGGCACAGCGGGGGAAGATGCGGCTCCGACGCTGATTCGACCCTCGAGGAGCGACCTTGCGACGGACGGCAGAACCGACTTTCTCGCCCTCGGCCTTCGGTCGGGTATTCCATGGCCGCTCGAGACCGGGACGCGAAGGCGGACGGCGCCGGAGACGGGGGCGAAACGTGGCTCGGACTCCGCCCGGCGGCGAAGCCGCTGGTGCTCGCCGGCGTCGTGCTCGGACTCGGGTTCGGCGGCTTCTTCGACGGCATCGTCTTCCACCAGATCCTGCAGGTGCACCACATGCTGTCGTCGTATCCCGACCAGGGCGTCGCGACCGACCTCCGCCTCAACGTGCTCGCCGACGGCCTCTTCCACCTCATGACGTACACGTTCACCGTCATCGGCGTCGTCCTCCTCTTTCGCGCCTGGCGTCACCCTCGAGTCCCCTCGGCGGGCCGGACGCTGTTCGGCTCCGTGACCATGGGCTGGGGGCTGTTCAACCTCGTCGAGGGCCTCGTCGACCACCAACTCCTCGGCGTCCACCACGTCTGGCCCGCCGGCCCCGGGAGCGTCCTGCTGTGGGACCTCCTCTATCTGCTCTGGGGCGCGCTCTTCCTCGCCGGCGGCTACCTCGTGGTGCGGACCGACGACCGGGCGAAGCCGACGTACGCGGGGGAGGGCGAAGGCGAGCCCGCTCGAGCCGACTGATCGCCTTCGCTCGCGCTTCCCTCGAGATCGACTCAGGTTCGATGCGTATCAGTCGGGGATGGCAGTTATCCTCTTTGAGTCAGATGATAGTTAGCGGATCGAGTGCTGGTACAAACACGGTGAAAGCCCCCGGCCGTTGAGTGGAAGCGAAGCTTCCGCGATGCTCGGAAGGGCTTCGCCCTTCCGTTGGCTCGAGTCGCGTGAGTGCGTGCGCTCCTCGGCCTCCGGCCTGCGGTGCTAGCGGCCCCCACGCGACTCGACCCGACCGGCCCCTTTCAGTCCCACCCGAGCCTCACCCACCCCAGCCGACTCGTTCGCTCGCACGCTCGCTCCTTCGCCCCTCGCGCAGCATCGGCGACGCACCCTCGCAGTGCTCGGGCGCGTCGCCAGCGCGCGCCAGCGGCCTACGGCCGGGAGCGCGGTCCGCGCCAAAACGCGGGCCGTTCGACCCAACGGAAGACGCTTCGCGTCTTCCGAGCACTGGGAACGGTCAGCGTTCGCTCAACGTGGAAAGGGAGGCCTCCCTGGTGGACCGAAAGGGCGGTGAGGGCTTTCGAAGTGTACCCGTGACTCGACACGTCGAGGAATCACCCACGAGTGGAACAGAAGCGGGATGAAGACGTCGCAGATGGATCGATCACGACCTCGAGCGGCGAGCTACCGCGAGGGAACGCCCGTGAGCAGTTGCGCCACGTCGAAAACGTTCCGCGTCTCGAGCAACAGCTCCGCCGCCTCCCTGATCGTGAAGTCGGCCTCGAGGTCGACGCCGTGGCAGCGGGCGTAGCACTCGAGCCAGGCGTTCATCGCCTCCCGGAGGGCCGAGAGTTCGGCCTCGGAGAAGCGGACCAGTCGGCCGCCGGTGCGACCCTCGACGTAGAGCCAGATCGCCGGACCGACGCCCTCGCGGAGGTAGGCCGCCGCGTCGTCGGGGCTCGCCGTCCCGGGGTCGAACGCCCCCCGGTCGCGCTCGGCGCGGCGGGCGAGCGCGGCGATTCGGGGGCCGTATCGGTTCGTGCGGTGAGTGCCATGTCGGTTCATGCGGTCGTCGGGATACTCGAGGTGCGCGGTCGGCGTCACCCGCTGCGGTACTCGACGCCCTTGCCGCCGCGGGGGTGTTCCCACTCGGTGTCGGCGACGATGGCGCAGGTGCCGCACTCGACGCAGGGCTGGGTGTCGAGGCTGACCACCGTCTCCGTCGAGCCGTTGGTCTGCACATCCTCGGCGCGGTAGCAGCCGCCGCCGAAGTCCTCGGCGCTGACGGGGCAGGCGTAGACGGCCGCGCCGCTGGCTTCGAACGACTCGTCGCGGAGCTCGATGTGCGGGTTGCCCACGTCCGTGTCGTAGGTGAGGTCGCCGATCCGTTCCTCGAGGCTCGGCGGGTCGACCTCGTTCTCCCAGTAGACCGTTCGACCGCGCTCCTCGCCGATGATGGCGGGAAGGGTGACGTACCCCGTGCTGGTGTCGGGCAGCATCGACACCAGGAACGGCGAGTTGTACGCCCGCTTCAGGAGTCGATCCGCGATCGAGGTGCCGAGGGCGGCCCGGCCGACGGCCGACTCGAGGACGGTCTCGACGGCGTTCGTCACGACGTCGCGCTCGCCGACCGTGCGGGCGAGTTCGTACCGCTTCGGTCGGAGCTTTTCCATCGTCCCCGACTTCTCGAGCATACTGGCGTACCGCCGGCCCGCCGACTCGGGGTCGGCGTTGCCGCGGGTGACGACGAACGCGTCCGCGGCGAGGGCGCCGGCGGTGACGGCGTGGTTCATCCCCTTGATGATGGGGCCCTGGGCCTGCATCTGGCCGGCGGCGTCGCCGACGAGGACGAGCCGGTCGCGGTAGGGCTCGGGGTGGGCCACCTTCTTCGAGTCGGGAACGAGCTTCGCGGCGTACTCGCGCTCGCGGTAGTCGTCGCCGAGCCACTGGGCCATCATCGGGTGGGTGAGCAGCGCGTCGAGCAACTGGTGGGGTTCCGCCCGCTCCTCGACGAGGCTGTCGAGGTGGAAGACGGTCCCGATCGAGAGGCTCTGCTCGTTCGTGTAGAGGAACCCGCCGCCGCGGACGCCCTCGAAGAGGTCGCCCGAGAACAGGTGGGCGACCCCCTCGTCCTCGTCGACGTCGAACCGATCGGCGATCGTCTCGGAGTCCATCTCGACGACGGCCTTGACGCCCTGGAACCACTCCTCGGGCTCCGCCCAGTCCATCAACCCCGCGTCGCGGGCGAGTTCGGAGTTGACGCCGTCGGCCGCGATCACGACGTCGGCCGTGATCGGATCCAGTTCGTCGCAGGTGACCCCGACGATCCGGCCGTTCTGCCTGAGCAGGCCGTTCACCCGGACGTTCGTGAGCACGCCGCCGCCGGTCTCGGTCGTCCTCTCGTGGACGCGCTCCTCGAGCCAGGCGTCCATCGGCCGCCGGAGGACGGCGTCGCACCACTCGGTGTCGTGCTCGTGGAGGTCGGTGAGGTCGTAGGTCCTAATTTTGTTTCCGGCGACGTTGTGGATGTAGTAGTCGGTTACCGGCCGCTCGGAGGCCTCCTCGCGGAAATCGGGGAAGAGGTCGTCGATCGCGTACGGTGCGGACTCCTCGGCGTAGATGAGGCCCCCGGAGACGTTCTTCGAGCCCGCCTCCGTGCCGCGTTCCAGGACGAGCGTCTCGACGCCGTGGTCGGCCAGTCGGGCGGCCGCGGCCGCACCGCCGGGACCGCAGCCGACGACGATCGCCTCGTAGTGTTCGTAGCCCTCGGGCTCCTCGAGGCCCGCCCCGACGTCCCGACCGGCGGTCGATCCGGTCCCCGCCATCACTCGTCACCCCCGTCGGCGACGGCCTCGGCGCGACCGGGAATCTCCCCCGAGCGGACGGCCTCGGTCAGTTCGGGGAGCACCTCGAAGAGGTCGCCCTCGACGAAGTAGTCGCTGAAATCCCGGATTCGCGCGTCGGGGTCGGTGTTGATCGCGACGATGGTGTCCGACTCGTCCATGCCGACCTTGTGCTGGACGGCGCCCGAGACGCCGGCGGCGACGTAGAGCTTCGGCGCGACGACCTGCCCCGTCTCGCCGATCTGGCGCTCCTCGCGCGAGTAGCGCTCGACGTGGCCGTCGAACTGGTAGGAGGAGGTGACGATCCCCCGCGTAATGCCGAGGTCGGCGTCCTCGAAGGCGTCGACGAGTTCGAGGCCGAGTTCCATCCCGCGGGTCGGATCGTCGCCGATACCCCGTCCGAGGCAGACGATCACGTCGTGCCCGGTGAGGTCGACGCCCGCCTCGAGTCGATCCCACTCGGTGATCTCGACCGCGAACCAGTCGTCTTCGAGTTCCATGTCGTGTTCGACGACGAGCCCCTCGCGGTCGTAATCGGGCTCCATCGGATCGAAGCTCCCTGGGATCACCGAACAGCCCTGCGGGTGGAACTCCCGCCCGGGGTTGTCGAGACAGAGGATCGTCGAGTACTCGAAGCCGGAGAAGTCGGGCCGCTTCATGTGCAGGACCTTCTCGAAGGTCTTCTTCACGCCGGGTTCGCCCGTCTTGACTGGGTTCGAGACCTCCTCGGCCTCGATGAAGAGGTCCGAGCAGTCCGAAGCGAGCCCGGAGTCGAGTTCGGCCTGCACCTTCGCCGAGAGGTCCCGCCCGTTGTTCGTCGCCGGGAACAGGATGTACCGGGGCTTGTCGTAGTCCCGCCAGTCGGTGCTCTCGACGGTTCCCTCGCCGCGGGCCATGTGCGCCGAAATCTCGGTGTAGGGCTTGTGCAGGAACCGCTCGAGCCGGGGGTCGTCGTGGTAAACCGCGGCGTCGGCCCCGTAGGCGATGCACTCCTCGGCGAGCCCCTCGCAATCGTCGCCCATCAGGAACGCGACGACGCGCTCCTCCTCGCCGTACTCCCCGGCGTAGTCGTCCATCAGCTCCCGAGCCTTGCCGAGCATCTCGAGGGAGACGTCGAGCAACTCGCCGCCCTGGGTCTCGCAGAAGACCCACATGTCGCCGTACTCGCCGCCCTGGAGGCCACGGACGTGCTTCTTGTCGCGGGTGGGGTGGGAGAGTCCGTCGTCCTCCTCGGCTTCCACGTCTCCTACGTCCGATTCGGCCTCCTCATCCTCCTCGGCTTCCGCTTCGCCTTCGGCCTCCTCGCCGACGTCCTCCGTCGTCTCCTCGTACTCGCCTTCCGTCTCGTCCGCCTCGGCGTCAGGGGCGTCGTCCGTGCCCGACTCGGCGTCGGCCTCCGGCACCTCGCCCCCGATCGCCTCGAGGCGCTCGCGAATCGTCTCTCGAGCCGTCGCCCGATCCTGACCCGTCCGTTCGGCCTCGAGGATCCGCTGGAGTTCCGCCCCGTCGTCGACCGTCTCGAGTTCCTCGGTCAGTTCGTCCACCGTGTGCTCGTCCGGGTCGATGGTCGCCACGGTCAGTCACCCCCGGCTTCCGCGGTTCCCGCCGCGAACGGTCGCAGTTCCTCGAGCACGTCCCCCATTCCGTCGGCGTCGTCGGGGTCGACCATCGTCGCCTCCCGTTCCGAGGGGGCTTTCGGAATCGGATCGACGGAGGAGACGATCGTCGGCGAGCCGTCGAGTCCGATGTAGTCGGGGTCGAGGTTCATGTCCTCGTGATCCCACGTCGTCAGGTGCTCCTCGTGCTCGACCGCTCGCGCTCGCGTTTCCTCTCGAAGCCGCTTGTGCGTCAGCCGGTGGGAGGCCTTCCGATAGGTCGGCTCGAACTCCGGATCGGTGATCACGACGCAGGGCAGGGGCGCCTCGATCGTCTCGATCTCGTCCAGATCGCCCTCGACCAGCCGCTTCGCCCGGAGTTTCCCCTCCTCGGGGTCGATGACCAGCGAGAGGACGTGGGTGACGATGGGCCACTCGAGCGCCCAGGCCGTCTGCGGCCCCGTCTGACCCGTCTCGCCGTCGGCCGTCTTGAAGCCGGCGAAGACCAGATCGATCTCCGCCACTTCCTCCCGATACTTCTCGAGGGCCGCCGAGAGCGTGATCGCGGTCGCCCACGTGTCGGAGGCGGCGAGTTCGCGGTCCGAGAGCAGGTAGCTGTCGTCGGCGTAGACGGACCCCATCGCCTCCTCGAGGACGCTCGCGTAACTCGGCGGTCCCATACTCATCCCGCTGACGTGCCCGCCGTGGCGAACCTTCGTCTGGAGGGCGGCCTGCAGCGCGAACTCGTCGTTCGGGTTCATCACCGTCGGCGTCTTCCCCCGCTCGAGGTGGCCGTCCTCGTCGAACGAGACGGCCCCCTCGGAGAAGTCGGGGACGCCTTTCGTCAGCACGACCGAGCGCATGGCTCCCTCCGAGATGTGTTTCCATTTAGCATGTTCAATCGTCTCTATCGGTGATCCAGTTATTAAGAGTGGGGGGTGTTATTCACCAGCAGAGACGACGGTCTCGAGGGTTGTCACCGCTGAAAACGGCAGATATGGGGTGTTTTCGATCGGTCGTTCGACACGGATTCGCGCGACGTCTCGTTCGGATCCGTCGACGCAGCGCTCCGTGTGGACCGGTCGAACCCGTCGGTCGCCGCGCGGCGACCGTCGACGCGCCACCGAACGCGGCGTTCCGTCGATCAGGCGGTCGCGAGTACGGAGGTTACTCGAGGTCGCGCTCGGTCGTCTCCATCGAGATCTCGCCGCCGGCGCGGATCGAGCCGTCGACCTCGGCGCCGGGTCCCAACTCGAGGTCGTCACAGGAGAGGTCGCCGAGGACGCGGACGTTCTCGCCGAGGACGACGTCCCCGCTGCGGGTGGTCAGGTCGCCGTGGATGCGGGTGCCGGGGCCGACGGAGACGTCGCCGCGGGCGCGGAGGCTCCCGAAGACGTTGCAGTCGGCGCCGACGGCGATGGTCTCGGCGCGGACGTTGCCGTGGAGGCGGCAGTCGTCGCCGATCCGGGCGGGCGTCGAGACGCGCCAGGCGTCGTCGCTGACGGTCGCGTTCGCGGGGACGACCAGCGGTTCGGTCTCGATCTCCTCCTCTTCGTCGACGAGTTCGGAGATGAGCCGCTGGGCGGCGTCCTCCTCGCCGATGAGCAGGAGGTGTTTGAGGTAGACGAAGAGGAAGACGATCGTCGGCATGGGGTTGCGGATGACGATCCAGCCGTTAGCTTCGAATCCCTGTTCGATGTCGACGTCGTCGCCGATGTCGAGGTCGCCGGCGACTTTCAACTGTCCGCCGACGTGAACCCGCTCGCCGAGGTAGGCGTCCTGTCCGACCAGCACGTTGTCCGCGACGTCACACCACATGTCGAGGCGGCAGTCGCCCTCTGCCTCGATGGCCCCCCCGAATCGGGCGCCCTCGCCCGCCACCACGTTCCGACCGCGGACGCCGAACTCGACCGTCGCGCGGCCGCCGACGAGGACGTCCCCGCCGGTCACGAGGTCGTGTTCGCTTGCTTCCGTTCCGTCGGGAACGACGAGTTCGTCGAGCGGATCCCTGCTGAAGGCCACACCTGCCCAATACGACCCCCCGGTAATAAACTTCCCTCGACGGCCCGGTCGGGCGCCGCGACGAGATCGTCCGACGGGCGTCCGACAGGGCCGTCGCCGTCGTCGCCGTAGTCGCCTCCCTTTTACCGGTCCGGATCCAACGAGCGGCCATGACCACGCTCGCGTTCGACGATCACGGTGTCGACGTCGTGTACGAAGGCACCGAGTTCCGCCTCGAGAAGGACCTCATCGAGGAGGCGACGGAGAAGTCCTACTACGACGTGACCGACCACGAGGTGCTGAAGATCGTCGCCGAACAGCCCGACCTGCGGGGCGAACCGCGACGAATCGGCGACATCATCGACTGATCGCGGTCCGACTCGCTCGAACGACGTCGGCTGCGACCGTCACCCTTCGTTCGGATCGTAGCGCGTCGCCGCAGACTCGAACGAGAGTTCGTCGAGTTCCCTGTCCCGCCGCCCCTCGAGTTCGGCGATCGCCTCCGGATCCGGCGCGACGTCGTCGGTGATCCGGGCCCACGAGTCGTGGACCTTGGCGTGACACCACCGGCAGAGGTAGACCGTGATCTCGTGGGAGAGCGTCTCGCCATCCGCCGCGTACGAGAGGTGGTGTTCCTCGAGCAGCGGTCGCCCGCCTTCTCCCGCCAGGCGCTTCTCCTCGAGGCCGCAGCGGACGCACTCGCGGTCGTGATTACGGGAGCGGAAGTGGGGGCAGTCGGCCCACTCCCAGTCGGATTCTGGGTCGACGACCGGGCACTCGTACTCGTCGCGGGCGCGCTCGCGAGCGAACTCGGGGTCGTGGCCGTAGTGATCGAACGCGTACCGGCAGCGACCCTCCCCGGTGAGGTAGTCGCAGACGCCCGCGAACTCGTAGGGATCGTCGACCCCGACGGACGTCCCTCGCGGCGTCTTCTCCATCGGTCAGCGTTCACCCCCGGTGCGGCCGTTCATCCGTTCGAACTCGCGTAGGACGCGGGTCGATTTGAACCCTCTGACATCGGGGTTCGCGGCGCGCCCGGACCCCGACCGTCGCCCGCCGGCCCGACGGTCGCTATCGCTCGGCGGGAACCTTTTTGAAGGGAGCCGGCGCACTCGAGAGCGTGCGTCTCGTCCACGAGTCGGCCGACGGCGGCGACCCCAGCGTCCTCGCCACGACCGTCGACCTCGCCGACTCCCTGCTGGCCCAGACCCGCGGCCTGATGTTCCGCCGATCGATCCCCGACGACTACGCCCTCGCGTTCCGCTTCGATTCGCGCTCGGTTCGCGACGTCCACATGCTGTTCGTCCTCTTCCCGCTCGACGTCGTCTGGGTGGTCGACGGGGCCGTGACGCGCGTCGAGCGCATGCGCCCGTGGCGGGACGTCGCCCGCGCCGAGGCGGACCTGATCCTCGAACTTCCCGCCGGCGCCGCGGGCGACGTCGAGGAGGGCGATCGGGTCGTCCTCGAGTCGACGGACGAGTAGCCCCTTCAGAGAACGACCACGCGCCCGTCTTCGACCCGAACGTCGAGCAGGCTCCGCACGTCGACGGGCAGTTCGCCGTGGTCCGTGTCGACCCGTCGGAGCACGACGATGACGTCGACGAGGTCGACGCCGATCTCCTCGAGGCCGGCGCAGACGGCTCGAATCGTGCTCCCCGAGGAGAGGACGTCGTCGACGAGGACGACCCGGTCGTCCGCCTCGAGACCGTTTACGTGGAGGTCGCTCTCGCCGTAGGCCGTCTCCTGGTGGACGGCCACCTCGTCCGGGAAGCCGTAGGATCGCTTTCGAACCACGACGAACGGCACGTCGGTCTCGAGCGAGAGCGCCGTCGCGTGGTGGATCCCCATCGCCTCGGGGGCGACCAGGTAGTCGACCGCCTCGAGGTCGACCTCGTCCGCGATTCCGGCTGCGATCGCTCGCACCACCGATGGTTCGACCCGGGGGATACCGTCCGTGATCCCGTGGACGAAGTACTCGTAGCCGTCCCGGTCGACGACCGGCGCGTCGCGGATCGATCGCTCGATGACCTCGAGCGGGTTACCCATACCGGCGAGTCAACGATCAGGCGGATGTGCCTTTGGGTGGCGGTGTGCCGGCTCGCCGGCGGCCGTCGATCGAACCGACCGACGAGGTCGACCGTCGCCCGAACCGACGTCGAGCCCGTTCGGGCGCGGTCCGTCGACGTCGAAACCGCTCGAATCGGCGAGTTTAAGTCACCCCCCTTCGATAGGGCGACATACAATGGCACGAGATTCGCTCTCAACGCCAACCGCCGAGGATAGAGGAAGTCGGGGCGACCCGGCTGGGCGTGAAATTCGACGATAACGCCGATAGCACCGCGACTCAACCTTCGATACTCTTGCCTGTACACTCCCCAGATCGGACGATCCAGTCAGACCGTACCGTACGCCTGCTCGACACGACGCTGCGCGACGGCGAACAAGCACCGGGCGTCTCGCTCAGCCCCGACGAAAAAGTCGAAATCGCGCGCGCGCTCGAGCGGGCCGGCGTCTCGGCCATCGAGGCTGGATCCGCCTGCACGGGCGCGGGCGAGCGACGGGCCATCTCCCGGGTGACCGACCTCGATCTCGACGCCCGCGTGACGAGCTTCTGCCGCGGGATGCGGGTCGACGTCGACCTCGCGCTCGACTGCGACGTCGACGGCATCCACCTCGTCGTCCCCTCGAGCGACCGCCACGTCGAGGGCAAGGTCGGAACGACCCGCGAGGACAACCTCGAGACGACCGCGGAACTCGTCGAGTACGCCAAAGGACACGACCTCTGGGTCGAGGTCATCGGCGAGGACGGCTCCCGAGCCGACCTCGACTACCTCGAGCGCCTGGCCGAGACGTCCCTCGAGGCGGGGGCCGACCGGTTCTGCTTCGCCGACACGGTCGGCCACACGGGCCCGGAGCACACCGCCCGGGCGGTTTCGCGCCTCGCCGCGGTCGGACCCGTGAGCGCCCACACCCACGACGACCTCGGGCTGGGGGTCACGAACGCCCTCGCCGCGGTCGCCGCGGGCGCCGACCTCGTCCACTGCACCGTCAACGGCCTCGGCGAGCGCGCCGGCAACGTCGCGCTCGAGGAAGTCGCGATCGCCCTCGCCCACGTGTACGACGTCGAGACGCTCGAACTCGAGGAGCTCTACGACCTCGCCCAGATCGTCTCCCGGGCGACGGGCGTCCAGTTACCGCCGAATAAGGCGGTGATCGGCGAGAACGCGTTCACCCACGAGAGCGGCATCCACACCGACGGTACGCTCAAGGACGACAAGATGTACGAACCCTACGAGCCCGAGACCGTCGGCCGCGAGCGCCGCCTCGCCCTCGGCAAGCACACCGGCCGCGCGGGCGTCCGGGCGACGCTCGAGGAACACGGCGTCGAGGCGACCGAGGACGAGGTCGCCGAGATCGCAACCCGCGTCACCGAACTCGGCGACCGCGGCCGCCGGGTCACGGACGCCGACCTGCTCGCCGTCGCCGAGGACGTCACGGGCGACGACCGCGAGCGCGTCGTCGAACTGCTCGACCTCACCGCCACCAGCGGCGGCCCCGTCCCGACCGCGAGCGTCCGCCTCGACGTCGGCGGCGAGGAGCGCGTCGCCAGCGGTACCGGCTCCGGCCCCGTCGACGCGGCCGTCTCCGCCGTCCGCGAGGCGCTGGGCTCCGCCGCGGACGCCGAACTCGAGTCCTACCAGGTCGACGCCGTCACGGGTGGGACGGACGCCGTCGTCACCGTCGAGGTGACCATGGCCCGCGACGACCGCACCGTCACAGTCGCCCGCAGCGAGGCCGACATCACCCGCGCGAGCGTCGAGGCGATGGTCGACGCGCTCGACCGACTCCTCGAATCGGACCAGCGGGCGCTCGCACCCGCGGACGACTGATCCGTCGAATCGACGTCGACTCGATTTTCGCCCATATCACGCTCGCGAGCGGCCGCTCGGGTACTCAAAACGGTTTCCGACTGACGATTCCCTTCGGATCGAACGCGTAGACGCCCGCGAGGAACACCGCGAGCGCGACGACGAGCACCCGTACCGCGTCCGCGGCCGTCGTCGGGATGCCGACGTCCACCGTCGTCGCGATCACGCCCGCGACCGCGAGCCAGAGGCAGGCCGTGACGATCCGCTGGCGAAACTCCATACTCGAGCGTTCGGCTCGCGCGTAATGAATGCGCGGAGTTCGATCCGCGCGGACGCCTGACGCGAGCATTCATGTAGGTTGGCGAACAAGTAGTGGGCATGGCAAGCTACCTCCGTCTCGGCGGTGCCGCGCTGCTCACGATCGTGGCCCTCTGGATCGCCGTCGAAGTCGTCACCGCGATACTGGCGTTCGTCTCGTGGCTGATCGGCGCCCTCGTGACGCTGATCGCGCTCGCGATCCTGGCCGGGTTGGCCTACCTGCTGTTCAAGTGGCTCGCCGGCGGCGGCTCCGGCGGCTCCGGACCGAAGTCCCGCTCGCGATCCCGGGAACGGGAGCGCATCCTCGAGTGAGGCGACCCGAACTCCGATCGTCCCCGCTTTTCGCCGCGTCGAGTACTCGAGCCGTCGTTCAAGGCGACTCTCGGTCCTCGTTCGTTTTGCACTCGTTCCGACGCGAGTGCCGGCTCCCGCGTCGGTACTCGAGTACCGACCACCGCACTCCCTTCGTCGAGGTTGAGAACTGGTGAATCGTCGATCTTCGACGCAACGGCCGTTCGGACTCGGTCGACGAGAAGCGCGTGTTGCGGTCATCCCCCGGTCGAACTCGAGGGACGAGCGGTCCACTGGCGGTCGGTAGGTAGCGAGCTCACCGGCGAGCGAACGCGACGCGAGTAGCCGCCCCGACCGCGCGACACACGTATTTAATATAGCGTTATATGATTTATCGACCCACACCACGCGATCCTCGACGCCTCGAGTTCACGGCTGCTCGGCGTTGATCCGGCCGATCGTGGCACCTCCCGACCGGATTTCGGCCCAGGGCGCTCGAGGGCTGATCATGTTCGGGAGAACCGATTTCCACGTCGCGCCGCTTCCTTCGACAACAGGTGTTTAGGCGGCCCTAAATCCGCACTCGGTCGTCGCGGGACGCGACGGTCGCTTCACCGAGTCCAGACAGATGACGCACGAAATCGACCCCACGACGCCCCTCGGGAAGCTCGTCAGGGACCACCCCGAGTTCGCACCGATCTTCGAAGCGTTCGGCATCGACTACTGCTGCGGCGGGGACGACCCGCTCGAGCGGGCCTGCGCCGACGCGGACCTCGACGTTCGAACGGTCGTCGAGCGCCTCGAGAGCGCCCGATCCGACGACGGCGCCGGTACGGCGCACGACTCCCTCGCGGATCTCGTCGACGACATCGTCGAGTCCCACCACGACTTCCTCCGGGCGGAACTCCCCTCGCTCGAGCGCACGGTTCGGAAGGTCGCCCGCGTCCACGGGGACGCCCACCCCGAACTCGAGGAGATCGAGTCGACGTTCCTCGAGTTCGTCGACGAGGTCACCCACCACATCGAAGACGAGGAGGAGAACGTCTTCCCCGAACTCGAGGCTCTCGAAGCCGACGCGTCGCTCACCGACGCGGACGAGGTGCGGATCCGGGAGGCGATCGCCCACCTCGAGGACGAACACGACGCTGCCGCGTCACTCCTCGAGCGAATCCGGTCGCTGAGCGACGAGTACGCCGTACCGGACGACGCCTGCACCAGCTACCGGAACATGCTCGACCGACTGCAGCTGCTCGAGGAGGACATGCACGTGCACGTACACAAGGAGAACCACGTCCTGTTTCCGGACGCTCAGGAGCTGCTCGAGGAGAAGGCAGTGTCGACCCCGTAGGCGGGGTTCCACAACCGGTTTTTCGGGGGACGACCCCAGGGGGTTCGAGCCCCGAAACTAGTCAGTCCGCGCCGTCGGGTTCGAACTCCCCGCGCGCGAGTCCCCTGCGAACCGGGTCGTGTTCGGCGTCCGTCGGTGGCGGGGACGTGACCAGCAGGGCCTCGAGCGGCTCGTCCTCGTCGGCGCGGATCCCTCGGTCGGTGTTCGCCTCGACGGCGACCACGCTTCCCGGTTCGACCCGGTGGTCCGTCTCCCCCTCGCGAACGATTCCGGTTCCGCGCCGGACCGAGACGACGAGGTCGCTCCCCGGGGCGTGAACGGGGATGAACTGCCCCGGTTCGAAGTACCCGCAAACGGCTTTCGTTCGCTCGGTCCGGAAGACTTCGACCGCACTGAACCGATCCTCGTCGAACGTTCGCTCGGCGTCGAAGTGGGTCGCGGGCATGCTCGTCACACCCCCCGCTTTCCCGAGCGACTCGTCTTTCGACCGGACGTCCGTCGCCAGTTCGATCGTCCGTCGTCGGCCGCTGATCTCTCGGATTCCTCTGATTTAGGATCGCCTAAACTCATGCGAGTGGACGTTCCTCGAGCGTCGCCTTCCGTCCTCCCCCGAACGCGTTCGATAAACCGTATGATGCAATATGAAATCTCGCCGCGGTCACGAACGGGGTGACTCGAGTCGCTGTGCGTCGCTCATCGATTCGTTGTTGCAAAAACGCCGAGAGGGAGATTTGAACCACGGTCGGACGGTCTCGCTCACTTTGTTCGCGAGCGTGCGACCTCCCTGATTCAAATTCCCTGTTCTGCGTTTCCAGCGACCGTATGACTCGCGTCGCTACGCGCCGCTCGTGGGAGTTGGTCGCTGGAAAAACGCCGAGAGGGAGATTTGAACTACTCCCGGGAACCTGCGTTCGCGCAGAACCTCGGTCTACTTCAAATCTCCCCGTTCGTCGTTTTCCGCTCAGGATGGCGAGCACCGCGTAGCGCGTGCTCGCCGACTGGTTCGCGTGAAAACGCCGAGAGGGAGATTTGAACTCCCGAGTCCGTGAGGACAGCAGATTTCGAATCTGCCGCCTTGGCCGGGCTAGGCTATCTCGGCTCACCCGATTCTACCAGTGAGACGTTTTTACCCGTTTCGATTTTCGACGCACGGTCGACGCTTCACCTCGTTCGTATCTGTCACTCGAGCACAGGATATATCGACCCCGCACTCGAGGCCATCGGCATGGACGTATCACAGGCTCGTCTTGGCCCCCGACGCGACCGTCAACGAGGTCGAGAAGTCCCAGGTGATCGACACCGTCCTCGGGTCCGTGCCGGTGCCGACCGTCGAAGCGGTGGATCGAACCGGGTAAGCGAGCCACCGAGCGACGGGGTGGAGCGCGGCCGATCCGGTACCTCGAGTGCGTTCGCCGCGGTCAGCCGGTGTTTTTCATCCCCGCGGCGATCCCCTTCACCGTCAGTCGCAGCGTCCGCTCCTCGATGTCCGTCCGCTGGGTTCGCTCGAGGAGGTGCACCTGTAGCAGGTTCAGGGGGTCGACGTAGGGGTTGCGCCGCTCGAGGTTCTCCCCGAGCCAGTCGCGTGTGTGGAGGTCCTCGCGTCGCCCGATGCCCTTGACGAGTTCTGCCGCCCGCTCATACTCGGCGGTCACGCGCGGGAAGAACCGCTCCCGGAGGTCCTCGTCGGCGAGGTCGGCGTAGAACTCGGCGATCTCGAGTTCCGTGCGCGACAGCGAGAGCGCGGCGTTGTCGAGCGTCGTTCGGAAGAACGACCAGTCGTCGTACATCTCCCGTAAGGTCTCGATCGACCCCTCCTCGCTCTCGAGGTAGGCGTCGATGCCGGCCGCGACGGCGTACCAGCCGGGGATAATGCAGCGAGATTGCGTCCAGGAGAACACCCACGGGATCGCCCGCAGGTCCTCGACGGTCCGCTCGCCGCTGCGGGAGGCCGGCCGCGAGCCGAGGTCGAGGTTCTCGATCACGGTGATCGGCGTGGCCTGCTCGAAGTACCGGACGAACCCGTCGCTCTCGAGGAGGTCGCGGTACTCCCGCCGGGCGGCGTCGGCCATCGTCTCCATCGCGTCGATCCACTCGCCGTGGACCTCCTCTTCGGGCTGGCGGATGGCGTACAGCCGCGCGCGCAGTTGCGCGTTGAGCATCTGCTCGATGTTGCGCTCGGCGATGCGGGGGTCGCCGTACTTCTCGGCGATCGCCTCGCCCTGCTCGGTGAACTTCACCTGGCCGGTCACCGTGGAGTTCGGCAGGGCGAGCAGCGCCTCGTTCATGGGACCGCCCCCGCGTGAGATGGAGCCGCCGCGGCCGTGGAACAGCCGCATCGTCACGTCGTGCTCGTCGCAGATCTCGCCCAGCCGGCGCTGGTTCTTGTACAGCGACCAGTTGGCCGCGAGGAAGCCGTTCTCCTTGTTCGAGTCGGAGTACCCCAGCATGATCTCCTGGGTTCGTCCCCGGGCCTCCAGCGCCTGGGAGTACGCCTCGTTCTCGAACAGCGTCCCCATAATCCGCCGGGCGCCCGAGAGGGCGTACTCGGTCTCGAGCAGGGGCACGACGTCGATACCGGCGTGTTCGGGCAGGGAGATAATCCCCGCCTGGTCGGCCAAGAATAGCACCTCGAGGACGTGGCTCGGCTCATCGGTCATCGAGATGCAGTAGGTGTCGATCGCCTCGACGCCGTACTCCGACTGCCAGTCGGCCAGGCTGTCGAACAGGGTGAGCACGCGCGCGGAGTCCTCCGTGAGCCTCTCGGTGTCCGAGAGCTCGATCACGGGTTCGTCCTGCAGGATCGCGTCGGTGAGCAACTCGACGCGCTCCTCCTCCGAGAGCGAACGGTAGTCGATCCCCTCGCGCTCGAGCGCCTCGTCGATGGCGTCGGTGTGCTTTTGGCGGTGGTCGCGCAGGTCGAGGCTGGCCAGCGAGAACCCGAACGTGGCGACCTGCCGCCGGATCGGATCGACGTGCGCCTCGACGACGCTCTCGGCGCCGTTCTCCCCCAGGCTCTCGGCGATGGCGTCGAGGTCCGCGAGGAGTTCGTCGACGTCGTCGTACCCGCCGGGGCGGACGTCGCCGACGCGGTCCAGCCGCTCGCGCATGAGTTTGAGCTTCTGCCGGTAGGGTTCGTCCGGGTACCGCTCCTCCGCGGTTCTCGCGCTCCCCGGCAGTCGTTCGCGGTCCCGCTCGAGCGAGACCTGGAACGCGGAGTCGACGTCGATCCGACTCCCGTCCTGACTCAACACGCCCGAGAGGCGCTTGAGTTCCTCGCGGTAGCGCTCGAGGACGACCTCCCGCTGTCGATCGAGCGTGTTCGCCGTCACCTCGGGGGTGACGTAGGGGTTGCCGTCGCGATCGCTGCCGGCCCACGAGCGGAACTCGAACAGCTTCGGAATCTCGAGCGAGGCGTCGAGTTCCTCCTCGAGCGCGTCCGCGAGTTCGTCGTACACCTCGCCGACGACGTCGAACAGCGTGTTCTCGAGGTACCACTGGACGTTTCGCGCCTCGTCCTCCGGTTCGGGCTGGCGGCGCCTGACCTGCGGCGTCTGCCAGAGGCTCGTCACCTCGGCGTCGACGTCGCGCCACACCTGCGACTCCTCCTTTTCGGTCAGGAGCCGCTCGTCGAGCGTCTCGAGGTGGGTCGCCACCGTTCGGAGTTTCGCTTTGACCGTCTTGCGCCGGGCTTCGGTGGGATGGGCGGTGAAGGTCGGCTCGATCAACAGGTCGTCGAGGACCTCCTCGACGGTGTTGACGTCCGCCGTCGCGAGTTCTTCGGCCGCGGACTCGAGGCTGTCTTCGAGGACCCCTTCGTGGGACTCCTCGCGGATCGTCCGAACCCGTTCGCGCTCCTCCGCGAGGTTGATCAGCTCGAAGTAGGTGGTGAAGCCGCGAGCGACGATCCGCTGCTGGTGGGGCGAGAGCGACTCGAGTTCCCTGATGAGCGGATCCCTGGACTCGAGGTTCCCGGACCGGTACTCGATCGCGCCCCGCCGGCACGATTCGACGGTCTCGAACGCTCGGCGGGAGGTCTGTTCCTCGAGCACTTCCCCCAGAAGCGCGCCCAGCTCGCGCACGTCCTGGCGCACCTCCCTGTTGTGCAAGGTCATGGCACGCTGTCGTACGTGCGCGAAGCCAAAAATCCCGGTGCTGGACGAACGTCCGGATTACACGTATTTTTCCGTGATAGTTATCGCTGCCGACGGAATTCTCCCGGTCTCCCCGACCGTTTGCCGAACGACTTCGGCCCGGAAATCACGGGTCGCGGGCGGGCTCGAAGTCCAACGAGCGGAAATACTTACTCGACACATAGTTCTCTATTGCAGGCATGATCGACAACCGCCGTTCAAAAATCGACGACTCGAGACGTCGACGCTCGCGTGATCTTTTCAACACGTCGGTATCGCAGGCGCGCGCGCGACAAAACGACTCATCGCGGGCGTGAGCGGCCGAGCGATCACCGGCTACGGGCGAGTGCAGGCGCTCGGACGCGGCAACGAAACCGTGATGGGCGCCCGTCCACAACCCACCGCTGATGGATTGTAACCGGTGTGGGAACGAAGCGGTCATGCACGCCGCTTACTCCGGCGCCCACCTCTGTGCGGAGCACTTCTGCGCGTCGGTCGAGAAGCGGGTTCGCCGACGCGTTCGCCGGGACGATCTCGTCCCGAAGGACGCGACGCCGGAGAACCCCCAGACGTGGGTCGTCGGCCTCTCCGGCGGGAAGGACAGCGTCGTTCTCACGCAGGTCCTCCACGAGACGTTTCACGAGGATCCGCGGATCGAACTGATCGGACTCACGATCCACGAGGGCATCGAGGGCTACCGCGACAAGTCGCTCGAGGCTTGCGTCGACCTCGCGGAGGACCTCGGCATCCGCCACGAGGTCGTCTCCTACGAGGACGAGTTCGGGGTCCGAATGGACGACGTCGTCGAGGACGACCCGGAGAACATGGCCGCCTGCGCCTACTGCGGCGTCTTTCGCCGTGACGCCCTCTCGCGGTACGCCGAGGAACTCGACGCCGACCTCCTCCTGACCGGCCACAATCTCGACGACGAGGCCCAGACTGCGATGATGAACTTCCTCGAGGGCGACGTCGAACAGATCGCCAAGCACTTCGACGCCAGCCTCGGCCCGCTCTCCGAACGCGAGATCCAGGAGGAGTTCGTCCCTCGAGCGAAACCCCTCCGGGACGTTCCCGAGAAGGAGGTCGCCCTCTACGCCCACCTCAGGGACCTCCCCGCCCACATCACCGAGTGTCCCCACTCGAGCGAGGCCTACCGGGGCGAGATCCAGCGCCTCCTCTACGGCCTCGAGGAGAACCACCCAGGCACCCGCCACTCGATCGTCGCCGGCTACGAGGAACTCGCGAGCATCGTCGCCGACGAGTACGCCGGCGACGACGGCGCCGACCTCCGCGAGTGCGTCGAGTGCGGATCGACGACAACGCGCACCGTCTGTCGGAAGTGTTCGCTGCTCGAGTCGCTCGCCTAGTTCGACCCTCTGACCCGCACCCACACTCTCGTAAACGGGCGTTTATCGGCGTTTACGACAGGTATGCGCGCCTTCGCCGCAGTTCACTATCCGCCCGTTTCGACCCTCGCGGTACGTACCCTGCTCGATTCTTCCTCGTCGACGCCGACCGGCCTCGAGTTCGACGTCGATGCCACCCCGGTTCGTTCATCCGATAGTCGCTCCGCTCTCTGTCGGCCGGATCGAGATCGGTCGACCGGTGAACGGTGTACGGTGATCGTCGCCGCTCTCCGTCGATGAGCGGCGGAAAATGGATCCAGCAGTTCGGTTCGTCTCGTCGGCCTCCCGTCCGTACGGGTTACCGGATGACGTCCACGCCGTTTTCCTGCTCGAGTCGCTCGCGTCCGCCGTCGCTCTGGGCGCCGTAGGTGCGCTCTTTGGCGCGCGGCTCGACGGTGTCGACGTGTCTGCTGGCGTCGAACTCGTCGTCGTTCAGCCCCTCGAGGCTCGCGCGGGACTTGTCGGCTTGCTTCTGGGTCGTGGGGCCGAGCACCTGCGCGCTCTGGACGCCGGTCATGATCGCCATGACGCGGACCTTACCCTTGTAGTTCTCCTGGATGCGAGCGCCCCAGATGACGTTCGCGCTCGCCTCGAGTCGTTCGGTGATGTTGTTGGCGATGCCCTCGGCCTCCTTGAGCGTGAGGTCGGGGCCGCCGGTGATGTGGACCAGACCGCCCGAGGCGCCGCGGTAGTCGACGTCGAGCAGCGGGTGGTTCATCGCGTCGCGCACCACCTCCTCGGTCTTGTTCTTGTCCTGTGTCTCCCCGACGAGCATCACCGCGACGCCGCCCTGGTTCATGATCGTGGACATGTCAGCGTAGTCCAGGTTGATCAGCGAGGGCTGCGTGATGGTCTCGGAGATTCCTTTGACAGTCTCGGCGATGATCTGGTCCATCACCGAGAACGCCTTTCCGATCGGCAGGTTCGGGACGTAGTCGAGCAGCCGGTTGTTGTCGAGGACGATGATCGAGTCCGCCTGCTCGCGCAGCTTCTCGAGGCCCTCTTCGGCCTTGACCGTCCGCGCTCGTTCGACGTTGAACGGCGTGGAGACCATGCCGACGACGATCGCGCCCTGTTCTTTGGCGATCTTGGCCGTGACGGGGGCCGCACCGGTGCCGGTGCCGCCGCCCATGCCCGCGGTCACGAACACGAGGTCCGCTTCGCCGAGGACCTCCTTGATCGTGCTCTGGGCCATCTCGGTGGCGCGCTCGCCCATCGAGGGGTCGCCGCCGGCGCCGAGACCGTTCGTGAGCGACTTGCCCACGAGGATCTTCGTGTCGGCCTCGATCATCTTGAGGTGCTGCTTGTCCGTGTTGATGGCGATGGTGTCGGCACCTTCGACACCGATGTTGTACAGGCGGTTGATCGTGTTGTTGCCTGCACCGCCACAGCCGACGATGACGATCCGGGGATCGCCGAACTCGTCGCCGTCCATCGATACGTCCATCTCACGGGCCTCTTCTTCCGCGTTCTCGAGGGCCTCTTGTACGATATCCTGCATCCTTACACCTTCGCCAGGCTGTGTTTCCCGGACTGCTCGCGCCGTCCGTCCTGTTGTTCGTTGATCATCTCGCGGACGGCCGACCGGATCGCCTCGCTCCGGTTCGGAAACTCGCCGGCGTCGACCAGCTGTTCGACTTCCTCGATCTGCTGTTTCGGAATTCGCAGTGTCACACGCTCCATTGTTGTATTCCCCGATTGGGTAAGACGACGCGCCCCTGTCAGACGCGGTGTGTCTTACACGAGTGAGCGCCCCTGACGGGCGAACACGGTCCGTTCGGACCTGTGTAAGACGATCGTCTTACGCAACTACACGCAAACACCCAATGGCTAATAAGCGTTTCGTAAGACGAGAATTTCGCCGTCTTACGACAGTTATAGTTGCTGACAACTATCGATCGAGAACATCGGCCGCCGGCGTCCGCCGCCCACAGCTCGGACAGAACGACCAGTCCGAACGGAGTTCGTCCCCGCAGTCGCAGAATAGTCGCCTCGAGGCCTTCTCCCCGCAGTTAGGGCAGTACACGTGGCCGGATTCGACCGCTTCCCCGCACTGGCCGCACCGACTGCGGTCCGAGGGGACCGATTCGGTCGCCGTGTCCGACAATTCGTCGCGTCCGTCGGACGATTGGACCCCGGACGCGGCCTCTTTTACCGTGTTTGCGAGGCCGTCGAGCGAAATCGTGACGTCGATCGAGGACGGGTCGCGCCGCTCGGTTCGACGCCGCTCTTCGAGGCGTACGTCGACGCAGTCGCGGACCAGCTCTTCGAGGTCGCTCGCTCCGGTCGTCCGGCTCGGTTCCGCCTGGGTGATCGCGTCCGTCGCAGATCGCCGTCCGTCGCCCGTCGACTCGAAGTAGGCTCTGAGCGCGTCGCGCATCACTTCGCTCTTCGACGCCTCTATCGACTCGAGTCGATCGACGAGGTCGTCGTCCGCGCGGAACGTGATCTTGCTCATGCCGTTTCGTTGCGTGGGCTGTTATCACCCATTCTATATCAATCATTTGCCCGAATTGACGGTGATCGTCCACGAGGCCGGTCCGAATAATAACCCTTATATTCGTCTCGCCGGCTACGTTGGAGTGACCGCTCTTAGCTCAGCCTGGTAGAGCAGCCGACTGTAGATCGGCTTGTCCCCCGTTCAAATCGGGGAGAGCGGACTTTTACGGTGATCGAAGACGGGAGCGAAGCGAACGGTCCGATCACCGTAAACGTCGAACTCGAGCCGATTTGAACACGGAAGTCGCAGCGCCACCGGAGGGAGCGACCGTCTTCCACCTGTTCAAAATCGGGGAGAGCGGATCCCGATTCTCGCCGTTTCGTAGTCGACCGCGAGGATGCGTTTACGCGATCATCGAGCCCTGTCCCTCTAGCTTCGGGTTCGTCAGCCGGTGCTGCGAAATCGGGGCGAACTGGTATCCCGTAGCCGGTTCTGCCGTTTCGTGAGGTGGCCCAGTCAGGGCCGATCAGCCGGTTTCCGGTTCGATATCCCGTAGATCGGGGTGTGGCGCGTGATCGGCGCCCGCGGCGACGGCCTCCCTGCGACCCGCCCAGTCGGCGTGTCTGACGAGAAATACCACCGGCACTCGCTCGAGGCCGAGCAGCTTCGCGACCGCGAGTCGGTGTTTTCCCGACACGAGGAGGAGTTCGCCGTCGCGGCCGACGTCGACGGTGATCTCGTGACGGAGGCAGTGACGGAACCCGATCGAGGGATCGGTTCCGAATCGCTCCCGCTCCGACCGGTAGCCGTTCGTGGCGATCGACTCGTAGAGGTCGTCGAGTCGCCGGCACCGACGGTCGATCTCGGCGTCAGTGGTGCACTCGTGCCAGACGCGCTCCGGCGCGGGTTCCCGGACGAGCCTCCGGGCCTCGCGGACCAGGTCGGTCTCGTCCCATGGCACCCCGGCCGCGAAGTGAGCCTCGAGGGAGCGGTAGAGCACGGTGCGTTCGAAGCGATCGGCGACGAACAGTTCGGCGGGCGGTCCGTCGTAGTCCGGATCGATCGGCGGCTGTTCGCGCCGATCCCAGTCGCCGTCCCGGATCGATCCGAAGAGCCACAGCCGGTCCCGGTACGGCGGGTACTCCCGTCGCGTGTGGCGCTCGATCAGATCGGGGGAGACCCACTCGAGTTTGAACGGATCCGGCGGCGCGGCGGTCGCGGCGACGTCGTTTCGACAGCGTCGTCGATAGTACGCCTCGGCTATCCGCCAGTGGAGACGGGGGTGGATTCGGGGCCGACTGATCGCGTACTCGAGCGCCGTGGGGACCAATCCCGACGCTCCCTTCCGTCGGTACACTCGGCCGGCCGCGCGAACCGTCTCGACGACGGAACCGGTCTCCATCTTCCGGACGAACGGTGGCCGCAAACCGAAAAAAGTAACGACCCCCTTCCGCGTCTCGATTCGGGACGGCGCACGATGAGGGTCCGCCCGGGGGATCGGGTGCCGGTAGCGAGCGACGGTCGACCGGCGTCGCGATCGGGGGTAACACCACCATAACAAGGCCCCGAAGGCGCTTGTACTCGTTCGACTAGATGTCTTCAGACAACCTATCGCTCAGGGAGAAACTCCGCGGCCTCTCTCTCATCGCCACGTTTCGACCCGGGATGACGCTGGTAATCGTAGCGTTGAGCGGGTTCGTGGCCGTCCTGGAGGGTGTCGGGGTGAGCTTCATCCTCCCGATCATCGAAGTAGCGGAGGGGAACGCCGAGGACGCCGACGGACTGGTCGAACTGTTCGTCACGGGCTTCGACGTGGTCGGCGTGCCGTTTACCGTCGGGTACATCGTCCTCGTGCTCAGTTTCGTGATGACCGTTCGGTTCGGATCGAGCATCGTCGTCGGATGGCTTCGCGTGACGTTACAGACGCTGTACGTTCGCGACCTGCAGCGACGCGCGTTTCGGAACGCCCTGGACGCACACACCTCGTACTTCGACCGCGAGGGATCCGACGACATCATCAACGCGATCGTGACCCAGGCCGAGTACGCGGGGAAGGTGATCCGTGACCTGGTCCGCCTGCTCGGCTCCGTGACGCTCATCTTCGCGTACCTCGCGATCGCGTACTACATCTCGCCGGTGCTCACGATCGCCGCGGGCGTCGCCATCGGCGCGCTGACGTTCCTCGTCCGGAACGTCATCGAGTCGGGGTACAGCGTCGGCGACCGCGTCGCGGACGCGAACGAGGGCATCCAGCAGCACGTTCAGGCGGGGACGCAGGGAATCCGGGAGGTGAAACTCCTCGGACTGGACGATACGCTGTACGACGACTTCACGACCCACGTCGACCGGTTCACCGAGGCGACGATCGCGCTCGGTCGGAACGAGGAGGTGATCAACAACGTGTACAATCTCTCGATCGCCCTGCTCGTCTTCGGCCTCGTCTACGTCTCGCTCTCGGTCGCCGACCTGTCGCTCGGGGCGCTGGCCGTCTTCCTGTACGCCATGTTTCAGGTCGGTCCCCGGGTCAGTCAGGCGAACAAGTTCTACTACAAGGTCGAAGGGCGCCTCCCGCACCTGATTCGAACCCACCGGTTCATCGAGGAACTCGAGGAGGCCGAGGACGTCGACGGCGGCAACCGTCCGGTGCCCGAGGACCCGACGCCGATCGAGTTCGACGACGTGTCGTTCTCCTACGGCGAGGACGAGCGGGTGCTCGAGGACGTCTCGCTCGAGATCGACGGGGGCGAATTCGTCGCGTTCGTCGGACAATCCGGCGCCGGAAAGTCGACGATCGCGTCCCTGGTGGCCCGGTTGTACACGCCGGACTCGGGCGTGATCGAAGCCGCGGGCGTTCCCCTCGCGGAGTACGACGTCGACGAGTGGCGCGACGAGGTGGCGTTCGTCCGGCAGGATCCGTACATCTTCAACGACACGCTGCGGGCGAACGTCACGATGGCCAACCCTGACGCCTCCGAAGTGGAGCTCGAGCGCGCGTGCCGGATCGCCCAGGTCACCGAGTTCGTCGACGAACTCCCCGACGGCTACGACACCGAACTCGGGGACGACGGGGTCCGCCTCTCCGGCGGGCAGCGCCAGCGCGTCGCGCTCGCGCGGGGACTCATCGAGGACGCTAGCGTCCTCGTGCTCGACGAGGCGACGAGCGACCTCGATACGAGTATCGAAGCGCGCGTGCAGGCCGAACTGGAGGCGATGGATCGTGACCGGACGATCGTCGCGATCGCCCACCGCCTATCGACCGTCAGGGACGCCGACCGCATCTACGCGCTCGAGGACGGGCGGATCACGGAACGCGGCCCGCACGACGAGCTGATCGACGAAGACGGGACCTACGCGGAGCTCTACGCGGTTCAGTAGTCGCGGGACTCGATCGGCGACGGTGTCACGTTCGACTCGCCGTCAGACTCGCGCGTCGACGCCAGTTCGTCGAGGCGCTCGAGCGCCCTGCCGGTCGTCTCGGCGAGCCGTTCCAGGTACGCGACGCAGTAGAGACCGACCGTCTCGGACGCGGTGAGATCGTCCCTCGGTTCGGCGACGGATCGACGGAATCGTCCGGGGTGCGGCGGGAGGTACCCGATCGGGTGCCAGAGGGGTGGGGCGTCGTACCGATCGGGATACAGCGACGCGCGCTGAGTGATCCCTCGCCCGATCCGGACGCGCTTGCGCAGCAGCGATCGAAGCGTCGCACGTGCGGGATGTTCCGCCCGAACGTCGGGCGCGTAGTGGAGGTCTCGCCCCGAGGCGGCGACCCGCTGTCCGAACTCCGTGTCCCCGCCCGAGGCGAGGCGGTTGTCGAAGGCGCCGACGTCTTCGACGAGGTCTCGGCGGACGAACAGCGCGCACGTCGGCGCGAACCGGTTCTCCTCGACGTAGCGTTCGACCGGGAACCCGGTGATCGCGTTGTACAGTCCGACGATCACCCGTTCCTCGAGCGCGACGTCGACGCGACAGCCCAGGTACGCGGCGTCGCGCGATCGCATCGCCGAGACCCCCGCTTCGAGGAAGTCCGCGTCGACGGTCACGTCCGCGTCGACGAACGCGAGTATCTCGCCGGACGCCGCGCGGATCCCCGTATTTCTCGCCGCGTAGGAGCTCTGGATCTCCCGCTCGCGCTCGACCCGAACGAACTCCGGGTGCGAGTCGGCGACCGAGCGCGCCACGGCGAGCGTCTCGTCGTCGGAGTCGTTGTCGACGACGATCACCTCGTACGACGGATGCGTTTGGTCGACGAGCGACTCGAGCGTCTCCAGGAGCCCCGACGGATCGTTGTACACGGGGACGATCACGGAGACGGCCGGTTGAGTGGATGGCGCCATGGCGGGTTCGATGGCGTCCATTCGCGACTCGCCCCGTTCGTTATCCGGTCGTTTCTCCCCGGGAGTCGTCGCTCGGACCGACGCGTCGACGCTGGAGAGCGGGTCGACTTCGGGTTCCGTTCGGATCGCGTTCCGATCTCCGCGCGGTCGTCGCTCCGGCCCCCTTTCGGTCCCCCTTAGATCGATTCCTGTCCCGGCGTCGCTCCTCGTGGCAGCCGTGCGCCATGGAACGGGAGGGGAACGACCTCGACGCCGGTGACCGGACGGCGAACCGGACGTTCGGACGGCGAACGAGAAGTCCTTCTCCCTACCTGCTTACGAAGATACCAAAGGCGTCTGTTTTTTTACTGTAATGCGATCAATAACAATAGGGAAATAGTCTTTTCTTCCGACCGATGGAGGGAGAACGGCCACTCGTAAGCGTCATTATTCCGACGTACGACCGGCCCGAAATGCTGGTCGAGGCGGTCGAGAGCGTCGTCGCTCAGGACTATCCGTCGCTCGAGCTGATCGTGGTCGACGACGGGTCGAGCAGTCCGGCCGAGGAGGCGCTGTCCGGCGTCGTACCGGACGGATTCGCGTTTCGCTGTTTGCGCCACGAGACGAACCGGGGGGCGAACGCGGCGCGTACGACGGGGATCCGGGAGGCCAACGGCGACGTGCTGGCCTTTCTCGACGACGACGATCGCTGGAAACCCGAGAAGATCGGCATCCAGGTTTCGGCGTTGCGGGACGACGACATCGGCGTCGCGATAGTCGGTCAGGAGTTCACCACCAAGCACGGCGAACGGACGACGATTCAGTTACCGGACGTCGATCCCGCCGCGACGGAAAGCTTGCTCGGGAACGCGGTGGCGGGTCCGTTCTCGACGATCGCGGTCGAGGCGTCCGTCGTGGAGGAGACGGGTCCCCCGGACGAGCGCTTTCCCGCATGGCAGGACCGCGAGTGGCTGCTCAGACTGTCCCGCCACTGCCGGTTCGAGTCGATCCGCCGTCCGCTCGTCGTCCGCCGGATCGGCAGGTACGAGCAGATCGGCGATCGGTTCGAACCGCTGCGCGACGTCTCCTACCCGCTGTACGTCGAAAAACACCGCGAACTGGCCGCGCTGTACGGGCGCGAGCGGGAGTTCCTCGCCCGACGAGCGATGTCGATCGCCTGCGCCGGGCTCGCCAACGGCTACTACGCGGACGCCCGTCGGTTCGCGCTGAGGGCGATTCGAACCTACCCTCCCCTTCGAGACGCCTATCTCTACCTCTTCATCGCGCTGATCGGTCCGCACGCCTACCGGTCGGCGTCGCAGGTCAAACGAACCGTCGAACGGTCGAGACGATCGATCCGGGGTTCGATTCCGTGATCGGCGAATGGAGCGCCTCGTCGCGCTCGACCCCCGCCGCCGGGCGCGCGGCGCGTCGCCTCGTCGAGCGCGCGTACGGTCGGGTTCCCGTGTCCGCGCCGGCGCGGATCAGGAACGCGTACCACCGACGATTCCACGAGACCGACTTCGACGGATACGAGCGCCCTCCCGATCCGTTCGCCGTCAGGTGGGTCGATCCCGACCGGATCGAGTCGTTTACCGGCCGTCCGTTCCCCCCGTACCACGGGAAAGTCGACGACCTCGGCACGGTCCGCGACGGGGACTGGGACCGACGCGACGAACCGCCGATCGTCGACGACGACTACCGCGCTCGCTACGACCTGTACCGCGCCGACGGGTTCACCGAGAGCGTCTTCTTCGGGTCGCTGCGAGCGCACTTCGAAGACGGCGTTCCCTGGCGGAAGACGCCGTTCGTCGACCGCTGTCTCGAACTCGCGGCGCGCGGCGAACCGTCGTGGCGGGGCCGCACCTCGGCGTCGGCGATCCTCGAGCGGTGTGCCTACCTCGACGACCTCTACGAGCGGATCGAGGCGGAGGGCTACCGTTCTCAGCGGGAACTGGGCGAGCGATCGGTGCTGCGGGTGACGGACGAAGTCGTCGTCGACGTCGCCCGCGACGGCACGTTCCTGTTCGTCAACGGCCGTCATCGCCTCGCGATCGCGAAGCTACTCGACCTCGAGGAGATTCCGGTCGGCGTCCTCGTCAGGCACGCGGACTGGATGGATGCCCGCGATTCGTACGCTCGAAGCGGTGCCGTCCCCGACCACCCCGATCTTCGCGATCTTCGTTCCGCCGCCGGGAGCGAACGTACCGGCGGCCCGTGATGCACGTCGGCGGCGATCCGAGAACGACGCCTTCCGTCACCTCGAGCGTCGAGGCGCTCGCGTCCCCTTCGCCGCGGGTCGCCTCCGATCGTTGTCGCCGGCGAGTCGGCCGCGCAGGTTTTTCGCGAGCGTCCGGAGGGCGAAGTCGGATTCCCGCAGCGTGCGCGTGGAGTAATACTTCCCGAGCGACTCGGGCGCGGTCGGCTCGAACGATGGCTCCTGCAGGTTCGACAGCCCCTCTGCCAGGAGTTCGATCTGCAGGGCGTGGACGCGATCGTACACGTCCCACAGCGTCGCGCAGTCGTCGATCTCGGTTCGACCCTCGGCGACGATCTCGCCGCCGTCGATCTCCTCGGTGAGCCGCTGGAGGGTCGACCCGATCGTTCGGCGCCCGTCGACGAACGCCTTCGGTGGGCCGAGCCCGCGGTAGCGGCGGATGTCCGCCGGGTGGAAGCTCACCACGCCGCGATCCGGGGCGGTCAGGACGTCGCCGCGGAGGAGGCCGAACCCGAACCTGACCGCCACGTCGCAGCGCCGGCGGACCGCCGATACCGCCTCGGGTGGCAGTTCGGTCCAGTTCCCGTCCTCGAGGGGCGTCACCCGACGCACCTCCGCGTTCGCGAGGACGTCCACCGCCTCGACGGGGTGGCGCCGCTCGAGCGGCCGGTCGTCGCCGAGGAGCTCCCCCAGCTTCCGCTCGGCGACGACCAGCGCCCACGCTCGCTGGCGTTTCACCAGGCGTCCGAACAGCCGCAGCGTCTCGAGCCCGATCCCGCCGTTGACGGCGTCGGCGGCCGCGTCCGGGTCGATGTCCGGGTCGTCGGGATCGTTGACGACGACCAGCGGGTAGTCGACGCCGGCCCGGTCGCGGGCCCGCTCGAGGGCGCACACTTGCCACTCGGTCAGGTACGGGTCGGCCAGCACGCAGACGTCGGTCGGACCGGTCGATCCGCCCGGACTCATCGCACCGCGCGGCCGAGTAGTTCGACGTCGGTTTGCGCCGCCTCGAGGGCCTCGAGGGCCGCGAGGGCGTCGGCGACCGTTCCTCCGGGGTGGGGGATCGCCTCGTAGAACTCGCCCGGCGTGCCGACCCAGGCGCCCATCTCCATCGCGCGCTCGATCGTCCACCGGTAGGCGTCGCCCCAGCCGGGGAACTCCTCGTCGGTGAACACCCGCTGGTGCCAGTCGAGCACGAGGACGCTCCCGTGCGCGCGCGCCTCCTCGAGGACGGCCTCGCAGTTGGCCCTGATATCGTCGGTCGAGTCGCCGGATTCCATCACCGTCTGGTCCATGATCGTCCACGGGAAGACGACGAACTCGTCGTCGAACGGACGGAGGAGGTCGTAGCCGCGCTGGAAGTGGAGTTCGTTCGGATCCGCGAGGGAGGTGTCGTATCCGAGTCCGATCGCGCGGTGGTGGGCCCAGGTGTCCGGCTCGGTCAGGTTCAGGTAGTGCTGGCGATTGCCCACGAGTTCCGCGCCGATCGCCGACTCGATTCGCTCCTTCTCGTACTCGAGGCGCGTTCGATCCTCGGGCGAGCAGAACGACCCCTGGAGGCCGATCTCCCAGCCGCCGTCGAGGAGGACCCGCAGCGTCGACACGAGTTGCGGGTCGGTCACGTCGTACCGGCCGGTGTACCGACTCCACCCCGAGACCGTCGCCCACTCGGCCTTCGGTCGCTCGCCGAGGCGTTGTTCGTCGAGCACGTTGAACGAGGAGCGAACGCCGAGTTCGGATTCGAGCGCCGCGATGCGCTCGAACTGCCAGTAGGGGTTCTTGCCCGAGAACATCCCGACGAGTTCGCGGGGGTCGCGCTCGCTGATGCTGTCGAAGAGGTGATTCTGCGGCGTCTTGTACACGCGGTCGACGTCGTGTGAGAGACAGAGCGCGAACGAGTACCGATCGTCTGCTCTCGCTGTCATACTCGAGGTGGACCAGAACCCCGCCTATGTATCTGTGGACGACCGTCACGCGCTGGGACGTGTCCGCACGCTCATATGCTAGGTTCGAGTTACGGGGGCGTAGGCTGTCCGTAGCGGCCGGTCGCCTTCGCACCCTCGGCCAGGTCGCTCCGCCCCCCTCGAGTGCGTCGGCGGCGGCGTCTAGCGGGTACGGTCCCGGCGTCGCGACGTGGCCGCGAACCGCGTCGGCTATCCGCCATCGCCGACGACGCGGAACTCCGTCGAACCGCACGCGCACCCGTTGCGCGATCCTATCGGGCGAACGGTCCGGTCCGGCCACCGTTCGGCGGCGTAGGCGTTCCCGCAGCGACGACACCGGGCGGCGACCCTCGTTCGATCGTTTCGCGTCGACATCGCGTTTGTGCACCGATGGAGGAAAGGACGAATACCGTTTTGACAAACGCGTCCAATCGATCCACCGCGAGACCCCGCCTCCGGGGACGGGAATGCAAGTATTATAGTTCCCGAGCGGAAAGTACCGGTAATGAGCCAAAACGGATCGCTGATGGCGGGTGAAGACGAGGAGTTCGTTCGGTGGGTCATCTACGTCATGATCGCCTGGATCATCGCCACCGTCGCCGCCGGCGCCCTGCTGATCCTGCTTCAGGACGTCCTCTCCGGCGTCTTCGCGTCCGCCGCGTTCCTCTGACTCCGATTTTCCGACACCACGCAGTGGACGGCCGGCCGCTTTAGTGAGCGCTCGCGATAGGGCGAGTATGAGCGACGAACCCGACCACGAGCGCGTGCAGGAACGCGCGGAGCGGCGGAAGAACGCCCGGGCCGAGAAGACGGAGTCAATCCTCGAGGACGTCGAACGCCACCTGGGCGAACTCGAGTACCCGGTACAGAGCGAAGAGATCGCCACGGAGTACGGGGACGAGCCGATCGACATGCCGAACGAGACGGAGTCGCTGGGCAGCGTCTTCGACCGACTGGCCGGGGAGGAGTTCGACTCGCCCGAGGAGGTTCGCGAAGCGGTGTACGGGGAGATCACGGGCGAGGCCGGAAATCCGAACGAGGCCAACGCCGAGCGGGATCTGGATCGACTCGACGAGGAGAAGCAGGGCTCGCTGAGCGAGAGCGGCGGTTCGACGTACTGAGACCCGCTCGGGCACGCGATCGGTCCCCGACTGCGAGAGCAGAACGGATTTACGTTCGGATCGACTGAGTTCGCGTATGGATTACGAATCGAGTCTCAACCGAGCGATGGAGAACGTTCCGGACATCGGTGGCGACGAGGAGCGACTGCAGATTCCGGACCCGCAGGCCCAGAAGGACGGCGCGTTCACGCGCTTTACGAACCTCGGCGAGATCGCCGACACGCTCTCGCGCGAGGACGAACACCTCCACCGGTTCGTCCAGCGCGAGCTGGGAACGAGCGGGAAACTCGAGGACGGTCGCGGTCGGTACAACGGCACCTTCTCCGCGACGGACTTCGACGGGGCGATCGACGCCTACGTCGACGAGTACGTCCTCTGTTCGGAGTGCGGCCTGCCCGACACCCGCCTCGTCCGCGAGGACCGCACGCCGATGCTGCGCTGTGACGCGTGCGGGGCGTTCCGTCCGGTCACCAAGCGCTCCGCGACCAGCCAGCAGCAACAGCAGCGCGAGGCGGTCGAGGAGGGCCAGACCTACACCGTCGAGATCACCGGCACCGGCCGCAAAGGCGACGGCGTCGCCGAGAAGGGCGAGTACACGATCTTCGTTCCCGGCGCCAAGGAGGGCGACGTCGTCGAAATCTACATCAAGAACATCTCCGGCAACCTCGCGTTCGCTCGCCTCGCCTGAACCGTCGACTGGTGCCCACAGCCACCCGACGGGCGGCGTCTGCGAACCACGTGACGTTCGATCGTCGGTTTCTTCTCGTCTCCGCCGCTCCACCGACGACCCGGCTTCGAATCGTCTCACCGATTGATTCAAGTGAAGTTGCGCTAATGAAACTCGTGTGGTTGTATCGTTCGATCTCTTCGGAACGCTCGTGGCGGTCGAGCGGCCGTCGGACCCGGCCGCCGCCGTTGCGGCCGAACTCGAGGCTCGCGACGTCGACGTCCCCGACGACTGGGCGGCGGCGTACGCGGAGGTGCACGTCGACGCGCCCGAAGGGGCCGAGGTCCCGCTCCCCGCCCACGTTGCACGCGCACTGGCGAGTAGGGGCGTCACGTACGACGGCAACGCCGTCCGCCGCGCGGTCGTCGCGGCGTTCGATCCGGTCGTCGAAACCCGCGCCGGCGCCCTCGAGGCGGTCGAGGCCGCCCGGGACCTGGGTCCGGTGGGGATCTGCTCGAACTGCAGCGTGCCGGAACTGGCCCGACGAACGCTGATCCGCTCGGACCTCTCCCGTCAATACTTCGACGTGATCGTCACGAGCGTCGGCTGCGGCTGGCGGAAGCCCGCCCCCGAGATCTTCGAGGTGACGGCCGAGCGACTCGGCGTCGAGCCGTCGGCCCTCGTCCACGTCGGCGACGATCCGCGGACCGACGCGGGCGTCGAAGCCGTCGGCGGAACGGCGCTGGTGCTCGAGGACGTCCCGCTCTCGTCGGTCCCCGACGCGCTCGCGGCGGAGTTCGAGAACCGACGATCCGACGCGGACGCGGGAGGCGGACCGTGAGCGCAGCGACCACGACGCTCGCGGCGATCGGACTGGCGTTCAGCCTCGATCTACTGATCGGCGAGCCCCCGACCGCGGCCCACCCCGTCGCGTGGTTCGGCCGACTGGTGGGCGCCGTCGACCGCGAGTGGCGCGCCGACGAGGGCCTCCAGCGGCTGGTCGGCCTCGTCGTCGCCCTCGTCCTCCCGCTCGTTCCCGCGGCGGCGGCCGGCGGGGCGGTCCTCGCCGCGGGCCGCCACTCGACGCTCGCGAGCGCCGTCGTCGCGTCGCTCGTCCTCTTCCTGACGGTGAGCCTCCGGATGCTGCTCGAGATGACCCGCGAGGTCGTCGACGCGACCGACGCCGACCTCGAGGCGGCCCGCGAGTCGGTGCGGGGACTGGTCGGCCGCGACACCGTCGACCTCTCGCCGGCGGAGATCCGCAGCGCGGCCGTCGAGAGCGCCGCGGAGAACCTCTCCGACGGCCTCGTCTCGACGCTACTCCCCTTCGCGCTCCTCGCGCCGGTCTCGCTGTCAGCGGCGGCCGCGGCCGCGGCGTGGGTCAAGGGCGTCAACACGCTGGATTCGATGCTCGGCTACCGAACGAAGCCGATCGGTACGGCGAGCGCCCGACTCGACGACGCCGTGATGTGGCTCCCCGCGCGGCTGACGGCCGCATCGATCGCGCTCGCGGCAGCCGACCCCCTCGCCGCGTGGCGCGCCCGCCGGTGGGCTCGGGTCCCGTCGTCGCCCAACTCGGGGTGGCCGATGGCGACGCTGGCCTGCGCGCTCTCGGTTCGCCTCCGGAAGCGGGACGCCTACGACCTGAATCCGGGGACCGACCTCCCCTCCGTCGCCGACGGCGAACGCGCGATCGAGATCGTCGGGCGCGCCGCCGCGGTCTCGGTCGCCGTCGCCGGACTCCTCGCGGTGGCGGTCGCCGACCGCGTCGATCCCCTCGCGATCCCGTCGATCGCGCTCTCGGGGGTGAGCCCCTGATGGCCGGTCGAGCCGTCCGGGCCGGTGACGAGGACGCCGATTCCTCGAGTCGGATCGCCGCGATCCGCGGCGCGCTCGGCTTTCTCACCAGGCTCCCCGTTTCCCACCGCGACGGCGACTGGGACGCGTTCCGCGCACGCCCCGTCGCGTTCCCGATCGTCGGCTACGTCGCGGGCGCGCTCGTAGCGGTCCCGTTCGTCGGAGCCGGCCTGCTCTCGACGTTCGCCGAAGGTTCGATTCCGGCGGCGACGGTCGCGCTGGGCTACCTCCTGACCGTCTACGCCGTGACCGGGGTCCACCACCTCGACGGCGTCGCGGACCTCGGCGACGCGCTCGTCGTCCACGGCGACGCGGCGCGCCGGCGCGAGGTGCTGAAGGACACGACGACCGGCGTCGGTGCGATTTCGTCCGTCTCGATCGTCGTCGCCGGCCTCGCCCTCGGCGGGTTCTCGCTCGCGGGACTGCCCGCCCTCGAGGCGGCCGGCGTCGCCGTCGCCGCGGAAGTCGGGGCGAAACTCGGGATGGCCGCGCTCGCCTGTTTCGGCTCGGCGGCGTACGACGGGATGGGGCGACGGATCACGAGCGCCGCCTCACCTCGGGGATTCGTCCTCCCCGCGCTCGTCGCCCTGCCCGCGACGGCGCTCACCTGGCCGAACCCGGCCGCGGCGGTCGCCCTCGCGGGTGCGATCGGCGGGATCTGTCTCCCCTGGACCTGGGCGAACCGCCGACTGGGCGGGCTCAGCGGCGATATCTTCGGCGCGGCGAACGAGATCGGCCGCGCGGCCGGCGTGCACGCGGGGGTGATCGCGTGGACGCTCTGGTGATGTGCGGCGGGAAGGGTACCCGCCTCGAGAGCGACCGCGAGAAGCCCCTCCACCCGGTCGGCGGCGTTCCGATGGTCGATTCCGTCCTCCGCGCGCTCGAGGGGAGCCGGATCGAGACGATCTACGCCGCCGTCTCGCCGAACGCCCCCGAGACGAGGATCCACCTCGAGCGAGCCGACTCCGTGACGACGGTCGAGACGCCCGGGGAGGGGTACGTGGCCGACCTCGTGACGGTCCTCGAGTCCGAGGACGGGGCGTCCCCATCGAGGCCGGTCCTGACCGTGGCGGCCGACCTGCCCCTCCTCGAGGCCCCCGTCGTCGACCGCGTGCTCGACCTGCACGAGCACGGTCGCGGCGGCCCCGGGAATCAGAACCGCGCGGCGTCCCGGACGATCTGCGTTCCGGCGACGCTGAAACGACGCCTCGGCGCGAGCGTCGATTCGCGACTCGAGTCCGAGGCCCACCTGGCGCCGACCGGGGTGAACGTGGTCGGCGACGCCGACGACACCATGACGAACGTGAGCTACGATCCCAGACTGGCGGTGAACGTGAACAGGCTCGAAGACGCGCGGCTCGCTGCGGAACTGCGAGCGACGATCCGCGGCGGGGACGAAAACGAGGACGGGGACGCGGACGCGGAGGTGACCGACGAGTGCGCGTGATCGTCCCCGCGGGCACCACCGAGACGGCCCTGATCGACGGTATCAGCGCCGCGGGCGCCGCCCCCGAACTGATGGAACACACGCCCTCGGCGGACGTCGAGATCGTCGCCTACGGCGAGCCGACGACGTCGCCGGTGACGCCGGTCAGCCCGAACGGCTGCCCGACGCCCGCCGCGGTCACCCGCGCCGTCCGCGAGGTCGTCGGCTTCGACCTGACCGTCGTCGACGCGGGCCTCGCCCAGCCGACCGGCGCCCCGACGGTCGACCTCGGCGTCTCCCCGGGCGCGGACGTTCGCGAATCGTCGGCCGTTCCGGACGCCGAAGCGATCTACGACCGCGCGCACGCCTTCGGTGCGAGCCTGCCCGACGACGAGGTGCTGATCGGCGAGACGGTGCCCGGCGGGACGACGACCGCGCTCGGCGTCCTCACCGCCCTCGGAGAACCCGTCGGCGTCTCCTCGTCGCTGCCCGACAACCCCGTCGAGCGAAAGCGCGCCGTCGTCGACGAGGCGCTCGAGGCGAGCGACCTCGCGCCGAGCGCGTGCGAGGGGCGACCGCTCGAGGCGATCCGCGCCGTCGGCGACCCGGTTCAACCGACGGTGATGGGGATCGCCGCGGGCGCGCTCGAGAGCGGCGCCGACGTGACGCTGGCCGGCGGGACGCAGATGGTGGCCGTCGCGGCGCTGCTGCGCCACGCCGGCGTCGACGCGCCGCTGACGATCGCGACCACGTCGTTCGTCGCCGAAGAACGGGGATCGGACCTCGAGGAGGCCTGCTGGCAGCTCGACTGCGAACTGGCCGTGACCGATCCGGGCTTCGATCCGGACCGTCACGTCGCGATGGAACGCTACTGCGCGGGCGTCGCGAAGGAGGGCGTCGCGATGGGCGGCGCGCTCTCGCTCGTCCCCGACGGCGAGATGGCCGCGGTGCGGGATCGCCTCGTCCGCGTCTGCGAGCGGCTGGGGGTCGAGTCCGACGGCCCCGCGGGTCCCGAGGTCGACGGCGAGTCGTCGCCCCCCGCCGACGGAGGTGAATCCCGGTAATGGACCCCGAGGCGGTTCGAGCGGCCGGCCGCGTCCCCCACGGCGGCGACTCCGACCCGGACGTCCTCGACTTCTCCGCGAACACGAACCCCCGGACCCCCGACGGCGTCGCCGAGGTCCACGCCGAGGCGCTCGAGGCGTCCCGCCGGTACCCCGACGGCGCCTACCCCGAGTTTCGGGGCGCGGCGGCGACGTACGTCGGCTGCGACCCCGAGCGCGTGATTCCGACCGCCGGCGGACTCGCGGCCATCCGACTCGGGATGGAGGTCACGCTCGAGCCCGGTGACCGGGCGCTCGTGCCGTACCCGAGTTTCGGTGAGTACGCCCGCGAGGTCGAACTGCAGGGCGCGGCCCCCGATTTCGTCCCGGTCGACGAGGCGCTCGAAGCTTCGAACGAGCGACTCGAGCGCTGCGCGCTCGCGATCGTCTGCACGCCGAACAACCCGACCGGCGAGGCGGCTGACCCGGACGCCCTCTCGGCGTTCGCCGACCGCTGTGCGGACGCCGGGACGACGCTGCTCGTCGACGAGGCGTTCCTCGATTACACCGACCTCCCCTCCGCCACCTCGCTTTCGGCGGAGAACGTGATCGTCGCCCGCTCGCTCACGAAGATATTCGGACTGCCCGGGCTCCGAGCCGGCTTCGCCGTCGCACGCGGGGAGCGCCTCGAGGCCCTCGAGACGGCTCGACCGACGTGGGGGCTGGGCCTTCCGGCGGCTCGCGTCGGCGCGCACTGCATGCGCAGCGAGGGGTTCGTCAGAGAGACGCGCGAAGAGGTCGTTCGAGAACGCGAGCGGATGCGCGAGGCGCTCGAGGGGGCGGGCTTCGAGGTTCGCCCCTCCGACGCGCCGTACCTCCTCTGCGACGTCGGCGATCGCCACGTCGAAGCCGTGATCGCACGGGCGCGCGAATCCGGCGTCGCGATCCGCGACGCCACCACTTTCAGGGGACTCGACTCGCACGTCCGCGTCGCCGTCAAGGATCGGGCGTCGAACGGTCGCCTGCTCGAGGCGCTCGCGGACCGTCCGGACGGCGGGGAGGCGTCGACGGATGGTTGAGCCCGACTCGAGTCCCGATTCCGACGGCGACGGGGGCGAGAACGGCTTCGCGGGCGTCCGCCGCGACGGCGTCCTCCGCGTCTCCCGCCCCGGCACCGAGTGGCTCTCGAGCGGCTGGAACGGCGGGCGGTGGGAGACCGACGCCGCGTACAACGTCACCGTTCCCGACGGGTGGGAGGAGACGGACCTCGAGGCGTACGTCACAGCGCGTCTCGAGCGAGCGGGCTTCGACGCGGCCGGCCCGGCGTTGTTCACGGGCGTCGACGTCGCCCACGCTCGCGGCGCCCGCTGCAGGTCGGTGACGGCGTTCGCCACGGCGGGGCTTTCGAACCCCGCCGCGCTGCCGACGGAGCCGTCGGGCGGCGATCTGCCGACCGAGGAGTCCGCTCCGGCGTCGGGAACGGTCAACCTGATCGTTGGAACCACCCGCGCGCTCGCCCCCGGCGCGCTGGCGAACCTCATCGCGGTCGCGGCGGAGGCGAAAGCGGCGACCCTCCTCGCCGAGACGGGGTTTCCCGGGACCACCTCGGACGCGATCGTCGCCGGCCACGATCCGACGGGCCGGCCGGCGGCGTTCTCCGGGAGCGCAACCCCCGTCGGTGCGGCCGCTCGAGCGTGCGTTCGCGAGGCCGTCCGGACGTCCCTTCGGTCACGATACGGGTCAGGTTCTCGAGGGACGGGTGACGCGGACGCTCCCGACGAACTCCCGACGTCGCTCGAGGACGCGACGTACGGCGTCTCGACCGACGTCGAGGCGACCGTCTTCCGCCCGCGAACGACGATCGATTGAGGGGCCGATACCGGTGACCGCACCCCCGTCGGTCCGACTCCCAGTTCGGACGATCGCACGCCCGTCGACCCGTCTGGCGAGTGGAATTTCGGCCCAAAAGCGTAAGTCGCCGACACGCTCAATTCGATTATATGTCACAACGAGTCGTTTGTCCGCACTGCTCCGAGAAGACCACCGTAGACATCGAGATGAAGGTTCTCAAGACCAGCGAGTACGTCGGATCGTTGACGAAGGGGTACAGCAGATCGGCGACCTGCGCGAAGTGTAAGGAAGACTTCAGCTGCAAGACCGAGTGGTAGGTCGCGCGCCCGTCACGGTACCGATCGGTCACCCGTTCGCTTCGCTCTCCCGTTCTCCCCTCCTCTCCGCTCGTTTCGAACGTTTAACCCGCCTCGAGCCGTACGGCCCCGCATGGTCGGGGACGATCGGGACCCGTCGACGATCCGCTCCCTCGCGGTCTCCGCCGGGGACGTCGTCGACGCATACGCGTACAATCGGGAAAACCCCGGGACGGCCGTGTTGCGCGTGACGCCGCCGTTCCACGGTCGCATGCGCGCCCGCCTCCACGTCTACCGCGTGGACGACTCGCGCATGACGGGCGCGATTCACGTCGATCCGGACGACCTCCTCGACGACGAGGTGACCCGTGCGTACCCCACCCTCGAGACTGCGCTCGACGACGCGTCGATCGACGCCGAGGAGACGGAGCGACTCCGACAGCGTCACTCCGCCGCCGTCGGCGAGTGGCGCGACCGCGCGCGCGAAGCCATCGTCGATACCGTCCCGCTCGAGGTGACCCACAGGGGGCCCGCGGGGTCCGAACCGGAAGGGGTGTCGTCGGAGGTGACGGCCGGGGGAACCGCCGCCGACGAACCGCACGTGGTCGAGGTCAAGCGACTCGGCTGAGGTCGACTCGACCCACACCTCTCGACGTCCGGATACGGCCCACCTCCACCCGCGCCGACGGTGCCGGCGCTCCTTCGATCCGCCTCCATCGATCCTGAGGGCCTCGAGCGGCCGTCGAACGGACACCGCCGCTCCGTCTCGTACTTTCACTTTCACCGCGGACGGGTCGGATTGACGTACCGTCACTCCAACCGATAGATATGGCACTGATCGTAGACGGGATCGACGACGAACGCACCGCCAGCACCGCGCGCGACGAACCGACGGTCGAGATCGGCGATCGACCCCACCGCATCGACGTCTCCGACCTCCCCGCCGACGGCATCGAGTCGTTCGTCCGATCGAACGTCACCACCGACCGCGTCTCGCTCGAGCACTGCGGCGGCCGAACCTACCTCGTCCTCGAGGAGTGAGGCGGGGTCGGGGCTCACCGGTCACCAGTTTCGCGGGACGTCGACCGGTCGACGCTCGAGGGCCGATTGACGGCGCTCGAGGCTCGACCGGCTGACGGCCCGCGTTCGGCGACGATCACCGGTCGCCGATTCGAGAGGGGGGTGGCCCTCGGAGATTTTTGTCACCCATCGAGGGACGATTTCGAACGACCGAGCGATTAGCGGGTTCGACGAGCGACCCGGGTCCGAACGACGACCGTTCTAGGAGCCGATCCGCCCGTCGCCGTCGTCTCGAGTCGACGACGAAGACGACGACGTCTCGACGTCGAACTCCGCGACCCGCGTCCTCGATAGCTGGGGAGCGAACGCGACGAACAGGAAGAACGCGGTGATCGCGACCAGCGCCAGGGCCACGACCAGTACGACGTGTTCCGGTCCGACGAAGGGCGGAACGAGGACCGTCGGATCGACGTCCAGTGAGACCGCGCTCGAGGTGAGTTCCGTCGTCGAAGCCATCACCCGAGCGTACCGTCTCGGCTGCCAACAAGCGTCGGCCACCATACCGTGGGTGTCTAAGTACCCGGTCCCGTCCGACCGTCGAGCGAGGCGGTCGGGAACCGTCCGCGGGTCCCGTTCCGCCCTCGTCGCGTCACTCCTCGGTGATTCGACTGCCGCCCGGCGGCAGGAAGTGCTGGATTTTATCGGGGCTGGCGATCTTGCGGACGAACGATTCGTCCGCGAACCGCTCGCGCAGGCGGCGGTAGATCCGCTTGGCGACGTCGCCCTGGGCGTACCGGCCCGGTTCGACCTCGAACGTCGTCACCGCCCGTCCCTCGACGGCACTCGGTGGGCCGCCGATCACGCGGGTCCACGGCTCGCACTGGATGCCGACTGCGACGCCCACCGGCGTATCGTCGTAGTAGGTTCGGTCACCGCGAATCGCGAATCCACCTTTCTCGAGGTACTCGCCGCTCTCGGGCGTCTTGGTCACCTGATCGGAGTCGACCATGTAGACGTCGCCCGCGTAGCGGCCGTCCTTCCAGACCGACGAGTAGGAGACGGCGAACTGGGCGGCCTCCTCGAGGCTCGAATCGGGGATCTCGATGTCCGGCGAGGAGGCCTCGCTCGGATCGGTCGCCTTGAGCACGGTGACGGGGCCGCCGTGGGCCTGCGTGTGGAACACCTTGTCGCCGCGCTCGAGGTACTTCTTCACCAGCTCCTCGTTCTGGTCGGCGTTGCGCCCGCCGATCACGAGGAAGCCGTCGCTCGTGTGGAACCAGCGGAACCGATCGAACCAGGGCTCGTTCTCCCGGATCGGCACCGAGGGTTCCGAGAGCCAGTCGCGCTCCTCGCCCTCGTCACCGTCGCCGCCCTCGTCGTCTGCCTCGCCGGCCTCCCACTCGTCCCGTCGCCGCTCGATCTCCTCGAGTTCCTCCCGGGTGTCCTCGATCGCCGCGAGGGCGCCCTCCTTCTTCGACTCGATCTCCTTCGCCTCGGTGTAGAGGCGGTCGGCGTTCCGCTCGACGCCGCTTCGAACGTCGAGATCGATCCGCTCGCCGTCGATCTCGACGGTGACCGCCCCCCGGCTGCCGTCGACGTCGATAACCGCCTCGGCGGCCTCGATGCCCCGCTCCTTGCCCTCCTCGAACCGGGCTTCGATCTCGTCCCACGGGCGGTCCTCCTCCCGGGCGCTCCGAACGGTCGAGAGGATCTCGTCGACGAGCCCGTAGTTCGCGTACAGCAACTCGGCCTTCTCGCGCTGGGCTTCGGCTCGCTCCTCGAACCCCTCGATCGCCCCCTGCTGCTGGTCGATGATCCGCTCGTGTTTCGCGATCCGCTCCTCGAAGTCCGGCCGCCCCTCGGTCGGGTCTGACGACTCCTCTTCGTCCAGTTCGAGCCGGAAGAAGTAGTCGTCGAGCGCCTCGAGGAACGTCTCGTACGGCTCGGCGGCGAGGTCGGCGCGCTCTTCGAGTGGAAACGGCGTGACGTCCACGACGCGGGCGTCGTCGACGGCCTCCCCCTCCTCGTCGTCGAGGTAGAGCCTGGGCTCGACGTTCCCGTTTCGAATATCGAGCGCGAGGCGTTCGATCGCCTCGTAGACCGCGTCGTACTCTGCCTCGGTCGCGTCCTCGATGTCGAGGGCCTTCTCGACGCCCGCGCGGGTGCAGATCTCCTCGGCGTAGAGGCCGCCGAAGTTGAGCTGCGTGGCGAGCGTCCGGACGACGTCCGTGTCCGAGGAGTCCATCTCGTGGTCGAACGCCTCCCGCGAGATCGACAGCGGGTTCGTCCGGGAACTCGGGAACTCGTAGCGCGAACCGGGGACGACGGTGCGGGACTTCAGCCGCACCGTCTCGAGGCAGTCGATCACCTCGTACTCGCCGTCGGTGACCGCGACGTTCCCCTGCCCGAACAGTTCGGCGATGATCCGCGTCGTACCGTCCTCGCGGTCGAAGACGAACTCGAGGATGCGGTCGAACTCGTACTGCTCGACGCCGACGAAGTCCGCGCCGGAGAGCCGGTTGCGCAGCATCATCGCGAACTGGGGCGGCCGGCCGGGGGCGTCGGGGACGCGCTCGGGCGAGACCGTGTGGGCGCGTTTCACCTCGCCCACCTCGACGAGCAACTCGAGGCGGCCGCGATCGAAGTCGCGCATCTTCAGCCGCACGAGGTCGTCGCCGTAGAGGTAGGCCTTGTCGACCTTCGCGCCCTCGTACGTCCCGAGTTCCCGGACGAGGGCCGCGAGGTCGACGCTGGTGAGTTCCCGTTTGGGATCGGCGGTCATACCTCTCACTGCCGGCCCCGGGAAAAAAGGCGTGTCGCTCCGGGGTTCGACGCCGCCGCGTCGGCGATCGGATCCCGTCCGCCGAGCGAACGGTGACCGAGGTTCGCCCCCTCGAGCGACTCGACGACCACTTTCGGTTCGCGGCCGAGGGTTATCCGATTCGCCGCTGAAGGTGGAGCAGGAACCGCGAGACGCGGTCCGCGAGAATCGGATACCATGCACCTCGACATCCTGGAGACGACGATCGAGATCGACGAGTCCTTCGTCGCGGAACCGCCTCGAGCGATCCGCGCGCAGATCGGAGCGTACGAGCGCGGCGAGCGCCGGACGTTCGATCTGACGGTCGACCTCCCGGACGGGGCGGTCGGCCGGACGATGGCGGCGATGGCCGAGATCCCCTACGGAGAGACGCGAACGTACGGGGACCTGGCCGCGGACCTCGGCACCGTCCCGGTCGCCGTGGGGCAGGCCTGCGCGCGAAACCCCGTGCCGCTGATCGTGCCCTGCCACCGCGTCGTCGGGAGCGACGGTTCGCTCAGGGGGTACTCGGCGGCCGACGGCGTCGCGACGAAGCGTCGGCTGCTCGACCTCGAGGCCCGGGTGCGGGGATCAGACTCGGAATCGGACCCGGAGGCCGTCCAAACCCGCCTGCCGACGGACCGCTGACGGGTCGAACGCCGCGGGTCCGTGTCGTTCGACGGGGGTGAGCGGACGTCCCCGGTCGCTCCCTCGCCGATCGGTTCGACGGCTCCTCGAACGTCCCTTGCGCGTCGTCGCTACGATTACGGTCACTCGCTCGCCTCGAGCGCCTCCGCCGGGTCGACGACCTCGTTCGTCTCCGGATAGACGCCCACCTGGTCGCACAGGTCGGCCATCGGGCACGCCTCGGGATCCTCGAGGCAGGCCGGCTTCCGCGCCTTACAGTACTCGCGGCCGAACTGGATCGTCGCCGTGTGCCCGAAGCCGCACTTCTCGGTCGGGACGTCCCGCTCGAGCACCCCCCGCACCGCCTCGTGGTCGGCGTCGGGCGGGGCGATGCCCGTGCGGCGGTAGATCCGGTGGACGTGCGTGTCCACTGGGAAGACGCCGCCTCGGCCGCCCGAGAACAGGAGGACGCAGTCGGCCGTCTTGGGGCCGACGCCGCGCACCTCGAGCAGCGTCTCCCGAACCGCCCCGGGATCCTCGCCCTTCACGAAGGCGTCGAAGGCGGCCGCGGAGCCGAACGCCTCGAGGGCCCACTCGGCGGTCTCGATGAGAACCTCCGACTTCTGGTTGTAGAGCCCGGCGGCGCTGATCGTCTCGGCGAGTTCGGTTCGATCCGCGGCGGCGAGCGACTCCGCGAGGTCGATCCCGTCCCCGTCGTACCGGGCGAGCAGCGCGTCGTGGGCCGGCTGACTCGCCACGTCGCTCGTGTTCTGGCTGAGGATCGTCCGCACGAGGCAGGTGAAGGCGTCCTGGCCGCCGTAAGTCTTGCGCCAGTACAGTTCGCCGAGTCGGTCGACGACCTCCTCGGCGCGCGTGTCGGCCGTCTCCGGATCGAACGTCGCCGCGACGCCGCCCCCGTCGGCGCCGCCGCTGATGTTGACGGCGGGTTCCGGGTCCTCCGCTGGGTCCGCGTCGGCGTCCTCGCTCATGGCTCGCCTCGAGGTTGGACGTCGGCGGCCAAAATCACATCGGGAGCGGTCGACGCACGTTCGCGAGTCGAAGCCCGACCGCTACGGCTCGACGACGATCGTCACCGTCGCCTCAGCGCCCGACCGCAGGGCCTCGACGAGATCCCGATCGAACCCCTCGGCCGCGAACTCGGCGCCGACCAGAACCGTCCGATCGTCGACGTAGTCGCTCGTCCGCCCCACCGCGCTGCGCTCGTCCGACAACTCGAGGTCCGGGTGGCCGCGTCCGGTCACCGACTCGAGGTGCCCGCCGGCCTCGATCGTGACCGAGATCGTCGCCGACTCGTCCTGGCAGGCGTCGACGAATTCGGGAGCGAAGTCCGCGGGCGCCCGATCGGCCTCGATCGCGAGAATGCAGTCGCCCGCGGGCGTGAGGTAGTCGTCGGTCGTCACCTCGAACGTGCTCCCGTGCTCGGCGCGCACGTTCTCGTGACCTCGAGCGCGGATGACCTCCTCGAGCCACTCGTCGCTTTCGGCGTCCTCGCCTTCGGGGTCCGACTCGCGGTCCGTCTCGCTCATACAATGGCGGTACGACCGCGCCCGGAAAACGGACTCGGTTCGGGGTTACCTCTTGAACTGTTTTTTCGACGGTCTCCATCGATTCGAAGCCCCCGAACGCCCTCCAGGATGTCTGCTTACCCCGTTGAGCGAACCCGTAGAGTTCTCGATGCTCGGAAGAGCGAAGCGCTCCTGGAGGGTCGCGCGTGCCTCGCTCCGTTCGGCCTGCCCTCCCAGCCACGTGGCGCGCGCTGGTAACGCGTCCGAGCGCATGGGAGGACGCGTTGCCGAAGTCGCGCGAGGGGCGAGTGAGCGAGTGAAACGAGCGAACGAGTCGGCTGGGGAGGGCGAGGCTTCGGGCGGGAATGAAAGGGGCCGGTGGGCTCGGGGAGCGGTGGCGGCCGGTAGCACCACAGGTGAGCGCCAGCGAACCGAGGAGCGCACGCCGACACGCGACTCGAGCGCATCGGGGGCTTTCACCGGGTTCTCGAGTCTCGAGTCCAGTCGTCGTTCAATACCGATCGGAAATCGGCTGGGAGCGTCAGTTAGTCGAACGGCGAACGAACCTTCAAACGAGGCTCGCGCCGTCGAACTCGCTGCGGCCGTAGTCGATCTCCATCAGGTCGAGGATGGTGGGGACGACGTCGAACAGGTTGGCGTCGTCGATGGTCGCGTCGGGGTCGTCGATGAACAGCGCGGTGTCGTCGAAGCTGTGCATGCCGTTTCGCGGGCCCACGTCGAAGACCTCCGAGTCGGCCTTGAAGCCCGACTTGAGATCGAAGCCGTGGTTCGGGATCGCCACCAGGTCGGGGGCGATGTCGTCGTGGTCGCCGCGGAAGGCCTCCTCCTTCTCGACGACGCGCTCGACGACCGGGGTGCCGTTCGGTCCCTCGAGTCCCTCGAGCATCGCCTTGAGTTCGTCGCGGACGTCGTCGTACTCCTCCTCGGGGACGGAGCCGCGGGGTTCCCGACCCTCGAGGTTGAGGTAGAAGCGGCCGGGGATGAACGAGTAGGCCTTGGTGTCGTCGGAGATGTCGCCGAGTTCCTCGGGGTCGTCGGTGCGGAAGGAGAGCCAGCCCTCCTCCGCGAGCCACTCGTTGAAGTGGACCTCGTAGTCGAGGCTGGTGAAGCCGTGGTCGGAGGCGACGATGAGCGTCACGTCGTCTGGGAGCGCGTCGCGGAGCCGTCCGACGTAGTCGTCGACCTTCTCGTAGAACTCGAAGAACTCCTCCTTGTAGTCGCCGTCGCGCTCGTAGTCCTTGAAGAGGAAGTGGTTGACCCGGTCGGTGGTCATGAAGACGCCGAAGAAGAGGTCCCAGTCGTCCTGCTCGATGTAGTGTTCGAAGGCCTCGAAGCGCGCGTCGACCGTCGCGTGGGCGTCCTCGATGAAGTCGGACTTGTCCTCCTCGTGGCCGAGTTTCGGGTTGACGTCGATCCGGTAGTTCATCGACTCGAGGGTGTCCCGGACGTCGTCGGGGTAGGCGGCCTTCTCGAGGTCGGGCGAGAGGAAGCCCGAGACCATCCGCTGGACGTTGCGCTGGGGCGGGAACGTGACGGGGACGTTCATCACGGTGGCCTTCCGGCCCTCCTCCTGGACGCGGTCCCAGACGCGCGTCGCCTGGACCTCCCGGCCCATGGGGACGTAGGTGTCGTAGGTGCCGACCTCGCGGTCCTGGAAGCCGTAGACGCCCGTTTCGCCGGGGTTGACGCCGGTCGTCAGCGACGGCCAGCAGGCGCTCGACTCCGGCGGGACGATGCTCGAGATCTCGCTCGACGTCCCCTCGTCGGCGAGGGCCGCGAAGTTCGGGAAGCGGTCTTCGTTCTCCGAGAGGAGACTGTACGGCACTCCGTCGACTCCGATGAACGCGACTCGAGGGCTACCATCGCCCCGAATGCGGTCGAACAGACCCATGGAGGGTCGTAGTTCGACCGGATACAAGAAGGTTCGTTTCCGGACACAGTTTCCGAGACGGCGCCGCGTCGGCGAACGGTCACCGCGGGGAACCGACGACGCTCGCCGTCACTCCCGACGCCCGTCGGCGGCGTCGGGATCGAAGTTCGTGGGGACCACGGTGGGGTGGGCGAGTCCGACGCCGGACTCGAGGTCCTCGGCGGTGCGATCCGACGTCGACGACCGACGGTCGATACGTTCGGGTACCATCACGGGAGGACCTACGGCTCCGACGCCAATAAAATTACTCATGCTCATAATGCATCCGCGTCGCGGGGGAGATAACTCTCGAGTATCCGCTCGCGACGAGCCGACGTCGACGAAAAAACGGTCGTCGAGTGACGTTCCGGTCCTCGGGCGGCTCAGCCGAAGTGCTCCTCGTAGAGGTCCTGTGCGTGTTCGATCGCGTCGTAGGCTGCCTGTCTGTCCTCCCAGCCCTGCGTCTCGACCTCCTTGCCCTCCTCGAGGTTCTTGTAGGTCGAGAAGAACTCGTCGATCTCGTCGCGGGTCTGCTGGGGGATGTCCTCGAGGTCCTCGATGTGGTCGAATCGGGGGTCCTCGGAGGGGACGGCGATGACCTTGTCGTCCTGCTCGCCGTCGTCGTCCATCTTCATGAGCGCGACGGGGCGCGCTTCGATGACGCAGCCGGGGAACGTCTGATCCTCGACGAGGACGAGCACGTCGAAGGGGTCCTCGTCGTCGTAGTACGACTGCGGGATGAAGCCGTAGTCGCTCGGATAGTGGACGTTCGAGTGGAGCACGCGGTCGAGCATCACGCCCGGGATGTCCTTGTCGTACTCGTACTTGTTGCGCTCGCCCTTGAGACACTCCACGACTGCGTAGATCTCTTCCGGCGGGTTCGGTCCCGTCTCGAGGTCTTCCCAAAGATTGACCATACACTGGATCGTCGTCGGTCGATCAAAAAGTACTTTCGTAATCGAGTGTCAATTCCGTACGATGGCGACCAGACGCGCGATTGTCGGACGTCCGCGTGGCGCACCCGACCCGCGCGACGGTACGCCGGAAACGGTCAGGAACGGTCTGATCGGCAACCCCGAGCGAATAGTTAGCAAGTCTTAAATAGTTTGGTGACATTTGCACAGCTATGTCAGAGGCACAATCAATCACCGGCGAACAGAGCATCGCACGCGAATTGACCGCGTTCCAGAACAACATCCTCGTCATCCTCGCGAAGGAGCCGATGTACGGGCTCGCGATCAAGCGAGAACTCGAGGACTACTACGGGACCGAGGTGAACCACGGCCGTCTCTACCCGAACCTCGACGAACTCGTCGACCTCGGCCTCGTCGAGAAGAGCGAACTCGACAAGCGGACCAACCAGTACTCGCTGACCGACGACGGCTACGCGGCCGTCCTCGACGGCATCAGCTGGACGCTCTCGAAGGTCGTCACGGGCGAGGAGCGCGCCGACGAGATCCGCGAGATCGTCGACGAGAGCTACTGAACCGACGCGCTACCGCGCGCGAAAACCGGGCACGTTGCGGCCGGCCGTCTCGAAAACGCGTCGGATCGATTCCTCGAGTTTTTCTCGCTGTTCGAGCGACGGCCACGCGTTGCGAACGAAGTACTCCGTGCAGAACTCCGTCAGTTCTTCCCCCGTCGCCGACTCGATCGGTTTCGCGTAGTGGTTGCTCATGAAGTCCGCGAGCGCCGCCGCGGTGTCGCCGTGGACGTCGCCGTGGACCTCGCGCACCGCGGCCACGAGGTCGCGGTTGCGCTCGTCGACGGCCTCCCAGTCGTCGGGGTCGTCGGGCCCGTCGAGGGGGATTTCCACCGCGCGCGAGAGGTCGTCGATGCGGTCGGTGCGGATCACGCCGTCCTCTCGCCACTCGGCGGGGTGGAGCACGAGCACTTCGTTTCCGTCGTCCTCGCGGACGCGGGCCGTGAACTCGAACTCCGAGAGCACGTTCGCCCGCCGGCGCTCGTGGGCCTCGCGCTCGGCCTCGTCGACGGCGCTGCGGGCCAGCCGCGTCAGCCGCTCGGCCTCCTCGACGACCTCGCGCGGAAGTTCCGCGTCGGCGTCGTCGTCTCGAGCGGTCCCGGGGTCGTCCCCCTCGAGGTCGTTCGAATCGTGCATGGTGACTCGGCGTCGGCTACGGGCTCGAGAACTTTCCCGTTGCTGATCCGGCGGTCGGTTTCGGGGGCCGCTCTCGGGAACTCGAGGGGGCGTCGCCCGCTCGGTGATTCAGGCGCGGTCCATCGCCTCGTTCGCCAGCTCGTCTGCCCGCTCGTTGACGTCGCGGGGGACGTGCTCGATCGTCCACTCGTCGAACGAGGAGAGGAGTTCGTGGGCGGTCACGCGCCGTTCCCGCAGCTCCGGGTTGTTCGTGTTGTACTCGCCGCGGATCTGCTTGACGATCAGCTCCGAATCGCCGCGGACGTGAATCTCGTCGAAGCCGTAGTCGTGCGCGGCCTCGAGGCCGGCGATCAGGGCCTCGTACTCCGCCTGGTTGTTCGTCGCGCGACCGATCGCTTCCCCGCCCTCGTCGACGATGCCGTCGCTCGAGACGATCACCCAGCCGATGCCCGCCGGTCCCGGGTTCCCTCGCGAGCCGCCGTCGAAGTAGACGTACGCGCGCCCGCCGCCGTCGCGCAGGAGCGACTCGAGGTCTCGCGGGCGGGCGCCCTGGATTACGACCTTCTCGTCGTAGGCGACGGCCGTCGCGTCGCCGCGGGTCGCCCGCCAGCGCTCGTGGTCGGTGTTCCCGGACTCGACCGACACGCCCGCGTTCTCGAGCCGCTCTCGCGCCGCCTCGACGTCGCATTCGATGACCGGCATTCGTTCCCGAAATCGCCCGGAACCGGATAAAACGTTTCTGGTTCTCGTACGTAAACTTCGTCTCTGACGGCCCGTACTGCCTATTTTCGGCGTATTAGCGTCTCGGACGCAAAACGCTTCCCAAGGATTTATATACCTTGGTGATACTACTATAAAAGTGCGATGACACGGTCCACCCGCCAGCGGGAGCGAATGCGTGAGACGGACGAGACCGAGGATCAGGAAGGGGTGCGTGCCTGTCCCGAGTGTGAATCGGACAATCTCGTCAAGGACTCCGACCGGGGTGAGCTCATCTGTGAAGACTGTGGGCTCGTCGTGGAAGAAGAAAAAATCGACCCCGGCCCTGAGTGGCGGGCGTTCAACCACCAGGAACGGCAACAGAAGTCGCGCGTCGGCGCCCCGACGACCCAGACGATGCACGACAAGGGGCTGACGACGACGATCGACTGGAAGGACAAAGACGCCTACGGTCGTTCGATCTCCTCGAAGAAGCGCAGCCAAATGCACCGGTTGCGCAAGTGGCAAGAGCGGATCCGAACCAAGGACGCCGGCGAGCGAAATCTGCAGTTCGCGCTCTCGGAAATCGACCGGATGGCCTCCGCACTGGGTGTGCCCCGATCGGTCCGCGAGGTCGCGTCGGTCATCTACCGACGCGCGCTCAAGGAGGACCTGATCCGCGGTCGCTCGATCGAAGGCGTCGCGACGTCGGCGCTCTACGCCGCCTGTCGCAAGGAGGGAATCCCGCGCTCCCTCGAGGAGATCTCGGAAGTCTCACGCGTCGAACGCAAGGAGATCGGTCGGACCTATCGGTACATCTCGCAGGAACTGGGCCTCGAGATGCGACCGGTCGATCCGAAAAAGTACGTCCCGCGCTTCTGTTCTGAACTGGAACTCTCCGAGGAAGTCCAGACCAAGGCCAACGAGATCATCGAGAAGACGGCCGAGGAGGGCCTCCTCTCGGGGAAGTCGCCGACCGGGTACGCCGCGGCCGCGATTTACGCCGCTTCACTGCTCTGTAACGAGAAGAAGACACAGCGAGAAGTCGCCGACGTCGCGCAGGTCACCGAAGTGACGATCCGCAACCGGTACCAGGAACAGATCGAAGCGATGGGCATCCACGGCTGAACGCCGTCGGTCCACCGTTCACGTCCACTTTTTATCGCGCTCCGCCGTCCCCGAGCCCCGTCCGCGGACCGACGCGCTACCGCTCGAGTGGCGACCCGTCCGCGCCGAGGCGACGCTCGATCGCTGTCGCGCGATCCGCCTCGCGCGTCGCGACCTCGCCCCCGACGAGAAACCGTTTTCCGTCCCGCTCCCCTGATTTCGGGCGATGAGCGACCCCGACGGCGCGGCCGACCGCAGCGCCGACGACCGGACGGACTCGAGTGCCGGGACCGCCGCGGCCGAGGGTGCCGACGCCGGCGCCCTCTCCCGGGAGGCGGCCGTCGACCGCCTCGAGCGCCTCGTCGACGCCGTCGAGTCCGAGCGGATGCCCGTCCCCGTCCGCGAGGTGTGGGTCTTCGGGGACCTCGCGCTCGGCCTCGATCCGATCGACCGGCTGGACGTCTACCTCACCAAGGACGTCCTGATGCGCGACGCGCCCGAGCGCGACGAGGAGTTCTTCGAGGCCTACGGCGTCCGCGGCGTCGGCAAGTCCGTCCGCGCCGACTGGGCCGACGAGCACCCCGAGTACGTCCGCGCGAACGCGAACGGTCACGTCGCCCCCGAGAAGTGCCTCGCCGCCCACCTCCTCGAAGGTGACGACCGCCGAAAATCCGGTGACGGCGCGTCGATCCACCTCGAGGTGTGCAACGCCTCCTTCGAGGACAACGTCACCCAGCGCCTGCGCGGCGCCCGGATGCGCGAGGACTACACTCAGTTGCTCGACCCCCGCGGCGTCTGCCTGTGGGTCGACGGCACTCGCAGCGACGAGGCGTTCAGAAAGCTCCGCGAGAGCGCCTTCGCGATGCCGACGCTGTCGGACGCCCTCGAGATGCTCGGCATGGACGAGTCGGAGGCCGAGACGGCCGCGAAGGAGGTCCACGCCTGGCGCGACGACCAGGAGGGCGTGACGATTCGGGGCGACGTGGTCTGAGCGTCGATTTCTCAGCTTCCATTTTCGGGTCGTCCTCGAGCTGATCGATTCATCTGCGATGTAACTCACAGAAAGGATGATTGTTTCTCGTCGTTTCGTTCGAACTGCCAACCAACATGAACACGACGAAAGCCCTCACCACCCTCGAGCCCGCTCAGCCGGATACCCTCACTCCGTTCGGATAGGGGCGCCTGAGCGAACTCGACGGCAGCTCGCCCTTTCAGTCCGCCAGGTACCTGCCCTTCCCCGTTGAGCGAACGCTCCGCGTTCGCGATGCTCGGAAGACGCTTCGCGTCTTCCGTTGGGTCGCGCGCCCCGCGCCGAACCGGCGCGGGCACGCGCTCCCGGCCGTGGTCACTGGCGCGCTGGTGAGTCGGCCTCACCGAAATCGGTGAGGCCGACTCACCCACTCGCGAGGGACGAGTGAGCGAGTGAAACGAGCGAACGAGGCGGCTGGGGAGGGTGAGGCTGTCTGGGTGGACTGAAAGGGACCGATCGGTTGAGCGAACGCGAAGCGTTCGCGATGCTCGAAAGACGCTTGCGTCTTTCGTAGCTCGAGCCGGCCGGTGGCTTTCACCGTATTTGTACCAGCACTTGATGCGCTAGCTATCATTTGACGATACCTGACTCAAAGAGGACACCTTCCATCCCCAACTGATACACATCGCACCTCAATCGATCGCATTCGAGAAATGCTCACGGAACCCGCCCGACGGTCACGAAAAACGGCACCGTCTCCGTCCGCCGGTAGGTCCGATCGCGCATCTGGTCGATCACGTCCCGGCCCATCTCGCGCCACTCGCTCCGTAGTTCGTCGTACCCGTCGGGCGTCAACTCGCTCGAGAGCATCGTCGCTCGATCGTCGGCCAGCCCCGCGCCGGTCGCCTTCCGCCGCGCCGCGGTCAGCGCCGCCTCGCCGTAGGGCGGTTCGACCGTTCGCTCGTGGTCGTACCGGCGCGTCTCGAGCACTTCGAGGCCCGCTTCCTCGAAGGCGTCGCGGGCGTCGGCGCCGAGGGTGACGTCGGTCGAGACGCCCTCGAGATACGCCCGGCGCGCCCGCGCCTCGAGCGAGGGTTCGGCGTCGACGCTCGAGTCCACGTCGACGGCCCCGTTGTCGGGTTCGATCGCCGCGACGAGGTCGCTCGAGACGCGGGCGAACTCCGAGAGCGCGTTCGCGGGCTCCGCGAGGTTGATCAGCAGCGCCTGGCAGACGACGAGGTCGAACGCGTCGTCGGAAAACGGCAGTCGGAGCGCGTCGCCGGCGACGACCCGCCCCCCGAGTCGCTCGCGGGCGACCGCGAGCAGCCGCGGGTCGGCGTCGCAGCCGATCACCTGGCCCGAACACTCCGCGGCGAGCACGCCGCTCAACTCGCCGGTGCCGCAGCCGACGTCGAGGATCCGCGTTCGAGACTCGAGGGAAAGCGGCTCGAGGGCCTCGCGGGAGTCGTCCCACATGCCTCGGCGCGTCCGGGAGAGGTAGGTTTCGGAGAACGCTCGCACGGCCGAAGCGTACGGACGAATCGAGTAAAAGCGGGTCGGTTTTCGCTCCGTTCCTCGAGCGAGTTCGACCTACTCGCCGAACGACTCCTCGTCCTCTCGCAGCTCACGACCCGAGTCGCTCGCCGCTCGAACGCTCGCGACTCTCGTTCGCGACGCTCACTCCGAGTCGCGCAGCTCCTTGACCTTCTGAATGTTCCACGCGAAGCCGCGCCCGTCCTCGGTGGGCGTCTCGAGGGCGAACGGCAGGTCGCGCAGGTCGGGGTGGTTCACGATTGCCTTCATGCCGTCCTCGCCGATGTAGCCCTCGCCGATGTGGGCGTGCTCGTCCTTGTGGGTGCCCACGTCGTGTTTCGAGTCGTTGAGGTGCAGGTACTCGAGGTGCTCGAGGCCGATCTCGTCGTCGAACCGTCCGACGGTCTCGTCGACCGCCTCGGGCGTCGTGAGGTCGTTGCCCGCGACGAGCGTGTGGGCGGTGTCGATGCAGATGCCGATGTCGGCCTCGGTGCGGTCGATGATGCCCGCGAGGTGCGAAAACTCGCCGCCCAACTTCGTGCCGCTGCCGGCGTCGGACTCGATGAGCAACCGGACGCCGTCTGGGATCTCGAGGTCGTCGATCACGCCCGCGGCGTTGTCGAGGCCGCCCTCGACGCCCGCGCCCGTGTGGGCCCCCAGGTGGACGTTGACGTACGGAATCCCCAGGCGCTCCGCGGCGTCGAGTTCCGCCTGCAGGCTCTCCTTCGACTTGCGCCGGAGGTCCTCTTTCGGGGTGCAGAGGTTGACGAGGTACGCCGAGTGGATCACCCACGGGCCCTCGAGTTTCTCATCGGTCTCCGCGCGGAAGCCCTCCGCGGCCTCGTCGCCGATATCGGGCTGTTGCCAGACCTGTGGAGATGTGGTGAAGATCTGCCCGCAGTTGCCGCCGAAGGCCACCTGTCGGTGGACCGCGTTGCGGACATCGTCGTACGGCGGCGTCTCCTCGTCCGAGGACACGCGCGAACCGGAGATCGAAACGTGTGCGCCGACCTTCAGGGTCATGAATCACCGTCAGTACCGGTCCGTGATAGGTACTTCGGGTTGGGACGTTTGCCGACGGCGACCCGGACCGTCGGCGCCCAACTCACCCGCTCGCCTCGAGCACCTCCCGCTCTCGGACCCACGAGTCGGCGCCGAACTTGCGCTCGGCGAGGTCAGCGGCCGCCTCGAGTTCCTCGTCCCGCCACGACCCCTCCTCGGCGTCGCACCAGTCGGCGAGCGCGTCCTCGAGCGCTCGCACGGCCTCCTCGCGGTCGATTCCGATTTCGGCGCGAATGCTCGTCACGCGGTCGGTGAACGTCGACTCCTCGAGGTCGTGACCCGAGAAGACCCCGAGGTGGCGGGTTGGCTCGAGGTCGTAGCTCAGCGAGCCGTGCTGGATGACGACGTCGCGCTGGCGGTACTGGGCGTTGCCGCTGATCTTCGCGCCGTCGACGACGACGTCGTGGGCCGGGTTGATGTCCCGGAGGTAACACGAGGGGTGGTAGATCGATTCCTGCTCGCGGTCGGCGAACTCGGCGTCGACGCCCATCCGCGAGAACCCCTCGAGAACGGGTTGACAAAACAGTTCGTAACAGTCCATCAGGTTGCCCGGAACCTCCGCGGCCGGCGCGACGATCGTGTAGGAGATGTCGGCGTGCCGATCGTGGTAGATGCCGCCGCCGCCGGTCTGGCGCCGGGTCACGCCGATCCCCTCGCGCTCGCAGTAGTCCCAGTCGACCGTCTCCGATTTCTGGCCGTACCCCATCGAGAGCGTGCTCGGCTCCCACGAGTAGACCCGAACCGTGCGCACGTCGTCGCGCAGGGCGGTCTCCGCGGCGATTTCCTCGAGCGCCATTTGCGTCGCCCCGTCGCGGGGGTCGTCCCTGATGAGCCGCCACTCGCGGTCGGCGAGGGCGGCGACCTGGTCGCGGTCGGTCATACCCGTTCGGTCGTCGGCGATCGGGTTAGTGGTTCCGCCGCTCGCCCGAGCGGGACCGGCGCTCCGTCCCGACAGCGTGATGCCGGGTCAGGCGGCCGAGATCCACCCCCGCCGTTCGGCGGTCGAGCGACGATCCGGAGCGCGCCTACGACGGCGTGCCCGGAAGATCGGGGCGCGGCTCCGTCTCGCCGATCGGCTCGAGTCTCGAGAGCTGGTCGAACGCTCGCGCGGTTGTCGCGAGGCCGTACACGGTGACGAAGGCGCCGACGAGTTGCGCGAGGGCGAACCCGGCCGCGTCACCGAGGATCGCGCCGACGATGACCGCGGGGATCGCGCCGGCGACCGTGACGCCGACCCCCACCGCGAACACGGCGACGCCGAGTCCGAACAGGCGCAGGCGGCTTCCCCCCGTGAGCGTCCAGCTACTGCGGAACGCGCGAACGAAGTTCTGGTCTTCGACCGCGACGTAGACGGCCCAGTAGTAGAGACTGACGAGCGCGAACAGTCCGGGGATGAGCAGGAAGGCGCTCCCGACCGCGACGACGAGCGCGAAGACGATCGCACCGACGAAGACGTTGAGCGTGACGGCTCCGATGTTCCGTCGGAGGAATTCCCGAGGAACGGTCTCGGTCTCCTCGGAGGCGAACGTTCTGAGCGCGACGACGACGGCGACGAGCGTCGCGACGGCGAGGACGATCGAGAGGATTCCGGAGACGAGAACGATCGGCGTCGCGGGAACGCCGTCGGCGCCCATCGACTCGACGGGTGGCCGAGCGAGCAGTCCGTTGAGCACCGCGAGGACCGCGAAGACGGCGACCAGGATGAGCCCGTTTCGTTCGCGGAGTCGGTCGAATCCGTCGGCCATCGCGTCGGTGATGTGAAAGACCATACGCAGAGTACGCGCCCTGAGACGATATATGTAGTACTACAAATACGTGTCCGAAACTTGGGTTATCGCCCCTCAGTGTGCAAAACTGCAAAATTTTCGGGTTAACAGGATGTGATTGTCTGGAAGTTTACCTTTATAGGCGCGCGATCGATGCCTCCCGGTCTGCGTCGTCGGTTCGGAGGCTCGCTCGACTCACTCGACCGAGGCCGGAACGTTCTCACCACCTCGCCGTCGGCCAATCTCCCGTGAACGGAGCCGAGACGGCTTCTCGAAGGGGTCCCGCCGACGCCGGCCCGTCGGCTGCGTGCCGATTTACTATCGCAGTATTCGATTTATGAGCGGCGCTCCGTTCCCGCTCGGACGCAGCCTGCGCGCTCGCGTCGTTCGCTCTCTGGGCCCGAATCCGGGTCCGTATCGGCCACTTCCCCCTCGCTCGGGGCGCTCGAGGCGTCGTCGCATTGTCCGATGGGGTCGCTCGAACACCGAATCACGCGTCACGACGTTTTTACGTGCACGGCGGCTACGTCGCGCCATGGTGCGGAACGTCGCCGGGATGCTCCCGGAACTCGAGCCGGAAGACTTCTACCTCTTATCGGGCGTCGAACAGGGGATGCGCTTCTCGGAGTGGGTCCAGCGCGAGAAACTGCCGAAGTTCTCGGGGCTGACCGACGAGGAGGTGGAGTACCGACTCGAGCGCTGTCTCAAGCGCGGGCTGATCGAGAAGAAGACCATCCAGTACGAGGGGTACACCCTGCAGTTCGAGGGCTACGACGCCCTCGCGCTGCGGGCGCTGGTCGAACGGGACACTATCGCCGAGTTCGGCTCCCCCCTGGGGGTGGGAAAGGAGAGCGACGTCTACGAGGTCAAATCCTACAAGCCGCTCGCGCTGAAGTACCACCGCGAGGGGTACACGAACTTTCGGGAGGTCAACAAGGAACGGGACTACACCTCGGAAAACCGCCACGTCTCGTGGATGTACACGGCGCGGAAGGCCGCGGAACGCGAACACGACACCCTCGAGGAGCTCTACCCCGACGTCTCGGTTCCCCGACCGATCGGCCAGAACCGCCACGCCATCGTCATGGAGAAGATGGACGGCGTCGAACTCTCCCGCGCGAAACTCGAGGACTGGCAGGTCCTCGGCGTGCTCGAGTTGCTCGTCTCCGAACTCGCGCGCGCGTACGGGAACGGATTCGTCCACGCGGACATGAGCGAGTACAATGTCTTCGTCGGCGAGTCGGGCGTGACCATCTTCGATTGGCCCCAGGCGGTGCCGACCGACCACGAGAACGCCCCGGAGTTCCTGCGCCGGGATCTGCGGAACCTGCTCGGCTACTTCCGGCGAAAGTACCCCCGGAACGTTCCCGACGAGCTCCCAGCCGACGACCTCGCGGCGGCCATCGAGGACGGATCGTTCGAGTCGCTCGAGGCGATCGGAGCGGCCCTCGAGTGAAGTCCCACGACGGGCCCAGCTACGGACCGCTGTGACGTCGAGCGGGGATGGGCCGCCGTATTCGTTTAGAGCTCACGCGCGGTATTGAAGGCAGTTGTCGTTCTGCGACGGGTTGTTACCGTCCGGCGTCCGGGTCTATTCGCCGTTTTCTCCGGTTTGAGGCGCCTTGCAACAGATCGAGCCTTGGCCGGCGAACTCACCAACAAACCCCTCGGTGCTATATCGAATTCCGTGAGGTTGGTCGGGATACGACGAAGATCTCCTTGAGGTCGGCCGCTCGAGGGGCTCTCGCATCCGACCGGAGATGTGCGATCGGCACCTGACGGTCGCGCTCGAGGTCGAGCGCCAGCGAACAGCGTCCCTCGAGACCGTGATACCTCGTTCGACAGGCAGTGTTCTACCCGCTCGGGTTCGCGGTTCGTCCGGATGTGGCCACGAACGACGCGCCGCCGCCTTGCTACCGGTCTGTCCGTTCGACGCTTCGAAGCGCTTATACGAGCGAGTTGGCTACGTTCGAACGACTCGCCGGTCCGCGGGCATCGGCGGGCGCCTGCTCGACGCCTCGCGTCGCAGGTCGGGATGTGATCCGGATTGTCGGATTGAACCAGGAAACGCCCGCAGGTGAACACGATGGCACGAAGCTTCTACTCCCACATCAAGGAGGCATGGAAGACCCCGGGCGACGGGAAGCTCGGCGAACTGCAGTGGCAGCGAAAGCAGGAGTGGCGCAAACAGGGCGCCATCGAGCGCATCGAGCGCCCGACCCGGCTGGACAAGGCCCGCGAACTCGGCTACAAGGCCAAGCAGGGCATCGTCGTCGCGCGCGTCGCCGTGCGCAAGGGGACCGCCCGCAAGCAGCGCTTCAAGGCCGGCCGCCGGTCGAAGCGTCAGGGCGTCAACCGCATCGGCCGCCGGAAGAACATCCAGCGCATCGGCGAAGAACGAGTCGCCCGAAAGTACCCGAACCTCGAGGTGCTCAACAGCTACTGGGTCGGGGAGGACGGCTCCCAGAAGTGGTTCGAAGCGATCCTCGTGGACCCGAACCACCCCGCGATCCAGAACGACGACGATCTCAACTGGATCTGCGACGACTCCCAGACCAACCGCGCCTTCCGCGGGCTGACCAACGCGGGCAAGTCCAACCGCGGCCTGCGCACCCGCGGCAAGGGCGCCGAGAAGGTCCGACCGTCGAACAACGGCGGTCAGGGCCGCGCGAAGTAACGCCAGCGGGCGTTTCGACCAGTTTCGTTTCGAGATCGTTCTTCGATCGGTCCGCACCTCGAGTCGCGACGCTGGATCCCGCCGAGGACCGATCGGGGGTGCGGTCGAAGCGTCGCGCGAGTGGAGGCCTCGCTTTTCCACCCAGGCGGCGTGTAGACCCCGCGAGCGCCACACCGTACACTAAGTGGTCGACCGTGGTACGGCCCGTATGCCACGATCACGGGTCGCCGAGTTCTCCGTCGACCGCGTCCAGGTGCTCGACGAGTCCGGGACGGTCGACGAGTCCCTCGAACCCGACCTCGACGACGAGCGGCTGCTCGAGTGGTACCGGGCGATGAAGCGGTCGCGTCGGCTCGACCACCGGGCGATCGCCCTCCAGCGGCGGGGGGAGCTGGGGACGTTCGCGCCCGCGCTGGGGCAGGAGGCCGCCCAGGTGGGGGCCGTCGGCGCGCTCTCGGACGACGACTGGGTGGTCCCGTCGTTCCGGGAGCACCCGGCGTCGCTCGCGCTGGGGGGATCGCCGCAGTCGATGTTCGAGTACGCCATGGGGTACGAGGAGGGCGGCGAGCCCCCCGAGGGCTCGCGGATCATGCCGCCGTCGATCGCCGTCGGCTCACAGCCGCTCCACGCCGTCGGCATCGGCTGGGCGGAGGCGCTGAACGGGTCCGACTCGGTCGCGCTGACCTTCTTCGGCGACGGGGCGACCAGCGAGGGCGAGGTGTACGAGGCGATGAACCTCGCGGGCGTCTACGGGGCCCGGACCGTCTTCCTGTGTCAGAACAACCAGTACGCCATCTCGACGCCGCTGTCGAAACAGACCCGCGCGGCGACGCTGGCTCAGAAGGCCGTCGCCGCGGGCATCGAGGGGGTTCAGGTCGACGGGAACGACGTCCTCGGCGTCTACGCGGTCGCGAAGGAGGCCCTCGAGCGCGCCCGACGGGGCGTCCCGACGCTGATCGAGGCGACGACCTACCGGCGGGGGATGCACACGACCGCGGACGATCCCTCCGTCTACCGGACCACCGACGAGGAGATGGAGTGGGAGCCGCTCGATCCCATCCTGCGCTTCGAGACCTACCTCCGCGAGCGCGACCTCCTCGACGACGAGACGATCGCCGACCTCGAGGCGGAGATCGAGGACGAACTCGCGGAGGCGCTCGAGGCCGCCCGCGAGACGGCGGCGAACGCCGATCCCGTCGACATGTTCGACAACGCGTACGGGGAGCCGCCCGAGTACATGGAGCGCCAGCGGGAGGCGTTTGCGACCGGGTCCGAATTCGAGGTGGCGCCCGCGGCCGAAGTCGCCTCCGGAGGTGACGGGCCCAGCACGGCCCGGGGCGACGGCGGCGTCGAGACGCTCGACCCGGAGGACCTCGAGGGGGCCGAGCGGCGAAACATGGTCGAGGCGATCCGGTCGACGCTCCACGCGGAGATGGAGGCCGACGAGGACGTGCTCGTCTACGGCCAGGACGTCGGCGTCGACGGCGGCGTGTTCCGGGCGACCCAGGGGTTGCTCGACGCCTTCCCCGGTCGGGTTCACGACGCGCCGGTCGCCGAGGCGGGGATCGTCGGCCTGGGCGTCGGCCTCGCCGCGGCGGGCTACCGCCCCGTCGCGGAGATCCAGTTCGCCGGCTTCACCTTCCAGGCGTTCGACCAGATCCTCCAGCACGTCTCGCGGATGCGGAGTCGATCGCGCGGGAAGATCACCTGTCCGATGGTCGTTCGGGCGCCGTACGGACTCGGCGTGAAGGCCCTCGAGCACCACTCCGAGAGCTACGAGGCCGGCTACGCCCACGTGCCCGGACTCAAGGTGGCGATTCCGTCGACGCCGGCGGACGCGGCGGGGCTCCTACGGTCGGCGATCCGAAACCCCGATCCCGTCCTCTTCCTCGAGCCGATGGCGCTGTACCGGGCGACCCGGCGGCCGGTTCCGGAGGAGTACGTCGTCCCGCTCGGCGAGGCGCGGACCGTTCGGGAGGGCGAGGACGCGACGCTGCTCGCCTGGGGCGCGATGGTCCGGGAAGCCGAGCGCGCGGCCGACGCCGTCGACGCTTCGATCGAGGTCATCGACCTCCGGTCGATCAGCCCGCTCGACACCGAGACGGTGCTCGAGTCGGTCCGAAAGACCGGGCGCTGCGTCGTCGTCCACGAGGCGCCGCGGACGGGCGGTTTCGCCGGCGAACTCGCCGCGCGCATCTCCGACGAGGCGATGTGGTACCTCGAGGCGCCGATCGAGCGCGTCACCGGCTACGACGTCCCCGTCCCGCTGCCGGGCCGGGAGGAGGCCTACCGTCCGGGCGCCGACCGGGTTCGAGCGGCCCTCGAGCGGGTCCTCTCTGCGTGAGCCGGTGAGGCGGCGAACCCGCTGCCGTGAGTGGAGTGGTGCGATCGCGAGCGCGTCGAAAACGACGGAGTCGGGGGTCGCGAACGGACGCGCGGCTCGAGGGGTCGTCGAACCGGCGAAAACGGAACTCCTGGGGGCCGATCAGGCCGAGACGGTGTGGCGTTCGTCGCGTTCCTCCTCGGGCGGGCGGACGTCGAGGTCGGCGCGCAGGGCGGCGATGGCGTCTTCGGGGTCGGTCTCGGAGTCGAAGACGCGGTCGAACCCGAGTTTGCGGAACTTCGCGCGGGTCTCCTCGAAGTCGTCCTGTCCGACGGCGAGGTTGCCGCCGATGTACGTGAGCACGTCGAGGTCGACCTCCAGAATGCGCTCGTGGAAGCCCTGGCAGTCCTGTTCCGCGTGACCGTAGAGCGAGGACACGAGTACGGCCTCGGCGTCGTGGGCCGACGCGGCTTCGACGAACTCCTCCTGGGAGGTCTGGACGCCCAGGTTCTTCACGTCGAAGCCCGCGGCGGAGAGCGCCTGTTCGAGGATCGTGATTCCGACGACGTGCGCGTCGGAACCGATCACGCCGAGGATGACGGTCTTCGTCATGGTGGTACCACAACGAACTGCGGGGAACCACATAAACCTAATGATCGATCATGTGTTATTCGCTCGCAGGGTTGAGAACGTTTTACACGGAGGGTTCACGCCGCGTTCCGACGCGCCCCGTCGGCGAGGGCGAAGAAACCGGTCCGATGGAGGCGCCCCTAGACCGAGGTGAGCGATCCGACCGGCGCGTCGGTCCGTTCGCGGGCCCGCTCGATCCCGTCGTCGCCGGCGGCGATGAGCGTGAAGACGCCCGCGACGTCGGCGTCCGCCGTCTCGACGATGTCGAGTAAGAGCTCCTGGGTCTCCCCCGAGCGGATGAGGTCGTCGACGACGAGGACGGACTCGCCGGCGTCGATCGCCGACTCGGGGAGGTAGTAGGTGAGTTCGATCCCCGACTGGAGGCGCTCGCGGGCCTCGATGAACTCCTCGACGGCGGTCTCCTTGCGCTTTTTCGCGTACGCGCAGCGAACGCCGTAGTAGCTCGCGAGCGAGGCCGCGATGGTGATCCCGTCGGTCGCCGCGGTGAGGACCAGGTCGGGTCGGTCGAAGTCGAAGCTCTCGGCGACGACGGGCGCGACGAGGTCCAGGAACGGCTGGTCGAAGACCGTCGCCGAGTTGTCGACGTAGCCGTCCTCGTCGACGCGGATGCGCGCCTCGAGTTCCTCGACGAGCGCCTCGCGCCCGAGGTCCTCGACGACGGTCCGGGCGCGCTCGGTTCCGGGGAGGACGTGGCCGTTGACGTACCGGTTGAGGTCGCCGGCCGGCAAACCGGTCTTCTCCGCCAGTTCGTCGTACGTTCGCGTCTCCTTGAGCATACAGAGGACGTCGACGGCGCGCAACTGGAGGGCCGCCTTCTCGGCTCTGTTCATGGAGGATACGCACGCTTCCGCGAACATGGGGGTTTCGATCCGGCGCGTCGGGTGTAAACACCACGAACGTGCACCCTCGAACGCGCGCCGACGGTGTGAGGTCCGGCCGACCGGTCGAAACGAGCGAGCCACTCAGTCGGCCGGTAAGCCGGGTTTCGTTCGCTTTTCGTCGCGGCGAGTTACCCCCGTTCGACGGTCGGTGTCGGAAAATCGAGTCGAGGCCGTCCGTTCAGCGCTCGCCGGCCATCACTCTACGCCGAATCGGCCCCGACATCGGGCCACCGCTCGATGTACACCCGCTCGTCGGTGTAGAAGCGGACCGCGTCGTCGCCTTGGGCGTGAAGGTCCCCGAAGAACGACTCCCCGGCGCCGCCGAAGTGGAAGAACGCCATCGGCGCGGCGGTGCCGACGTTGACGCCGAGGTTCCCCGCGTCGACCTCGTGGCGGAAACGCTTCGCCTCCCGGCCGCGCTCGGTGAAGAGGCTCGCCGCGTTACCGAACCGGCTCTCTTCGACGATCGCGAGCGCCTCGTCGAAGTCGGTGGCTCGTACCAGCGCGAGGACGGGGCCGAAGATCTCCTCGCGAACGATCCGCATCTTGGGCGTCGCGTCGCCGAACACGGTCGGCCCGAGGAACGCACCCTCGTCGGGGACGCCGTGCTCGCGCCCATCGTACAGGAGCGTCGCGCCCTCCTCGAGGCCGACGTCGATGTACTCGAGGACGCGTTCGCGGTCTCTCTCGCCGACCATCGGCCCCATCTCAGCGTCGGGATCGTCGCCGGGGGCGACGACCATCGAGCCGATGCGGTCGACCAGCTGCTCGGCGAACGCGTCGTAGACGTCCGCGTGAACGACCGCGACGGGGTTGGCGAGACACCGCTGGCCCGTGTTCGCGAACGCCGAGCCGACGGTTTGCTCGACGGCGAACTCGAGATCCGCCGAGTCGCTAACGATAATGTGGTTCTTCGCGCCGCCCTGGGCCTGAACGCGTTTGCCGTGGGCCGCGGCGGTCTCGTAGACGGATCTCGCTACCGGCGTCGAGCCGACGAACGACGCGCCGACGACGTCGTCGTGGGTCAACAGCGCGCTCGCCGTCTCCGCGCCGCCGTTGACGACGTTCACCAGCCCGTCGGGGAAGCCGGCCCGGTCGACGAGCTCGGCGATGTGCGCGGCCGTCAGCGGGGTCCGTTCGCTGGGCTTGAGGACGAACGCGTTGCCCGTCGCGACCGCGTACGGGAGGAACCACAGGGGGATCATCCCGGGGAAGTTGAAGGGCGTGATGGCGGTGAACACGCCGAGCGGGTGGCGGACCGCGCTCTCGTCGATCCCGGGGGCGGCGCTCGCGAGCGTGCCGGCCTGCATCTGCGTCGGGATCCCGCAGGCAACCTCGACGTTCTCGATCCCCCGACGGAGTTCGCCCCGCGCCTCCGCGAAGGTCTTCCCGTGCTCGCGGACGATCGTCTCGGCGAGTTCGTCCTGGTGGTCCTCGAGGAGCGCCTTTAGCCGGAACAGGGGCTGGACGCGAGCCTCGACTGGCTGCGTCCGCCAGTCCGCGTACGCCCCGACGGCGGCCGCCGCCGCGACGTCCACGTCCGCCCGCGAGCTGAAGGTGACCTCGGCGATCTCCTCGCCGGTCGCCGAGTTCGCCACCGTCGCGCAGTCGTCGCCGGTCGGCGCGACCCACTCGCCGTCGACGTAGTTGTCGACGGTCCGGGGCGTGCGGTCGCTCATTCGACTCGCTCCTCCTCGATCACGATGTCGCGCTCGGCGAGTTCGGCCGCGAACGACTCGGAGTCGAGCGCCTCCTCGGGAGGCTTTGCGCCCGTCTCGAGCGCATCGCCGCGGCCGACGACCGCGGCCGCGACGCCCATCGGGACGCCGGTCCAGACGGCCGTCGCCTTCAGCCCCCAGTCCTCGAGTCGCGACTCGACGACGACGCCGTAGCGGTAATGGGCGGGCTCGCCGTCCTCGGTGCCGTGGACGTCCACGCGGAAGGACTTCCACTCCTCGACGGCGCCCGGTTTCGGTTGGCGATCGAGGTGCCAGTCGAGGAACTCCCGCGGACTCGTCTCGACCCCCTCGAACTCGACGGGTTCCTCGCTGGTGAGGTTCAACCCGATGAGGACCTCGCAGATGTTCACCAGGTCGGGGGAGAACGCCACCCGGAAGTCGACGGTTTCGACGCCCTCGAACGCGTATGGCATCGTCGCGAGTTCCGAGTGGATGCTGTGAAAGCCCTCGACCTCGCCGACCGGGTCGGGCATCTCGTAGGTCTCTCGACCCGATAGCGGTTCGAGCGTCTCGAACTCGCCGTCCTCGTAGACGACCGGCTCCATGGTCAGCTCGTCGAGGATCGTCTTCGCGGAGTAGGCGAATCCCTCGCCGCCGCCTTTCGCGCCGGTTCGGATGTGGACCTCCTCCACCGAGTCGAGCCGTCCGGCGCCCCGCGCGGCGGCGACGTTCGTCAGCCCGGGGCTCGCGCCGATCCCGAGGACGGCCGTTAGCCCCGCCTCGTCGAACGCCTCGTCCAGTTCGAGCTGTTCACGGGTCTTGTGGTACAGGCCGCCGAGATCGAGGTAATGGCAGTCGGCCTCGAGACAGGCCTCCATCACGTCGACGTTGAACGCGTACGGGAGCGCGTTCGCGACGACCTCGCTGTCGGCGATCGCGGCCACGAGCGCATCCTGGTCGGTCACGTCGACCCGTTCGGTCGTGATCTCGCCCGCGGGGTCGTCTCCGCGCAGTTCGTCGGCGAACGCATCCGCGGCCTCGAGGTCCGCGTCCGCGATCAGCAGTTCGTCGACCGCCTCGTTCTCCGCCAGTTCCCGCGAGGTGGCTCGCCCCATCGCGCCGCAACCACCGAGTGCAGTGACCTTCATCTCAGTAATCACCGTAGTTCATCACGACCGCTTTCACCTGCGTCATCGCTTCGAGGTGCCACTTGCTGCCGTAGCGCCCCCCGCTGCCGGACTCGCCGTAGCCGCCGAACGGCAGCAGCCGTTCCCAGTAGTTGTTCGTCTCGTTGACGAAGACGCCGCCGGCTTTCAGCCGGTTGGCGGCGTCGTGGGCGCGCTGGAGCGAGTCGGTGAAGATCGCCGCCTGAAGCCCGTACCGCGAGCGGTTGGCGATTTCGATCGCTTCCTCGTAATCCTCGGCTCGGAGGATCGGCGTCACCGGGCCGAACGTCTCCTCGCGCGCGATGCTCATCTCGTCCGTGACGTCGTCGACGACCGCCGGGTCGTAGAACAGCCCGTCCGTCCCGCCGCCGGTCAGGAGCTCCGCTCCCGCGTCGACGGCGTCCGCGACGTGGTCGACCGCCTTCGCCTGGATGCGTTCTGAGACCATGGGCCCGACGTCGGTCCCCTCTTGAAACGGGTCGCCGACGACGAGTTCCTCGGTCCGCTCCACGACCGCGTCGATGAGCGCGTCGTGGACGCCCTCCGTGGTGATGACGCGCTCGGTTCCGCAGCAGACCTGCCCGGCGTTCCAGTTCGAACCGACGACGATGCTCTCAGCGGCGTGCTCGACGTCGGCGTCGTCCAGCACGAGGATGGGATCTTTCCCGCCCATCTCGAGCAGGCACTGCGCGTTCCGCTCCGCGGCCGTCTTCGCGATCTCTTGGCCGACGGCCGTGCTCCCGGTGAAGGCGATCAGTCGGATATCCGCGTGCTCGACGAGCGCTCGCCCCGTCTCGGCCTCGCCGGTGACGAGGTTGAACGCGCCATCGGGGAGGCTCGATTGGGCGAACGCCTCCGCGATGTGGTAGGCGGTCAGCGGCGTCTCCTCGGCCGGCTTGAAGACGACCGGGTTGGCGCTCGCGATCGCCGCGTAGATCGAGCCGCCGGGGACCTCGAGCGGGAAGTTCCACGGGTTGATCACCGCGCAGGGCCCGTACGGCTCGCGCTGGGTGTAGGCGAAGCGGTTTCGGTGTTCCGAGGGCACCACGTCGCCGAAGAGCCTGATGGCGTCGTGGGCGTAGTCGTCGCTCGACTCGATGACGTACCTGGTCTCCTCGTAGGATTCGTGCAGCGGTTTCCCCTCCTCGCGGGTGATTAGTTCCGCGATCTCGTCCTCGTGCTCCTCGAAGTACTCGGTCACCTCGTCGAGGACGGCCGCGCGCTCGTACGCGGTCATCGCCTCGAGCTCCCGCTGAGCGCGTCGTGCGGCGTCGACCGCCTTCGCGACGTCCCGCTCGGACGCGGCCGGGACCGTGTCGATCACTTCTCCGTCTACGGGGGAGTCGACGTCGATGCCGGCCGACGACTCGGCGTCGATCCATTCACCGTCGATGTGTAGCTGTCGCATGCGTGTGTCGACCTACCAAATGAAAGGGGAGTGGAAAAGTTTTTCTGAATAATCGCAGATAAGTCAGAAATAGTTCGGCGTCCGGTGATCGACGTCCACTGTTTTTCGAAGACGGTCTCAGGCCGACCCGAACTCCGCGATGTCGAGGCGCTCGAGCGTCTCCGGCGTGGGTTCGCCCTCGTCCGACCACCCGCGCAGCTCGTAGTACTCGGTCAGCATCGTCTCGAACGCCGCCTCGGTGATCCGGTTGCCGTCGGCCGGCCCGCCCCGCTCCAGGGGCCGTTTCATCCGTTCGGGGAGGTCGTCGTCCGAGCGATCGAAGCCCTCGCGGACGTTGAACAACCGGGCGAGGTTCCAGGCGCGTTCGCCGACGATCTCGAGGCCGCCGCCGTCGACGTCGTAACCGAGCGCGTTCAGCCATTCCGCGACCCGCTCGTAGTTGTACGCGGTGAAGTCGCAGGTGACCATGCTGTAGGTGAGCGCGCGCTCGTCCTGTTCCTCGACGACGACCTCGGCGTGGCCCTCGGTGTCGTACGGGTCCCGCTCGCCGCCCATCGCGTCGGAACCGATCGGCCAGGCGCGCTGGTGGCACGCGCCGCGGTCGGAGGTCGCGTACGCGAGCGCCATGCCGAACGAGGCGCGGGGCTCGTACGCCGGCAGCTCCATGCCCTTGACCTCGACGGCGGCCTCCCGGGTGCGCGGATCGCCGTTGCAGAGCCGCTCGGCCGCGACGGCGGTCCCCTCCGCGAGCGCGTCGCCGATCCCCTCGCGGTGGGCGATTTCCTCGATCAGGCCGGCCGCCGTCGTCGCGTCGCCCCAGTCGATGTCGTACTCGAGCAGCCCTGCCTCGACGCACTCCATCACCCACGAGAGGACGTTCCCGAGCGAGATGGTGTCCATCCCGAGCGTGTCCGCGCGCATTGCGAGTTCGGTCACGGCGGTGACGTCGGTGATGTCCGTGTTCGCGCCCATCAGGCCGATCGTCTCGTACTCCGGCCCCCAGTCGACGCTCGCGTCCTCGAACGCGCCGTCGACGTCCGACCCGGAGAAGTCGGTGACGTGGCCGCAGGCGACCGGGCAGCTGTAGCAGGAGTCGGTGCCGACGTGGCCGGCCGAGAACGCCTCGATGTTGAGGTCGTCACCGTCCTCGAGCCGGCCGCGCGTCCAGTTGTGCGTCGGGAGCGCGCCGATCTCCTGGGTCCAGTCGACGACGAGCTGGGTACCGCCATTTCTCGCCCAGGCCACCTCGTCGCTCGTTCCGAGGCGCTGGGTGTGCTCGACCCGGAGCTCGGCGACGTCGGGCGCTTCCGGCGGGCCGTCCGCCGAGGCGACGACCGCCTTGAGGTTTTTGCTCCCCATGACGGCCCCGACGCCGCCGCGGCCGGCGTGGTGGGTCCCCGCGTCGCTCGAGATCGTCGCGTATCGGACCAGGTTCTCGCCCGCGGGGCCGATGGCGGCCGTCTTCGTCGTTTTGTCGTCGAACCGCTCGGCCGTCTCCTTCGTGTCGAGCCCCCACAGGTCCGTGGCATCCTCGAACGTCACCGTTCCGTCGTCGATGCGGAGCGCGACAGGTTCGTCAGCTTTTCCCTCGAAGATGACCCCGAGGTAGCCCGGCAGCGCCCACCGGAGCATCGTCGGGAAGTGGCCGCCGGAGTAGGAGTCGACGAACGCGCCCGTCAGCGGCGACTTCGTGACCACGGCGTACCGCGAGGTCCCCGGTGCGAAGCCGGTCAGCGGTCCGAGCATGAAACAAAGCCGGTTCTCGGGCCCGAGCGGATCCGTCCCTGGATCGAGCTCGTCGAGCAACAACGCCGCGCCGAGCCCCTTCCCGGAGATGAACCGGTGACGGTAGGATTCCGGGACGGTCTCGGTTTCTACGGTCCGGTCGGGGAGGTTCACCCGAAGGAGGTACCGCAGTTCCTGTGCTTCCCGCGCCTGGTAGCCGCTCCCTGTCATACCGTATCAACCCTTGCCCTCGAAGAACATATACTTAACCGAAAATCGTCCGGACTTAACGGGCCTATAATGAAATATCTTCGCCGATAACGAACCGGTGTCAGTGTTCGCCCGTTACTCGGTCAGGACGACCGCGTTCTCGCGCGACCAGCCGACGCGGATCGTCTCGCCCGTCGATCGGTAGACGCCCTGGTCGCGGATCTGCATGTCGACCGTGAGTTGGTGGCCGTTCTCGAGTTGGACGACGAACTTTCCGAGGTTCCCCTTGTAAATCTCGTCGATCACCTCTCCCTGGAACTCGTTGTCCTGCCCTCGGGCCTCGTCGCCGAGGCGGATCTTCTCCGGACGGATCGAGAACGCGACGGTCCCGCCGTCAACCTCCGGGTCGTCCGGGACGGCGAACGTGAGCCCGTCGGCCTCGATGATCGAACCTTCGTCGGTGGTACGGTAGTCTCCCCGAACGATATTCGACTCTCCGATGAAACCAGCGACGAACTTCGTCCGCGGCTCCTCGTAGATCTCGGTCGCCGTCCCGAACTGCTCGACCCGTCCCTCGTTCATCACCGCGATCCGATCGCTCATCGTCAGCGCCTCCTCCTGGTCGTGGGTTACGTAGACGAACGTGATCCCGAGCTCCTCCTGGAGGTTCTTCAGCTCGACCTGCATGTTCTTTCGGAGCTTGAGGTCGAGCGCTCCGAGGGGTTCGTCGAGCAGCATGACCGCTGGCTCGGTCACGAGCGCCCGGGCGAGGGCGACCCGCTGTTGCTGGCCGCCCGAGAGCTCGCTGACCGCCCGGTCTTCGTACCCGGGCATTTCGATCAACTCGAGCGCGTTCGAGACCCTGGCTTGGATCTCCTCGCGACCGTGTCGGCCGAACAGGCTCCCGAGCGTCCCGCGAACGCCGCTCGATTGGCTGACCGTCCCTCCGTCGGTCGCCGCTTCGTCGGGGATTCCGTTCATCTTCAGTCCGAAGGCGACGTTCTCGCCGACGGTCATGTGCGGGAACAGTGCGTAGCTCTGAAACACCATGCTCGTGTCGCGTTCGAACGGCGGGACGTCGTTGACCCGCCGGTCGCGGACGTAGACGTCCCCCTCCGTCGGCGTCTCGAACCCGGCGATACAGCGGAGCGTGGTGGTCTTGCCGCAGCCGCTCGGACCGAGCAACGTGAGAAACTGTCCGCGCTCGACCGACAGCGAGACGTCGTCGACCGCGGTGACGTCGTCGAAGCGTTTCGTCACGTGCTCGAGTCTGACGTCGATGTCTGTCATCGTGTTCAGGCGTTTTGGATCTCGGTCCAGGCCTCGTCGTACATCGTCGTCGCGTCGCCGATGTTCTCGATGTACTCGAGTCGTTCCATCGTCTCGTCGTCGGGGTAGATCGACTCGTCCTCGAGGATCTCCTCCGAGATGTGCTCTTCGGCGGCCTCGTTGGGACTGCCGTAATAGGTGTAGTTGGTGATCTCCGCGCCGTTTTCGGCGTCGAGGAAGTGATCGATGAATACGTGGGCGGCGTTGGGGCTCTGGGCCTCCGCGGAGACGACCGCGGTGTCGACCCAGACGACGCCGCCTTCTTCCGGGATGGCGTAGTTGACCGGCGAGGATTCGTCCTCGTCGTCGTAGGTCTCCCAGAGCGCGGCGAAGACGTCGCCTGACCAGCCGTGAACCGGACTGTTCTCCTCGTTGATCAGGCTCGTCTTGAAGTTGGACGAGTCGTAGGTCGCGAGGAGGTCCTTCTGCTCGATCAGCAGGTCTTTGGCTTCCTCGACCTCGCTTTCCTCGGTCGTGTTCAGCGAGTAGCCGAGGGACTTTAGCGCGGCGCCGATCGTCTCTCGCATGTCGTCGAGCATCGTCATCTGTCCCTCGAACTCCTCGTCCCACATCGTCTCCCACGACGTGACCTCGATCTCGCCGGTCACCTCCTCGTTCCAGCCGATGCCGGAGGTCCCCCACTGGTAGGGGACCGAGTAGCGCTCGTCGCCCGGATCGTAGGGCGCTTCCTCGAACTGGTCCGCGAGGTTCCCGAAGTTCTCGAGGCTGTCGACGTCGAGGGGGCTGATCATGTCCTGCTCGTGCATGACGTTCACCATGTAATCGCTGGGGAACAGCAGGTCGTACTGGTCGAGGTCGCCCCCTCGGAGCTTGTTGAACATCTCCTCGTTCGACGAGTAGTTCGAGACGTTCACGTCGACGTCGTACTCGTCTTCGAACCCTTGGACGAAGCCGTCGGGCCAGTAGTCGCCCCACTGGAAGATGTTGAGCGATTCTTCGAGTTCGCCGTCGGCGCTCCCGCGAGTGCCGCCGTCACCGTCGTCACCACCGCCGAGACAGCCCCCGAGGCTGGCCACCCCGATCGCCGCTCCGGTCGTTTTCAGGAACGTTCGTCGGCTGCTAGATGTATCGTGCGTGTGCATCTCAATCACCCGTCTCTTTTCGTCATGATGCAGGTGATATTGATAAGAGTTTTGGTAAAGAGGGTTATTAGCCAAAAGATTTCTCACCAGGTCGGTCCCTCGACCCACTGGGCGAGGCCGACGAGCGCGAGCGTCACCACGAGGATGAGCGTCGCGACGACGTTCACCCCCGGCGAGATGCCCTGTCTCACCATCGAAAAGAAGAAAATGGGGAGGGTGTTCTCGTTTCCGATGACGAAGAACGTGACCACGAAATCGTCGAAGCTCATGGCGAACGCCAGCAGGGCGCCGGCGATGATCCCCGGCTTGATCGCCGGTAAGGTCACGTGGCGGAACGTCTGCAGTTCGTTCGCGCCGAGGTCCTTCGCCGCCTCCTCGAGCGTTCGGTCGAACCGCTGGAGCCTGGCGGCGACGACGACGGCGACGAAGCTGATGTCGAAGGCGACGTGGGCGATGATCGCCGAACGGACGCCGGTCCCGAACCCGATCATGTTGAAGAAGATCAAGAGCGAGATCCCCATCACGATGCTCGGGATGATGATCGGCATGTAGATGGCCCCGACGACTGCGCTCTTACCGGGGAAGTCGTACCGATCGAGGGCGAACGCGAGCATGGTACCGAAGACGACGCTGATGACGACCGTGGCGACGGCGATCTCGAGGGAGTGAGAGAGCGCGGTCATCGCCTCGCCGGGGTTGACGCGAGCGACCGTCTCGCCTCGAAGGAGCGCCTCGTACCACTCCGTCGTGAAACCCTGCCAGACGACAGCATAGCGCGAGTCGTTGAACGAGAGCGCGATCACCACGGCGATAGGGACGTAGAGGAACAGGTAGACGAGAAACGCCTGGAACGCCAGCGCCACCGACCCCCTCTCGAAGAGCCGCGACCGCACTCGGCGAAGGCGACTCGTCGACGGGGATCCGTTCGCGCGGCTCATGCGAGGTCGCCACCCCCGTAGCGCTGGTAGAGGACGATCGAACCCAGCATGACGGCCATCAGCACGAACGATCCGGCGGCGCCGAGCGGCCAGTTACCCGCCGAGCCGAACTGATCGGCGATGAAGTTCCCGATCATCTGGCTACTCGGCCCGCCGAGCAGCTCCGGGATTACGTAGGCGCCGGTGCTCGGGATGAACACCAGTATACACCCGGCCACGACGCCCGGCATCGACAGCGGGAAGATCACCTGCCGGAACGCCTGGTACCGGTCCGCGCCGAGGTCCAACGCCGCCTCCTGGAGGGTGAAGTCGATCTGCTCGATACTCGTGTACACCGGAAGGATCATGAACGGGAGCCAGATGTACGTCAGGCCGAGGAAGACGGCAAAATGCGTGTTCATGAGCGACTGGCCGGTCTCGTAGAACGGCAACACGCCGAGGGCGGTCGTCAGCACGCCGTTAGACGACAGCAGGATCTGTATCGCGTACACCCTGACGAGGAACGACGCCCAGAACGGGAGGATCACCAGCACGAGCAGCAGGTTCCGGTGGCGGGCAGGTGCGATGCGACCAATGTAGTACGCCGTCGGATAGCCGACGACGAACGAGACGGCCGTCGCGATCACGCCGTACGCGATGCTCTTGACCGTCAGCTGGACGTACGGCGTCGGTTGGCCCGCGGCGAGTTCGAACTCGAGCGGGATCGCGGTCTCGACGAGCCAGGCGACGGTGTACCAGACGGCCTCGAGCGCGGTCGCGTCGGACGGGACGAAAAACTGCCGGTACTGGTGGAGACCGACGTGTTCTAAGCCGACGAGCACCTCGCCGAACGCCCCGCGCTGGCCGAGGCTATAGTAGAACATCACCCCGAGCGGGACGAGGAAGAACACCGTCAGCCAGACCGCCGCCGGTGCGACGTTCACGAAAAACCCCGTCCACCGGTTGCGCCTGACGGCTCGGAAGATCCTCCAGCGGTCGGTCGATCGTCCGTCGGCACTGTGTTCGGTTGCCATGTGTGGTCTTCTCGTAGTCCCTCCCGCCCGGCGGCAAAATATGTTTCGACTAAACCCTCACCAACCAACTATTTTCCACTTTGACCCCCCTATTTGGCAAACATTATGCTGATGAACGCGTAACAACGGATGTGAAGTAATCGTGAAGGTATTGAAATACGTCGACTGCGTACGTTGCGAAACATGAACACGAACCTGGACGACGTCGATCTGAAGATCCTGAAGATCCTCCAGGCCGACGGCCGAACGGCGCTGTCGGAGATCGCTCGACGACTCGACATGGGAACCGCGACGATCCACGAGCGGGTGAACACCCTCGAGTCGGAGGGGTACATCCGGGAGTACCGCGCGGTGCTCGACCCGGAACTGCTGGGCGTGAACCTCGTCGCGTTCGTGCGCGTGAGCGCGGACTCCGCCCGCTTCTCCGAGGTCGCCGAACGGCTGGCCGAGGAGCCGGACGTCCAGGAGATCCACGAGGTGACCGGCGACGCCGACCTCCTCCTCAAGGTGCGCGTGAGTGAACGGGACGGCCTCACGGACCTGATCCACCGGATCGGTACCTACGACGGCGTCGTCGAACTGTCGACCGACGTCGCGCTCCGAAACGTGAAAGAAGAGCACGCGCTCAACCTCCCGTCGGGGACCTGAAATGTGGGATCTAGAACCGTCGATCCGAACGGACATCGGTCGGCTCGAGCGTGCGCTCGTTCACTGCCCCGGGGCGGAGGTCAACAGCGTCGTCGATCCGGACGCGTGGAACTGGGACGGGCTGCCTCGACAGAAGAAGGTCGCTGAGGAACACGCAGCCCTCGTCGACGTGCTCGAGGAGCACGGGGTGACGATCGACTACCTCGGCGAGGTTTCGGAGGCGTTCGCCGAGTCGATGTTCGTCCGCGACGTGGCGTTCGCGATGGAGGGCGGCGTCTGCATCGGCAAAATGGTCGAGGAAACCCGCCGTGGCGAGGAGCGACGGCTCACCGAGCGGTTCGTCGAACTCGGCGCGCCGATCTACCACTCGGTCCACGGTCCGGGCGGGTTCGAAGCGGGGAATCTCGTCTGGATCGACGAGGATACGGTGGCGATCGGTCGCTCGCGGACGACGAACGCCGAGGGGATCCGACAGGTGCGGACGCTCTTCGAGACCTACGACGTAGACGTCGTCGAGGTACCGATCTTCGGGAGCACTGAGAGCACGGGGCAGACCCACCTCACGCTCGTGTTCTCGATGATCGAATCCGACCTGGCGCTCGCGTACCCGCAGGCGATCCCGAACGAGTTCCTCGAACTCCTCGACGACCGTGGCGTCGAGGTGATCGAGGTGCCGATGCGAGAGCAGCGAAACCGGGCGGTGAGCACCGTCGTGCTCGAACCGGAGACGATCCTGTTGCCGTCCGGGAACCCGGTCGTCCGGGGCGAACTCGACGACCGCGGATTCGACGTGATCGAACTGTCGATCAAGGAGACGAGAAAAGCCGGTGGTGGACTGAAAGGGCTGGTCCTGCCGCTCGAGCGCGCGCCGCCCGAGTGAGTGTGATTTACGCGTACATCCGCCCCTAACCGTACTACTTTCGGAATTAGTGCCTATCTACCAAAGATTTATTTCCACTACCTGCGTCGTTCAGAGCGATGAGTCTTGGTGACGAGGAACACGAGCACGATCACTCGGAACTGTTGTGCAGTCGAACGCCCGAGAGTGAACGGTTCCACGAGCGAGCCGCGAAGACGACGCCCCTGGGCGTCGAGTCAAACGTCCGGGCGTTCGATCCGTACCCGTTCTACGTCGATGAGGCCCACGGGTCGTACGTTTACGACGTCGACGAGAACGAGTACCTCGACTTCCTGCTGGCGCTGGGGCCGATCATCC